>NZ_LOFG01000012.1:0-554949 GCF_001469205.1 Pseudoalteromonas sp. H103 | reverse complement strand
TAGAAGCCAGCTTAACTGCGAGACAGACACGTCGAGCAGGTACGAAAGTAGGTCATAGTGATCCGGTGGTTCTGAATGGAAGGGCCATCGCTCAACGGATAAAAGGTACTCCGGGGATAACAGGCTGATACCGCCCAAGAGTTCATATCGACGGCGGTGTTTGGCACCTCGATGTCGGCTCATCACATCCTGGGGCTGAAGTCGGTCCCAAGGGTATGGCTGTTCGCCATTTAAAGTGGTACGCGAGCTGGGTTTAGAACGTCGTGAGACAGTTCGGTCCCTATCTGCCGTGGGCGTTTGAGAATTGAGAGGGGTTGCTCCTAGTACGAGAGGACCGGAGTGAACGAACCGCTGGTGTTCGGGTTGTCATGCCAATGGCATTGCCCGGTAGCTACGTTCGGAACTGATAAGCGCTGAAAGCATCTAAGCGCGAAGCAGGCCTCGAGATGATTTCTCACTAGACTTTTAAAGTCTCTGAAGGGCCGTTGAAGACTACAACGTTGATAGGCAAGATGTGGAAGTGGTGTGAGCCATTAAGCTAACTTGTACTAATTACCCGTGAGGCTTAACCATACAACGCCAAACGCGTTTTGTGACAGTGAAGCGACAGAAGTTAATAACTAAAGTAGATATTACTTAAAGACTTAAAAATATTATCAGATATTTTCCAAATTTATGAGGTGACTCTTAGCGCGTAGCGTTAAAGTAGAGGCACCTTGCGCAAAGGAAAAAGAAGCACTACGTGCTTATCATTAATCCTTTGCACCTAATTTGCTTGGTGACAATAGCGTTTTGGACCCACCTGACTCCATGCCGAACTCAGTAGTGAAACGAAACAGCGCCGATGATAGTGTAGCATTTGCTATGTGAAAGTAGGACATTACCAGGCTTCAAATTCAGTCGAAGGACTCTAAACTTAATAAAAATAAGAAAATTGAAAAGAATTTTCTTGGTGACAATAGCGTTTTGGACCCACCTGACTCCATGCCGAACTCAGTAGTGAAACGAAACAGCGCCGATGATAGTGTAGCATTTGCTATGTGAAAGTAGGACATTACCAGGATTTAATTAAGAGAAACCCGTTACAGAGATGTGACGGGTTTTTTGTTATCTGGGATTTAGTAAATAGCCAATATCCCATGCCGAATTCAGTAGTGACCTCTCCTGCACGCCGCGGCATTTGTATTCCTATACATCAAACGAATAGCTCCAAGACGAGCCCGACCAATGATAGTGTAGTATGTGCTATGTGACTCTCGAGCGCTGTGGGCACTAAGACATTAACAGGATTTAATTAAGAGAACCCCGTTACAGTGATTTAACGGTTTTTTGCTTTTAATTTAAAAAATCTCACCTTTGAATTCATCAACAAAACTAGGTGCGCCTCTTGGCGCGTGCTAAAATCCAATTTTTACCAATGACGATATAGAGGTATAGATTGCCGACTGCTGATTACCAAAAGGTGCTTGATGAGATAGCACATGAAGTACGTCCTTTGTTATCACAAGGGAAAGTAGCTGATTATATACCTGCGCTTGCTGAGGTTGATCCTGAGCAGTTTTCTATCGCCATTTACACCACTAATGGTGAAACTATATGTGCAGGGGATTGCTCTAAACGTTTTACTATTCAATCGGTTTCTAAAGTAATGACTCTTACTATGGCTTTGCAGCGCTATGGTGACGAGCTTTGGCATAGAGTGGGTAAAGAGCCTTCTGGTACTGCATTTAACTCTTTAACTCAGCTAGAGTTTGAAAAAGGGATCCCACGAAACCCATTTATTAATGCTGGTGCAATTGTTACCTGTGATGCGTTATACAGTCGTTTATCTGCCCCGCGTCACTCAATGCTTGAAACGTTTAGGTTACTCTCAGGCAATAGCACTATTGTTATTGATAAAAAAGTAGCTAACTCTGAATATGAATTTAGACACAGAAATGCTGCCATGGCGCATTTAATGAAGTCATTTGGCAATTTCGAAAATGACGTTGATGATGTGCTTTGGTCGTACTTTAATTTTTGCTCAATTGAGCTTAACTGTGTTGAGCTTGCTAAGGCGTATAACTTTTTGGCTAATAAAGGGATTGATTTTAGCTCTGGTAAACGTGTGCTATCGAGTCGCCAAAACAAACAGCTGAACTCACTCTTATTTACAAGTGGGTTGTATGATGCGGCCGGTGATTTTGGTTATAGGGTTGGTATGCCAGGTAAATCAGGGGTGTCAGGAACCATATTAGCGGTATTACCAGGTAAGTTTACAGTGGCTGTGTATTCCCCGGGGCTTAATAGTTTTGGTAATTCAGTGGCAGGGATAGCAGCACTAGAGCTGCTATCTAAAAAGCTCGATATTTCAATTTTTTAAAATACCAATAGGGAGCTAATTTAGCTCCCTACGTTATTGCTCCCAATACACTTGTTCAAGACAGTCTTCGCGCTCTGGTAAACCACGGGATAAACGTGGAGAGTGCTGAACTAATACTTCGTAGCTTGCACGGTTTGCATATTTACTAATTTGCGCAAGAGATGAGTAAGTAATGGCTTGTTGCTGATGCTTAGCTGAGTTTGCTACGTTTAATTTATGGTAAACGTTAGCTGATAAATCATGTAATACTGCGGCTAAAGCGCAATCGCCAGCACCGTTTGTATTTTTGATTGAATCAGGACCACCCATAAATGGTGCCGTGTGGCTATAAGCTCTAATTGGTGTTTTACAGTCTTCTTTTCGCATAGCGCGAGAAAACTCATAACGGTTAAAGTCTGGAATAGCTCCTGGTAACAACGGGTACTCAGTTTCACGCTTGAGTTCGTCATCAACATAGCCTGCCATAAACAAACCTTTTTCACCTGCAGTACAAATAACTAAATCTACCCAGTCGAGAGCTTTATCTGCAGCAAGAAGAGGGTCTTCAAAACCTGTAATTGCTAGGCCTTCTTCTTCGTTCATTGCAAGTATATCTACGTGCTCATTAACAAAGTTAGCCCACCAAGTAGGATCTTGCTCAATAAGGAACTTGGTACCAAGAGTCAGTACTACCGGTACGCCAGCATCGTTGGCATACTTAACTGCCTGCATGGTCGCTTCGGTCATTGTCTCATTACCTTGAGTACGCATTAAGTAAGCGCTTATAACCAAAGCTGATGATTGTTCAATTAGCTCTTTGTCAATTGACTCAGGGCGTAAGTGATTCATTAACCCTGCGCTAATAGCAAAAGTACGCTCGCCAGTTTCATCAATAAGTGTGAAACAGCGACCTATTGGCCCATCAACAGGTTGAAGGTAATCTAAATCTACTCGGCTTGAGGTATTACACAAAAAGCGATAGGCGTAGCTACCTATTTTTATGTTTTCACTCATTACACCAAGTAAAACAGAGCGGTCGTCTGCAAGTACCGAGTAATTGTGCATAGTGTTACCTATTGTTCCACCTGCAAACTCGTAATCAACCATGTCGTTTAATTTTAAACGGTCGTATAAGGCGTTTGTAATATCGCTATCAATAACTTGCGACATACCTCTGCGCAATTGAAACTCGTCTAGGAAAGCTTGATCAACTTTTGCCTCTATATCAACAACGATTTGGTCGATACCCGTAATATAGCTACGTTGTAATCGCTCTGTTGCGTTAAGTTGATTGGTAAGTGGATCTTTGGCTTCCACTGGAAAATAATGTTTATGCCTGCGGCGTCCAGGAAATTTCATTTGCTACCCGTGTTGTGAGCTAAATAAAAAAAGCGTGAGATTATAGCGTAAATCACTAGCTATGAGCTAAATAAAAAAAGCGTGAGATTATAGCGTAAATCACTAGCTATGAGCCATGACAAACCACACTATTTTGTTTTATTTTTGCAATAAACCAATCTCAAAGGCACTTTATTAGCCTAAGTTGGTATAATTAGAGCATAAAAAGTTAATTAAGTTGATTGAATGAACGAGCCAATTGATGATTCCTACTGGATGGAATTAGCCTTAGAGTATGCACTTAAAGCACAAGCACTTAATGAAATCCCTGTTGGGGCTGTTGTTGTAAAAGATAATAAGCTTATAGCAGCGGGGTATAATCGCTCAATTACTGATAACGATCCTTCTGCTCATGCCGAAATGATAGCCGTGAGAGAGGCGGGCAAAGTACTTAATAATTACCGTTTAATCGACTGTACTTTATATGTAACGCTTGAACCGTGTTCTATGTGTGCTGGTTTATTAGTGCATAGCAGAATTAATCGCTTAGTATTTGGTGCCTCAGATGCAAAAACGGGTTCGGCAGGATCAATTATGAATTTACTGCAAGAGCCTAGGTTAAATCATCAGGTTGAAGTATGTGGTGGGGTATTAGCTCAACAATGTGGTAATACTATTTCTGAGTTTTTTAAAAATCGTCGAGCGCAAATTAAAGCAGCCAAAAAAGCTGCTCGTGATGCTCAAATAAATAAGCCTTGCTCAAGCTAACTTGCAAGTGGCTCTGATATTGGAGCTTCCATTTGCTGCATTGCAAACATGCGGCGGCGCCAGATTATTTTTTTATGTAAACCACGTAACATAATACGACGGCGAGTAGCGGTTGAATATATTACATTTCTTTTTAGTTTTTGCGTGCGTCTACGTTTTAGCATGTGTTCTCCTAATGCGTGAGAGTGAGAAAGGCACAAGGTATATCTGTATAAAAGTGCAGATATACTATTAACACACATTAGTGATCATTTGATGACAAGTAAACAGCTTTTTAATTTTCTTAGTTTTTGTTTTTAAAGTAATTCGATTATTTATAGAAATTTGGTCTTACTGATTACTTTCCTCTTCTTTTACTTTACTTTGCTTTGAAGCGCTGCGGGTTCAGTTTTAGCTGGTTCAGTAGGCGCGGGTTCGTTTTGTACTGGCTCAGGCTCAGACGCAGTTTCTGGCTCTGGAGCTATAGCATTGTTTTCATCAAGCCAAACGAGTGCGTCGTAATATCTGCGAATATTATCAACATATTTTACAGCCACATCTCCACGTGCATAGCCATAACGTGTTTTACGGTAGTAACGCTTTTTAATTAGCAGCGGTAAGCGTTTTTTAACATCGGCCCACTTATCAGGACTTGCCCCTTGCTGCTCAGTGATAATACGTGCATCGTTAACATGTCCCCAACCTACATTATATGCCGCCAATGCTAGCCACGTGCGATCTGGTTGCGGAATACGATCAGGAATGCGCTTAATGAGTTTACTTAAGTACTTAGCGCCACCGCGTATGTTTTGCTCAGGTTCTAATCTATTGGTAACACCTACTTGCTTGGCTGTGCTGCGCGTTAGCATCATAATACCACGCACCCCGGTTGGCGATTTTGCTCGTGGGTTCCACATAGACTCTTGATAACTCAATGCTGCAAGCAAGCGCCAGTCGAGAGTACCGGCATATTGCTCAAACCAAGGTCTGTAAGTAGGGAGTGTCTCTTTTATTGCTTCAATATAGGCAAGCGTATTAACGTAGTTAAATTGGCGCACATGGCCAAAATACTTCTCTTCGAGCACGTAAAGCTGGTTACTTTGTTTAACATCTCCAAAAAATGGCACCAATAACGCGTATAAAGAGTCATCTGTTGATTTATTAAGTATCCACGCAATTGGATCGTTATGTGATACAGAGAAGCCAATACTTAAATTAGGGTGGTAGCGCCTGAATAGCGATAATGTATGGGAATCAGCTAGCGTGTAATCTATTTCACCATCTATAACGGCCTGAAGTAGTTCCTCTTCATCAAATTCTTCGCTTTCGGTCCAGGAGAGTGATGGATTGTTTTTCTTAATTTTTTGTAGGGTAAGCGAATGGCTACTTTTAGCTATTACAGTAAAGTTACCATCTAAATCATCAAATTCTCGCGGACGAACGCGCCCTTGCTTATAAACAAGTTTTTGGCTAATTGTTCTGTAGGTAGGGCCATATCTATATTGCTGCGCGCGCGCTTTATTGTATGTAAGGCCTGAGGCAATTAAATCTAAGTCGCCACTTTCAAGGCGAGCAAACATGTCTGATAAATTAAAAAAGGGGACTATTTCAAGTTCAACACCTAGGTAATCGGCAAAAGCTTGAGAAAGCTCGTACTCAAAGCCTTGCTCGCCTTGAACTGCTTGATAATAATTACTGGCACTAGCCAGCGTACCCACGCGTATTTTATTTTGCTCTTTAATTTGAGCAAGTTGGGTTGACTGTTCTTGCATATCACATGCACATAACAGCATAACTAAAGTAATGATTATTATTAGTTTTTCTTTGAACATTCAGTGCCCCTTATACGCGCTAGCACCCGTTATAGCAAAACTTAGCCATTTCGTCACTTTCCCTTTTATTTTATTAGCTAAAGCGGACTATAAATAAAGCTAAAAAGTTAATTTTATGAAAAGCGCAATTTGGAGTTAAATCTGGATGCTACTTAGACTATAATGTCGCCCTAAAATATCGTTCAATCCCTAACCCCGGATGAAATTATCTATGTTGATCCTTCGTGGTGCACCAGCACTGTCAGAGTTCAGAGTTAATAAAATTTTAGCGCGTTGCAAACAATCGCAACTTCCAGTCACCAACGTATATGCCGAGTATGCTCATTTTGCCGATTTAACATCGCCTTTGAGTGTTGATGAGCAAACCAAGCTTGAAAAGCTATTAACTTACGGTCCTACTATTGCCGAGCATACCCCAGCTGGCACATTAGTACTTGTTACACCTCGCCCTGGTACCATTTCGCCTTGGGCATCTAAAGCAACCGATATAGCGCATAACTGTGGCCTTAAACAGGTCCACCGTGTAGAGCGCGGTATTGCTTATTATATAGAAGGTGAGCTAAGTGCAGAGCAACTTGCGCAAGTAACGGCGTTATTACACGACCGTATGACTGAAGCAACTCATATTGAGCTTGAAGCTGCAGCACAGTTGTTCCGTAATGATTCTCCACGTGAAATGTCATCAGTTGATATTTTAGGTGGTGGTCGCGAAGCGTTAGCTGCCGCAAATGTTGAGCAAGGTTTTGCTCTTGCCGATGACGAAATTGACTACCTAGTAGAAAACTTTAAAAAGCTAGGTCGTAATCCTAACGACATAGAATTATTTATGTTTGCCCAAGCAAACTCAGAACATTGTCGTCATAAAATATTTAATGCTGATTGGACAATTGATGGCATTGAACAGCCAAAATCGCTGTTTAAAATGATCAAAAATACTTTTGAGCACAACCCTGAAAATGTATTGTCGGCGTATAAAGATAACGCGGCAGTAATGAAAGGCTCAAAAGCGGGTCGCTTCTTCCCGAATGCGCAAGGTGAATATGCGTATCATCAAGAAGACATTGAAATATTAATGAAGGTAGAGACTCACAACCACCCAACGGCTATTGCACCGTTTTCGGGGGCTGCTACCGGCTCTGGTGGTGAAATTCGTGACGAAGGTGCAACAGGGCGTGGTTCTAAGCCAAAAGCGGGTTTAGTTGGCTTTACGGTTTCTAACTTACGTATACCGGGTTACGAGCAACCGTGGGAAAGCGATTTTGGTAAGCCTGGGCGTATCGTTAACGCACTTGATATTATGATGGACGGACCACTAGGCGGTGCTGCATTTAATAATGAGTTTGGTCGTCCTAATTTATTAGGTTACTTCCGCACGTACGAAGAAAAAGTAACAAGCCACAATGGGGAAGAGGTACGTGGTTACCACAAACCAATTATGCTTGCCGGTGGTTTAGGTAATATTCGTGCTGATCATGTTCAAAAAGGCGAGATTCCAGTAGGCGCAAAACTAATTGCACTAGGCGGCCCTGCTATGAACATTGGTTTAGGTGGTGGTGCTGCATCAAGTATGGCATCGGGTCAATCAAACGAAGACTTAGACTTTGCCTCTGTACAGCGTGAAAACCCTGAAATGGAACGTCGTTGTCAAGAAGTCATCGACAAATGCTGGCAGTTAGGCGACGAAAACCCAATTGCATTTATACATGATGTAGGCGCTGGTGGTTTATCAAATGCGTTTCCTGAGCTGGTAAACGATGGTGGCCGTGGTGGTAAATTCCAACTACGCGATATCCCTAACGATGAGCCAGGCATGGCACCTCATGAAATTTGGTGTAATGAATCGCAAGAGCGCTATGTACTTGCTGTAGGTATTGAAGACTTTGACCGTTTTGAAGCAATTTGTAAGCGTGAACGTGCACAGTATGCAGTGATTGGTGAAGCAACCGCTGAACCTCATTTAACTGTAGCCGATAGCCACTTTGATAATAACCCAGTCGATTTACCGCTAGATGTATTGTTAGGTAAAGCGCCTAAAATGCACCGCGATGTAACATCTCAGCAAGCAACTGGTACTGCCATTGATACAAGCGCTATTGACGTAGCTGATGCCGCGCAGCGTTTGTTACGCTTACCTACAATTGCAGAAAAAACATTCTTGATTACCATAGGGGATCGCTCGGTTACCGGTTTAGTAGCACGTGATCAAATGGTTGGCCCTTGGCAAGTACCTGTTGCTAACTGTGCTGTTACCGCGGCAACGTACGATACTTATCACGGTGAAGCTATGTCACTCGGGGAACGTACTCCGGCGGCATTATTAAATTATGGTGCTTCGGCGCGTTTAGCGGTGGCAGAGTCGTTAACTAATATTGCGTGTGCAAATATTGGTAGCCTTGAAAACATTAAGCTATCTGCTAACTGGATGGCTGCAGCGGGTCACCCAGGCGAAGACGCAGGCCTTTACGAAGCCGTAAAAGCGGTAGGCGAAGAGCTTTGCCCAGCACTTGGTTTAACTATACCTGTAGGTAAAGATTCTATGTCGATGAAAACGACATGGAAAAACGATGACGATAGTGTTGAGCAATCAGTAACGTCGCCGTTATCGCTTATTATTACTGCCTTTGGTCGTGTTGACGATGTACGTAAAACTGTAACTCCACAGTTACGCACTGATAAAGGCGACACTTCGCTTATTTTAGTTGATTTAGGTGCTGGTAAAAACCGTATGGGCGCATCGAGCCTTGCACAGGTTTATAAGCAGCTTGGTGATGTTACACCTGATGTAGACAGCCCTGAGTTACTTAAAGGCTTTTACAATGCTATGCAAGCACTTGTAGCAGATAGCAAACTACTTGCTTATCATGACCGTTCAGACGGTGGTTTATTTACTACCGTAACTGAAATGGCATTTGCAGGGCACACAGGTGTAACTGTTGATTTAGCGAGTTTAACAGGCTCAGACCTAGAAGTACTTTATAACGAAGAGCTTGGTGCAGTAATTCAAGTGGCTAACAGCGACTTAGAGGCCGTAAATGCAGTGTTTGAACAACACGGTGTAGCTGCAATTAGTCACGTGATTGGCTCGCTTAATAGCGACGATAGCATTGTATTTAACCGCGGCGAGCAAACGGTACTTAATCATACTCGTACTGAGTTACGTACTATTTGGGCCGAAACAACGTACCAAATGCAAGCACGTCGTGATAACCCTGATTGTGCTAAGCAGGAGTTTGATGCTAAGTTTGATGCAAAAGATCCAGGCTTAAACGTAAAGCTTAACTTTGACTTAAACGAAGATATAGCTGCGCCATACATCGCAACGGGTGCTAAACCACAAATGGCTATTTTACGTGAGCAAGGCGTTAACTCGCATCTAGAAATGGCTGCTGCGTTTAACCGTGCTGGTTTTGCCGCTGTTGATGTGCACATGAGCGATATACTCGAAGGGCGTTTAACTCTTGAGCAGTTTAAAGGCTTAGTGGCGTGTGGTGGTTTCTCTTACGGTGACGTATTAGGCGCCGGTGAAGGTTGGGCTAAGTCTATATTGTTTAACGATATGGCACGCGATCAGTTCCAAAACTTCTTCCACCGTGAAGACACCTTTAGTTTAGGTGTATGTAATGGTTGCCAAATGTTATCAACGCTTAAAGAGTTAATTCCAGGTACTGAGCATTGGCCTCGTTTTGTAACTAATAAATCTGAGCGTTTTGAAGCACGCTTTAGCTTAGTAGAAATACAAGAGAATCCGTCTGTGTTCTTTAATGGAATGGCGGGATCGCGTATGCCAATTGCTGTATCTCATGGTGAAGGGCATGCTGAGTTTGCAAATGATGCTGCCACTCAAGCTGCGCTTGAAAGCGGTACTGTCGCGGTTAAATTTGTTGATAACTACGGTAACCCTACAACGCAATACCCGGCTAACCCGAATGGTTCACCAGAAGGTATTACCGGTATTACCTCTACTGATGGCCGTGCAACAGTAATGATGCCGCACCCTGAGCGTGTATTCCGTGCTGTAGCTAACTCGTGGCACCCTGATGAGTGGCAAGAGGATAGCCCGTGGATGCGTATGTTCCGCAATGCACGTAAAAATGTAGGCTAGTGATTATACTCGCTACCTATACAAGCTAGATTCATAATCTAGCGGTAAAATAAAAAAGGCTGCTTGTGCAGCCTTTTTTGATTGCGTAGATTTAAAATTACGATATTTTGTTAGGTAGAAAGCTTATTAAGGATAGTATGTTAAAGCGCATTGGTTTAATTGTTGGTTTTGTATTACTAAGCATAGTATTGCTTGGTTATGTATTTCGTTTGCCATTATTACAATGGGCTGTAGCGCCTGCGCTTGAAAAAGCGGGCGTTACTTTAAGTTGTTTAGACTTTTCGCTTACCAGCAAGCTAAATGTACATGTACAAAAAGCGTGCTTGAGTTACCAAAATCAAGAGCTTGTTGTTACAGGCATTACCGCAAATACTCGCCATGTTGAAATTAAACGTGCGGCGCTTAATATAAATCCACTTCCTCAAAGTGATAAAGTAAGTAACCCTGCAACAATTTTAGATTTAGCCCTTCCCGACAAAAGACCAACAATTACAGTTGAGCAACTAAGTATAAACAGTGAGTTTTTAAATCAGCCTTTAATTTTAAGTATTAACGAGCCTAAGCTTAACCAGTTTGTAGTAAGTGGTGATTTAAGTGCCAGCGCAACGCTTTACAATAATAAGGTACAAGGGCAGCTTAAAGTTAGTGATGAATTGCTTAAACAATTACTTAAAACCGATAACGCGTTATTAAGCGGGCTTAGCTTTAATACATCGCAAGCATTTAACTTTAATGGAATAGAAGGGAGCGCCACTGGTAATTTACAGGCGCGGTATGACTATAAATTTAAAAACTGCGACATTAGTAATAATACTAAAGGGGTGCTAAGCGCTGCGTATAATTTAAATACCCAAAAGCTTGGGCTAGACTCAAGTAAGCTTAAAAACAATGTAACGCTTGGTAATAACTGCCAATCTCTTATTCCTGAAGGTGACTACAAAGCCTTTGCAGTTAAGCAACTTCCCCTTAATTGGCAGTGGGCTTTACCTAAACCAATAAGCCTAGTAGGTAATAATTTAGCCTTGCCGTTAATAACGCTTACAAGCGATGAGCAAAGCGAGCAAGACATAGACATAACTTTTACAGATACGTTTGTTAATACAGTCACGTCTTTACAAAGTGCGCGCACGCAGCTTAAAGCGCAGCTACACACTGATGATATAAAGGCTGTAGTGCTAAATACGCAGCTTGAAAACGCACAACTAAGTGGTAATTACGATATTACGCTTACCGCTTTGCCTGAATTTTTACCGGCTGATGCTAATAATGTAAAAGCCCACGGCGACTTTACACTTACTCAACTCATTGACTCTAAACCCGTAGGTAAAGTAAGTACTGCATTTAGCTTTGACAAAGCCGTTGCTTATGGCACGACTATTAACGCTTACACAGGTAAACTAGTGGTAAATATGAGTGAAAAGCTCAATGCAAACGTGGTTTTAAAAAGTGAGTTTAAAAGCGTTCAATACGATGAGTATAAGCTCACTGGTATTAACAATACCCTCAGTGCAAAGGCAAACTTAGGCGTGGGTGAGTTATTTGCTCATTTATCTGCGAATACTCAAATAAGTACACTGACAAGCCCCAGTATTGATTTAGAAAATATAAACGTGGATTCAAAGGGCTTGCAAAGCCGAGCGCTTAAAGCGTCTCATCATGTATTTGTAAATGGTATAGAGCTGGTGGCGAATCACCATATTTCAAAAGTAGAACACCCGTTTGAAGTAATAGTTCCGCAGCAAAATGTACTTTCGCTAAATTCAATTATTAGCCAATTTGAGCCGTTAGCTCAACTCACTCAAGGCGAGTTTGGTGGGCGTATTAGTGGCGATGTTAACTTACAAAAAGCCAATTTTTATTTAACTATTGATGATACCAGCGCGCTTTATAACGATTACTTAGCTAATCAGTTTAGGGCGCAACTTAGCGGGCAATATGATTCAGGACAGCTTAATGTTAAGCCTACTACCTTTAACGTTAATGAATTAAGAGCGGGCGCGGTAGTTAATAATATTAATGGCAAAATAGAAGTGGTAAATAATAGCGGGAAAGCATTTGATGTAAGTGGCAATGTGTTTGGTGGGGTATTTGAGTTAGATAAATACTCGCTTTTAAAATCGCAGCAAACAGCCAATGTTACTTTTAAAGATATTGATGCGAGTAAACTCATTACCCTTGATGATAAGTCGGGAATTACTTTAACCGGTCGATTAAAAGGGTTGCTGCCCCTTCATTTTAGTGACAGTGGCGTAGAGGTTACAAACGGCAGCTTATTAAACCAAGGCGAAGGTAAGCTTATTATTAGCAATAACGCAGCGTTTGACTCTGTTATGCAACAGCAGCAAGAATTACAGCCTGTACTGAGCTTACTTAAAAACCTTGATATACAAAAACTTAATAGTACAGTAGCACTTAAAAGTGATGGTTGGTTAAATTTAGGTGTTAACTTACAAGGCTTTAATGAGCCACAACAGCAGCAAGTTAATTTTAACTATAACCACGAAGAAAACGTGTTTACGCTACTAAGAGCGCTAAGATTAAGTGACGAAATAACACAAAAAGTTGAGCAGCAATATTCTCAAAAAGGAAACTAATGATGAAAAATTCGTTAAGCATTAAGGCAATCACAGCCCTTGCTGCTATTAGCGCATTGAGCGCATGTACACACAGAGTAGAAGTAGCAGCTAAAGAGCCAATAACTATCAACCTTAATGTAAAAGTAGATCACGAAATTCGTGTGAAGGTGGATAAAGAACTCGATACCCTGTTCAGTGACGACAGCGAATTATTTTAGGAGCTAAATGATGACTATAAAAAATAAATTAAGTATTGCCACTTTAATTGGTGCAGTGTGTATGTCGTTTTCGGCGTGGGCGATTAGTTTAGATGATGCTAAAAGCCAAGGGTTAGTTGGTGAGAACAGTTCGGGTTATTTAGGCTTAGTAGTACAAAATAGCGAAGCTAAAGCTGTTGTTGAAGAAATTAACGCAAAGCGCAAAGATCAGTATTTAAAACTAGCTAAAAAGAACAATTTATCGCTCGCCCAAGTAGAAGCACTCGCAGCGGCTAAAACAATCGAAAAAACTCAAAGTGGTCATTATGTTGAAGTAAATGGCAGCTGGGTTAAAAAGTAACATTGAATTTGATACTTAAAAACCGAGCGGTTATGCGCTCGGTTTTTTTATGCCTTCTAAAAGCTGCTGCCAAAAGTCGATGCCTTTTCGTCTTGCAAGTTTAATATTGTGCTCAGGAATAGATTCTGGCTCATCGTAGCTTTCAAGCGCTTCGCTCATACTTAGTTCGCGTATTAAATGCAGTGTAGGGTAAGGAGCTCGGTTTGTGTAATTTGCGGCATCATCTTCGTCGCTATCGGCAAATACGTAGTCAGGGTGGAAATTAGCAATTTGATATTTACCTTCAAAGCCTTGTGCAACCAGTAGCGCATTGGCTAAATCAACTAAATCTAAAAAGTCTTCAAAATCGATAAAGCCTTTATCAAACAGTATTAATGTGGTTTCGCGCTCTGCACTTTGATCAAGCTGTGTGCATTGCTTAAGCATATCCATTACTGCATCATCAATTTTTACTGCTGGGCTAAGCACATAATGAATGCAGTTGTTCTCAACTTCTTTGCGGGCGAATGGGCAAAAGTTATATTTTACAATAACCGACGATACCCACTCACGGGTTTGAGTTATAGCTAAATTAGTCATGCTTGTGGCTCTAAATACTGATTAATTATGGTTAATGTTTTTTTAATGGCGCCTTGGTTTTTTAATACGCACTGCTGCGCTTTATTCCCTAAAGTTTGGCAAGCTTTAGTGTTTTGGCTTAAGTTAATTAATTGTGTAGCAAGCTCATCAGTGTTTTCAACAACCACAGCGCCTTTTAATTTTATAAGCTCAGGATATACATGATCAAAATTATACGTATGTGGGCCAGTTATAACTCCGACCGAAAAAGCTGCAGCTTCAAGTGGGTTATGCCCGCCGCGGCGAATTAAACTACCGCCTACATAACTTACATTACCAGCGCCATATAAACATTGCAGCTCGCCAAGTGTATCAGCTAATAGTACGTGCTCGTTTTGATAGTTATCGTTACTACGACGGCTAAAGCTAAGGGGGCTTTGAGCTAACGTGTCGGCTACTTTATCAAACTGTTCAGGGTGTCGAGGGGCAATAACTAAAAGTGAATTAGGGTGTTTTTTTAATAATTGCTGATGGGCATTTAATATCATTTCGTGCTCAAGCGGGTGAGTAGAGCCTGCCACCCATACAAAGCGCTCTTGAGTTTTATATTGTGCTTTAAGTTTTGCAACTGAAGCTAGCTGCTCAATGCTTGGGCTTATGTCAAACTTAATTGAGCCTGTAACATGGCTTTTTGAGGAGGTTAAACCGAGCTCAATAAACCGCTCGGCATCTTTTTTATTATGGCTTGCAAGTACCGTCATTGAACGCATAATTATCTGCGTTAACTTAGCTACTTTTTGATACCCTTGTTGTGATTTTTCGCTCAAACGGGCATTGAGCACCAATACTGGAATATTTTTTTTATGGCTTATTGCCATTAAGTTTGGCCAAAGCTCGGTTTCCAATATGCATAGTGCTTGTGGGTTTAAACGTTTTAAAAACCGGGCGGTCGAAAACGGGAAGTCCATAGGTAAATAACTACACGCCGCGGTATTTTTAAATTGATTAATTATTTGCTCGCGACCTGCAGGGGTATTACAGGTAATAAGTATATTAAGCTGTGGGTGTTGTTTTTGCAGCGCTTTAATAAGTGGTGCAGCTGCAAGTACTTCACCTACAGAGGCGCAGTGTACAACTAACGGTTTGCCTTTACTTGTAAATAAGCTTTTGCTCACAAAGCCAAAACGTTCTTTAAAGTGTGCGCGGTAGCCTTTGTTTTTTTTACCTCTTAATACATATAAGTAAAATACAATCAGCGGGCTAATTAAAATTAAAGCGAATGAGTAGAAAATGCGTGCCATACTGAACTTTTATTGAGGTAAGTGCCCTTAGTTTAACGCGAAAGTGATAATTTCTGAACATGTGAAGCACTAAATTATGTTCCAGTTCAGCTATATTCCTATAAAATACACACAACTAAATAAAACTGTGGAATAATGGATTTAATTTTTTCCTGCCATTTCAGTTCCTAGAGGAATTTTTCATGTCAATTATCGATTCTGTGGCAACAAGCTACGTTGAAAGTTTAAACCGTCATCAAGCCTTATTTGAAACGATGGAGGCTTATCATCAAGAGTCTATGCAGTTATTAGAAGCATGCCATAGTGCATTACAAGCTGGTGGTAAGGTTATTTGGTTTGGTAACGGCGGAAGTGCGGCTGATGCTCAGCATTTGGCGGCCGAATTTGTAGTACGTTATAAATTAGAGCGCGGACCGCTTGCGTCTATGGCGCTCACAACCGACACGTCAATTCTTACTGCGCACAGTAACGACTACCATTTTGATACCGTGTTTGAGCGCCAAGTTCAGGCGCTTTGTAAACCAGAAGATTTAGTCATTGGTTTAACAACCTCAGGTACCAGTGCAAATATTAATTTAGCACTTGAAGCCGCTAATAAAATTGGCGCATTTACTGTTGCATTAACAGGCCGTGATGGCGGAAAAGTAAAAAACATTGCCAAGCTGCCAATTATTATCAAAAACGATGAAACAGCACGTATTCAAGAAGCGCATATGTTTATTGGCCACTGGTTATGTGAAGCCATAGATATGGTTGTTGCGGAGCAGCAGTAATGGATTTATCGCTATTAAAAAACTTATCTAAAGCGCGTATTTTAGTGGTGGGCGATGTAATGCTTGATCGCTACTGGTACGGTGACACCGGGCGTATCTCGCCAGAAGCGCCAGTACCAGTTGTTAAGGTAAGTAAGTTTGAAGACAAAGCCGGTGGCGCAGCCAATGTTGCTAAAAACATTGCTAGGCTTGATGCCAAAGTTGGGCTACTTGGCTTAATTGGCGAGGATGAAAGCGGGCAAATTTTAGAAAATATTTTAAAAGGTGAAAAAATAAGTTCACAGCTTGTGAGTGTATGTGATTTACCGACTATTTCTAAAATGCGCGTTATTAGCCGCCATCAACAACTTGTACGCCTTGATTTAGAAGAAACCTTTAGCGAGCAGCACAGCCAGCTGTTATTAAATCGCTTAGAGCTGGTGCTTGATGAATACGACTTTGTGGTGTTTTCTGATTACAGTAAAGGCTCGCTCAGCTTAATTAAAGAGATGGTGAGTATTGCCAAAGCGGCGGGTAAAACCGTGCTTATCGATCCTAAATCGCCAGACTTACACTTATACGAGGGCGCAGACTACATTACGCCTAACTTGCATGAGTTTAATTTAGCAGGTGGTAAAACCGGCTCTGAAGAAATTTTAGCGCAAAGTGCCCGTGAGCTTATTAGTAAAAATGGTATTAAAGCCATGCTACTTACACGCTCAGAGCAAGGTATGTCGTTAATTAATGCCGATGAAAAACACGACTTTGCAGCTCAGCAGCTAGAAGTAAGCGATGTAACTGGCGCAGGTGATACTGTTATTGCAACTTTAGCTGTAATGCTTGGGGCAGGTATGGCCCCTAAAGATGCAGTAGAAATTGCTAATTTAGCCGCCGGTATTGTAGTAAGTAAACTTGGGGCAGCCACAGTGTCACCAGAAGAGCTAAGCCAAAAGCTAGGCCAATACTTACACATTAATGGCGAGCACTACCAAACTCCGTTTGATGATGTACTGCAGCATATTGAGTTTGCAAAACAAAACGGCGAAACCATTGTATTTACGAATGGTTGTTTTGATATTTTACATGCAGGGCATGTCCGCTACTTAGCACAAGCTAAAGCGCGCGGAGATAGACTCGTTGTTGGGTTAAATAACGATGAATCTATTACCCGTTTAAAAGGCCCTGAGCGCCCGATAAACCCGCTTGATGAGCGGGCAATGGTATTAAGTGCACTTGCCTCTGTTGATTGGGTAATCCCCTTTGGCAGCGCTGAGGAAAACGACACACCTGCTAAATTAATCGAGCAAATTAGCCCTGATATTTTAGTAAAAGGTGGTGATTACACCGTAGAGCAAATAGCCGGTGCCGATCATGTACTGCGCCATGGCGGCAAAGTAGAAGTGCTGACATTTTTAGATGGTTGTTCAACATCAAAAGTAATTAGTAAAATAAAGCAGTAATATAAATATTCATAATAAAAAGGGTTGAAAACTGCGTTTTCAACCCTTTTTATTATCACTCTACAACTTTTTAAAAGTTATATTCGTACTTAGCAAACGCAGATGTGTCGTTTTCAGCGCCATCATTGTTTGATGCAAAAGCGCCCAGTGTTAAACGTCCACCCATTGCAAGTTGCCTGTAACGCAGTTCAACCTGTTTTGAGTTATAGCCCGTTTTAGTAATTGTGTTACCTAAATCTGGGTTATTTGGATACCAATCACTATTATCGCTGTTGTAATCAACGCTACGTAGTTTTACTTGCCAATCATCACCGTTTGAAAGTTGCCCAAGCAGTGTTAACACCACTGATTGCGAATCGTTATCAAAGGCTGAGCCTATGGTGCGGCCATGGTAACGGTAACCTGATTTATAATCTGAGTGTTCGTAGTAACAATTCTCTTCAACTGATTCACCACATGAAACACCCGTATCTATATATTCAACATTCACTAATACATTTTGATCGTAAATACGCTGGGTCGTTTGCACACCAAATAAGTAAGCTCTATCGGCAGGTTTAAACTGTGAGCTGGCATCTTCACCTATGGTACTGGCATAAATGGCATAGGGGTGGCTAAATAATGTATCAGACCAACGAACGTCTATACCGGCAAGCTGGTTACCAATTTTAGACTCTAATGAGCTATCGCAACTTTCATTGCCGTCAATACAGTTGGTTTGCCCAGTAATAACATCAATAAAGTCACCGGCAGAGCTTGGTTGGCCTTCGCCAGCCCATTGTGCAGACCAACTTAACGCAATTTCCAACTCTTGAATTGGACGAAAGTTTAAACGGCTGCTCCACAGTAACGCATCAGGAATTACGCGGGTTGATTCCAGCTTTGCCATTTGGGCGGTAAAGCTCCATTGGCCTATCCAGCTTAACCACGGTGTTTCAAACGCAGTGCTTTGCTCACGCGTTACACTTAGTGCAGGTAAAGGCTTGGCATTACCTGAAATAATTAAACTGTTATCAACACCCGGTCCCCAAAATTGCTCTACGGCGCCGGCTCTAAAAATCCAATTACCTAAGCGGTATGCTAAATAGCTATCGTCAAATGAAGTGTCGTTACAATCTTCAAGCGCTTGATCATCTAAGGCTATATCATCAGTTGTTTTACCTTCAATTAAACACTTTTTGCCATCGTTTCGGTAGTTAATAGCAACCTTTGCTGCAAAATTATCCCCAAGATAAGCATACGCTGCGCTTACTTCTGATTCTTGAGTGTTTGTAGCGCCAAAGCTTGTAGCTATAATTGGATCTGATGCTGCAAAAGCTGAAAGTTGTACACTATGAGAACTACCATTTTCTGATTTATAACGATGTTTTACACGAAGTAACGCATCTTGTAAGCTCGGTGATAAAAGCTCAAGCTTGGTAGACTCAACCTCTCCAATAAAGCTTTTCCACATTAAAGGGTACGTTGTTACGGGCGCTAAAATAACGCCAGCATCAGCAAGCTGTTGAATATCGGCTCTGAGTCCGTAGTCGTCTGGTTTTACCCATGGCTCTGCATTTACTGATACGCTCATAGCGCAAAATAGAGAAGAAAGTAGGAAAATTCTGTTTCGCAAAGTTCAGATCCTTGTGATTAAGATTGCGGCTAAGTTTACCAACCTAGGGCGGTTAATGCAGTAAATAATCAAAATAATAGCATTAATTTAATGTATAAAAATGTAACCTATCTATCGTAAAAACTATGGTGTTGATATACTGCTGCGCAAATAGGAAATAGAGAATGCAATGAGCAACAAACGACTTTTATTTATACCCGTATCATCACCGCAAGGGATTGGTGAATACATGCGCTCGTTGTTGCTAGCTCAAAGCCTACAAAATGAATGCTCAAATACTCTCGATATACACTTTATTTTAAATAAGCACACTGCTTATGCTAAAAGCTGTCCATTTAATACAACTTTACTTGAACATTCGCCGACAAAAGAGCTTGATAAGGTATGTCAATTTATAACTGAATATAAACCAGATGTTGTAATCTTTGACTGCGCAGGGCGCGCTGCACATATGAAGGCGGCTAAAAAAGTAGGCGCAAAAGTAGTGTTTATTTCTCAGCATGCAAAAAAACGTGCTAAAGGCTTAAAACTTAATCGTATTAATTTAATAGATAGTCATTGGGTAGTGCAACCCGATTACTGTATTGAGCCACTTAGCTGGGCAGAAAAAACCAAAATAGATATGTTTTCGCTAGCTATGCCCAAAAATGTGGGGCCTTATATTGCGTTTTCTTCAAAGCAACAAACTCAGCAAGTGTTAGATACCTATAAACTCGACAAAAAAGATTATTTTATTGTGAGTGCAGGCTCTGGAGGTCATTTGCTCAATGGTGAGAATTGCGCAGATGTTTTTTTTGCTGCCGCAGAGCAAATTTCATCTAAAACGGGATTAAAAGGGATGGTGGTCTTTGGCGCTAATTATAATAAGACCTTACCAATATCTAGTACAGTAATTAGTCTCACAAGCTTAGATAATAGTGAGTTTTTATCGCTGCTGGAACAAGCTAAATTTGCACTATTAAGTGCAGGCGATACCCTATTGCAAGCTATTGCTGTAAACACTCCTGCTGTTGCTTGTGCTATTTCAAAAGATCAAAATGAACGCCTAACTAGCTGTGAAAGTACAGGCGTAGTACTTAAAGCTCGTTTTGATAAAAACGACATTATAAATAAAGTAGAAGCCTTACTTATAGAGCCTCACTTTAAAGAACTTTTGAGTAAATACTCACAGTTTAAAAATGCGCAAGGTTATGATGTTATAACCCAAGGTGTAAAAAATATGCTATTGGATAAGCATTAATGAATGTTGTTATTGTAATTGATTCATTAGCGGGTGGTGGTGCTGAAAAAGTGATGCTAACCCTTGCTCAGCAGCTTATAAAAGAGCATTGCGTAACCATTTTATCGCTGGCAGATAATTTTGAATACGCTATACCCGAGCAAATAAAGGTAGAGAGTTTATTTACTGATAGGGCATCTAAAGTCGATCGCTTTTGGAAAATAAATAAAAGCGTAGCAAAGTTAGAGGCCTGGTTTAGTAATAAACAACAAGACATAGGCGCGATAGATTTAGTACTTTCAAACCTTGATAGAAGTAATAATTTACTCGCTAAAAGTGCGGTTAAAAATGTGCATTTTGTTATGCATAACTCCGTAAACGCAGAGCTTGCTAGGCAAAAAAAGTTAGGGCCATTTTCATATCGCTATCTTAAAAAATCAAAACAAAACTTAAATGGCAAGTCACTAGTTTGCGTATCTAAAGGGGTAGAGCAAGAAATCAACCAAGGCGATTTAATTACGCCAAGTGCAATAACCACTATTTATAATCCATTTGATTTAGCTGATATAAAACGCCAATCTAATGAAGTAAATACGGCTATCCCGCAGTCTCCTTATTTAATTCATGTTGGTCGCTTAGCTAAGCAAAAGCGCCACGATATTTTATTTGCAGCATTTGCCAAGCTTGATAAAAAAAATAAATTGGTACTTTTGTGTAATAAGCCAGCAAAGGCATTTAAGCTTGCAAAAGAGTATGGCATTGAAGAGCAGCTGATTGTGCCAGGGTTTGAGCAAAACCCTTATAACTGGATTAAACACGCGCAGGCGTTAGTTTTAAGCTCTGACTTTGAAGGTTTGCCAACAGTGTTAATTGAGGCGTTAGCAGTTGGTACGCCTGTAGTAAGTACAAACTGTACCTTTGGGCCGAGCGAAATATTAACAGGCGAACTGGCTAATTACTTAGTACCTGTAGGAAATAGCGAAGAGCTATCGGCTCAAATAAAGCAAGTTTTAGCAAATAAGCCTAATGTAGAAAATGCGGAAATTTTGCAAAAAGTGAATGCTGAACTAGTAGCTCAGCAGTATTTAGCTTTAAGCTGTTAGCCTCTTTTCGTAAAGAGTACACAAAGCTTCCCAATCATTACTTTGCCAATTGAAGACGTTATTACGGCCTTGCTCTTTTAGGAATGAACGCTCCAAGCGCGCCATATTACGTTGTTGCCATTGAAGGTTCGGTGCTTTTAACTCCCCCCTATCAAAATCGATAATATATACGTCGCCTTTTTCATTAAATAAAATATTATTGATATTTAAATCGGCGTGATACACCCCTTTGTTATGAAATAACGCAATAGTGCTGGCTATGTTCTCAAGCTCACTACTATTTAAAGGGCGTTCAATTAAAATGTCGAGCAGGCTTTTAGCACCGCTAACAGCTTGTGTAATTATATCGCCTCGGTAAATCAAACCACTTTGAGATACTTTAGCTGCAATGGGCTTTGGCACATTTAGGCCTAGTTCAATAAGCTTTACCATTAAGCTAAATTCTTTATATACGCGTGTATTTTCAAGTCCAGGATAAAGGTATTGATCGCTTAATAGCTTACCAACTAGTCCACCGCGCCAATAATGCCTTAGTACTGCAGTTAAATCATCGTGCTTAAAAAACCATGCTATAGCGCGGCCTTTTTTAGCGCCCACTATTTTATTTTGCTTTTGCCAATATTCTGCATCAAACCAGTTTATATCAACAAGGTTAAAATAATCTGGGTGGCTTAAAATAGTGTGCTTGCCTTGCTTTCGTGTTTTAAACATAGCTCGTTAAAATAATTCAATAATAGGTCTATATTAACGTGTTTTATGGCGCAGGATAAGTGCTTGCATTAACGCGAGTATAATTTAAGATCCCATCATATTATTTAAAACCTAACGGAATGCGTGACTCAAGTGCCTAATTACTCCTCTATTTGTATTTTAAGACTCTCTGCCATTGGTGATGTGTGTCATGCCGTTAGTGCTGTTCAAGCAATTCAAAAAGCGCATCCTAATGCAAAAATAACGTGGGTAATGGGTAAAGTAGAGGCTATGTTACTTGCTGATTTACCAGGTGTAGAGCTGGTAATATTTGATAAAAAAGAAGGTAAGGCTGCGCTTAAAAAATTAAAAAACACCTTTAAAGGTAAGCAGTTTGATGTGCTTCTTAATATGCAGGTGGCACTAAGAGCAGGCTTTGTAGCACGCTGTATACCTGCAAAAGTTAAATTAGGGTTTGATTGGGCGCGCTCAAAAGAGCTACACAGCTTATTTATAAATAAACGCATAGCAGCGCAAAAAGAGGCGCATGTATTAGAGGGCTTTAAAGGTTTTGCTAAAGCGATAGGGGTAAATGATTATGAACCCAGCTGGCAAATGCCTTACACGAGAGAAGATGAAGTTAAAGCGGATGAGTTATTAGGGCAAGACTATTTAGCTAATAAGTTATTTGTTATTTCGCCAGCGGCTAGTAAAGCTCAGCGTAATTGGTTGCCTGAACGTTATGCCGCACTTGCAGAACACGCACGCGCGCAAGGTTTTAACGTTGCTTTAACAGGCGGGCCTACCGAGCTTGAAGTAAACTTAGCAGAGAATATTATAAAACACTGTAACAGCCCTATTTTAAATCTTGTAGGTAAAACAAAACTTAAAGAGTTGCTATGTGTTTTGAAAAGAGCTGATTTAGTACTTGCCCCAGATACCGGCCCGGCTCACATGGCAGTAACGGTTGGCACGCCAGTAATTGGTTTATATGCACACTCAAACCCGGCTCGTACCGGCCCTTATTTATACCAAGACTACGTAGTTGAGGTTTATCATAAAAATTTACTTAAACAAACCGGTAAAACTGCGCAGCAAGTACCGTGGGGTACCCGAGTAAAGGGCGATGATTTAATGGGCCAAATAAGCGTAGAAAGCGTTAAGGCAGTGTTTGATCATGTTGTATTAAAAGAATCTTTATAATGACTGAACTACAAAATAAAGCCCTTTTTTTAGACCGCGATGGTGTTGTTAACGTTGATCACGGCTATGTATATCAAAGTGAAGAGTTTGAATTTATTGACGGCATTTTTAGCACCTGTAAAAAGTTTTATGATGCAGGCTACAAAATTATAGTAGTGACTAACCAATCAGGTATTGGGCGTGGTTATTATACCGAAGCTGATTTTTTAGCGCTCACTCAGTGGATGAAAACGCAATTTAGTAACCACAATATTGAAATTGCCGATGTTTATTTTTGTCCTCATCACCCTAAAAAGGCTTTACCAGAATATTTAAAGCAATGTGATTGCAGAAAACCAGCTCCCGGTATGTTACTACAAGGCATTAAAGAGCATAACATCGACCCCAAGTACTGCATTATGGTTGGCGATAAACTTAGTGATATGCAAGCTGCAAAAAAGGCACATATTGCTACACGTGTTCTTGTACGTTCAGGTCAAAGTTTTGACGAAAACGCAAAGCAATCTGCTGATCTAGTAATTGATTCAATAAATGATTTACCTGCATTTATAACATTATAAATCTAACCCTCTTATTAGTGTGTAAAGTGGCAGGAATTCCTGCCACTGCATGTGTTTGCGATAAACTGCAAACCGTGCATTTTACTCATGAAACTTTTACAATACCCACCATATTAAACAGTACCTGTTTACCCGTTCAATTAAATGGAGACCACAGATGAGAGCATCTGCTTTTTTTAGCCAGCTACAGCAGCAAATTGAAGACGTAAAAACCGAAGGTTTGTATAAAAACGAACGTATTATAAAGTCTC
Organism: Pseudoalteromonas sp. H103; assembly: GCF_001469205.1. Lineage (NCBI taxonomy): Bacteria > Pseudomonadati > Pseudomonadota > Gammaproteobacteria > Alteromonadales > Pseudoalteromonadaceae > Pseudoalteromonas > Pseudoalteromonas sp. H103. The sequence continues at coordinate 530,743 of NZ_LOFG01000012.1, read as the reverse complement.
AGCAACAAGCTGAGATAGAAGTTGCATCAGGCAAAGTAATAAATTTTTGCGCGAACAATTACTTAGGTTTAGCAAATAGCCCTGAGCTAATAAAAGCAGCTCAAAATGGTTTAAACGATCATGGCTTTGGTGTTGCTTCTGTTCGCTTTATTTGTGGCACGCAGGATATTCATAAAACACTTGAGCAAAAAATTAGTGCATTTTTAGAAACCGAAGACACCATTTTATACTCGTCTTGTTTTGATGCTAATACAGGCTTGTTTGAAACAATTTTGGGGCCAGATGATGCCATTATCTCTGATTCATTAAACCATGCGTCAATTATTGATGGCGTACGTTTATGTAAAGCTAAGCGTTTTCGCTATGCGAACAACGACATGGCCGATCTTGAAAAGCAACTTATTGCTGCAGACGAAGCGGGTGCTAAAACTAAACTAATTGCTACCGACGGCGTGTTTTCTATGGACGGCGTAATTTGTAATTTAGAAGCCGTGTGCGACTTAGCCGATAAGTACGATGCTCTTGTAATGGTAGATGACTCTCATGCGGTAGGCTTTGTTGGCGAAAACGGTAAGGGTACACCAGAGTATTGTAATGTACTTGACCGAGTAGATATTATTACTGGTACATTAGGTAAAGCACTTGGCGGCGCATCAGGTGGTTACACCTCAGGTAAAAAAGAAATTGTAGAATGGTTACGCCAGCGCTCTCGTCCATACTTGTTTTCTAATTCACTAGCACCTTCGATTGTTACAGCATCAATTAAAGTACTCGAAATGCTAGAAAATGGCGGTGAACTTCGCGCTAAGCTTTGGTCAAACGCTAAATACTTCCGTGAGCAAATGGAAGCTGCAGGCTTTACCTGTGCAGGTAAAGACCATGCCATTATCCCTGTTATGTTAGGCGACGCTAAAGTAGCATCACTTATGGCTGATAAATTACTTGCAGAAGGCATTTATGTGACTGGCTTTTCATTCCCAGTTGTACCAAAAGGCCAAGCACGTATTCGTACGCAAATATCAGCAGCGCACAGTGTTGAGCAGCTTGATACAGCGATCGCTGCCTTTACCCGTATTGGTAAAGAAATAGGCGTTATTTAATTTTTAATAAACCGGAGTCTTTTCGGTTTTTTTGTTGAGTGTAATTCATGAAAGCATTATCTAAATTAAAAGCAGAGCCGGGCATTTGGATGACAGATGCGCCAAAACCAGAAGTTGGCCATAACGATCTGCTTATTAAAATTCGCAAAACGGCTATTTGTGGAACCGACGTTCATATTTATAAATGGGACGAATGGGCAAGTAAAACGATACCTACGCCTATGGTGGTTGGCCACGAATATGTAGGTGAAGTAGTTGATATGGGTCAAGAAGTTCGTGGCTTTGCTGTTGGCGACCGCGTATCTGGCGAAGGCCATATTACCTGTGGGCATTGTCGAAACTGCCGTGCTGGGCGTGTTCATTTATGTCGTAATACCACAGGTGTTGGTGTTAACCGCGAAGGCGCTTTTGCTGAATATTTAGTTATTCCTGCATTTAACGCGTTTAAAATTCCAGATAACATTTCAGATGAACTAGCGTCTATTTTTGACCCGTTTGGCAATGCTGTACACACAGCGCTTTCGTTTGATTTGGTGGGTGAAGATGTCCTTATTACAGGCGCTGGCCCAATTGGTATTATGGCTGCAGCCGTTGCAAAACATGTAGGTGCACGCCATGTTGTAATTACTGATGTAAATGAATATCGCTTAGAGCTTGCCCGTAAAATGGGGGCTTCACGTGCTGTAAATGTTGCCAATGAAAAGCTCGAAGATGTAATGAATGATTTAGGCATGACAGAAGGCTTTGATATTGGCCTTGAGATGTCAGGCGTGCCAAGTGCATTTAATTCTATGCTTAATAACATGAACCATGGTGGTAAAATTGCCATGTTAGGTATTCCGCCATCAGATATGGCGGTAGATTGGAACCAAGTTATTTTTAAAGGCTTAGTGATCAAAGGCATTTACGGTCGTGAAATGTTCGAAACCTGGTACAAAATGGCAAGTTTGATTCAATCAGGTCTTGATCTAAACCCAATCATAACACATCAGTATTCTGTAGATGACTTCCAAGCTGGCTTTGATATGATGATTTCAGGTCAGTCAGGAAAAGTAATTTTAAACTGGGATTAATTCCACAAAAATTACAAGAAGGGCGGCTATGGCCGCCTTTTTTATTTAATTTATTAAAGAGATTTCAATGGCATTTAAACATATTTCTATTGCGCAAACGCATGAGCTGTTAGATAAAGAAGACGTAGTAATTGCAGATATACGCGACCCAAACTCGTATCAAGCAGGGCATATTCCAGGCTCTGAGGCTCTATCAAATGCAAATATAGCCCAATTTATGATGGAAAAAGAATTCGACCAGCCCATTATTATAGTCTGTTACCACGGCATGAGCTCGCAAGGTGCTGCAAGTTACTTAGTTGAGCAAGGCTTTGAAGATGTGTATAGCATGGATGGCGGCTTTACTGCCTGGGAAGCTTCATATAGTGAGAAAGTAGAACGATGATTGAACTTGGCAGTTTAAATAACCCGCGCGCCGCACAAGGCTTTATAGATTATTTAAAAAGCCAAGGTTTACAAGGGCAGTTAAGCTCCTCTGATGGTAGTAATGTAATAATTAGCGTTGCGCCTGAGCATTTTCATAAAGTACAACCTTTATGGGATGAGTTTGTACAAACCCCTAATCATGCACGCTATCAGCAAGCTTCTTGGGATGTAGGAAGTACGCAATCAGGACTTACCTACCAAGGACAGTCGCTTAACTTAATAGCGCGATTTAAAGCCCTTAGCTGGTTAAACCAAACGGTAAGTATTGTAAGTGTAATTATTTATTTTGCATTTTTACTCGGCGGCTTTGAGAAAATATACACCGCGCTTCAATTTAATCCTGCTCAGCCTTTAAGTTGGCTTACACCTGCACTTGTGCATTTTAGTGCTATGCATATAGTGTTTAATTTAATTTGGTGGATGTCGCTTGGTGATAATATTGAAAAACAGTGTGGTAAAATTAGCTTAGTAGGGCTTTTTGTTGTAACTGCGCTTATTAGCAACTGGGCTCAGTACCTAATTGTAGGCCCCAATTTTGGTGGCTTAAGCGGTGTGGTATATGGGTTATTGGGCTTTTGCTGGATCCATAGCTATTTAAACCCTAAGCGGCCTGCGCTTGTTAGTACACCAATCATTGGCTTTATGCTTATTTGGCTAGTACTTGGTTTTGCTGATGTATTATTTGTTGGCATGGCAAACTGGGCACATTTAGGTGGGCTTTTAAGCGGTATGGCCTACGCATTTACCGCTAATATTTTTAATGCAAAAAAATAGCTCTCTAGTGATACAGGTATTTAGTAAACAAGACTTCACGGATGATCTCTTGTCCTGTTTCCTCTTTGAGTAACATTTTTAATTTTTCAGCACATTTTGCTCTGATCTCTTCACGACCAGTTAACGACTTTATTTTTTCTTCAGGCTCTTTTGATAGTATTTCAACCAAGGCATCACGTAGTAATGGTGTATGGTGCTCAACAATAGCAATGTCTGAAGTATCGGTTAGCATTAAATCGATAGTAACCCTTACGTAGCCCATTTTTTTACTAGAGGCGCCAATATAGTTAGTGATTATATCTGGCTCAAAACCAAAGTATCCTACGCTCGACTCCGCACGAGCAGTCAGACTCATTATGCTAGCTAAAAGTGTAAAAAGACCTGCATATACTATTTTTTTCATAATTTAGTGCGTTTCCGTAAACCAGTTATAAATAGTTTATACTTAATAGTAGGTAATAAACAGCGCCAAGCAATTATTTATCGGCAATAAAACATCACTTTTTCAAATGCTTTGGCAATGTTATCATCGCGTTGGTTTTTATTTTATCGAGCTATTGTGATTACTTATCCCTTGTCTATTTCTGCTAATTGGCAGTCCACTTCATCTGTAAGTGATTTATCTTCTGCTGAACAAGAATGGCTATTTGAGCCAAATTCTTTAACCGCTAAATTAAAAAGTAAATCACAAATATTTAGTGTGAAAGTTTTAAGTGAGCAACTATTTACTTTAAGTCCTGAGCAACAAAATTTGCTAAGTTGTGCTACTCAAACAGCAATTAATCGAGAAGTTATTTTACTGTGCGATAACGTACCTATGGTATATGCACAAAGCTGGTTACCTAAAAGCGATGCAAGCAACCCGTTGCATAATATAGGGGAGCGTCCGTTAGGGGATGTGATTTTTCAAGACCCTGCATTAAAGCGTACAGAGATAGAAATAGCCTCTTTCAACTTCTCTCATTCAATACAACAATTAGTGACGTTGCTAAACTTACCAAACAGAGAGCTTTTAGGGCGTCGTAGTGTTTTTTCCCTACACGAATATCAATTTTTAGTGTGCGAAGTATTTTTACCAGGAGCGTATTTGTACTCATGAAATTAGCCTCATTGCATATCAAGCATATTCCTTTTTATATTCAACTAATGCGTATCGATAAGCCAATAGGTACTTTATTACTCCTGTGGCCTACATACTGGGCTTTATGGCTTGCTAATAGCGGTATGCCTAGTTTGCTTAACTTTATTGTATTTACACTGGGAGTGGTTGTTATGCGCAGCGCCGGTTGCGTTATTAACGATTTTGCAGATAGAAAAATAGATGGAGCTGTTAAGCGAACTGCAGGGCGGCCGCTCGCTACTGGGCAAGTAAGCGCTGGTGAAGCATTAAGCTTATTTGCACTGCTTATTACCATTGCTTTTGTACTCGTGCTGTTGTTGGGTATAAACACTATATTATTGTCGTTTGGGGCGCTTGCTTTAGCATTTTGTTACCCTTTTATGAAGCGTTATACCCAATTACCCCAAGTGGTTTTAGGTGCTGCGTTTGGCTGGGCAGTTCCAATGGCCTATATGGCATCGATTAATTCAGTACCATCGCAAGCGTGGCTATTATTCATTGCTAATATCTGCTGGACTGTAGCCTACGATACTATGTATGCAATGGTCGATAGAGATGACGATTTAAAAATAGGGGTAAAGTCTACAGCCATCTTATTTGGTCAATTGGATCGTCATATTATTTTTATATTAAATACTGTATTTATCGCAATTGTTGCTTTTATTGGGCTAAGTAATAATTTAGGTGCGGTATTTGGCGTTGGCGTAAGTGTTGCTGCGGGTTTACTTATTTATCAGCAAACACTTATTCATAAGCGCGATAGAAGTGATTGCTTTAAAGCATTTTTAAATAACCATTATGTGGGCTTAGCTATTTTTATAGGGTTACTAGTTTCTTATCCAATGGTAGTTTAAAGCCTCTAGGCAGGCTTTAAACTACTTATTATTACTACCTTGGTGGGTCTATAATACCGCTTATAGAAGCGTTTTTTCTAAACCATCCTGCTATAGAGTAACGCTCATCAACGGCGGGTAATACTTCATGGGCAAAACGCTCACTTTCAAACATAACTAATGTACCCGCGGTTGGTTTAATCGTTATTTCTATTTCTTTACTTTTAGGTTTATAAATAACAAGTTCGCCACCTTGTTCAGGTGTATTTAAATAAAGCACAGTTGTAAATACGCGATTAGAGCGTCCTTTAAATGCATCTATATGTTTTTTATAAAAGTCACCATTCGTATACTTTGCATAGTGACATTCGTAATCAAATAACCCCATAAAAAAAGTACGGTTTAGCGTTGTTTTTATACTTTGCATAATAGCTTGATAGGTAAGCTGCGCCTGAGAGCTGCCATCAAACCAATAGGTTTTATCTTTACGAATAGTTTTATCTATTTGCAAATCGTTTAAACGGCCAATACCGGCAAGACTAAAGTGAGGGTTTATACGGTGACAATCGGTTACTAACTCATTAACTAATTCAGCAATAAGCGCGTTATGAATTACGGCGTATCCTTGGCGTTCTATATCATCTAAATAGACATCGGAACCAAAAAGTGTGTTCATTCATGTCAGCTGTTTAAAAAAGGTGCGACAGTGTAGCCGAAAAATAGCTAAAAGCTACTGTTTATTATGCCGCACTTTTTTTAATAATTAGTTAAACGTAGTGCCTGCTTTTTTAATTAGCGATAGTAAGTGCTCTACATGTTCACTAATCGCTGTTTGTTGGCTTGTTTGCACTACAAGCTGTTCATGGCTTAAATCTTTATTCGTTTTTAATTGCACTAAATTCGAGTGTTCAGCAATTGTATTAGCATGCTCAATACTTGCAATTGCAAAGTGATTAGACTTAACAACGCCCGCCATTACTTGCTCAATACTGCCTACTTTAATACTTGATGATTTGTTTAAAGAGTCAATAGCTTCGTTTAGCATAGTTTGTACTTGTTTTGATTGGGAAAAACAACCGTACATAGGGTAACCATCTAAGTCGTGCTTACTGATATCGTTTTTATGAGCCAGAGGGTGGTTTGTTGACACAAATAAAACAAGCTGATCAGGTAAATGTATATCGCTTCCAATACTATTAATAGCTTGCGAATATACGCTTATGTCTATTTCTCCTTGTTGGAGTTTACGTGTCAGTTCTTGCTGGTCTTGTAGTTGCATCTCTATTTTAATGTGAGGGTACTGCGCTAAAAATTGTCCGCACGAAATAGGCACTATGCTACTGGCCTTATTGGTATAGCCAATAACTAGCTTTTCATCAGCGTTGCCATTAACAGATTGAAAAATTCGTTTTTTAGTTAGTTCAAGTTCCGACAGTGTGTTTTTCGCGTAATCAAGAAAAAGCTCGCCTTCAGGCGTTAATTTAACAGAGCGGGTTGAGCGTTTAACTAATTCATATCCCATTTCATCTTCAAGAGTTTGAATGCTGCGCGTAAGCGCTGAAGTACTGATTTGGGTTTGCTCAGCTGCTTGTCTAAAGTGACGTAACACACCAAGCGCTACAAATTGCTCTAATTGTTCAAATCTCACTTTATAGTCCCTTTTTATAAGTAAGTCGCAGTTACCGCGAACATCAAATATATTAATTTTTATTCTAAAGATTAGTAAAATTTAATACTGAAATACGTTTGCAAGTTCATGCATGATTTAGGCAGGATACCCCCCTTTAAGTATTAATTAAAGAGAAAAGCGACCAAATAGTATTACTTTTTTAATTTAAAACTAGTTGTTCATTCTTATTTATTTATATTTATGCAATTATTTTTATTTTAAAGTTATTTTTACTCAGTAAGTTAGGTGTAAAAGGTTAAGTTTTTTATTCTAGTTAATGAAAAGGTATATGCTCGAATTAGTAGCCCATACCATGTAATTGTTACAATCAATAGGTGTGCTTAAGCGTATACGTATTATTTTACAAAGTTACGGTTTACTCTGTTACTTAATGGCTTGTTTTCAATACTTTGTAGCTCTATTTCAATTGCATCACAAGATATGTGTATTTCAAAAAGAGAAGTTAATAGCGATAAGCTTAAACACGCCAAACTTACGCCAAATAGAATAATGCCAGTGGTATTAAATTCAATAAACAATGCAAACATTGATAGCGTGCAAAGTAAAAATGATGCTACACCATACACTTGCATAGTTCGAATCAGCTTTATTCGCTTTCTTAAATTAGTAATTTGAGCAACAACAACTGGACGTATAGACTCACCTTCTCGCGCATTTAGCTCTCTAATTAATTGCGCTAGAACTAAAAAGCGGTTTGTATAAGCAAGTAACAAAAGTGAAATTGCCGGAAAAAGTAAGCCAGGGGTCGTAAGAGTCATTGTTTTATCCTAAAAAGTTACTTACTACACAGTTTAGTAGAGTATCGTAGGATATTGTAAACGCAAAACAAATGAGGTGATAATTGCAAAATATTAATACTGAAAACTCTCACAATGCATTTCATTGGATAACACTCTACAAAGCTGACAATAATCTTGAAGCGAATATTGTAAAAGGGCTTATTTTGAGTGCTGGCATAGAGTGTCAAATTCAAGGTGAAATGTTACAAGGTGCGTTAGGTGAAATCCCATTTGAGCAAACCCAAGTTAGTGTGCAGGTTTATGCGATAAAAGAGCGCCACGCGCGTGAAATATTGGTAAACTATCAGCAAGTAAAACAATCCGCTCCAGATTGGGTGTGCCCTAATTGTAATGAGCATAATGGATCAACATTTGATTTTTGTTGGTCATGTGAGACTCTAAAGAATGACTAAAGCGAATAATTTTCAACGTATTAGAGAGCTAAACTACTTACAAAAAGCAGTGCTAGCAGGTGCTTTAATTGAGCGTATGTTGCCAAACTACGGTTTATTTAGTGAGGCCACTGGTTTTGGTGATGAAGCATTACTGCGTAGTGCGCTTAACGTTTGTTGGGAAAAAATATTACTACCTAAAAGTAAAATTGATCTTGAAAAACAAGTTGAAAAAATTGAGCCAAATGTTCCAGAGCTTGCTGACTTTGATATGTTTGGTACTTACCCTGCGATAGATGCTGCTACCTCTTTGTTAAGTCTTATGCATGGCCTTATGGGTCAAGACGAGCAAGAGTTTATTAGCGTAAGTAAAATTTCGCAGGCTACAGTAGCGCGTTTTATTGAATACCAAATGACTGTTGAAGGCGAAGTAGCTGACAATAAGGCAGTGCGTGAGCACCCATTAATGCAATACGAAATTGACGTGCTTAGGGAGCTAATCGACTTTGTTGAAAATATGGGGCGTATTACCTCAGAAAATGTTAAAGCACTTAAAAAGCAAGCTATTGCGGATGGACAAACCAACATTGGTTTGGCGTTATAAACACATTAAGTAGTGATTAAAAGGCAGGAGAAGTACAGTGCGAATTTTGGGCATTGAGTCATCGTGTGATGAAACAGGTATTGCGATTTACGATGATGAAAAAGGCTTATTGGCTCATCAATTATACAGCCAAGTTAAAGTACATGCAGATTATGGTGGTGTAGTACCTGAGCTTGCATCGCGCGATCATGTTCGTAAAATATTACCACTTATTGACGCCGCTTTTGCTCAAGCAGGTTGCGGCCCTGAAGATTTAGACGGTATTGCCTATACCGCAGGCCCAGGCTTGGTTGGTGCGTTACTTGTTGGTACCTCTATTGGTCGCTCTTTAGCATATGGTTGGGATATTCCAGCTGTTGCAGTGCATCATATGGAAGGGCATTTACTTGCGCCTATGCTTGAAGAAAACGTACCTGAATTCCCTTTTATTGCTTTACTTGTATCTGGTGGTCACACCATGATGGTGAAAGTTGCGGGCATAGGCCAGTACGAAGTGCTTGGTGAATCGGTAGATGATGCGGCCGGTGAGGCGTTTGATAAAACTGCCAAACTGTTAGGGCTTGATTACCCAGGCGGGCCACGCTTAGCTAAAATGGCAGAGCAAGGCGTAGCAAAGCGTTTTGTATTTCCGCGCCCAATGACAGATAAACCCGGTCTTGATTTTAGCTTTAGCGGTTTAAAAACAGCTGCTTCTATTGCGATTCGTGAAAATGACGACGACGCGCAAACCAAAGCAGATATAGCCCATGCGTTTCAAACTGCAGTAATAGATACTTTAGTAATAAAATGTAAGCGTGCGCTTAAACAAACGGGTATTAAACGCTTAGTTATTGCCGGTGGGGTAAGTGCAAATACACAGTTGCGTTTACAGCTAGAGCGCGTAATGCACGGTATGAAAGGGCAAGTATATTATCCTCGCACAGAGTTTTGCACAGATAACGGTGCGATGATTGCTTATGCAGGTATGCAGCGTTTAAAGGCCGGCCAGTTTGCTAGCCTAGATATGAAAACCAAACCACGTTGGCCAATAGATAGCTTAGAAGCTATATAAAGCTAGTGTTTTTTGTCATCAGTGGGGGCTTTTTTAGCGCCCACTTTTGGTTCGTCTCCGCTAAATAAACGAATTATATTAGTGCGGTGGCGAAAAATGATTAACAGCGTAATAAACGCAACAGGCAAAGTATAAAGCGGTTTTATTAACCAAGTATATAGCGGCGCTAAAGAGACAGCCACAAGCGCAGCAAGAGAAGAGTAACGCGTTATTGCAACAATAACCAACCATGTACAAATTAATAAGCCAGCCAAAGATAAACCAATAGGTAGCAATGAGCCAAATGCTGTGGCGACTGCTTTTCCGCCTTTGAAGCTAAAAAATACAGGGTACATATGCCCTAAACATGCAGCTACGGCTACTAAGCCAAGCTCTAAAGGTTCTAGCTTTAAAAAATAAGCGCCCCAAACGGGGATCGTGCCTTTTAAAATATCAAAAACCAATACCAAACACGCAGGAAACGTCCCACCTAGTCTATAGACATTTGTAGCGCCAGGGTTATTTGAACCACTATTACGAGGATCTGGAAGTTTGAATAGCCGCGACACTAAAATAGCCGACGAAATCGACCCAAGTAAATAAGCTAAAACAAACATTAATGTGGCTAACACGCGCTTCCTTATTTTTTAATTGCTATACCAATTGAGGGTACTTTTAAGCTATTATTGGCGACAAAATTTATCGTAAAAATTATTAACAGCCTATTTAATAGCTAGCTTAGTTAATTTGCTATTGTAGAAGTTATTTTTACATATTTAAACACTGGCTAAACCATATACAGTATTAATTTTACTGATGCTTAGTAGTTTATTGTTATTTGGAGTATCAATGGATAAGGTTTTTATATCTCAATTGCACGTCGACACGATTATTGGCGTGTACGATTTTGAAAAAGAAAGTAAACAGAGCCTTTATTTTGATATTGAAATGCTTAGTGATATTAAACCTGCAGCAGAAAACGACGATATTAACTTAGCGCTTGATTACGCTAAAGTAAGCGAACGTATTATTGAGCACAGCACAGCAAAACCAGTTGAATTACTAGAAACACTGGTAGAGCAGTTAGCAAAAATAATACTAACCGAATTTAATACACCAAAAGTGACTATAAGAGTAAGCAAACCTGCAGCAGTACCTCAAGCAAAAACTGTTGGTGTAGAAATTACTCGCACTAAGGTTTGTGATTAAATGGCGCAAATTTATATCAGCTTAGGCTCAAATATAAATAAAGCGCATTATATACAATGCGCACTGATAGCCCTTAGGCAACACTTTGAGCATATCGTGCATTCGTCAGTATTTGAAAGTGAGGCAGTAGGCTTTGCAGGAAATAACTTTTACAATTCTGTTGTTGCTGCAAGTACTGATATGAAATTGCATGATGTGTGTGCCTTATTAAAGCAAATCGAGCGAGATAATGGTCGTAACGCGCATGATAAAAAGTTTAGTCCTCGTACACTCGATTTAGACTTATTATTTTATGATGATGTTATTTGCGACTCTCCAGCACAATTACCACGCGACGAAATAACAAAAAATGCATTTGTACTTCAGCCACTGTCTGAAGTAGCCCCTAATTTTTATCACCCTGTAGCAAAGCAAACCATAGCTGAGCTTTGGGGTGAGTATAACAACCCTCAACAAAAACTATGGAAGGTGGAGTTTTCTAACCCATGAGCATTATAGAAATAATTGTTTTAGCCCTGATACAAGGATTTACTGAGTTTTTACCTATCTCAAGCTCAGCACATTTAATTTTACCTTCGCAAATATTAGGCTGGGAAGATCAAGGCTTAGCCTTTGATGTAGCAGTACATGTAGGGACATTAATAGCCGTAGTAATTTATTTTAGAAAAGAGGTTGCCGATATACTCACGGCTTGGTTTAAATCGTTTGGTGATCAAGGTACTACAGACGATAGTAAATTAGGCTGGTGGATTATTCTTGGTACTATTCCAGCTGCTATTTTAGGGCTGCTTTTAAAAGACTTTATAGAGCTTTATTTAAGAAGCGCTTGGGTAATAGCAACTACCACAATCGTATTTGGTTTATTGCTTTGGTACGCAGATGCCAAGGGCAAGCAAATTAAAACGATTTATCAGCTTAACTGGAAAACGGCACTTATTATCGGCTTTGCACAAGCTGTTGCCATGATCCCAGGAACTTCTCGCTCAGGTATCACCATGACAGCTGGTTTAATGCTGGGTATGAATAAACAAAGTGCTGCGCGTTTCTCATTTTTATTAGCAATACCAATTATTTCTATGATGGGCCTTTATTACACTGTGGAGCTTGCGTTAGGTGACCACGTTGTTGATTGGAGCACATTATTATTAGGTGTAGCGCTTTCGTTTTTATCAGCTTATGCATGTATATTTATGTTTTTAAAAGTAATTGAGCGAATGGGGATGTTGCCATTTGTGATTTACAGATTGCTACTAGGCGTTGGATTAATTGTTTTTTTAACATTGTAGTTTAGCTTAAAAGTAAAAGCCCTCTTTGTTAAGAGGGCTTTTTTATTTCTAATTAGCCGTATTTAGGCATTAGTGAATTGTGTATACGTGCATAGTAACTAAGCGCGAAATTTGGCATTATAGCGCCATTAAATTTGCAGACGTGCAAAGCAGTGAAGGATTAAATAAAAGTTATGCATATACATATTTTAGGCATTTGCGGCACCTTTATGGGCGGTATAGCAGCTATAGCTAAGTCACTTGGCCATAAGGTAACTGGGTCGGATCAAAATGTTTACCCGCCAATGAGCACGCAACTTGAAGAGTTAGGTATTGAGCTGACTCAAGGTTTCAACGTAAACCAGTTAGAGCCTAAACCAGATATGGTGGTAATTGGTAATGCAATGAGCCGTGGTAACCCGTGTGTAGAGTATGTGTTAGATAAAGGCCTACCTTATACGTCAGGTCCTGAGTGGCTTAAGCATAATTTATTACAAAACTCATGGGTGCTTGCTGTAGCTGGCACACATGGCAAAACCACTACAGCGAGCATGTTGGCGTGGATACTTGAATATGCAGGCTTAAAACCAGGTTTTTTAATTGGTGGCATAGTACAAAATTTTGGTGTGTCGGCCAAAGTGGGCGAAACCCCGTTTTTTGTAATTGAAGCCGATGAGTACGATACCGCCTTTTTTGATAAGCGTAGTAAGTTTGTTCACTATTTACCGCGTACGCTAATTTTAAATAATCTTGAATTTGATCACGCAGATATTTTTGAAGATTTAAATGCAATTAAAAAACAATTTCATCATTTAATGCGTACATTACCTCAAAGCGGCAAAGTTATTTGGCCAAAGCAAGATGTAGCACTTAGCGATGTTATTAACCAAGGCTTATGGAGTGAAAGCGAAACGCTTGATGGCGATTGGACGTACGAGTTAATAAAAGCCGACGGCAGTGAATTTAATGTACTGTTAAATAATGAACACCAAGGCACTGTTAACTGGCAGGCAATTGGCGAGCATAATGTTAAAAATGCTATTATGGCTATAGCTGCGGCGCGCCATGTAGGTATTGCTATAGATCATAGTATTGCTGCACTTGGGGAATTTATTAGCCCTAAAAGGCGAATGGAGCTTAAAGCAAATATAAATAACATTAAAGTGTACGACGATTTTGCGCACCATCCAACAGCTATTAAAACCACAATTGCTGGGCTTCGAGCAAAAGTAGGCGATGAAAAAATTATCGCTATTTTAGAGCCTCGTTCAAACACCATGAAAATGGGAGTACATCAGCATACATTGCTTGATTCGTTACGCGATGCTGACGATGTACTTTTATTTGAACCAGATAACTTAAGTTGGTCACTGAAAGAGCAAGCAGATAAAGCGGGTATGCAATGCTTTAACAGCACGCAAACTATTATTAACAGTGTACTTGCAAATATAAAACCTGATCAGCACATTCTAATTATGAGTAATGGCGGCTTTAATGGTCTTCATCAACAGCTTGTTGATGGTTTGAGTAATAAATACAGCGGAGAATAATGTGCAATTTAAAGACAGAATCACACTGGCATTTAGTGGCGCTTCAGGTGCACCATATGGCTTAAGACTACTTGAAGTATTACTTGAACAGCAATTTCAAGTGTACGTACTTATATCAAGCGCAGCCCGTGTGGTACTTGATACAGAATCAAATATAAAGTTATCTGGCAACGAAAACAAAGCAACTGAACAGCTAAGTACTTTATTTAACGCTAAAGATGAGCAGTTAAAAGTATTCGGTAAAGACAATTGGTTTAGTCCGGTAGCCTCAGGCTCTGCGGCACCTAAAAAAATGGTAGTATGCCCTTGTAGTGCAGGCTCTGTTTCGGCAATTTCGGTAGGTGCGTCAGATAATCTACTAGAGCGCGCCGCCGATGTTGTTATCAAAGAGCGCGGACAATTAATTTTAGTACCACGTGAAACGCCATTCAACGAAATCCATCTGGAAAATATGCTTAAGTTATCTCGTTTAGGGGTGACTATTATGCCCGCAGCGCCTGGCTTTTATCATAAACCGCAAAGCATAGAAGACTTAGTTGATTTTATGGTGGCGCGAATTTTAGATCATTTAAACATTGAACATAACCTAACAAAACGTTGGGGTTATGGTGAGGGTAAATAATGAGTAAGCAAAATATTGCTTTAAATATAGAAGGCCTTACCAAGGTTTATAAAAATGGCGTAGAGGCTATTAAAGGTGTTGATTTACAAGTTAATGAGGGCGATTTTTTTGCTTTATTAGGCCCTAATGGCGCGGGTAAATCGACCACCATAGGTGTTATATCGTCTTTGGTTAATAAAACAAAAGGCAAGGTTGAAGTATTTGGGCACAATATTGATACAGACTTAGAGGCAGCTAAAGCGCATTTAGGGCTTGTTCCGCAAGAGTTTAACTTTAGCCAGTTTGAAACGTTAGGGCAAATACTGGTTAACCAAGCAGGTTATTATGGTGTTACTCGCAGCGAGGCGCACAAACGCGCTGATAAGTATTTAAAGCAACTAGGTTTATTAGAGAAAAAAGACAAGCAGGCACGCACGCTTTCTGGCGGTATGAAGCGCCGATTAATGATTGCTCGCGCACTTATGCACGAACCGAAGCTGCTTATACTTGATGAACCAACAGCAGGGGTTGATATAGAGCTTCGTCGTTCAATGTGGGATTTTTTACGTCAAATTAATGAGCAAGGCGTAACAATTATCCTAACTACCCATTACTTAGAAGAAGCAGAGCTATTGTGTAAAAACATTGCCATTATTGATACCGGTCGTATTGTTGAAAACACGACGATTAAAGCGTTGCTAGCAAAGCTTGATAAAGAAACCTTTATTTTAGATTTGAAAATGCCAGCCAACCCTGTAACGCTTGAAGGCTATAAATTTACAATGACGGACGATCATACAATTGAAGTCGAAGTTGCTAAGTCACAAGGCTTAAATGCTGTGTTTAGTGCGCTTACTGAGCAAGGTAATACGGTATTAAGCATGCGTAACAAAGCAAACAGGTTAGAAGAGTTATTTGTAGGACTACTAGAGCAAGGGCGGGGCGAATAAATGTTTAAGTATGGCGTAGCGCTAAAAAGTTTATGGATTAAAGAGTGTATTCGTTTTTTACGTATTTGGGTGCAAACCCTAGTACCGCCAGCGATTACAATGAGTTTATACTTTGTTATTTTTGGTAATTTAATTGGCTCACGTATTGGTGATATGGGCGGCTTTAGCTACATGGAGTTTATCGTACCTGGACTTATAATGATGTCGGTCATAACTAACTCCTACTCTAATGTGGCCTCTAGTTTTTACTCAACTAAATTTCAAAAAAGCATTGAAGAGCTACTTGTTGCACCTGTACCTAATTACATTATTGTACTTGGCTATATGGGCGGCGGTATGACTCGAGGCATGATGGTTGGCTTTATAGTGACCTGTGTATCGTTGTTATTTGTTGATATTCAAATACATAATATATTTGTAATTATGGCGACAGTTATTTTAACGTCAGCTGTATTTGCATTAGGTGGGTTAATTAACGCGATTTACGCAAATAGCTTTGATGATATTAGTATCATTCCTACCTTTATTTTAACGCCCTTAACATACTTAGGTGGTGTATTTTATTCGATTACACTATTACCTGAATTTTGGCAAAATGTGTCGCAAATTAATCCAATTATATACATGGTTAATGCATTCCGTTACGGCTTTTTAGGTGTGTCGGATGTTGATTTAAGCGTAGCACTTGGGGTTATTTTAGTATTTATTACGGTATTATTTACTTTAGCACTTACGCTAATTAAAAAAGGTGTGGGGCTAAGACACTAATGAGCGATGCAAATTCACGCAGTATTGTATCTAACCAAGCAGGTATTCACGAAAAGCTTGATGAAATAGTTAATAAACATTTAAACGCTGAGTTTAAAAAGCCAATTGCTGAGCATACTCAAAAAGCGTTTGATGAAGTAAACGCTAAAGTACAGGCCTTTAATGGCCCGCTTATTTTAGACTCGTGTTGTGGAGTAGGTGAGAGTAGCGCGAACTTAGCTAAGCGCCACCCCGATGCACTGGTTATAGGTATTGATAAATCGTCTCATCGACTTGATAAACACGACGTAGAATACAAGCAAACAGATAGCGGGCAGTATATTTTAGTGCAAGCCGATTTAAACGACTTTTGGCGTTTAGCGGTTGCAGCTAACTGGCAGCCTACACATCATTATTTGCTTTACCCTAACCCGTGGCCTAAATCTAAGCATATTCAGCGCAGGTGGCACGGTGCGGCTATTTTTCCGTTTATTGTTAAGCTAGGCGGGCAATTAGAAGTACGCAGTAACTGGGATATTTACGTAAAAGAGTTTGCAAGGGCGCTTGCGCTAACTGGCAACCCTTGCGATGTAACATTGTATGAGTCAGATGATGCAATTACACCCTTTGAGCGTAAATACTGGGCTAGTGGCCAACAAAGCCACCGTTTAGTTATTAATCTTTAAAGTATTGTTTCTTCTTCAGTTACAGTATTAACGTGTGGCGCTGGATGAGCAAAGTAATTGCCTTGCATCAGTGCCACATTTGCTTTTTTTAGCGCCGTTACTATGGTGGTATTTTCAACTGATTCAGCTATTAGTTTTAGCCCTAATTGGTTTGCAAAACTCGCTATATGTTCGATAAACAAGTAAATATCTTTATCGTTTACTATTTGTTTTATTAGTGCGCCATCTAACTTTATTCCATCTACTTCAAGTTTTAGTACATTTGATATGTTTGAATAACCGCTACCAAAGTCATCAATAATTACTTTTACACCTTTTGCTTTTACCATACCAATAAAGGCTTTTACTTCTGAGAAGTTAGCAATAGCTTGGGTTTCTAAAAGCTCTAACGTGATATTACCTGGGTGCGGGTAACGTTTAAGTTCATAGGCAATGAATTCACTTAAATTAGGGTCAAGCATATCTTGTGCGGTTATATTTAGGCTCCAGCAAATACTGGTTTTTCTAAAGCGGCTTACACATTGCGAAAATATAGTACGAGTTAGTAAGCCATCCATTCTTGAGCGAGTTACTACATTTAAAAATGCGTCGGGTTTTAATATTTCACCTTGGGCCGTGACCATGCGCGCTAAACATTCGTATTGCACAATTTTATCTGTAGTTGTATCAACTATTGGCTGAAAGTAAGGGACTATTCGATTGTTATCAAATGCTTCGCGAACCTCTTTAGCCATTTCTACATTGTATTGATATTGCGTTTTTACATCGTGCAGGGCTTTTGAATAGTTCACTATACTGTGGCGGCCTTCTTTAGCTTGCAGCGCTGCAATATGAGCATTTTCAAGTAGTAATGATTTATTACCGCTAGCAATACCGGCACACAGAGTTATATAAATAAAAGGGTCGGTTAAAACGGGCGTATTAAAGTTGTAAGTTTTAACAAGCTCGGTAAATTCATCATTACTCATTTCTTTAGGTGCAAGTAACACAATTTTATTGGTAGCTAAACGGTATATATAGCAATTTGTAGAACTGCGAAGTTTAAAGTGAGTAAGCAAATTTTTCATCACTTTATCGCCTACTTCGGTGCCGTAAAAACTGTTTATGTCTTCTATTTCATTAACCCAAATTACGGCTAATTGCATATGATGGGCATTGCTTTTTTTTATGTAGTATTCAAGCGCTATATGGTTTGAAAAACCTGTACTTGAGTCGGTCGCTAACGAGCGTTTTAATAAATATATATAGATAGCAGAAACTAATATGGCGATAAAAAAGAAAAAGCTCGCCATAGCAGCAGCCTTCGATACACTCTCTTTAAGTTGCTGGTTTAAATTATAAATAGTTATATCGGCACCGGTTAAGTAGGTTTTGCCGTTAATTGGGTCAACAAAGGGAATAAAAATAGTTTTAAAATGACCCCACTGATCACTCGAAATTTCAAACACAGGCTCAGTAGAATAAAATGCGCTTATGTTAGCGTCGGTGGCTTCAGGGTAGAGGTCTAAAAATTGAGTCACTTTTCCATTATCTTGATCGTCTTGCGTGTAGCTTGATGAACTAAAATGTACTTTGCCATCTTTTAGTATCATCGAATATACATATGCAATATCAAGGGCTTGAGCAAACTCAGAAAGCTGTTTGCTTTTATTTTGATAGTCAGCAAAGCTTACATTGTTGCCTTGGTTTACTGCAATTAAGTATTTTTCACCTAAAATATGTTTAACGCTGGTGGCTGCATTTAACAAGCGGTTATCAACCGACTGCATTATCTCAGCACGTGTAGTCTGGTAAGTGTAGTAAACATAGGTAAGTAAACTTATTAAAAACAAGCTAAAACCAGCCATAATCCAACTAACTTTTACTCTTCCTTTAAGCATGTGTGTCCCTTTTTTGATATCAAATTTATTATACGCAAAATAAACAAATGCCCAATAAATAATTGGGTTTAGTTGAATATTAATTAAATTATCATTTTTTTGTCATCGCTTTGATTGCTTTTATGGGTTTAAACGAGACATTTTAGTTATATTGCAGTAAAGTTAGCGCAATTTTTAAAGAAACACGGTTGCTTAAAATAATGTCTTAATTTGACATTTTTAATAGGTAAATACGTGTTTTAGCTACACACACACTAGGTATAAAGATGGATCAAAAGCGTTGTGCCGTCGCCTCTAAAGAAAGCCTTAAGCGTATATTTACTGTACCTGAAGCGCCAGACTCAACTTTAAGCAAAATAGAGCTTGAAATTTCGAGTAATTTAGCAGGATTTCTAAACGAAAATATTGCGGCAATTGAAAAACCATTACACGAAATTGAAAAAGACTTTCAATCGGCAGTGATCCCAGAAGATCCAACGTTTGTATCTGCCTATGCACAAGATATTATGGACCAATTAGTTGCCCATTCTGTGCATACGGCTGCACCTAGCTTTATTGGGCATATGACGTCGGCATTACCGCATTTTTTACTGCCGCTTTCAAAGCTAATGGTGGGTCTTAATCAAAACTTAGTAAAAATAGAAACCTCAAAAGCGTTTACCCCACTTGAACGACAAGTACTTGGAATGATGCATCATTTGGCTTATGGGCAGGATGATGACTTTTATTCTAAATGGATGCATAGCGCTAAAACATCATTAGGCGCTTTTTGCTCTGGTGGCACTGTAGCTAACATTACTGCACTTTGGATTGCACGCAACCGTTTATTAAAACCCCAAGGTAGTTTTAAAGGAATTGGGGCACAGGGTTTAATTGCTGGCATGCTGCATTATGGTTACAAAGGATTGGCGGTATTAATTTCTGAACGCGGGCATTACTCTCTAGGTAAGTCGGTTGATTTGCTGGGCATTGGCCGTGAAAATTTAATTGGTATTAAAACCTGCAAAAATAATAAAGTTGACGTTGCTGCCATGCGTGAAAAAGCCCTAGAGCTTGAAGCTCAAGGTATTAAAGTCATGGCAATTGTGGGTGTAGCTGGTACTACCGAAACCGGTAATATAGATCCACTTGATGATATGGCCGACTTAGCACACGAAATAAATTGTCATTTTCATGTAGATGCAGCGTGGGGGGGGGCGACTCTTTTATCGCAAACACACCGCCCACTTTTAAAAGGGATTGAGCGCGCAGACTCTATTACCATAGATGCACACAAACAAATGTATGTACCAATGGGCGCGGGTTTAGTGCTGTTTAAGGACCCTGCGGCAACCGATGCAATTGAGCATCACGCTGAGTATATATTACGTAAAGGTTCAAAAGATTTAGGTAGTCATACACTTGAAGGCAGCCGGCCTGGTATGGCTATGTTAGTACATGCATGCTTACGCGTTATTGGTCGTAAAGGCTATGAAATGCTAATTGATCGCAGCATTAAAAAAGCACATTATTTTGCTGATTTAATAAAAGCTGATGAAGATTTTGAGCTTATTTCAGAGCCAGAACTGTGCTTATTAACCTACCGCTACGTGCCTAAACAAATTAAGGAAGCTATTGCAGAAGCTGATGAAAAAACACGTATTGATATTTTTGCATCGCTCAATCGTTTTACTGCCAGTATGCAAAAACGCCAGCGTGAATCGGGTCGTTCGTTTGTATCGCGAACACGTTTAACACCCGTTCAATATGACAACCAGCCTACAGTTGTATTCAGGGTGGTACTTGCTAATCCACTTACCTCAGGTAAAATTTTGAAAGAAATTTTAACTGAGCAAAAAGAGTTAGCAAAATCAGATCCGGTATTTAAAAAGTACTTAAGTAAATATATGAAGTAGCGTTAAAGTAGTTGCTAAAAAGGCACCAATTGGCGCCTTTTTTGCTTTTTAATGCGTAATTACTTTAAGCGTTAAAGCAATTGGCCTTAATAATGTCAGTAATCATTTTTTGCGATGGTGTTATTTTTTCCATAGCTAAAAACTCATCAGGCTGATGAGCTTGGTTAATAGAGCCAGGCCCCATCACTATTGTTTCACAGCCAAGCTGTTGTATAAAAGGTGCTTCAGTACAATAGTTTACTGCAACCGCTTTTTGTCCCGCTATTTTCTCTGCCATTTTTACTAAGGCGCTGTCGGTGCTACCACTAAATGCAGGTATAGGATCGTGTAAATCAATTACACTAACTGCATTAGGGTATTGCTCATTAATCTCTTTAGTTGCATCAATAAGTAATGCTTGTAAGTCTTTTATACTTAGCCCGGGTAATGGGCGCATATCTATGTGCATTTCACAGCAGCCGCAAATTCTATTTGCGTTATCGCCACCATGTATATGGCCCAAATTTAACGTAGGGTAGGGAATTTTGAAGTGCTCTACTGAATATTTATTCTTTAATAGCTCTTTTAAGTTTAGTAATTTTGTAGTCACTTTATGCATTACTTCGATGGCGTTAAGACCACGTTCGGGATCGGAGCTATGGCCAGAACGACCGACAACTCTTATTGCAGTACTCATATGCCCTTTGTGTGTAAATACTGGTGTCATATCAGTAGGTTCGCCAATTATACAGCGAGCAGGTTTTAAATTTGGATGCTTACAAATTTGCTGAGCACCCGCCATTGTCGTTTCTTCATCAGCAGTGGCGAGTATTAAAATTGGCTGGGTTTGTTGCTTTTCATCAAGTTCACTAATTGCTTGCAGCACAAAAGCAAAAAAGCCCTTCATATCAATGCTACCTAAGCCATACAACTTATTATTGTGTTCCGTTAGTTTAAATGGATCGTGATTCCAACGGCTATCATCAAAAGGCACAGTATCGGTGTGTCCTGCAAGCATTAAACCACCATCACCTTGGCCGCGCTTAGCTAATAAGTTATAGCGGCCTTTACCACCTTCTAACTCTATAATTTCACAAGTAAAGCCTAAGCTTTCACACCACTGTGCAAGTAGTTCAATTACGTTTTTATTACTCATACAAAGCGTATCTTCTATTGCGCTGATAGAAGGAGCGGCAATGAGTTGTTGGTACATAGAGATAAACGAAGGCAAAGGCATAAAAAAATCCAAAATTATTATTCAATTTAATTGCATAACAATATAAAAGTATTTATGATGAATATCAATTCACTTTTTAAGCATAAATATATTAAAGTAAAGCTATGACAATAATGCGACGATAATCTACAAATTCATTAAATTAAGTCTTAATTTAGCGATTTAGCTAACTTAAGCGAACAACATATATATTTAGCAATACATTTTAAAATAACGAGTAATCAATGAATGTAGTAATTATTGGCGCAAGCGGTTACAGCGGCGCAGAGTTAGCAAGCTTAGTTGCTAATCACCCACACCTTAAATTAGCAGGTTGTTATGTATCTGAAGGTAGTTTAGATAAAAATAAATTGCTAAGCGATCTTTATCCTGAGCACCTAGGCTTACTCGATACGCCTTTACTCCCTCTTAGCGCTTCAGCATTTGATGACATTAACAATAGCGCTGACTATGTTTGTTTATGTACAGATCATAAGGTAAGTGTTGATTTAGCACCCCAATTTTTAGCTATGGGAAAAAAGGTATTTGATTTATCAGGTGGCTACCGCCTAGCAAGCAACGACGATTACGTTACTTACTATGGTTTTGAGCATCAACATCCTGAACTATTAAACGAAGCGGCCTACGGTTTAGCTGAATGGAATAGTGATGCTATAGCAAATGCACAACTCGTTGCAGTGGCAGGTTGCTACCCGACTGCGGCACTCAACGCACTAAAACCTCTTAAACAAGCTGATTTATTAAGTGATGAAAATATTATTATTAATGCGGTATCGGGTGTAACGGGAGCTGGGCGAAAAGCAAGCGTAGGTACTCACTTTTGTGAAGTGTCGCTGGTTCCATATGGTTTGTTTAACCACCGCCACGGTCCAGAGATTGAACAGCACTTAGGTCACAAAGTGCTATTTACTCCGCATTTAGGTAATTTTCCGCGTGGTATTTTAGAAACTATTTATGTACAGCTTAAGCTTGGCGTTACCAAGGAAAACGTTTTAGACGCTTATAAAGTACTTGCAGATGAGCCATTGATTCGTCTACTCGAAAATAAAATACCGTCTATTAAAGGTGTTGCACAACAACCGTATGTTGATATTGGTTGGCAACAACAAGGGACGCAGTTAATCGTTATGTCTGCTATTGATAATTTATTAAAAGGCGCTGCAGGCCAAGCATTACAATGTATTAACTTATCCATGAATTTAAAACACACTACTGGCTTAAAAGGGGCGTTTTAAATGAGCAAAAAAACGTGGGTAATTAAACTCGGTGGTGCAGTACTTAATATAGAAAATGCAGCAAAAGCTTTGTTTGATGTATTAAATGAGCAAAACAATGATGAGTTTGTCATCGTGCATGGAGGCGGTTCTTTAGTTGATACATGGCTAAAGCAAGCAGGCTTTGCTAGTGCAAAGCACCAGGGCTTGCGTATCAGCCCAAAAGAGCAAATGCCTTATATTGTAGGCGCACTTGCTGGCTGTGCTAATAAACAGCTAGTAAGCCAAGCCATAAATGCAGGACATAAACCTGTTGGATTAAGCCTTTATGAAGCCGGTGTTAGTGCTTCGCAAAAGCTAAAAGCACTTGGCCAAGTCGGTAAGTGTAAAAGTAATGATGACTCTATCGTTAATGATTTACTTAAAATTGGCCGCTTACCTATTGTGAGCTCTATTGGCTTTGACGAGCAAGGTAACTGGTACAACGTGAATGCCGATGAAGCTGCAGCAGCGATTGCCAGTAATCTAAACGCTGAACTTATATTTATGACAGATGTAGAGGCGGTGCTTGATGCAAATAAACAACCGCTACATCAACTTGACACAAAACACATTGATACTTTAATTGATGAAGGAGTAATTTTGGGCGGGATGGAGGTCAAAGTTAAGACCAGCCTACACGCTGCCCAACATTTACGACGAGGTGTGTATATTTCCAGTTGGCAAAAGCCAGAAAACTTAACTGCTTTGCTAAAAGGCGAGCATGTCGGAACAAAGATTACACCATAGGGTTACCATGTTAGAGAATTTTTTAACGGGTCTAGAATTAGACCAACAAGGCGCACTTAATTTATTAAAATTAGCGCGTGATTTAAAAGCAAATCCAGAGAAATACAGCCAAGTATTAGCGGGCAAGTCTGTTGTTACGTTATTCGAAAAACAAAGTTTACGTACGCGTTTATCATTTGATATTGGTATTAATCGCTTAGGTGGTCACGCTGTATATTTAGATCAGCAAAATGGCGCTATGGGCGCACGTGAATCGGTAAAAGATTTCGCACTTAATATTTCTACATGGGCTGATGGTATTGTAGCGCGTGTTAATCAGCACAGCACATTATCAACGCTAGGTGAATACTCTTCTGTGCCTGTGGTTAATAGCTTGTGTGATTTATATCACCCATGCCAAGCATTGGCTGATTTTTTAACGCTTCAAGAAGTACATGGCGATGTGAGCGAGCTTAAAGTTGCTTACTTAGGTGAGGGCAATAATGTAACTCACTCACTTATGCTCTTAGCGGCAACGCTTGGTACTGATTTTGTAGCGGTAACGCCAAAAGGCAGCTCACCTGATTCGCAAATTCTTAAAAAGGCTGAACAAATAGCAGCTATGAATGGCGCATCAGTAATGGTAAGTGACCGTGTTGAAGCGGCTGTTGGCGCAAACGTTGTTTACGCCGATACGTGGGTTTCAATGGGGGATGACACGCCACTTGAGCTTGTAAAAGAAAAATACATGCCTTATCAGTTAAACCAAGCATTGCTAGATCAAACAGGTGCGACTACGGTATTACATTGCCAACCGGCACACCGTGAGTTTGAAATTACCTCTGAGGTAATGGATGGCCCAGCATCTAAAATTATTCAACAAGCAGAAAATCGCATGCATGCGCAAAATGCTCTGCTAGTTACATTACTAAATCCAAATTTTGTTAAGGAACACCTATGAGTTCAATTAAAAAAGTCGTTTTAGCCTATTCAGGTGGTCTTGATACGTCGGCTATCGTGCCATGGTTAAAAGAAAACTACGATTGTGAAGTAATCGCGTTTGTTGCCGATGTAGGCCAAGGCGCTGAAGAGCTTGAAGGCGTAGAAGCTAAAGCAATCGCATCAGGTGCGTCTGAGTGTTACGTAGTTGACTTAAAAGACGAAATGGTAAGTGAATACATTTACCCAACGCTTAAAACCGGTTCAATTTACGAAGGTACTTATTTACTTGGTACTTCAATGGCGCGCCCAATTATCGCTAAAGCACAAGTTGAAATTGCACGTAAAGTAGGTGCCGATGCACTTTCTCATGGTTGTACTGGTAAAGGTAACGACCAAGTTCGTTTTGAATCGTGCTTTGCAGCACTTGCACCCGATTTAAAAGTAATTGCGCCATGGCGTGAGTGGGACTTATCGAGTCGTGAATCATTACTAGATTACTTAGCTGAGCGTGATATTCCGTGCTCTGCTTCTGCAACAAAAATATACAGCCGTGATGCTAACGCATGGCATATTTCGCACGAAGGTGGCGAGCTTGAAGACCCATGGTGTGAGCCTAGCGACCAAGTGTGGACTTGGACTAACTCTCCTGAGCAAGCACCTGATAAAGCTGAGCATGTAACGCTTACGGTTATCGAAGGCGAAGTAGTTGCGGTAAATGGTGAAGAGCTTAAACCTTACGACTGTTTAGTTAAATTAAACGACATCGCAGCACCACATGGTGTTGGGCGTGTAGACATTGTAGAAAATCGTTTAGTAGGCATGAAATCGCGTGGTTGTTACGAAACGCCAGGTGGCACCGTTATTATGGCGGCACTGCAAGCTATTGACGAGCTAGTACTTGATAAATCTAGCCGTAAATGGAAAGAAGTACTCGGCGGTGAGTTTTCGCACTTAGTTTATGATGGTCGTTGGTTTACACCTCTTAAAGATTCTATTTTAGCCGGCGCAGAAGCACTTTCTACACTAGCAACGGGTGAAGTTGTACTTAAGCTTTACAAAGGCCAAGTGACAGCTGTTCAGAAAAAATCACCTAATAGCTTATACAGCGAAGACTTTGCTACCTTTGGTGAAGACGATGTGTATGACCAATCGCACGCTGAAGGCTTTATTCGTTTATTCTCGCTTTCGAGCAGAATTTCAGCAATGGCTAAAAAGTAAATTATTTATAGCCCCTTTAAAAGGGGCATTTCAGGGTTTGGAGAGATTTCATGGCATTATGGGGCGGACGTTTTTCTACGGGTCCAGATGAGGCGTTTAAACAATTTAACGACTCACTTCCGTTCGATTACCAGTTAGCAGAGCAAGATATTATTGGCTCTGTGGCATGGGCAGGCGCACTTGAGCAAGTGAATGTGCTTTCAAGTGACGAGCATACAAAATTAGTCGCAGCATTAAACGAACTGCTTGAAGAAGTAAAAGCAGATCCACAAGCTGTAGCAACATCAGGTGCTGAGGATATTCACTCGCACGTTGAAGCTGCATTAATTGAAAAAGTAGGCGATTTAGCTAAAAAGCTACACACAGGCCGAAGCCGTAATGACCAGGTAGCTACCGACTTTAGATTATGGTGCCGTGATACTGCCGATCATTTACTGGGTGCAATAGCCGGATTAAAAGCTGAATTTGTTGCCCTTGCAGAGCGTGAACTAGGCACTATTTTGCCAGGTTACACTCACTTGCAACGTGCTCAACCTGTGTTATTTAGTCATTGGTGTATGGCCTACGTTGAAATGCTAGAGCGAGATGAAGGCCGCCTACAAGATGCCAAAGCACGTATGAATTTTTGCCCGCTTGGCAGTGGAGCATTAGCCGGTACAGCTTACCCAATTGATCGCCAAGCTTTAGCCGAAGGTTTAGGCTTTACTGGTGCAACAAAAAATAGCCTTGATGGTGTATCTGATCGTGACTTTGTAGTCGAGCTTTTAAGTTGTGCGTCTATTTCGATGATTCACCTATCACGTATGTCTGAAGATTTAATTTTTTATAATTCGGGTGAAGCCGGATTTATAGAGCTTGCTGATAATGTAACATCTGGCTCATCTTTAATGCCTCAGAAAAAGAACCCAGATGCATTAGAGCTCATTCGTGGTAAAACTGGGCGTGTATTTGGCGCGTTTAGTGCCATGATGATGACCCTAAAAGCATTACCCCTTGCTTACAATAAAGATATGCAAGAAGACAAAGAAGGCCTATTTGATGCTATGCCAACATGGCTTGCGTGTATTCATATGGCACAAGCGTGTATTAAAGGCGTAAAAGTAAACGGTGATAAAACATTAGCAGCCGCAAAAGGCGGCCACGCTAATGCAACAGAACTCGCTGACTACTTGGTTGCTAAAGGTGTGCCCTTTAGAGAAGGTCATCACATTGTTGGTGTGCTGGTGCAGCTTGCCATTAGTGAAGGTAA
This sequence comes from Pseudoalteromonas sp. H103, assembly GCF_001469205.1. NCBI lineage: Bacteria > Pseudomonadati > Pseudomonadota > Gammaproteobacteria > Alteromonadales > Pseudoalteromonadaceae > Pseudoalteromonas > Pseudoalteromonas sp. H103. The sequence goes on along the minus strand of NZ_LOFG01000012.1, from coordinate 503,532 downwards.
AACCCTAGAGGAGCTTTCACTTGAGCAGTACAAATCGGTTAATGACGTATTTGAAGATGACGTTTACCCAGTACTTGAAATAGATGCCTGTATTAAAGCTCGTCAAGCGCTTGGTGGTACGTCTATTGAACAAGTAACGAATGCTGTTAAAGAAGCCAAAAAAAAACAGCAAATAACGGTTCGTGATGCAAACTTAGACGATGTTGAGGCCATTGCAACGCTTATACAACACTGGGCAACCGTAGGTGAAAACTTACCTCGTGCTAAAAGCGACATGGTGCATTCAATTAATGAATTTGCCGTAACTGAAATAAATGGCAAAGTGTCGGGCTGTGCGTCGTTATACATTTATGACACTGGTCTTGCTGAAATACGCTCTTTAGGAATAGACCCAAAAAGTGCTGTATCTGGGCAGGGCAGGCAGCTTGTAGATCACTTATTAACAAAAGCCAAAAAATTGGCGCTTAACCGCGTTATTGTACTAACGCGAGTGCCAGATTTTTTTGAGCAGCAGCGTTTTACTTTTTGTAGCAAAGAATCATTACCAGAAAAAGTAATGAAAGATTGCGAGCTTTGCCTTCGTAAAGAAAACTGTGACGAAGTTGCGATGGAATATATTTTGAAGCCGAGTACACGTGCGGAGATCCCGTGTAAATACGTGGCTTAAATTCCCTGGATATAAAAAACGTACGGTTACCCCTGTGCGTTTTTTTATGCGTATAATAGACTGGTCAGATGAGTTTGTGGTTTAGTGAAGGTTTTAGGTTAGTTTTAATAAAGTGCTGCTGATAGCATATATTTTTAATGTCAAAAAAATGTTGGCACATTGGTTGCTTTGTATAAGTCAGATAGCAAAATAGCTATCACTGCTTAAAACAGGTAATGCAATTACCTACATGATGGTGTGATTAAAAGTTGCGCCAAATAATATTAAAACTTATACAAGGATCAATCAAATGCAAGTTTCAGCTAATAGCCAATTACAAATGCAAGCATACAATAAAACACAACAATTACAGCCTGCAGCGGAACAAATTGCTAGCCCTAAAACCCTACAATCTGATACAGTAAGTTTCTCTAATGAGGCGATGGCAGCTAGTATGGGAACTGAACGACAAGCTTCAATTTTACCTGGTGCTCCTAAACCAAAATAATAACTAAAGGTTCTTGATGTTTTTAACTGAGTTTTTTGGTCATTTTTCTTTGTCAGCTTTTACAATGTGGGCTTTTATGATGGCCTTTTTGTTTAACGTTTTTGTTTATTCTATTGGTAATAAGAGAAATACTACCCTTTTACTCAGTTCATTAATCATGTTTATTTCATACTCATCGTATGAGTACTTTTTAGATTGGTTGTCTATTTATGCATTAACTTATTTAGATTTAGCAATATACGATGGTTGCACAATAGCTGCACTCCTCATAGCGAAACATTTTATTAAAACAAGCTCTAGTTCATTGCTTTATTTAATTTTTGGATTGTCTACGAATCTTAGTTTAGCTTTATGTATGCAACTAGACACCTTTATTTTACGTAATAGTGAACCATGGTTTTTTTGGGATTTTTATACTTTCTCGGTGATTACAATCGATTTATTGATGGCTGTTTCTTTGATTGTAGATAGAGACTTTTTAGGCCTACACAAATTAAAAAGTAAGCTATGTGGTTTGTTTAAATCGACAAAGCCTCAGCCCACAACCTAGCTTAAATGTACTTATCTGAAGCCCTAATAGATTATGTAGCGGCTTTCTCCCAATGGGGCTTTTTAATGGCCTTCCTATTTTGTTTGGTCTCCAGCATAAACAAAGAAAATAAGACTCCTGTTTATTTGTCTGCATTAATGCTCTGCTCATATATTTTCAGCAGCTATATAAAACTTTTAGAGAATTTGTATCTTAACTGGGCGCTCTACGATTTTATTACAATTGCAGCGCTGCTAACTTTGCAGTACTTCGATGTTTTTAAACGTACTAAAGCTTTCCTGTTCCTCGTTTTGGCTTTAACTGCTAATGCCGTACTTACGTTGCTTTTGTATTGTGATATATACATTTTGTATAACTTTGAGCCATGGTGGTATTGGAGTGTTTATTCTATCGGCGTAAACGTAATTGATGTTTTAATGATGCTTTCATTAGTATTCAATCAATTTAAGAGTAATCGATTTAGTGAGAGGCTATAAGTGTGGTTGAGCTTTAATAATATGGCTATTTTTGATGTAATCTCTAACTTTGATTTCGCTTATGTATTAAGCGTCATTTTGCAGTGGGGGGGGGCTTATGGCCTTTTTATATTCATTCGTATCCTCAATTAATGAATCCTTTAAAGGTTTAGTCGCACTTTCGAGTATTATGGCGATAGGTTACTTACCTTGGATATTCACAAACTTTCAAACGATTATTTATTTAGATTTTGTCCTTTTAGATATCGCTATTTTAGTAGCTGTTTATGGAACCTAGCGTTATTTTATTAAAGAGAAAACGACAGCTTATGTCTACCTAATTATCGGCCTTAGCATCTACGCCTTTTTAGCCCTTAGCATTTATCTAGATACCAATATTCTATATAATTACACCTACTGGTGGTTTTGGCGCTTTTATTCATCGGCTGTTATGCTTTCTGTGTGATTGCCGTACTAATTATCAATAGAGACTTTTTAGGCTTAATTAAGCTTAAAAGGTGGCTTTTGCAGCTAGCATTTTAAAGACGAAGTATCGATACGTTTATGGCGATGAAAGTTATAGTTTGGATAAGTAAAATACTAAGCTAGGTGCTCAGTTAATGGTGTTGTTTATTATTTTTGAGGTGCTTATTATTAGCGTTTACTTTTAAGATGGATATCATCTCTTTTTTATTAGATGTGAGAATTGCCCATATAATCGGTGTGGTATTGCAATGGGGGTTCCTCATGGCATTTTTATATTCTTTAGTCTCATCTATCAATTCACGCTTTAAAGCGTTAGTTATACTTTCATCGATTATGGCTATTTCGTATTTTCCAGGTGTTTTGTTCAATTACCAAACCATTACTTACCTTGATCTCGCTATTTTAGACGCTATCACCATTGTGGTTTTAATTATTACCCAATACTTTTTTATTAAAGAGAAAACGGTTGCATTTATGTATCTTATGCTTGGGCTGAGTATCAACATGTGCTTTGCTCTAGGTATGTATTTAGACTCTTATATTTTACATAATTACACCTACTGGTGGTTTTGGGGACTGTATTCATCAGTTGTGGCCATTTCTGATCTGAGTATGATTTTAGTGTTGTTTATCAATAGAGATTTCTTAAAAATTATTTATTTCACAAACCTTATTCGCTCGCTATGTGCTAAGAAACCGCAATAGTGAATAATGTTCTAATCCCTCCATAGATTTCAGTTTATATCGGTGTGTTAGTACAGTGGGGCTTTTTAATGGCCTTTTTATATTCACTAACAACTAGCATTAACAATCCATCGAAAAAGGCTGTATGGCTATCTTTAGTTATGGTAGTTTCTTATTGCCTAAGCTCATTTATAGATATTTACAACTTTAGCTACATAGAGTTTTTTTGCTATGACGTAGCCACTTTATTTTTTATTTTTTTTCTGCGGTATTACTTACCTGAAAAGCGCATGTCTACTTACTTATTATTTGGCTTGAGCATCAATTCGTTATTATTTTTAGCTATGCACATAGATGTGTTTGTACGTGGTAATTACGAACCGTGGTGGTTTTGGTCTTTTTATACGGTTGTTATTAATATGATGGATATCATCATGGTTAGTATTTTTTTCGTTAAAAAGGATTTCTTAATGTTAGTGCATGCTACTGATAAGTTGGTGAACGGTGTTATGAGATTGAAGCAAAGTGGCTGATATTCTTTGGGGACTGGTCGATTTAGGTTACAACGTAGGCGTTTTGTTTACGTGGTTTTTTCTTATTGCCTTTTTGTATAACTTATCGGCAAGTATTAATAAGCCAGATAAGAGCAGGGCACAACTTTCATTTATTATGATGGTATCCTACATAGCTAGTTTGCTTATGGACCCACTTATTACACCATCGCACTTAAATTATTTTTATTATGACGCTGTAACTCTCCTTGTTTTACTTCTGTGGCATAATTTCACGGAACAGGCTATACCTACGCCTTTTTATTATTTAATTGTAGGGCTAAGCTTTAATGCCTGCTTATTTTTAGGTATGCATTACGACATTGTTATACAGGGTACACTTTACTATTGGTGGTTTTGGACCGTATATATTTTTGGTATGTATTTTAGCGATTTTACAATGGCACTAGTGCTAATTATAAATAAAGACTTGCTGGGACTTGTGAGGCTTAAAAACGTTTTGCAAAGCGACATTCTGAGGCGTTAATTTCTATGGCAGATATTCTTTGGAGTTTAGTTGCAATTAGAGATTATGTAGGCATTTTCATCACATGGCTGTTCGTTTTCGCTTTTTTGTACAACCTATCAGCAAGTATAAATACTTCTCAAAAAGCGAATGTGTACTTATCTTTAATTATGATGATTTCCTATAGTTCAAGTACATTATTCGATATGGTTACAGTATCGCACTTATACTACTTCTATTTTGATATTGTTACTTTAGCTGCTATTTTTTTCTACAAACGCATAAGCAAAGAAGCTATGCCTGTATCTTTTTACTATGTGGTTATAGGCTTAAGTATTAATGCGAGTTTGTTTTTAGCAATGCATTACGATATTGAAGTACGTGGCACATTGTATTATTGGTGGTTTTGGAATGTTTATGTATTTGGCACGTATTTTACAGATTTAATTATGCCATTAGCTTTAATTGTTAATAAAGATATCTTAGGCTTAGCAAAGTTAAGTGATTATTTAACAACAAAATTTAAGCCCTCACAATATGCATAATTTATTATGGGCGATGGCTAACCTTTATGATTACATAACCATTTTAATTACTTGGCTATTTGTTTTTGCATTTCTATATAACTTATCAATAAGTATTAATAAACCAGATAAAAGCCTAGCCCAAATATCATTTATTATGATGGTTTCATATACATCAAGCATGGTTATGGATCCTCAAACAGCTACGCCTCACCTAAACCTTTTTTTATTTGATGCAGTTACAATATTAACTTTGATGATGTGGGCGGGCTTTTTCATAAAAAACAAGCCTACCGCTTTTTATTACCTAATAGTGGGGCTTAGCTTTAATGCGTTTGTATTTTTTGGAATGCATTACGATAGCATTGTCTTGGGAAATATGGAGTTTTGGTGGTTTTGGGGGCTTTACGGTATTGGTCAGCTTACAAGTGACTTAGTTATGGCAGTGGTTTTATTTATAAATAAAGATATTTTAGGGTTAATAAAAGTCAAAAATTTTCTCGTTAAGAAAATGGGTGCTCATTAATGCTTCAATATGTATTTATGGCATTAAGTACTATAAACGATTACCTGAGCATCTTTATTACATGGGCTTTTGTAGTGCCATTTTTATATAATTACGCTTGTACAATTAACTGCCGTAATAAGCATGTAATGTTCATTTCATTAGTTATGATGCTCTCCTATACATTCAGCCTAATTATGTTCAAAGCATCACTTACCCTTACTGATTCAATATATTTAGATTTAGTAATTGCAGATTTACTTACCATCCTCAGTCTTGTTTACTTCTCTTATAGTTATGTACATGCAAACGCCACAGCCTATTATTACCTTGTTTTTGGTTTAACAATTAATGCAATTTTACATATGGCTATGCATTACGATTATGTAGTATTGGTTAGCTATGACTATTGGTGGCTTTGGGGAGTTTACGGGGTCGGGCAGTTTTCGAGTGATTTAATTATGGCAATAGTCTTAATTATTAATAAAGATATTTTGGGCTTAGTAAAAATTAAAAATTTTTTACTTAGTAGCCGGTTATTACAAAAAACGATATAAGATTAGGTGGAGGGTATTAGCGCATTGCAGCGCTAATACTGATGTGTACTTTAACACGCGTCGCAGCCCAACTTTTCTGTTAAGGCATCAACAATAACAGGGTGAACAAATTCGCTTACATCACCATTATGGCGCGCCACTTCTTTAACCAGTGTTGACGATATAAATGAATTACGCTCAGAAGGTGTTAAAAACACGCTTTCTAAATCTGGATTTAGGCGACGGTTCATGTTTGCGAGCTGAAATTCGTAATCAAAATCAGACACCGCTCTAATACCGCGAATAAGTACATCAGCTTTATGATCAAAAGCTAAATCGGCTAGTAAGCCTGAAAAGCCAATCACTTTTACATTACTTAAATGGCCTAAAATGTTGTTGGCTAAATCCACTCGTTCTTCAAGGCTAAAACACGGTTGTTTAGATGGGTTATGAGCAATAGCTACAATCACAGTGCTAAACATTTTAGCTGCGCGTTGAATAAGATCTGTGTGCCCATTGGTTAAAGGATCGAATGTACCAGGGTAAATTGCCGTAACGTTCATAAGTTTCACTAACTATTATTTTTTGAGTAGTCTATCAGTGTTTGTAGTACAAATCAGCTTAGCTCGTTTTTAAAATAGTAAATTATGGTGGTATTTAAACCAGCTCGATTTGTTTATACTGCAAAGATTATATTTAGTGTAATGTAGTTTATAAGTTAATTTGAGTAGTCGCATATGAATACCAAGGAAAAAATAATACACACCAGTATTTCGTTATTTAATGAACATGGTGAGCGTGCAATATCAACTAATCATATTGCATCGCATTTAGGGATGAGCCCGGGTAACCTTTATTATCACTTTAAAAATAAAGAAGACATTATCCGTCATATTTTTGCGCTTTATAGCGAGCACTTAAACACTCATTTTAAACCAATACATGCTAACGATGATGCGTTTGATCACCTAACAGCGTATTTAGATTCATTATTTGAGTTGATGTGGCGTTATCACTTTTTTTACGACAACTTGGGCGATATTCTCTCCAGAGATGAAAGCTTAAAACAAGCGTATATTGATTTTCAGTCAGCATTGCTCGAGCAGGTACGCCAAGTTATTTTAGGCTTATGCGATAGCGATATGATATTTATAGAAGAGCAAGACGCATTAGAACTTGCCCATACACTCAAGCTTACCGTGAGCTTTTGGACACCCTACATAAAAGCACGTAGACCAAGTGGCGCACTCGCTGAGCAAGATATTTACCATGGTATTTTAAAGGTACTGACTTTATTCAGGGCTTACAGTACTGATAAAAGTATTGATAAAATGAACCAACTACGTGAAAAGTACACCGAACTTGCACAACACGCCCCAAGTGTTACTTAGTCTCATTTTTCTGGTTAGTTCCTAGACGCAAAATTTTTTGATATAATCGCGCGCCCAATGCCTGGGAGCGCGAATTCCCGCAGTCTAAGAGTGAACTATGCTTAAATTTATCGTCAAACTACATCCTGAAATTGCCATTAAAAGCCGTTCGGTACGTAAACGCTTTACTAAAGTGTTAGAAAATAACATTAAAATTGTATTGCGTCGTGTTGACGAAAAAGTACAAGTAAGAAACAACTGGGATAATATTTCAGTCGTTACTAAATTGGTTGATGCACAAACGCGCTTAGACTTTATTGACAGCCTGCAGCGTATTCCTGGAATTGTGCAATTTATTGAAGTAACCGAAACAGACTTCACTACACTTGACGATATTTATAAAAAAACGATTGATCTAGTAGGGCATACGATTGTTGGCAAAACATTTTGTGTACGCGCTAAACGTATCGGGCAACACGATTTTACTTCAACAGATTTAGAACGTTACGTAGGTGGTGGCTTAAACCAGCACGTAGAAGGTGCACGCGTTAAGTTAAGCCGCCCTGAAGTAACTATTCGCTTAGAAGTAAAAGACGATAAAGCCTACATAGTAACGCAAACACATTTTGGTATGGCTGGTTTCCCACTGCCAACTCAAGAAGACGTGCTTTCGCTTATGTCGGGTGGTTTTGACTCCGGTGTAGCTAGTTATCAAATGATCCGTAAAGGCGCTCGTACGCACTTTTTATTCTTCAATTTAGGTGGCGCAGCTCACGAAATTGGTGTTAAACAAGCAAGTTACTATTTATGGAAAAAGTTTAGCTCTACCCATAAAGTTAAGTTTGTAACTGTTGATTTTGAACCCGTAGTCGCAGAGATTTTAGAAAACGTTGAAAACAGCCAAATGGGTGTTGTACTAAAACGCATGATGATGCGTGCAGGTAGCCAAGTTGCTGAAAAGCTAAACATTCAAGCACTTGTAACTGGTGAAAGTATTGGTCAGGTTTCAAGCCAAACACTAGCTAATTTAAGCGTGATTGATCGCGTAACCGAAACGCTTATTTTACGCCCGCTTATTCAGCACGATAAGCAAGAAATTATTAATATTGCCCGCCAAATTGGTACCGCAGAAATGGCCGAAACGATGCCAGAGTACTGTGGCGTAATTTCTAAAAAGCCAACGGTTAAAGCTAAAATTGATGTTATTAAAGGCGAAGAAGAAAAGTTCGACTTTGATGTACTAAATACCGTAGTAGAAAATGCCCGCATTATGGATGTACGCGACATTGACGTAGAAGCTAAGCAAGAGCTTAAAGAAGCTGAGTCGGTTGCTGATTTACCAGCTGGCGCAGTGGTTGTTGATATTCGTTCTCCAGAAGAGGAAGACGCAGCACCACTTGAAGTTGATGGCATTGAAGTTGTGCATTTACCGTTTTTCCGCCTAGCGACTAAATTTGGTGATTTACCAAAAGACAAAGATTACTACCTATATTGCGATAGAGGTGTAATGAGCCAGTTACAAGCGCTTATTTTGCATGAGCAAGGCTTCGGCACAGTTAAAGTTTATCGCCCATAAACAACAAACCTTAAGTAAAGTATTTATATAAGCGTGGTTTATACCACGCTTTTTTTTGCCTCAATTTTAGCAAGTAGCTCATTATTATAAGGTGTTTTAATATTATAAAGTTTGCCTTGCTGAGCGATATAGCCACAAATGGCTCTAATTTCGGTTGTTCTGTTATGAACAACATCTTGTTGCATAGATGAGTAATTATCGCAGGTTAGCTCCATTATTTTATAAGCGGTGTTTAAAGCTTTAATTAATGGAATATTAAGACCTTGGGCCCTAGCTATGTTGCAAGCTTCATTGAGAGCGTTAAAAATTACAGCATTGAATTTTGGTGCACGTAACTCACCATTTTTTACATTGTTTAGGGCGCTTAGGGGATTAATCGCAATATTAACAAGTAGTTTTTCAAAACGAAGCTGATGAATGTTATCAGTCCATTTAACGTTAGGTACTGCTTTGAATGCATTAGTGATGACTTCGTTATCTTGAAGCGCTAGGTTATTACAACCGCCAATAATACTTTGCCCCTCACCGCTATGTTGCACAATATACTGGTTAGATTTATACCCAGCCATGCTGGTGGTTAAAAAGTAGAGTGCTTGGTTACTATTGAGCTGATTACTTATTTCGTCAATATTTCCCATTCCATTATGCGAAAGAACGACAGAGCAACCTTTAGGTAAAAAAGATTTTACTTGAGTAAAGGCATCGGGTACCTGAAAGGCTTTAACCGTAAATAATACAAGATCAAATTCACTGTTTTTATTTAGCTGATTTAAAGAAATAAACTGTGCGTTGATTTTTTTAGACGCATTATTGCCACGGCTATAAAAACGTGTGTTCGTAGAGGCTTTACGAGTTAATACCGTTACATGATTTGATGTGCTTAAAAAGTGGCACAGTAATAAGCCTATAGCGCCATCACCAACAATTAAAATATTAGCCATATGGGTTCTTTTTTCGAGGGGTAAAAATAACTCTAATTAAAAAGTAGCTAGCAGCACCAGCAAAGTCAGCAAAAAAATCACCTAGTGATGCCTGTCTGTAGGGGAGGGCGTCTTGCATTATTTCTATAGATGCACCGTATCCAGCCAGTAGCATTATTTGTGCATACAAAGGAAGCTTAAACGCTTTATCCATTATGATAGCTAGTACGAAAAAAATCCCGAAATGGGCGACTTTATCAACATGGGGGAATAAATTTACAACTCCGCCTTTTACTTCCTTGGCAAATAAAAAGGTAAAAGCCACTATACTGATTAAAAAAATTGCTTGATAAACACGCCTTGTCACGACAAATCCTAAAATCGCTTAAAAAAGAGTCGCAAGTATATCAAACTAAATTAGTATCGCACCTGAACAGCATGCAGAAAAATGTAAAGATTTATAATTTTAGCGTTATAATTGCCGCATAAAATTAAGATTAAATAGTTAGGAGAAACCAATGCCTTCATTTGATATTGTATCTGAAGTAGAAATGAACGAAGCTAAAAACGCGGTTGATAACGCAAATCGCGAGTTAGAAACGCGTTTTGACTTTAGAGGCGTAGACGCTTCAATAGAATTAAACGACAAAACAATTAAACTAAAAGCAGAAGCTGACTCACAAGTTATGCAATTGTTTGATATTTTAGCCAGTAAAATATCAAAGCGCGGTATGGATGTAGCGAGTTTAGAGCTGCAAGATATTACGCGTGCAGGCAAAAATGTTTTTCGTAACGTTGGCCTTAAACAAGGTATTGAAAAAGACATGGCTAAAAAAGTAGTTAAAGCCATTAAAGATTCTAAAGTAAAAGTACAAGCCGCTATTCAAGGTGAAGAAGTACGTGTTACAGGTAAAAAGCGTGACGATCTACAAGAAGCTATGCAGGTAGTTCGCAGCGCTGACTTAGGCCAGCCTTTTCAGTTTAAAAACTTCCGCGATTAATTATTTATAGTAGGGCTAGTTATAAATAATACCTCTTCAACCTGCGCTTAATAATATAAGCTCAGGTTGAGCTATTTTTAAGCGCTGTTAGCACCCTTAATAAATCAAACTATGTTTAATAATTAAGCTACTATACTTATACTCTTATTAAATATTTTTGTTTTAGGTGCATTAATGAATCGCTACCAACTTTTAGTTTTTATTACTTTTGTATTTTTTAGTAGCTCAAGCACAAGTAAAGCAATAGATATAAATGTATTAGTAGAAGATGGTTATTTTCCTATAGTCATTAATGCCCAAAAACAGCAGGGCTTAGCCCCTGAGTTTATTAAAGTATTAAACAATACCCAAAGTGAATATAACTTTATACTCAATTCATTACCTGTAAAAAGGTTGACCAAATCAGTAGAGCAAAACAGATTTGATGTTTTATTTTTAATGGCGCAGCAATGGATCCCTCTATCAGCGCGAGAAAATATTACCCAAAGCAAATTTTATGTTATTACTAAAAATGAATTATATGCACTTAAAGAAAACGCCAAAGATCAAACCTACTTTGATGACTTACAATCATTAACTAAAGCCGGTGTACTTGGTTACTCTTATCACTTTGCAGGGTTTAATACCGACGCGTATTACTTAAGTGAAGAGCATAATGTTAGCCTCACAGTTGACGAGTTCAATGTAGTAAAAATGCTGTTATTGCAGCGCGCAGATGTCGGTGTTTTAAATAATATTGCTTATCAATATTTTAAAAATAAAAAAATATTCGATATGAGTTTGTTATATAAAAGCGAAAAACCAGACGCGGTGTTCGACACTCACTTTTTAGTAAGCCCTAAGCAAAGCAAAATATCTGCATCTAAAATAGATTCAATTCTTAACTCAGCAGCTACAAAGCCCCATATTATAAAGTTACTAAATAAATACTCAGCACCATCTAGCTTTGATAATACACCAGAGTAATTAGGTTTTAGCTGTATAGACGTCCGTTGACATTTGTAAACAAAGTACTCACAATAGCCGCATATTTTTAAGGTGCTTGCTTAGTGCTCATGCATTGGTTTTAAGGTATTGAAACTAACAGCAAGATAATCGGGAAGTTGGTGCGTATTTATGACAAAAGCAATCCCAACACTGCCCCCGCAACGGTAAAATATTAACACTTTCTTTATGGTGTTTACTGAGTCCGGAGACCGGCCTTAAAGTAATCTTACTTACTTAAATCTTTGCGGTGGGCAAAGATAGGGACCATCATGTTAAATAAAACAACACTTGGCGTTGCAATTACTGCTGCGCTGTCATTTTCTGTGTCTGGCGCAGAACAATCAATTGAAAAAATAACCGTAACAGCTAATAAATTTGAGCAATCAATTAATGATGTTTTAGCAAGCGTAAATGTTATTGACCGTGCTGAAATAGATGCAAGCAACGTGCGTGACTTACCAACGCTATTAAGTAAACAAGTTGGCTTTCAAATTAATCCTAACGGCGGCTTTGGCCAAAATTCTGGCGTGTCTTTACGTGGTACGGGTTCTGGCGATACGTTAATTTTAATCGATGGCGTACGGACGGGTTCGGCAACGCTTGGTCAAAAAGCGCTAAGTAATGTTCCTTTAAATAGTATTGAGCGTATCGAAATTATTAAAGGCTCACGTGCTGCTGTTTATGGCTCAGATGCTCTTGCGGGTGTTATTAATATTATTACGCGTGAAGCTGATAATTTATCTTTAGATGCTACTTTTGGCTCAGACGCATACCAAAACTATCAAGTTGCGGGCTCTGTTAAATCGGCTGAGGTAACCACCGCTTTTAATGCGGGTTATGAAAAAACAGATGGCTTTGACGCATTGCAAGGTGTGGCACCCGATGAAGATGGCTATGAAAATAAAAACCTTGGTTTTAAAGTAAATTACTCCGACGCATATTACGGCGACTTTAAGTTACTAGGTCAATACAGCGAAGGTTACGCAGATTACGATAGTCGCTTTAGCCCTGCAACAAGTACTGTGGAAACTAGTGATTTTAAAAATTATCAGCTTTCTGCTGGTTGGAATAAAAACTACATTAGTCAATCACACAGTATTGATATTGCTATTTCAACAGATGATTCACACGATACTTCAGCATTTGGCGAAAATGATTTTATAACTAAACGTGTGCAATTGGATTATAACGGTCAGTATAATTTATCAGAAGTACTTAATATTAGTGGCGGTGTTAACTGGTACAATGATGATGTAAGCCACAGTTCAACACAATATGATGTACAAGAACGTGATGTGTTAGCTGTATTTATTGGTGCATATTACAACGCTGAGAAAGTATTAGCTAATTTAACTGTACGCCAAGATGATGATGAGCAATTTGGTGACGAAACGACTTACACTGTGGCAGCCGGATATCACTTATCTGAAGATGCAACCTTTAGAATAAGTCAAAGTACTGGTTTTAAAGCGCCTACCTTTAACGATTTATATTTTCCAGCCTTTCCAGGTTTTCCACCTTCATCTAACCCTGATTTAGAGCCTGAAAAATCATTAAATCGAGAGATTGGATTAAATGTAGATTTTGATGTAGCAAGTGTTGACGTTGCTATTTTTAGAAATGATATTGAGGATAAAATTTCTTTAGACACTAATTTCTTTCCTATTAACTTAAACGAAGCACGCTATGAAGGGGTTGAGTTTGGCCTTTCTCAGCAGTTTTATGGGTTTGATAGCAATATTAACTTTACTTACTTAAGTGCTGAAAACAAAGAAACAGGCGCAGAATTACGTAACGTTGCTAAACGTACATTCAACTGGGAAGTAGCAAAACAGTTTGGTGCATTTGATGCAACACTAGATATGCAATACCGTAGTGACCGAGAAGGTGCAGTAACGCGTTTAGGTTCTTACACACTTTGGAACTTAGCGGGTAATTACCAAGTAAATGAGCACATTGAAGTATCACTTCGTGTAGAAAATTTATTTGATAAAGAATACAACGCGGTTGATTCAAATGCTGATTTTACAACGGGTGAAGTGTATTACTACAACACACCAGAGCGTCGCTTCTTTGCAGGCGCAAGCTACCAGTTTTAGTCGTCTTTAATAACCTTTTGTAGTTAAAGGTTTTTTAAGTTGAGCTGAAAATACAAAAGCCCGGTTTAAATCGGGCTTTTTAATGTGTAGCTAAATTTAACTACTTAAATTAACTGCTTAAATTAGTTACTCAGTTAAAAACTCTCTAAAAACGGTTTCAAACTTGTGTAATTTAGGTGCTATTAAAATACTACAGTAACCTTGTTGTGGGTTTTCGTTGTAGTAATCTTGATGATAATGCTCTGCTGGGTAATACGTTGTAGCTGGGCTAACCTCTGTCACTATTGGCTCGCTAACGTGGTTTTGTAATTGGGCTATCATTTCATTGGTTTGTGTGAATTGCGCGTCGTCATGGTAATAAACAACGCTTCTGTATTGCGTGCCTATATCGTTACCTTGGCGATTTAATTGCGTTGCATCATGCAAAGTAAAAAACATTGCTAAAAGTGTTTCAAAGCTCACTATAGCGCTGTCAAATTCAATTTTAACAACTTCTGCATGCCCGGTAGTGCCTGTACAAACTGATTGGTAAGTCGGCGTGTTTGTTTCGCCGCCAGTGTAACCAGAACTTACGTTTAATACGCCATTTACACGCCTAAATGCAGCATCTATACACCAAAAACAGCCGCCACCAAATGTTGCTACTTGCTTTGCTGAGCTCATAAATTATTCCTAAATGTGTATGGAGTTTAAAGGCGAGCATAAAATGAATGCGCCGTAACAACAAGGTTACGGCGCAATTAAGCGGTTAGATCTCTTCTAAAGGTTTATCTTGTGCTTGTTTATCAAGTTTTTGTTGTAAAAACTCAGGCGATTGTGTGTTTCGAGCTAACGCATAATACGCAGCAGGTACAACAAAAAGAGTCAGCAAGGTAGAGACTATAACGCCTGTAAATACAACAACACCAATTACCATGCGGCTTTCAGCACCAGGACCTGAGGCAAGTACTAAAGGTACCGAACTCATAACCGTGGTCAGCGAGGTCATAATAATAGGGCGTAAGCGCTGAGTTGCTGCCTGCAAAATAGCTTCGCTAAATTCAACGCCTTTATCACGTAGCTGGTTAGTAAACTCAACGATTAAAATACCGTTTTTAGCGCTTAAACCTATGAGCATGACAATACCAATTTGGCTGTAAATATTGAGCGTAAGGCCAGTAGACCATAAACCAAACATAGCGCCCATTAAGCCAAGCGGTACAGTTAGCATAATTACAAACGGGTGCATAAAGCTTTCAAATTGCGCTGCCAGTACTAAAAAAGTAACCGTAAGAGCAAGTATAAATACATAGGTCATCGCAGATGCACCTTCGTAATAAAGCTGAGATTCGCCTTTATAATCTACAGCACCATCAATATCGTTTTCCTGCGCGGCTACTTCATTCAAAAAGTTAAGCGCTTGCTCAAGCGTATAGCCATCAGCTAAGTTAGCGCTTAGCGTTATAGCGCGCATACGATTATAACGATTTAATCGCGATGCTGTGGCTTCTTCTTTTAAGCTGATAAGGCTGTCTAGCGGTACTAGCTCACCGCTTCGCGATTTAAGGTATATGTTTGAAATATCAGTAGGGTTAGCAAAATCGGCTTTTGTGCCTTTTAAAATTACATCGTATTCTTCACCACGGTCAATAAAGGTGGTTACGCGGCGCTGACCTAACATTGTTTCAAGGGTTGTGCCTACATCTGATACCGACACACCTAAATCAGCCGCTTTGTTTTTATCTATGCTAACTAAAAACTGTGGGAAGGTTTCTTTATAATCATGGTCGATTCTTACAAGGCCTGGGTTTTGCTCGGCACGTTTTATTATGCGGTCGCGCCAATCGGCTAGTTGTGCGTAATCGTTACCTTGCAATACAAACTCAATAGGGCGAGATGAGCCACCACCGCCAATACCGCGGCGCATAATGGCAAAGGCACGTACATCAGTAACTTCTTGCATTTTACCGCTTATTTCATCCATTACTTCCCAAGTAGAGCGTTTACGCTTATCCCAATCGGCCATACCTACAATTGCCACGCCGCCGCTACCGCCCCAACCAGGCACTCGAACAAGCACACGGCTAAGCTCACCTGCTTGCGAATAGGGCATTAAGCGCTCTTCAATTTTTGCCATGTTGGCGGCATTATTTTCGTAGCTTGCGCCTTCTGGACCACTCATCATAATAAAGAATGTACCACGGTCTTCTTTTGGCGTTAGCTCAGAGGGGACTTGTAAAAATAGCGAATAACTAACAAAGCCAGCAAGTAATAAGCTCACCATTAATCCCCATTTACGGGTTATATTGGTAGATAAGGACTTACGATAGCTTGATTCTATTTTAGTAAACTGACGGTCCATCCACAGGCTAAACTTGTTTGGTTTGTCAGATACTTTAAGTACTTTAGAGCAAAGGGCAGGAGCAAGCGTTAGCGCGGTAACGCTTGAGAAAAATACGGCAGCACTTACAGCCATTGCAAACTCTGTAAATAAGGCGCCTATACGGCCATCCATAAATACAAGCGGCACAAATACCGATATAAGCACTAGTGTGGTTGCTACAATTGCAAAACCTACTTCACGTGCGCCCCTAAATGCGGCTAACAACGGTGGCTCACCCAGCTCTATACGGCGGTGAATGTTTTCAAGCATTACAATGGCGTCATCTACGACTAAACCAATAGCCAATACTAATGCCAATAACGTTAATAGGTTGATTGAGTAACCCATAGCAAGTAAAAACATAAAGCTACCAACCAGTGCTACGGGTACAGTTACCGCCGGGATAAGCGTTGCTCGTATATTGCCTAAAAACAAAAATATAACCAGTACAACTAGCCCCATAGATATTGCTAGAGTGCTGTAAACTTCACTAATTGACTCTTTAATAAACACAGAGGAGTCGTAGCTGTCTTGAATAGTAGTACCTTCAGGTAGGTTTCGTTTTATTTTTTCAAGTTCGCTGCGGGCATTGTCTACCACGGTTAACGTGTTTGCTTTAGCTTGCTTAACAATGCCTAAACCAATCATGTTACGGCCATTACCACGGAACAAACTTTCATCGTCAGCAGCTTCTAGCTGAACGTCGGCAACTTCGCCTAAACGTACTAAATAGCCTTCTTCACCACGCTTTATTACTAGGTTTTTAAAATCGCGTTGATCTTTATAGCTTCGGGCTGTACGTACAGTAAAGTCACGATCTATCGACTCAATTTCACCTGCTGGTAGCTCAACGTTTTCTGTACGTAGCGTATTTTCTATATCACTTGATGTAATTCCACGGGCAGCCATGGCTTGGCGATTTAGCCAAATTTTCATCGCGTATTGGCGCTCTCCGCCAATACGTACGTTTGATACACCATCAACGACGGCCAAACGGTCAACAATAAAACGCTGAGCGTAATCAGATAGTTGCAACGAATCCATTGTTTCGCTGTTTAGTACAAACCACGCAATAGGGCTTTCATCACTATTTGATTTAGATATTTCAGGTGGGCGTACTTGATCAGGTAAGCTATCTAGAGCGCGAGCAACTCGCTCTCGTACATCGTTAGATGCAGCGTCTATGTCGCGGTTAATATTAAACTCAATAGTAATGTTTGAACGTCCATTACGACTTGATGAGTTAATACTTTTAATACCTTCAATACCTGATATACGATTTTCAATTATTTGCGTTATTTTGGTTTCTATAATCTCAGCAGACGCGCCAGTGTACTCAGTACTTATATTTACTATAGGCGTTTCAATATCTGGGTATTCTCGAAGTGGCAGCATAGTAAAAGCAACCAAACCAAAAGTAAGCAGTAGTAAATTAATTACAATGGCAAAAACAGGGCGTTTAACGCTAGTATCTGTAATCTTCACGTATTACCCCTTTATGCTTACTTTGCTACCAGAGCGAATTTTTATTAGCCCTTCAGTAACAATTTGCTCGCCATCGGTTAAGCCTTCATCAATAGCAACCCAACCATTGTTTCTGCCGGCAACATGTACTTCAATTCGGTTAGCTACACCATCAGTAATTTGAAATACAAAATGTTTATCTTGAAGTGGGATCACGGCTTTTTCAGGCACCATTAATGCCTGATTACTACTTAGCTCCAGAGCCGTGTTTAATAACATGCCAGGGCGAAGTAATCCTGATTTATTAGCAAAGCTTGCAGTAACTTCAACGCTGCGAGTTACAGAGTCGATACGCGAGCTAATATGCGTTACTTTGCCGTTAAACGTTTGCCCTGGGTAGGCGTCGTTTTGAGTTAATACCTTCATACCTATAGCTAGCTGAGATAAGTATTTTTCAGGCACTTTAAAATCAACTTTAATAATACTAATATCATCAAGTGTTGTGATAATGGTTGTATTACTTACGTATGCACCTACTGATATTTCTCGTTTACCTAGTAGACCAGAAAAAGGCGCAGTAATCGTCATTTCGTTTAGCTTTGTTTTTGCGCTTTCTAGTTGAGCCTCTGTTGCATCAACACGCGAAAGTTGCTCCTCTAGTAGTGACTTTGCTGTTGATTGCGTACGTGAAAGCTCAGTAAGGCGGTCTAGCTGGCGCTTTTCTTCACGCAGGTTTATGCCTAGTTCTTTAACCGCTAGTTGTTCTTGCTGGCTTTGTAGTTGAACTAATTTTTGACCTTTACTGACTAAGTCGCCATCTTTAAAGTATATATCTGTGACATAGTCGTTTTGTGCACTTTTAATATAAATTGCTTGGTTTGCGCGGGCACTACCAATGGCTTCTATCATTACTGCGTTTTCTTGAGAGGTAACCGTGTGAGCTGTTACTTGGGTCGACATTTGCGATAAATCGGCCTGTTCACCGTGGCTAGCGGGTAAATATAAGTAAACGCTAAATATTAAAAGTAGTGTAATAATAAATGGAAAGAGAGCTTTACCTGATTGTCTTGAGTACATTGATTTCATACCTGAAAATGAATTGTAAGTATTGTACGAAATAAGACCGGGAAAAGGCGGTTATGTATCTCATAAATTTGTGCGTTAAGCGTAAAAGTAAATAAGATTTATTCATTGTTCCTATTTTGTTGAGGAAAAGCGGTAAATGTATGAAATTTAAAACCACCTGTAGTTTTTGTTTAACCACAAGAAAGGTCATACTTTGGGCCGTTATTATGTTTGTATTTTATATGGTGTTTTATCAATATGGATAAACTTAACAAAGCGGTTAAATATCGTGCTCAAGGAGCTCGCTATGCAATAGAAATACTTATTGTTGGGGCGGTAGGCCTTGCCTTTATCATGCTGTTTAACTTATTGCGGCCGGGTGAAATTAGCATACTAGAAATATTTTTAGTAAGTTTGTGTATAGCCGCTATTTTTGTTGGTTTTTTAAAAACTCAAGAGCCTTATTACAGTCTAGTTTTAAGTGAGTCTGAATTAATTTATTGCCACAAATATGGCGCGTGGAGCATGTCTTGGAGTAATTTTCATCACAGTGGGATCCCTAAAGTAGAAGATGGGCTTGATCACCTAGAGCTTAATGCTGTGGGTGTTAAATTAAACGACATAGATGAGTTTTTAACAAGTATTGCACCGCGAATTGCAGGGAAACTATTAATAGAACAGCGCAACTTATTTATGCAAGTTGTTCAAAAACATTGCAAAAATGGCAATTGCCCATCAGAATGGTTAATAGAAGATACACATTACACTTCCTTAAAAGGAAAGAGCTATACTGGACTTATAGCTATGTTTGCTAATAGAACTAAGCACCTTCAACTGTTAACAGGTTACGACTTATTGTTACCTGCCAGTGTATTAGATAGAGATATTTGGGCATTTAGTGCTAACTTAAATAAGTGGAAGCGCCAGCCCAGTCAGTTTATAGCGTCGCAAATTAATAATTAAATTGCGGCTGTAGGAAAGAAGATGAGCCAAGACAGAGCCTTTTTAAAAAGTGGTCGAAATACCATAATACATAAAGACAAAAAACTTGATTTAGTGGTAGTTAACTCTGAGATCCACCCTAAAATAAAAGTAACTCAAAATGGCCTAGAACCATTTAAAGAAGAGTTACCTAAAAATCGACGTGACGCAAAAGACCGTTACCTAGAAATGGTTTACGTTAGCAGTGCAGATGTTTTTGGTGAAGAAAAGCAACTGCTTTTTATTCAGGCTTTGGATGGTCGAGAGTACAAGGTAGATTACAGTAAAATAGGTACAAAGTTGTTTGTGCGTATCCATCAAGATACTTATATGTAGCTATTTAATGGCATCTTTATTGCTTGTGATTACACTATAGTAATTATTTGACATAAAAGGTGCTACGTATGAAAGCGTTTGCTTTAATCCCTCTCATTTCTTGCGGTTTGCTGAGTGCGTGTGGAGGCGGTGGTGGTAGTGACGATACCGGTATAGAGTCATCAGTGAATGCCGGAACTGACTTACAAATTATCGAAAAAAGTGAATTTACCATTACTGCACAAGGCTCTCCTGCAGACGGTACATTTACTTGGCAACAAGTAAGTGGCCCAAGTTTAGATGGATTCCCACTTGATGGTGCAGAGCAAACCCTTACAGCACCAGATGTTAAAGCTGACAGTGAAATAATTTTAAGAGTTAGCTATCAAAGTACTGGAAGCAGTGCTGTTAGTGATGATATTACAATTTCTGTTAGTTCTAATAATCAGCTACCTCTTGTGGTAGTAACGCAAACCTTACCCGAAACACTTCCCTCTGTTTATAAAGATACAATTACCTTAAGTGCTCTTGAATCAACAGATCCTGATGACAATGGCCAAATAGATACTTATTTTTGGGAACAGTTATCAGGCTTAGATCTTGATATTACAAGCTTTGATGAGTCAACGCTGAGCTTCTCTCATCCGTTACTTGAAAGCAATACCAATTTATCTTGGAAATTAACAATTACTGACGATGAAGGTGGGCAAGCAAGTACGCAATATGATATGACACTTAATAAAACTAATGAGCTGGTGGATGCTAATGCTGGGGATGATCAAACTGTAGAAGAGTTTGAATTAGTTACCCTAGATGCAACAGGCAGTGAAACAGTCACAGATACTTATGAGTGTACCTGGCAACAACTTACCGGTAATGCCGAAACGCTTAGTAGCGCGAGCCAATGTACAACAACATTTACTGCATCTGATGTAGATACAGATACTACTTTAAGCTTTGAGGTGACAGTAACAGACTCAAAAGGGCGTACCGATACAGATTCTTTATTTGTTGATGTTACACCTAAAGCGCTGGGACTTATAAACGACAGCGGTGTAGGTGAGTGCTATAACAATACTCAACGAATAAACTGCGCAAGTGATGACTTTCCTGAGCAAGATGCTGAGCTTGGCCGCGATAGTTACGCAAATAGATTAGATAAAGTAGGTAAAGGTAATCTGGCATTTGATTATACTAAGTTAAACAAGTTTGCCGATGAAGTTGCAGATGATAGCAGTGACTTTACCTGTATTCGCGATAATGTGACTGGCTTAGTGTGGGAAGTAAAAAGTGCTCCTTCAGGTACTGTGCCAGACACCTCATTGCGAGATGGGCAAAATCATTACTTTTGGGATATAGGAGAGACTACTTTTACAGATACAAGTACTGCAAATAGCACGTGTCCTAACGATACAAGTTGTGGAGTTCAAAGTTATATAAACGAAGTGAACGACTTAGATTTTTGTGGTGGTACTAATTGGCGTTTACCAACGTACACTGAGCTTTTAGGTTTAATTGATTATGGCAAGCAAGGGCAAAGAGTATTGATCGACGAATCGTTATTTCCTTATATCCCTCAAGCGGGCGAGATAGAAGATGTAGATTTACCTTATTGGACCTCGCAAACAGCCGCCGATGGTACTAGTTTATCGCAAGCTTATATTATCGATATGAGTAGCGGGAATGACCTTGCTTACCCTAAAGAAAACACCGCTTATGTACGCCTAGTTAGAAGCCGTTAGGAGAAAATGATGAAATTAAAATTACTCTATGTTCTAGCTGCTACCGCGTTTAGCTTTAATGTTGCTGCTGAACAAACATGTTACGCAGGTGCAGACACTACAACCGCAACAGATAGGTTTACTATAAATACAGACGGTACAGTATCAGACAGTGAAACAGGTTTAATGTGGCAACGATGTAGCTATTCGCAAACCTACAACGAGGATACAGAACTGTGCGAAGGGTCTACACCTTCTATTAATTGGCAAGAAGCTCTGCGCGGAGCAAAAAATGATACAACCGCCGATTACGATGATTGGCAAGTGCCTAATATTAAAGAGCTTGCGAGTATTTTAGAGCACAGCTGTACAGAGCCAAGTATTAATGAAGATGTATTTTTAGGCACCAAGCTGCAAAATTATTGGTCAAATACATCGGGTGTAAGCACAATGAGCTCAGCATGGGTTTATCAATTTGATAGCGGGCTAAATAGTTTACACGCCAAAACAAGTAACGTGTATTTACGCTTAGTTCGTTACGAAAAATAACATAAACTATTATTTAGCTGATGCTACTTATAAAGGCATTACACTAAAAAGCACAGCTTTAACGCTGTGCTTTTTTGTTTTACATAAATTTACGTTATTTCACCAATAAAGTGCTTATAAGATTGTTACTTAGTGTGTTTTTTTGCCATTATAGGCCGTGATTTAATTACGAAGGAATATCACGGTGTATTTAAGCTATTTTGGCCTAAGCGAAAAACCTTTTTCGATCTCGCCTAACCCTCATTACTTATTTTTAAGTGAACGCCACAAAGAAGCATTAGCACACCTAACCTATGGATTGGGTGAAGATGGCGGCTTTGTATTATTAACGGGCGAAGTAGGCACAGGTAAAACAACTATTACGCGCAGTATGTTAGAGCAGCTGCCAGAAAATACGCAAGTGGCAATGATCCATAACCCTGCGTTATCAGAGCTTGAACTTTTAGCAAGTATTTGTGATGAGTTAAAAATTAGTTACGACTCGCAAAATGCCACACTAAAAAGCCTAACCGATATTATTAAACAGCATTTAGAAATGAATAATAAGTCGGGTGGCCACACCATACTTATTATTGATGAAGCCCAATTATTAGCACCTGATGTACTAGAGCAGTTACGCTTATTAACTAACATAGAAACTGATCATAAAAAGTTACTGCAAATAGTGCTAGTAGGGCAACCTGAATTGCAAGAGCTATTAAAACGAAATGAATTAAGGCAACTTGCTCAGCGAATTACTGCTCGATATCACTTATTACCGTTAACGCAAGGGCAAACGGTGGCTTATATTAAGCACCGTTTACATATAGCAGGCTGTGATAAAGGAATATTTTCAATGGATGCCATGCAAACTGTCCATCAGTTAACTGGCGGAGTGCCTCGCTTGATGAACTTAGTATGTGAGCGGGCATTAGTAGGGGCTTTTGCAAAGCAACAGCTAATAGTAGATAGCGATATAATAAAAAAATCAGCGCAAGAATCATTACCTATGGATTTTATAGCAACTGATAATAGCGCTTCAAAACCAAGTGGATACACCTCGTACGGCTTTGCCTTTGTTGCATTGTTTGCAGCAGGTGTTGGCCTTTCATTTATTATATAGTTAGGTGATTAATGTCTTATTTATTAGATGCATTAAAACAATCGCAACAAGCAGATATGAGCGCCGAGCAATACGATTTGCAATCAGAACAATTAAAACAACAACAAGCACTCAAGCGTTATCGTAAAGTAGCGTGGTTACTCGGAGGCAGTATTGCCGCTTTTATAACTGTCGCTGGTGGGTTTGCCAGTGGTAAGTGGCTACAAAGCAGCCCCTTTTTTGAAAAGCCAGTACTTAACGAAGCTACAAAAATTGAAGCGGATAGTAAAGCGCCTGTAAAAGTGAGCGAAGAAGAGCAAACAGCATCTTTAAATTCAGCAAATAAATCATCGCCTTTAGAGTCTATGAAAACTGCAGATAGCACTAATAAAGCGTCTATTGAAGGTCAGGTTGTATATGTACAAACACAATCTGGTGTGCAAAAAATGCTGCTAACCCCGCAAGGGCAATATATTCCAATGAATGATAATCCTATGCAAACTCAGCAAGGTTATAATGTAAAAATGCCTATAAATGCCAATGGTTATAGCCAAAATACATTTAATCAACCTGTGCAGAACTACAACCCCAATGCCTATAATGCACAAGGGCAAAACTCACAGTTTATGCAGCCTCAAACGCCAAATACAAGCTCTGCTGGGCTAGATATGAGCAAATATAAAGTGCTGGGTAAACCTGTTAATAGTAATGCAGGGCAAAATACATCAACGACACAAAGCGATCCTGAATTAGATGCGGTGCCAACTAAATTAAAAGACGCGTTTGCACAAGCAATAAAAGACTCTGAACAGGAGCAAGATTACGAAGTAACTCAAGGCTCTCGCACTTCTTCTCGTGTTAACCCTGTAGAGCTATTACCAGACGGCCTACAAGCAATGCTACCAAGCATAAAATATCAGGCGCATATTTACTCATCAAGCGCAGATAAACGTTGGATCAAGTTAAATGGACGAGAGCTTCATGAAGGTGAAAGCATCGGAGTTTTAACTGTAATAGAGATTACGCCAGAGCAAAGTGTACTTGATTTTGATGGTTACGAGTTTAGCTTAAAAGCATTGCAAGACTGGCCGCAATAATAAGGTAGGAGTTGTATCAATAGAGCCGCACTATCGCGTTCTGAGCGGCTTTATTAAGGTAAAATAGAATTTTTATAAAAGCGTTCTAAATCAATATTATATTCTTTTGGTTTTACGGCAGACTCTAGCGAGTCAGACGTTTTTTTATTTGATAAATCTATATCTTGTACTTCCGTATAGCGACCATGTTTAGCACTATAAAAAGTTTTAACTGTAGGCTTTAAGGGGGTCGCTGGGTTGCTTTCGGTTACCAAGCCCACTTTTTGACTCGACAACCTGACAAGAGTACCTACAGGGTGAATACCAATACACTGGATAAACTTAGTTAATAGCTCACCATCAAAACTGTCCGGGCATCCGTCTTTTAATATTTTAAAGGCTTTTATAGGCTCCATACCTGCTTTATAAACTCGCTCTGCGGTTAATGCATCGTATACATCTACAATCGATGCCATGCGAACATATAAGCTTATTTCATCACCTTTTTTACCAAAGGGGTAGCCTTTGCCATCCAATCGTTCATGGTGCATACCAGCAATATCTACAGCTACACCAGTTAATCCAGACTCTTCTAGTATTTGCTTTGAATAAAGTGCGTGCAGCTTCATTATTTCAAACTCGGCCTCGGTTAGACGCCCTGGTTTGTTGAGCACTTCATCTGGGGTTTTTATTTTTCCTATATCATGCAATAAAGCACCTGTTGTTAGCTCTACTATTAGGTCTTTATCTACGCCTAAATGTTTTGCAAAAATGCCCATTAAAATAGACACGTTTATTGAGTGCTCAAGTAAGTAAGCGTCTTTTTGGCGCATTTGCGTTAAACATGCAAGGGCATCTTGGTTTCTAAATACTGAGTCCATAAAACCACTGGCAAGCTCTCTAAATGGCGCTATATCTATATCACGGCCAGCCTTAATATCTTTAAATGCTTTTATTTGTAAGGTTTTAGCTTCGTCGTAAAGCTTTTTTGCTTTACCCATTTCTTGTTCACTACTGTGAACTTTCTGCCAGGGATCACGTTTTTTAATGATGGTAGATGTCTGGGTTGATTCTTTTTCAGGTACTGAATCTGTGAGGGTTTTGTCTGGGTCTATTTCTACCTCTAAAATACCGGCATTTTTAAGCTTATCAATACCAGCCTGAGTTTTTACCCATCCCTGATTTTTGATCTTTATACGGCCTGTTTGTTTAGTAACACTTTGAACAAACATACCGGGTAATAGTTTTGAAATAGGAATAATTTTCAATCTAGTGGCTTCTGTTGTTAATCTTTCGTTAATTTAACAAATATGTACGTTACTGACTAATAAAAAAGGCACTTTACAGTGCCTTTTTTATTTTTTAGTGTAAAAGTATTGAGTTAACTACTCATCATCTTCAACAAGCGTCATTAGCGAGGTATTACCGCCTGATGCTGTTGTATCAATACTAATTGTTTTTTCAGTAATTAAGCGCTTAATTAATGTATCGTAATACTCAGAGCTAATTACCGGTAAAATTGCTCCTTTACGCTGTGCAAGTTGTTGGCTGAAGTAGCCTAAACGAGACGAGCGAGCAGCAACTACCGCACCTGCTAAATGAGGGTGTGCCAAAATAGCTTGTAACTGATTAGGTTTAGCTACTTGGAATACGCCCTCAGCAACACCTGTAGAGATAAATTTATCTTTAAAGGCAACCGCTTCATCATAAAACAGCTCAGACGCTACAGTGATGACCGTATTACCTGCGGCAATTGCAGTAATGATAGACAATGCCCAAAAGTTAAATGAAGTACTTTTATCGGCGTAACACACTACACAACCACGCGCTTCAAGGTGAAGTGTATTAGACTCACCAGTTGGCCCTGGCAGGGTAGTAAACTTACGCATGTGTTTTTCAAGGCGGTTAAGCTGAGCACGTGCTTCTGAAAGCGTTAATGCTAAATCGTCTGCTAAATCGTCAATAATTTCTACTGTAGCAATTTTAGCAAGTAACTGTCGTACAGCCGAAACGCGGTCGTTTAATGGTGTTGCACGCCAAATTTTTTCATCGCGCATTGAGTTCGTCATTAGCTTTTGAACTTGCTCATTTGCACCGCTATAGTGGTGTAAATCAAGCTCATCTGGCGTCAGGTTAGTCATTTGCACGTTATCTGGTGATGCTTTTTCTTTCACTAAACGTTGAAGGTAGTTAGGGCCACCAGCTTTAGGGCCTGTACCTGATAAACCACGGCCACCAAACGGTTGCACACCAACAATCGCGCCAATCATGTTACGGTTTACGTATACGTTACCCGCACGCGACATTTTAGCTAAATACTCACAGCGCTCTTCAATACGTGAATGCACGCCCATTGTTAAGCCGTAACCTGTGTTATTTATTTGGTCAATCACGTTATCAATATCGTTCGATTTAAAGCGTACAACATGAACACATGGGCCAAATACTTCACGCTTAAGTACTGATAAATCTTCAATTTCGTATAAGCGAGGAGCAAAGAAGTAAGCGCCATTTTGCGTGTTATCCGGAATTTTACACTCGTAATGAAGTATAGAATTACCTTTTAAGTACTCAACATGGTCGTTTAAGTTTTTAAGCGCTTTTTCGTCAATTACTGGGCCAACATCAGTTGAAAGTAATGAAGGGTCGCCAATGTGTAATTCAGCTAAAGCACCTTTAAGCATTTCAATAATGCCATCAGCTACGTCATCTTGAATAAATAGCACACGAAGAGCAGAACAACGTTGTCCAGCACTTTGGAAACCCGAACTAATTACATCGTCAACAACTTGCTCAGGAAGGGCTGTTGAGTCCACAATCATACAGTTTTGGCCACCTGTTTCTGCAATT
This sequence comes from Pseudoalteromonas sp. H103, assembly GCF_001469205.1. Classification (NCBI taxonomy): domain Bacteria; kingdom Pseudomonadati; phylum Pseudomonadota; class Gammaproteobacteria; order Alteromonadales; family Pseudoalteromonadaceae; genus Pseudoalteromonas; species Pseudoalteromonas sp. H103. The sequence continues at coordinate 476,204 of NZ_LOFG01000012.1, read as the reverse complement.
AACGGTACTTGAATATCGTTACGGGCAGCAAGTGTTTGAGAAATAAGTGTGCCTGTTTCTGTAGAACCGGTAAACATAACAGCCTGAATACGCTCATCAGGGACAATTGTTTTACCAACTTCTGAACCGCGTGCAACAACAGGTTGTACAACATGCTCTGGTAAGCCAACAGATAACATTAACTCTATAGCACGAAGCGCAATTAAGCTTGTTTGCTCAGCTGGTTTTGCAATTACAGTGTTACCAGTAACAATAGCAGCAGCCACTTGGCCTAAGAAAATCGCTAGAGGGAAGTTCCATGGGCTAATACATAAAATTACGCCACGGGCTTCAAAACGCTCATCTTGAGAAAGCTCTTCAGCGCGCGCTGCGTAGTAACGGCAAAAATCAACGGCTTCACGTACTTCATCAATACCATCTTGCGCAATTTTACCCGCTTCTTTAATACAAATAGCCACTAGCTCATCGTGATGACGCTCTAAAATATCAGCAACACGGCGTAATAAGTTAGCACGCTCTTTTACTGATGTTTGTGACCAAGTCTCAAATGCGGCTTCTGCATTTGCAAGCAAGGTTTTCATTTCATCGCCAGATTGTAATTTAACGTGACCAATAATTTCTTTATGGTTTGCAGGGTTTTTAACTGCAAGTGAGCCTTCTGGTACTTGGCTTGGCTCAATTAAATGCTCGTTAAACCACATATCAAGGTTTTCTTTGAAAGGGGTAATAACGTTAATATCAGTTAAATCCATGCCTTTTGAATTGGCACGTTCTTCACCGTATAAGTCTATTGGCATTTTAATTTGCGTATTGTATTTGTTACGCAGGCCTTGCAGTGTTTCTACTGGGTCTGGTAGTAACGACTCAACAGGTTTAGTTGTATCTACTATTGCATTTACAAACGAAGAGTTTGCACCGTTTTCTAATAAACGACGTACAAGATAAGCAAGTAAGTCTTCGTGCTGACCTACTGGCGCATATACGCGGCACTGAATTTTTTCTTCGTTAACGATTTGGTCAAATAAAGATTCACCCATACCGTGTAAGCGTTGGAATTCAAAACCTGTGTTATCGCCTTTAGCAACTTCTAAAATAGTCGCTGCAGTGTAAGCGTTGTGTGTTGCAAATTGTGGGTAAAGCACGTCACGCGCTTCAAGCATTTTAATTGCACATGCTTTGTAAGAAACGTCAGTTGTCGCTTTACGCGTAAACACCGGGAAGTGCTCTAAACCATCTTGCTGAGTGGTTTTGATTTCTGTATCCCAGTATGCGCCTTTAACTAAACGTACCATCATCTTGCGACCCACACGAGTTGCAAGGTCAGTTAGCCATTCAATTACAAAAATAGCGCGTTTTTGATAAGCCTGTACCGCTAAACCAAAACCTTGCCAATCACCAAGATCTTTATCGCTAAATACCGCTTCAATAACATCTAAAGAAATATCTAAACGGTCAGCTTCTTCAGCATCTACCGTAAAGCCGATATCGTACTTTTTAGCAGCAAGCGCAAGCTCTTTAAGTTTTGGCACAATTTCTTGCATTACACGTTCTTTATGAGTGAACTCATAGCGAGGGTGAATAGCAGAAAGTTTAACTGAAATACCAGGGCTTTTAACTGGTCCACGGCCATTTGCCGCTTTACCAATTGAGTGTATTGCATTCATGTAGCTGTCAAAGTAACGCTTGGCATCTTTCATGGTGCGCGCGCCTTCGCCTAGCATATCGTAAGAATATACATAGCCTTTTTGCTCTGTGTCGGCAGCACGCTCAATTGCTTCGTCAATGGTACGACCCATTACGAATTGCTTACCCATAATTTTCATTGCAAAGTTTACAGACTTACGAATAACCGGTTCGCCTAAACGACCAATGGTCTTTTTAAGCATACCGAACTGTTGTTCTTTAGTTTTGTCTGTGTAGTTAACCATTTTACCGGTTACTAATAATCCCCAAGAAGATGCGTTTACAAATAATGAATCGCTGCTTCCTAAATGAGAGCTCCAATCGCCTTTAGCTAACTTGTCGCGAATAAGCACATCTTGAGTTGCTTTATCTGGTACGCGAAGCAGTGCTTCGGCCAAACACATTAATACAACGCCTTCTTCACTTGATAGTGAAAATTCGTTTAAAAGCGCATCAACACCGCTTTGACCATCTTGGTCTTTACGAATGTTTAAAACAATCTGACGAGCCCTTTCCCACGCACGGCTTCGTGCTTTTACGCCAACTTCTGCAAGCGGTAAAATATGATCAATAACCGCATTTTCGTCTATGCGGTAAAAGTCACGGATTCTTTGTCTAATAGGACAAGTCGTTGTTAAATCGCCGTTGAATAACATAAGCAACCCTCAGGAGTGTTAAGATTTAAAGTAAAGTTAATTACCAATAAATTACCAGTGATATTGTGAGTGCATTCTAAATAAATTTCAGCAGAATATGCTGGTTAAATTTCACGATTTACGATAATTTACAGGGTATAAATTTAACTTATCCGCATAAAATTCTGTTATGAGCATTCCAAATAGATTACGCATGCTTGATCGTATCGATTTAGCTATATTAGACGTTCTTCAAAAGAACGGCAGAATTTCGAATGTTAACCTAGCAAAACAGGTTAATTTAAGTGCCAGCCCATGCCTTGACCGTGTTAAACGTTTAGAGCAAGAAGGCTATATTGAAGGCTACTATGCTAAGCTTAGCGAAGCTAAACTTAATCAGAGCTTAGTGGCGCATGTTCAAGTATCACTTGTTGCTTCAAACACCGCTGTATTTAAAGTATTCAGAGAGCACATATTGAGGATAGAACAAGTCGTCGAGTGTGACATGGTAGCTGGCGGCTATGACTACCTTTTAAAAATTCGTGTGTCTAACATGGAAGAGTACAGGCAGGTACTAGGTGATTTAGTCGATATCCCAGGGGTAGGGACTCATCATACCTATATGGTTATCGAAAAAATCAAAAAAGATAAAGGCCTGCTAATAGACGTATAAGCCTATTTAATAACAAAAACCGCCAAGTGCGGTTTTTATTTCAGTACATAAAGGTTCTATCAATATAGATCGTACACTACCTTATACATAATTTATTACGCCCTTCCGACTTCGCTCTATATAACGCCGTGTCAGCTGCGCATACTAATGCTTCAGATGTTCTGTATTGATTATCGTATTCGCAGGCAAGGCCCTGGCTTACACTTATTTTTACGTTTGCAGGTAGGCCAATATCTCTAAAGTTAATATTTAGAATTTTATCTTGGATGCGCTTAGCAATCATTTGTGCATTTGAAATGTGCGAACGAGGTAGTACAACGGCAAACTCTTCACCGCCATACCTAGCTACTAAACTGTCTTTAGAGGGGAGGCATTCTTCAATTGTACGCGCGACTTTTTGAAGGCATTTGTCACCTTTTACATGGCCAAAGTTATCGTTAAATAATTTAAAGTAATCAATATCAATAAGTATAAAGCTAAGAGGCTGCTTGTTAACTATGCACTCTTGCCAATTTTTAATGATGGTTTTTTCTAAAGTACAACGATTAGCAATGCCAGTGAGATGATCAAGCTTGGCTACATTTTCCAGTACTTTATACTTTTTAACGTGCTTTGAAATATCATGCATTATACAAATAAAAAGTGGGGTATTTGCGACTACCGATTCGGGTAAACATGATATAGATAGCTCAACATCTAAAAAGTTACCATTGGCTTTAATTATTTTTACTTCTTTAGGACCATGGTTAAGCGGCGTTTGATAATTGTTTTTCCAACTTTCAAACATGTAATTGTAATCGTCTCTATATTGCTCTTGTAAAAACGATTGCCACTTTTTACCAATTATGGCTTCAAGTGGCATATTAAAAAACTTTGCAGCAATCGGATTTACAGACTCAAATACACCGTGTGCATTTACAATAAAAATAGCATCGGCCATCACATTAGTAACATTAATAATCGCGCTTATTTTTTCATTGTTAACGGTATTAGAAATGCTGCTCATTAATGCAGATACAGCGTTGTTGGTGTTATTTGCTCTACTATTTTCATTATTGTTAGACATGGTGTTGCTCATTTTTATTGTTAATGAAACTTGATGTCTAGCAGTGTATTTAATTTGTGGGTTTTAAACCTTTCGGTAACCTTCTGGTTTAAGTTGCTTATTTTATTATGTTTTTTAATTAGGAAAGTACTGAGGTTTAGTTTTTATAACTTTGAAGAGTAGTAGGCGAAAAGGTGGTAAGTCTATAAATAAATTGCACAGGGGTAAATTAGGCCTGTGCAATTTAGAAATCAATAATAAAGCGTTGTTAATTAGTTTTCTTCTTCATTGATAACTTGAGGGTCGGTACTTGTATAAGGATTACCATTGCACTCAACATTAAATACTAAACAGGCAGTACCTGGGTTTTCATCGGTGTCGATAACGGTAATTTTACGGCCGTTATCGCTTACTTTAAAGCTGAAGTCTTGAGCGCAAGGCGCTTCTTTATCGACATCAGTAATAGTGGCGCCAGTAAATAAAAAGCCCTTAGCAAGCGTGGCTTCATCTAAACTATAAATGCCCGCAGTTTCGGTTCTAACAACTCCGCCGCCTGTCACTTCTTTGCCATCTACAGAGTATGTAAAGTTAGCTTCGTTGTCACTGTCTAGTGCAATGTTAACTGTAAAGTGAATTTGCTCTTGAGTGTTATTCATATTATTTCCTTTTGTATTTATGGTTATAGTTGAAAGTTGTTAATGCCCAGCTTAACCAGACGGGCTTTAATTTTGGGTATTTCGTTTGCTCGGTTCAAGCAAGTGTATGCCTGAACCTGTGGGTATGTTATGAGAATGCTTTGGTTTGTATTTACTGTTTTAGCAATTTCTTGAAGCGCATTTAAGCAAAATTGTTCTTTTTGTATACTCGTAGCAGCTAACTTAGCTTTCAGCAGGTTTATTCGTAAAAGTACTAAATTATCACCAATTTTTACTTGTTTAGTTATCAACTGTTGGTAGTTTTCGTTACTCTCAAGCGTAGTTAATAATTTTTGGGCTTTATGCTGTAAGTTTCTATCTATAAAGTACTGAATCAAAACAATTTTTATATTAATGAGCCTGGTATTATTAAAGCTTTGTGACTTTAAGAATGTAATAATTTCTTCTATCCTTGGATCAATGTTTTTGTCATTAGATAACATCAATAATTGCGCTAAAGATCGGTAATACATAAGCTGAAGTTTATTGTCTTTGAAATCTTGTTTTAATGCATTGCTTACCATTTTGTTAGCAAATAGCGCTTTTTGGTAAGCTATTCGTTTATCGGCTAAATAGCTCAATAAATAGCTTTGCTGCATATGTATATTTGCTGACATATACAAAAGGCTTGCATCATTGGGGTAGCGATTAGTCATTTCTTTGACCACTGATGCTGCATTTTCTAACATATTTACCGTTGTACTAAAGCCGCCTAACTTCTCTTCTGTTTTTGCCAGCCAACTGATGGTATCGGCTTTATCGCGCAGTAAGTTTTTGTTGCTGGGTTTAAGCTCAAGGGCTTCATTTTTAAGGGTGAGTGACTCTGTAAAGCTTTGCTTTGCGGCTATGTAGTTAAATTGCTTTAAATACAAAGATCCCAGCGAATTATACGAATAAGATAGCTCCATAATCGAGCTAAAATCATTCGGTGCTAACGAATACATCCTTTCGCTATATGAATGGTACTTTTTAAATAATGGCTCAGTGGCAGCGTAATCACTTTTATCATAATGAAGCTGGCCGAGCCAAAAGGCATTGGCACCGGCGAGGGTGAGTAGCTCTAAGTTGTTTGGCTGGATTTTTAATAATGCTTCAAGGCGAATGCGGGCGTTTTCAAAGGCAGTGAAGGCCTCAATGGTTTTCCCGCGAGAATAGGCCACTTCCCCCATGGCTTCCAGAGTTTGCGCGTATTGAAAGCGACTTTTAAATTCGCCTTGTTGACTGCTAAAGTTAAATAGCGAGCTTGGTTCATCAACTTGATTAGTAAAATACTCAAGTGCTTTATTACTAATGCCATCAAGTAAGTCCATACGTTTAACGCTGCGTAGTTTGTCGGCAAAGTCGCCGACCATAAACCCCAGTAAGCTTTCTGCCTCAAGCTGTTTTTTTTGCGCGTGTTGTTGGGCTTTAAAGCTAGTGAAGCTCATTAATGACGCGGTAAATGTAAGTAAGCATAATAGAGCAACGGTCACTCGCTTTACTCTTACTTTTGTTTTTGTTCTTTTTACAGAGCTTTTAATAAGAGCATGCTCGTTATCATCTAGTTTAAACAGTTTGTCATTAAGCAATAGCTGCGCTTCTTGTAGCGGTTTACCTGGCGCAAGGAGGTAAGCGCTACTTTTACCTTCATCTATCCAATTTTGTGCTTGGTGTTGTAAGCGACTTTTTATTGCTAAAGCATCTTTGTGATCGCTTATCCACTGTTTTGCGCGTGGCCATTGACGTAATAATGCTTCGTGCGCAAGGCTAAAACACGCCTCTTGATTTTGTAAGTGCGATACAAATAAGCGGCTATCGACCATGGCTTGAACAAGCTCTTTTTGGCTGGTATTGGTTAATGCCTTCCAGCGCGCTGCGCGGCTAGTAATCGTTTTACCATCAGGGTTTAGCGTTATTAACTGTGATAACACGCTTTTTAGTTGCTGTTGTTGCGCTTTAGAAAGGCCAATAAATACATCTTCTGCCTTTTTGCCTATGGCGCCCTCAATACCGCCAAGTTTTTTATAAACACTGTGTAGTAACTCGTTATTATCACTACGCTGTAAATACAGCTCTTGCAGAGTGTATTGCAGCATAGGCAGTGCATCGGGGTTGTTGGCGGTATCGGCGCACAGTATTTCATCCAGTGGTGTTTGGGTTTGCGGGTCGTGTGAAAACGTTAAATTAGCGGTTATTGCTGGCAAGCGAATAATTTGTTGAAGCTCGTGCCTGTTTGGGGGTATTAAGTCGTAATGCGCGCCATTAGCTTTGCCAGCCATTAGGCTTGGTTGCTCAACCACTAAAGAATAAAAATCGTTTCTGCACGCACTAAATACAATCACCGCTTTAGACGTTGCTAAGTGCTCAATAACTGATAAAAAGTGGCTACGTGTTTCGTTACTAAATAGTGGCGAGGAGAGTAGTACTTCTAAACGGTCTATAAATAAAAATAATTGCGGCTTGTGGATTTGTGTAGAGGTTTTGCTAAGCACTGATTTTATGGTATTGATGACATTATCAATACTGTGCTCTAGCTGCTGAGCAAGTACTTGCGCGCTTAACCCTTCAAATACAGGTTGATTGTTTATATCCCAGTCGAGTAGCGCAGAGGCTAAATCTAAAAAAAGCCTATCTTTATGTACATCTGCAAAATCGAGCTGACAATAAGAAAGAACTCCGATGCCGTTATAGCCTCGCTCGTCGAGTAACTTTGGCAGTATACCCGCATTAACTAATGATGACTTACCTGTGCCACTAGGGCCTAGGATTAAACAAAATGCGCGTCCAAAATTAACTTGACTCGATATTCTATCAAGTAAGGTAGATACCGATTTATTTCGGCCAAAAAACAAGTGTGTATCGGCTGGATTATATGCGCTTAAACCTAAAAAGGGAGAACCACCTTGCCACGTGTTTTCAGTTGCTGTTATGTCATCTGCTAATGGAAACTCAAGTTTTGCAATAATCCGGTAACCACGTTTGCGAATAGTTTCTATGTAGGTGGGTTCACTTGCTTTATCGCCAAGGGCTTTTCGTAGCTGAGTAATAATTTTATGTAGCGGGTTATCGCCAATTTCAATATTTTTCCAACAATGATCTAATAGCTCATCGCTGGTGACTATTTCACCTTTTTGCAAACACAGGTGCACTAATACATCTATGGCTTTAGGTTCTAATTGCTTAGTTTTACCTGCTCGCTGAACGGTATTTGACTGGGGATTGACTTGCCAATCACCTAAGTAAAAGAGGCTGCGATTCATAATGGCTCATTATTGTTATTATGTGATTAAAGCGAGAGAATAAATAGTTATTTAACTAATTATTTATATTACAGAATAAACAACAAACACAAAAAGAGTTTTTGCTAAGAAAGGGAAGTTTAGGGCGTGTTGAACTTTGATGGTTGAATTTGCAGCTGTGTGTTTGGTTTTTAGGCAAGGCGGAGCCTATGAAGTGTGGTTACTCCCCATAAATAGGCGATAACGCAGCATAAATGCCAAACATGCGCTGCCCTTCGGGTTCTGCCTAGGGGCGATAAACTCTTTGTTACTCGGTTTTTACTTAGCCCACTAGGTTACAAACCTCGCGCCGCGATTTAATCGCCCCTAGATTGAACAAATTTCAATCCGCAAAGATCAACACGCCCTAGTGATGTAGGTAATGCAATACTGCATTACCTACTAAGTTTAAAGGTTAAATATCGTTTTTATTTATGGTCACTACGCGTTGCGGGAACGGTATTTCAATTTCAGCGTTGTTAATAGCTTTATAAACACCACCATTAATAGCGAGCTTTGTTTCGATTATTTTTGTAGTAGGCACCCAATACCTGTAACTAATAGTGACGCCACTATCAGCAAAGCGCTCTATGCCTATTTGAGAGTGTGGGTTTTGAGCAACTAACTCGTGTGCGTTGAGTACTTCTTCAATAAGACTAATAGCGGTATCAGCACATGCACTATAGGCAATATCTATTTCACCTTTAACTAATGAATAACTAAATGAGTTATGAATTATTTCGCCCATTATATGTTTGTTAGGAATAGTGATTTCTACTTTTTCTTCATCTATTAAAATGGTGTAGCCAAGCTCTATAGTTTTAACTTGGCCGCTTACATTTTTAACCTCAATGGTATCGCCAACTACAAAAGGGCGTGTAGCTATAATGGCAAGGCCTGCACCATAGTTAGATAGCATACCTTGCAGTGCTAAACCTGCACCTAAAGACGCTGCACCTATTGCTGCCACAAAAGGAGTAACGCTTATCCCTATTTTGCCCAGCGCTATAATAACCACCATAACAATAAGCAATACCTTAACTACATTGCTTACAAAGTTGGTTAAAGTAACGTCGATATTATGACGAGCCATTAAGCTTGCAACCAGATTGGCTATTTTTTTAGCTACCCATAAGCCCAGTAGTAATATAAAAATAGCGCCTACAATCTGCATGCTGTAGGTAACTAGGTACTCGGTGAGCATGGTGTAGTATTTTTCAAATTGTTCTATTTCAGAACTGATCATAGCGGGCTCTTTAAATGATGGTAATACGATTTTTGCTAACTATAGCAAAGTGTTGACTAAAAAAGGATAGAGCAACGGCACTATAATTGCCGTTAATAATGCGCTTAATGCCATAGCAACAGACGAAAATGCGCCTACTTTTGGATGTTCACTAAGGGCTGCGGCAGTGCCAATTGCATGGCACGCAGTTCCCATTGCAACGCCTTGCGCTTCGTGATTATAAATAGCAGCCAGTTTAAATAGCATAAAGCCAAATAAAGCCCCTAATAAGCCTATAAAAATAACCAAGGCGGCGGCGAGCGAGCTTATTCCTCCTAAGGAGTCTGTCACTATTAAAGAGATGGGCGTTGTTACACTTAAAGCCGCAACAGATGCACTTAAGCTGTTAGGCACGTCAAATAACACACTCAGTACAAATGCAACAAAAGTAGCATTAACAATGCCTAAACTGCAGGTGCTTACTATGAGTAATAAGTTTTTTCGTACATGAATAAATTGCTGATATAAAGGCAGTGCTAAGGCAACAATTGCGGGTTCTAATAACCAGCTAAGTAGTTGACTGTGAGAGGAAAATTGGGAATAGGGCAAGTTTAAGTTAACAAGCAGCAAAGCAATAATAGCAATACTTAAAAATACCGGATTAGTAAGTGATTTTAAAACACCGTTTTGAACTTTCTTGTTTAAGGCCCTTAGCAGTACAAATAAGGCAACAATAAAGGGGATACTTAACCACCATAAATTAGGTGTTAGCTCAGTCATTGTTATCTCTACCTTTAAAATAAGCCATAACCGCACTTACCAGCAGTAAAGTACTGGTAGGAACGAGTAATACCACAGAGACTAAAAAAGGCCCGTTCGATTTTATAAGGTCTATATGCTCAATAAAACCGACTCCTGCAGGAATGAAAAATATTGGCATAATATTTAAGATTGGTGATGCGCAGGGCATTACATAATGCTCTTTTACAATGCCCGATAACAGTAAAGTGAGTAAAATAACCATGCCAAGCAGAGGGGCAGGAAAGTTGCCGCCAATAAAATGCATAACTAATTTAGCTAAAGTTAAACACAATAAAATAATAGCGCTGCTGAGTAAGTACTTCATTTAAGTAGCTTATAAATAAAATGAGGGTTTAACTTTAGCAAATTTGTGCGCGCCATGCATTGGGCGTTAGTCTTACCAGCGCTTAGCATTATTGTAAGTTATATCAGTTTTCCCTTTAGCTTTAGCTATCGCTTTTTTAGTGTTTGGGTTTAGCAGTAATCGCACTTGGCTAAATGTTTCTTTAGCTAATATTTTACGTTGATTAAGCTTATAGCTTTGCTGTGTTATACGTTTAATTGCAGCTAATGTATCTGGCGAGCGCTCAAGCAATGTGTTTAACATGTTGTGTGTTGCCGTTTGTGTATCGTCGGTGAGTTGAGTAACTAACCCTAATTGTTCAGCTTGCTGAGCACTAATTGGATTTGCATGACTGGCAAGCCATTGTGCATGATCGCGCTTTACAAGGCCACTTAGTACTACATTTGCACCCATATCAGGGCAAAGTCCCCAGCGGGCTTCCATAATGGCAAGTTTTGCATTGTTATTAACAATTCTGTAGTCGGCTCCTAAGGCTATTTGTAATCCTCCACCTAAGCAGTTGCCATCTATTTGTGCAATAACCGGTACACTTAACGATTGCCAGCCTAAAACAGCCTTTTGAGCTAGGTTTTGATTACCCGGTAACCACTTAAATAGTAGTTTTACAATGTTAAAGGGGGAAGCCATAACGCCTGCTACATCAAGCCCTGCACAAAAGTGTTCACTTTCGCCTTTAATGATTACAGCTCTAATACTGCGATCTTGTTTGATGTTATTGATTGTTTTTTTTAATTGTACAAACATTTCAAAGCTTAGGGCGTTTTGTTTTTGTGCCCTGCAAAGTGTGACAGTAGCAATATTATTTAGTTTTTCTAATTTTATCATGGTTACTCCTCTGACCTCTTTTGAGCTTAAGTTTTTATAAGCGTTAAGTACATATTTATAAAAAATAAATTGAATTATTTAGTGATCCTTTAGTCATAATTAATTAATTTAGCGAGTATCTACTTTTATTTATTGGTATTGTTTTTAATGGTTTATTTATAGCAATAAATATAATTAATGCAGTTATTCAAGGTGTTAGGAAGTTCCTTAAGTAATGAATTTATTAAATGCTGAATCAAGCATGACTCGGTAACAAAAAAATCTGTTTTTTAAGCGTATTTTTCTCAAACTTGTTTCTAGTTTTGATATTATGACGCCACTTTAAAGCTTAAGGTTAAGCAATTATGTCGGGTCCACGTTTATACACAGAAGAAGAAGCTACTCACCAAGCCTATGATATTTTTTTAGAACTGGCGCCTAATAACCTTAGCGATAAAGACGTTGAGGACTTTAATGAATACCGAGAAGAGTTAGGATTTATTGAAGAAGGTGAACCTGATGACCAATGGCAAGACTTTGTAGCGCTTGAAATAGAGCCTGAACACTTTATTCAGGTATTAGTAGGTTTAGAGTTTGAAACCGACGATGTGTTATTTGCAAAAATTTTAATTAGCCGTGATAAAGACGCACCGTTTTGTCATATTTTATGGAAAGAAACAGCGTAAGCATTGCGCTTACTTGTTTTAATTGTGTATCAGAGAGAGTTCTGTGCGTAAGTATTTATTTTTAATTCTTTTAATGATTAGTAGCCCTAGCTGGGCAGTTGATCCGTTTGAGGATTTTCATGAATATGGCAAGCTTTCAGATGAAGAAATTCATGAGTTACACAAAGGCGAAATGTTTTATGGTGATACCGAGTTTGGCTTAATTTTAAGTAAAGGTAACACCAACTCCACAAGCTTTAAGCTCAAAGGCAACTTGTATCAAGACTTTGAGAAATGGCGAAATCAATTCAAAATAGACTCCCTTTATAAGCGCGACCAAAATGACGATACGGGTACAACCGATGTAACCGCAAATCGTATATTTGTATCTGCTCAGGGTAACTACAAAGTAGGTGTTAAAAACTCTTCACTTTTTATTTATGGCGATTATGAAGAAGATGAATTTAGCGGCCTTGATTTTAAAAGCACGATAGCAACCGGTTATGGCGCGCGGGTATATCAGGGCGTAAAAAATAAAGTTGATATTGATGTTGGGCCTGGCTTGTATCGCTCAGTTGCAGATGATGAATCTGAAGTGAGTGAAGATGAGCAAAACAAAACAGGTTACTTAGTCCGTGTTGCTATGCAGTGGGAGCGATTAGTTTCAAAACGAACTCGTTTTAACCAAGATGTAAGTATTGAGCAATCACTTTCTGGGTTAAACTCTCGTTTAAAATCAGAAACTGCGCTCATTAGCCAAGTTATTGGTGCGGTATCACTTAAGTTTGCTTATATGTATCGTTATAATTCAAAGCCAGAAGACGATAACCTCAAATACGACTCAGAGTTGAGTGCCACCTTGGTATACAGCTTTTAATATTTTTTTATTTTAGAGATAACTATGTATCAGCATAAGCAGTACGCGGTGTTTATATTTTTTGTATTGGCATGGATTGGCGGTTTTGTTGCTCTGGCGTGGAATTTAATAGGTGCTGATGCTCCTTTGATGATATTTGCCGGTATTTTAGTGCTGGTGGGTTTCTTATTTCATGGCTTAACAATTAAAGTAAATGATAGCGCTATTAGTTGGGCGTTTGGCCCAGGCGTAGCAGGGCAAAGTGTTGAGTTGAGTGAAATCACTGAAGCAAAAGCGGTTCAAAATTCTTACAGGCATGGTATTGGTATGCGCATTACGCACGATGGCTGGGTATATTCTGTGTCGGGTTTTAGTGCAGTACAATTAACGCTAAAAGATGGCACTATGTATCGCTTAGGAACTAACGATCAACAAGGTTTATTAAGTGCCCTTAAACAAAATGATGTACCCATGGCACAGCCCGAAAAGCAACAAAGCGAGCCCAAAGTGGTTAAGCGAAATAATATGATATAAAAAAAGCGCCTTAGGCGCTTTTTTTATAAGTATTTAGATTAATGGTCGTGACCACAACCACCTTCGCCATGAACGTGGCCATGAGCCATTTCATCTTCGCTAGCGTCACGTACTTCTAAAATTTCTACATCAAAGTTAAGTGTAATACCTGCAAGCGGGTTATTACCATCTACAATAACTTCTTCATCTTGGATGTCGATGATCATTACCGATTGGTCGCCATCATCAGTTGATGCACGAAATTGCATACCTACTTCAATTTCCATACCTTCAAACATTGATTTAGGTACTGCTTGCATTAAATGGTCGTGGCGCTCGCCGTAACCATCTTCAGGTTCTACTTTTACGCTTAGCGTATCGCCAGCTTGCTTACCTTGTAACGCGTTTTCTAGGCCTGAAATTAAGTAGCCAGTGCCAACAATAAAAACTAGCGGTTCACCACCGAACGAGTTATCAATACTATTGCCATCATTATCCATTACTGAGTAATGCATTTTTACTACTTTATTTGCCGCAACGATCATAGTCATTCCTATTTATTCATCTTCAAGAGAGTATGGTAGAGGCAGAATGCTTAGCTCCACCTGAGGTGCGTGTTTTGCACGAAGTACCTGAGTTACATCGGTATCGTTAGGCAACACAACAAGGCCCGTTAATTTATTAGATTGCTCATCAAAGCTTTGTGCAATCAGTTTACCTGCACGTCGCCAGTTTTCACCTAGTTGGGTTTCTAAATCAAGCTCTTCTAGTAAGCCTTCGCTTTGCCCAGAAACGATATACATGGCACGTTTGTTTTTACCTAGGTATTTCATACGGGCAACGGTTTCCTGGCCCGTGTAGCAACCTTTTTTAAAACTAATACCGCCAATGGCTTGTAAGTTCACCATTTGTGGTACGTATTCACCTACCGCGTCACTGCTTAATTGAGGTTCGCCAGCAAGCATTGCAGCTTGCTGCCAAAGCGCTTCGTTATCAAGCGTTGATATGCTATCGGGCATGCTAAATTGGCCATCTACCATTAACAGTACACGGTTAGGGGCTAATTTAAGTGCTTTGCCATTATTAAAGTCACACGCGTTTGTATCGTCTTCAAAATGAATACCAAGGTGTGTAAGTACATCACTAAGGTCATCGCCAATTAAACCGATTAAACGTTTAGAGCACTCGCTAATTTCAACTTTAGCAAATACAGCGTACTTTTTAAGCTCAGCTAACGACTTTTCTACTTCGGCTTCGCTACCTGCTAGGTAATAGCTATCTTGATAAGAAAATAATTTAAATACGCCCCAAAGTTTACCTTTAGCGCTGCAATGGCCAGCCCATAAATAATTACTGCTGGTTAATTTATTGAGATCTTGAGTGATTTGCCCGTGCAAATAAGATAATTTATCAGCACCACTGAGGCTAATAAGCTGATGAGATAACGGACATGCATAAACGCTCGACATAAAAACCTTCTTTGCAATACAAATGAAGTGACATAATAACGCAGTTGTTACGTATGGTACAGGCAAGCAACTATAACGATTAGTTTATTATTTAATGAATGATTAATAGCTGCTAAGTACACCTGATTTTGGTAAACTCAGGTTAATTAAGTATGAGGTTTAAAATGGTTGAAATTCATAGTAAAGCACGTATTCGTTGGGCTTGTCGTCGTGGCATGTTAGAGTTAGACGTTTTGTTTATGCCGTTTGTAGAAGAAGCATACGACTCGCTTAATGCAAAACAACAAGCTATTTTTCAGCGTTTACTAACGCAAGAAGACCCTGATTTATTTGCATGGTTTATGGGCCATGAAGAATGTAAAGATGAAGAACTAAATAGCATGGTTTCACTCATCTTAGACCGAGTTCGTGTATAGATTTACAGTTACAAATAATAAAGCAGACCACAAACCGATTGTGGTCTTTTTTTGCGTGCTTAGCTTACTACTTTGTATGTTTTTAGACGCGGCGTTAGCTATGCTATTTTGTGTGATTATAAATGCGATAGCTGCCTATATAGTTTGGCGAAAAATTTTAGCGATACATCCTATACAGGGCGTAATAATTTTAGAACCTAAGCTTTTTAGGTTTGAAGGCGAAACGCTAAAAGTGCAGGGTGAAATAACTCAAAAGAGTCGTTTTTATGGCAATAGTATATGGCTGCATATAAAGGGCTTTAGCGAACACCATTGGCTAATAATTTCAGCCAATGGTGTTAATGCGCAAAGTTATGCACGTTTAAAACGCGCCACTTTAAATGCAATTAACTGCGCTTTGGAGTCAAAATAGTCGGTGTTGGGTTTTCATTTTGTTCAGGGTAGTCAATTGTATAGTGAAGGCCTCTGCTTTCTTTTCGCTCCATTGCACTTCTAATGATAAGTTCAGACACTTGTACTAAGTTACGAAGCTCAAGTAAATTATTACTTACTCTAAAGTTTGCGTAGTAATCGTGGATTTCTTGTTGCAGTAACTCAACTCGGTGCAGTGCTCGCTCTAAACGTTTAGTTGAGCGCACAATGCCTACATAATCCCACATAAATAAACGTAGTTCGTGCCAGTTATGGGTAATGACAATTTCTTCATCTGAGTTACTAACACGACTTTCATCCCAATTAGGAAGCGCCATAGGCTCTGGTGCTGTTTCAATTTTACTTAAAATATCTTTAGCAGCAGCATGAGCAAACACAATACACTCTAATAATGAGTTACTTGCCATGCGGTTTGCACCATGAAGACCGGTGTAAGCAACTTCGCCAACGGCATATAGGTTATCCAAATCGGTTTTACCGTTAAAGTCGGTCATTACACCGCCACAGGTATAATGCGCCGCAGGCACAACCGGAATTGCCTCTTTGGTTATATCAAGGCCAACACTTAAACATTTTGCGTAAATAGTTGGAAAGTGCTCAATAATAAAGTCTTTGTCTTTGTGGCTTATATCTAAATAAACACAATTAGCACCAAGGCGTTTCATTTCAAAATCGATTGCGCGAGCGACTATATCACGAGGTGCAAGCTCTTCACGCTCATCAAAGTCTTTCATAAAACGGGAGCCGTCAGGGCGTTTTAAATAAGCACCTTCGCCGCGCATTGCCTCGGTGATTAAAAAGTTTTGCAGCTCTGGGTGATAAAGGCTAGTAGGGTGAAATTGGTTAAACTCCATATTGGCCACTTTACAGCCCGCGCGCCATGCCATTGCAATACCATCACCGCTTGAAACATCAGGGTTAGAGGTATATAGATATACTTTACTTGCACCACCTGTAGCTAAAGCCACAAATTTAGCCGTAATAGTTTCTACTTTTTTAGCTTTTTTGTTCCATACATACATACCATGGATATGCGACCCTGGTTTATCGGCGCTTTTATCAGTAATTAAATCAATTGCATTATATTGCTCAAGCAAGGTTATATTTTTATGCGCTTTTACTTGGCTAATAAGGGTGGTTTGTACCGCTTTACCTGTTGCGTCGGCTGCATGTAAAATACGGCGATGGCTGTGACCGCCTTCGCGAGTTAAATGAAATCTTTCTTTACCTTTACTGTCAAACTCCATATCAAAAGGCACGCCTTGGTCTATTAACCATTGTAGGCAGTCGTGTGCATTACTTGCAGTGTAATGAACAGCATCGCGGTCACACAGGCCGCCGCCAGCGTCGAGGGTATCTTCTACATGGGATTCTATACTGTCATTTTTTTTATCAAAAACCGCGGCTATACCGCCTTGAGCGTACAAGGTAGAACCTTCGGTAAGCGCTCCTTTACTGATCACGGTAACGTTACAATAATTAGCTAAAGACAATGCAAGCGATAAGCCTGCTGCGCCGCTACCGATAATAGCGACATCTGCAATGTGATGTTTATTTTGGTTCATGTCAGAGGTACTTTGCGGTTACAATGCTCAAATAGAGCAATATTTGTTTTTAATATCTGTAGTTGTATCATATTTGTCATATTACTACGTAGTGATTTTAAAGGCTTAGCGCCGTTATTTATCAACTATTTTATAAAAAAATAATATTAAGCAGAACTTTTTATTCATAAAGGGGTCAGAGTATTTGTGAACAATGACGACAATATGAATAACAAGCAAAAATCAGACATAGGAGTACCGGCTCGAA
This sequence comes from Pseudoalteromonas sp. H103, assembly GCF_001469205.1. Lineage (NCBI taxonomy): Bacteria > Pseudomonadati > Pseudomonadota > Gammaproteobacteria > Alteromonadales > Pseudoalteromonadaceae > Pseudoalteromonas > Pseudoalteromonas sp. H103. The sequence continues at coordinate 458,859 of NZ_LOFG01000012.1, read as the reverse complement.
TGAGCGAGCAGGAATTAGATTTAGTGCTAGTAAAAAGGGTCCAGCAAGGAGATAAAAACGCCTTCAACCTATTAGTAAAGAAGTATCAAAACAAAATTGCAGGTTTGATCTCACGTTATGTATCTAACCAAGGCGATATTGCAGATGTAGCACAAGAAGCGTTTATTAAAGCTTACCGTGCACTTCCTAACTTTAGAGGGGACAGCGCCTTTTACACGTGGTTATACCGTATTGCCGTTAATTGTGCTAAAAATTACTTAGTAGCCCAGGGGCGTAAGCCGCCAGCGAATGATATAGACGCCGAAGATGCCGAGTTTTACGATGGTGCAGATTCAATGCGTTCTAATGCATCTCCTGAAAACCTACTTTTAAGCGAAGAAGTACGCGCTGTTATTTTTAATACGATTGATAGTTTGCCTGAAGACCTTAAAACCGCGATTACCCTAAGAGAAATTGAAGGGATGAGCTATGAAGAAATAGCCGTGGTAATGGATTGCCCAGTTGGCACTGTACGTTCGCGTATATTTAGAGCCCGTGAAGCAATAGATAACAAATTAAACCCATTAATAGGCGAGTCTTAGTATGACAAAAGCACACGTTAGCAAGTTAGATAACGAAGCGTTATCAGCATTACTTGACGGCGAGCAACATTTAGCTGATGCAACAATTGCAGAGCAAGATGTAACTACGTTCGGTCGTTATGCGTTAATTGGTGATGCGATGCGTGCTCAAAAAAATAACAACGACATCCATATTGATATTAGCGATCGCGTTGCACTAGCGCTAGAAAGTGAGCCTGTATACGCTGATTTTTCTCAGCCTAAAGCAGCAAATAAGCCGCAAAGCTCAACCGAAAAAGACAACAACGTAGTTGCTTTTAATTGGCGTAAACCTGTTGCACAACTTGCTATTGCAGCAAGTGTAGCGATGTTTGCCATTGTAGGTGTAAACACCTTGCCACAAAGCAATAACGAGCAACAAAGTGAAATTCCATTACTGCAAACGACTCCGTTAACAGGTATGGCATCTCCGGTAAGTTACTCATCAGAGCCTGCCCTTGAAAATGCAGAGCAAGGTTTACGTGAGTTACAACAGCAACGTATTGGCGCGTTAGTTTTAGAGCACCAACGCCAAGCCCGAGTTGCGAATTCTTTAGAAACAGCGCAAACTAGCACCAAAGCGTCTGAGGAAAAAAACTAATTAAATGAAAGTAATCACTTTTGTTCTGTCGTTGGTCGTAAGCGTAAATGCCTTTGCCAACGACACAAATCCTGCCAAAGATTTATTACTTAAAATGGCGAATGCCGTTCACACCCGTAATTTTGACGCCTCGTTTGTGGTCGTTAAAGGTAAAGCAATGGAACCCTATCGATGGGTACATGCGCTTCAGGGCGAAACAGAACTTGAGCATTTAAGCTTGCTTAACGGCGCTGGTTTAGAAATGGTTCGTGTTGATAATCAAGTTACTTACTTTGAGCCGCAATCTCAGCCTTACTCTTTAAAAACAGACTCAATAGCGGGTCCAATTCCTGAAGTATTATTCAAAGATATCGAGCGCTTAAGTGCGCATTATGACTTTGTTTTAGGTGGAAAAGGGCGAATAGCTGGGCGTGCTGCGCAGCTAGTGCGAATAGAATCTAAAGACGAGTATAAATATAACTATTGGATTTGGCTTGATATGGAGTCGTCGCTTTTATTAAAAGCAGCGTACGTTAATCATGAAGGCGAAGCTCTTGAGCAGTTGCAGCTTACGCATATTAGCGTAACAGAGCAGCCTGCGGCTATGTTACTTGAAGTACTTAATCGTAATTTTCCAACGCCTTTACCAAATGATGCATTGAACAATAACGATAGCACGGCCACAAACTGGAAAATTAGTTGGTTGCCAGATGGTTTTGAACTTCTAAAATCAGACCGCCATAAGCTCGATTTAAATAATGAACTTACAGACTATTACCTGTTCTCAGACGGGTTTGTAGAAGTGTCGGTATTTATTCAGCGCCCATTACCGGGCAAGCGTTTAAGCGGTGCATTAACTTCTGGTGCAACGACTGTATATGTGCATAATGGCGGTAATTTCGATGTATCCGTTGTTGGTAATGTGCCAAGTATGACCGCAAAAGCAATAGCAGAGTCAGTAACCCGCGCATTATAAACGATTCGTAAGGATTGTTATGATAGAACAGACCCTCACAGTTGTGGCCCTCGATGGCCACACTGCACATTTAGAAGCCCAGCAAAAACAAGCTTGCGAAGGCTGCAACGGACGTTGTGGTTCACAAGTGTTTGGTAAGCTATTTGGCACGGCTAAAAAAACATTCCCCTTTAAATTTGAATCCCCCGTAGAGGTCGGTCAAAAAGTCACACTGTCTCTTGATGATAGCCATATGGTTAAACATGCTTTTGCTGTTTACATGCTACCGTTATTTTTAAGCCTGATTTTTGCTTTTATTGCAGCTCAGTTATTTATAGCTAGTGAAGGCTGGCAAATTTTAGCAGCGGTTTTAGGTGGGATAAGTGGTTATTTTATTGCTAAAACACGTGTTAAATCTCTTAAGCACGATATAAAAGTTATAAAAATTCATCCAATTAGTATTCCTTTAACGCAAATAGATGGTGATTGACGCCAATTAAATGTAAAATTGCCGTTTTATACCAAAGTAACTTGGAAATACAAGGAGCCGTGGTTTTTATAATTGTTTTACGCGAGGAAAGTTATTTAGGCTAAACGGCTCTAAATCAATGTTATTCAAGCTATAAAATAATTTTAACCCACCTTAAAAAGCGTAAGTTTAGTGTGAAAGTTATAAACTAAACTTGTGGCATCCTAAAGCAAGTATTTTCAAGTCACTTAGGTGTATGTACTTAGTCCATTAAAATAGAAGTTTAGAATCCAGTTTATGAAGCATATCCGTAATTTTTCGATCATCGCCCACATTGACCATGGTAAATCGACCCTTTCTGACCGTTTGATCCAAGTTTGTGGCGGTTTAACCGACCGTGAAATGCAGAAGCAGGTTTTGGATTCAATGGACATTGAGCGCGAACGTGGTATTACCATTAAAGCGCAAAGTGTAACGTTGAACTACAAAGCAAATGATGGTGAAACATACCAACTTAACTTCATCGACACGCCAGGGCATGTTGATTTTACTTATGAAGTATCTCGTTCATTAGCTGCGTGTGAAGGTGCATTATTAGTAGTAGATGCAGGCCAAGGCGTAGAAGCGCAAACATTGGCAAACTGTTATACCGCTATCGAAATGGACTTAGAAGTAATTCCTGTACTTAACAAAATTGATTTACCGCAAGCAGATCCGCTTCGTGTAGCTGAAGAAATTGAAGATATTATTGGCATTGATGCCTTAGACGCTGTGCAGTGTAGCGCTAAAACAGGTGTAGGTATTGCCGAAGTTCTTGAAATGATTGTTAAAGACGTTCCGCCACCAGAAGGTGATAAAGAAGCGCCTTTACAAGCACTTATTATTGACTCGTGGTTTGACCCATACCAAGGTGTTGTATCACTTGTACGTATTAAGCATGGTGAACTACGCGCGGGCGACAAAATAAAAATAATGTCAAACGAGCACGTTCATACCGCTGACCATGTTGGTATTTTTACCCCTAAGCAAACAAATACCGGTATTTTACGTACTGGCGAAGTAGGTTTTGTTATTGCGGGTATTAAAGAAATACACGGTGCGCCAGTTGGCGACACCATTACTCATCAAAAAAATGCAGCACCGCTTCGTTTACCAGGCTTTCAAAAAATTAAGCCACAGGTTTATGCCGGTATGTTCCCAATTGCATCTGATGAATATGAATCGTTCCGTGATGCACTAAATAAATTAAGCTTAAACGATGCGTCGTTATTCTTTGAACCAGAGAATTCGACCGCACTTGGTTTTGGTTTCCGCTGTGGCTTTTTAGGAATGCTACACATGGAAATTATTCAAGAACGTTTAGAGCGTGAATACGATATTGATTTAATTACGACGGCACCTACTGTAATCTACGAAGTAGTTACTAAAGAAGGTACTACTCAGATTGATAATCCATCTGATTTACCTGCGGTAAACGATATTTTAGAAATTCGTGAGCCAGTAGTAGAGGCTAATATTCTTGTTCCTCAAGAGTATTTAGGTAGTGTTATTACGTTATGTGTTGATAAGCGTGGTGTACAAACCAAAATGAGTTACCACGGTAAGCAAGTAGCTGTGACGTATGAGCTACCGATGGCTGAAGTGGTAATGGACTTTTTTGATAAGTTAAAATCAACAAGTCGTGGTTTTGCATCACTTGATTATAACTTTAAGCACTTTCAAACCTCAGACATGGTACGCGTTGATATACTTATTAACGGTGAGCGTGTTGATGCGTTAGCAATTATTGTACACAGAGATAGCGCTCAATCGCGTGGTCGTCAGCTTGCTGATGCGCTTAAAGAGCTCATCCCGCGTCAAATGTTTGATATTGCGATTCAAGCAGCTATCGGACAGCATGTTATTGCGCGTACAACGGTTAAGCAGTTACGTAAAAACGTAATAGCTAAATGTTACGGTGGTGACGTGAGTCGTAAGAAAAAGCTACTGCAAAAGCAAAAAGATGGTAAAAAACGAATGAAGCAACTAGGTAATGTTGAAGTGCCTCAAGAAGCGTTTTTAGCTATTTTGAAAGTTGGTAAATAAAAACAAAGGATTATAGATGGCTGGTTACTTTTCAGTTTTATTGGTGTTATTAACCTTAGGCTCAGGTTTAATATGGTTAATAGATCACCTGTTGTATGCGCCAAAAAGGCAAGAGCGTTTGGCTATAGCGCAAACCTCTGCTGGCAGCCAGTTAGATGAAGAAACAGCTGCACTAATAGCACCAGAACCAGTAATAACTGAAACTGCAAAGTCGATTTTTCCGATGATTGCAGCTATTACTATTTTTAGGTCATTTATTTTTGAACCGTTTCAGATTCCATCAGGTTCAATGATGCCTACTTTATTAGTTGGCGACTTTATTTTAGTGCAAAAATATTCTTACGGAATTAAAGACCCAGTTTGGCGTACTCAGTTAGTTGATATGGGTGAGCCAGAACGTGGTGATATTGTTGTTTTTAAATACCCGTTAGATGAAAGAGTTGATTATATTAAACGCGCAATTGGTTTACCGGGCGATAAAATTGTTTATCGCGATAAGCGTTTATATATTCAACCAAACTGTAAAGAAGGTGAAACCCAACAGGGTGAGCTTCTATGCAATGAATTCAATAAAATTGATTTTAAACTAATTAATGATAACGAATTTAAACAAGGCCAAATGTCGCTTGCACGTGTAAACGAAAATTTAACTACACTTAAGCACGACATTTTAATCAACCCACGCGCACCTGAAAGAAAAGGGCGTTACTATCAGCAACCAGGCACACCTTCAGATGAATGGACTGTACCTGCTGATCATTATTTTATGATGGGTGATAACCGCGATAACAGCCAAGATAGTCGCTTTTGGGGCTTTGTACCAAAAGAAAACTTGGTGGGTAAAGCTGTCTTTATATGGATGAGTTTTGAATTTGAAAATGGCCCAGATGATGTTTTACCAGGATGGGTTCCAACTGGTGTTCGTTTTGAACGCCTAGGTAATATTCAGTAACAATGAAAAAAAATGTAACAGAATTATATAATAGAATTGGCTATGTATTTGCTGATCAAGGTTTACTTGAACAAGCAATGACGCACCGCAGCCACAAAGGTCAACATAATGAGCGACTAGAGTTTTTAGGCGACTCAATATTAAGCTTTGTAATTGCCAATGCGCTTTATGCTAAATTTCCAAAAGCACGCGAAGGCGATTTAAGCCGTATGCGTTCTACGCTTGTGCGTGGCCAAACTCTTGCTGAATTTGGTCTCGAATTTGGCCTAGGCGATTACTTGCGCTTGGGGCCGGGTGAGCTTAAAAGTGGAGGTTTCCGCCGTGAGTCTACACTCGCTGACGCAGTTGAAGCCATTATTGGCGCAGTATTTTTAGATTCAGATATTGAACGCTGCGGAGAACTAATTTTAGCGTGGTACGAGTCTCGACTTGATGCTATTTCACCAGGGCTTAATCAAAAAGATCCGAAGACCCTGCTGCAAGAGTATCTACAAGCCCGTAAATTATCTTTACCGGGTTACACTGTTGTTGACACTAAAGGCCAAGCACATAATCAAACATTCACGGTTGAATGTATTGTTGATGGAATGGATAGCATAATTTCTGTTGGTAGCTCGCGCCGTAAAGCCGAACAAAAAGCTGCCGAAAAAGCATTGAAGATACTTAAAAATGAACCTTGATACCTTAATACAACCTCATGAAGGTGATGTAGATACATTTTGTGGAATGGTTGCCATTGTTGGTCGCCCAAACGTAGGTAAATCAACTTTACTTAATGAAATCATTGAGCAAAAAGTAAGTATTACCTCGCGCAAACCACAAACTACACGCCACCGTATTATGGGTATTCATACCGAAGGTAAACACCAAGCGGTATACATAGATACACCAGGTCTTCACGTTGAAGAAAAGCGTGCTATTAACCGTTTAATGAACCGTGCAGCGTCTAGTTCAATTGGTGATGTAGAACTTATTATTTTTGTTGTTGAAGGCACTCATTGGAATGCTGATGACGAAATGGTACTTAATAAGGTATCGCAAAGTGGTAAGCCGGTATTATTGGTTATAAATAAAATTGACCAAGTTAAAAACCGCGATTTAGTGCTACCTCACATGAAAGAGCTTGGTGACAAGTTTGATTTTGTTGGCATTATGCCAGTATCGGCAACACAAGGTAAAAACGTTGATTTGATCAAAGCAGAAGTAACTAAACGCTTACCTCCTTGTGAGTTTTACTTCCCTGAAGATTACGTTACCGATCGTTCTATGCGCTTTATGGCAGCAGAGGTTATTCGTGAAAAGCTAATGCGCTTCATGGGTGAAGAACTTCCATATTCTGTAACTGTTGAAATAGAGCAGTTTAAATGGCAAGAAAACGGTGTATGGCATATCAACGGGTTAATACTTGTTGAGCGTGAAACACAAAAGCGCATGGTAATCGGTAATAAAGGCGAAAAGCTAAAAACGATTGGCCGTGAAGCCCGTAAAGACATTGAAGAAATGCTCGACAACAAAGTATTTTTGGAACTTTGGGTAAAAGTTAAATCTGGTTGGGCTGATGACGAACGAGCACTTAGAAGCTTAGGTTACGGTGAAGACTAAACCAATAAGCAGCTTAATGAATGGATAGCGACTTCTACACAGCGTATTTGTTACATCGGCGTCCTTATAGTGACTCCCAAGTAATGCTTGATATGCTGGTAGAGGGCGTGGGCCAGTTAAGAATGCTGGCGCGAATTAGTGGCCGCCAGGCCACTAAGCATAAAGCACAACTTCAGCCGTTTCAGGCATTACTTGTTCACTACAGCGGCAAGTATGATTTAAAATATATCAATAAATTCGAATTACATGGTAACCCGCATTATTTAAAAGGTGACGAGTTATACTGTGGTTTTTATTTAAATGAATTAACTAATCGTATTGTGCCTGTTAATGAACCCATTGAACAAGTATTTGAACTTTACAAATCTCACCTTGGTAACCTTAATAGCGGTGCTAATTTGCAAGCTGTGCTGCGCTCATACGAGTTTCAATTGTTAGAGCTTTTAGGCTACGGTGTCGATTTTAGTTTTGACGCAAGCGGTGAGCCAATAGACGAAGCGCTTACGTATAGCTATTTCCCTGAGCTTGGTTTTTTAATGCAAGACGATGTACGCTCAGGATTTAGTGGTAAACAGCTTAATGCAATTGCAAATCATGACTTTAGCCAAAGCGATGTGCTATATATGGCAAAGCAATTAAGTCGCTATTTATTAAAGCCCTTACTAGGTAGTAAACCATTAAAAAGCCGTGAGCTATTTATGGCCTCTCAATAAACGTAATTTTACAGGTAGAACAATGAAAGATATTCTTTTAGGTGTAAACGTAGATCATATTGCAACACTTCGCCAAGCACGTGGAACAAACTACCCAGATCCGGCTCACGCAGCCAGTGTAGCTGAGCACGCAGGTGCTGATGGCATTACGATTCATTTACGTGAAGACAGACGCCATATTCAAGACCGTGACGTTTATGTAATGGCTAAAACTATTCAAACTCGTATGAATCTTGAAACCGCTGTTACCGATGAAATGATAAAAATAGCGCTTGAAGTAAAACCTGAGTACGTGTGTTTAGTACCTGAAAAACGTGAAGAGCTAACGACTGAGGGTGGCTTAAATGTAGCTGGCAATATAGATAAAATTAAAGCTGCGACTAAAACTCTTGGTGATGCGGGCATTAAAGTATCGCTATTTATTGATGCAGATAAAGTGCAGTTAGACGCAGCAAAAGAATGTGGCGCTCCATTTGTTGAAATACACACTGGCGCATATGCCGACGCTACTAATGACACTGACTTACATAAAGAGCTTGAGCACATTCGCGAAGGCGTTAAATATGCAGCAAGCATAGGCTTAATTGTAAATGCAGGACATGGCCTTCATTATCATAACGTTAAGCCAATTGCTGAAATGCCCGAAATATACGAGCTAAACATTGGCCACGCTATTATAGCTCGTGCAGCTATAGATGGCCTTGATAAAGCCGTGCGCGATATGAAGCGATTAATGATTGAAGCAAGAATGTAATTTTTATCTTTGATTTAAATTTTACAAAAGCGCAGTTTTACTGCGCTTTTTTAGTTTAAGTAACTAAATTTAAGTTACTGAATTTAAGAAACTTAGTTTAAGTAGCCGTAAGCTAGCGTTGAAGCTCGGTGACATTGGCATCAGCTAATAAATTTTCAAGCTCATCTTGAAGCTCAAATAACTCAGGTTCAATATTCTCTAGTATGCATTCACTTTTAAGTGATGTTTCAATGGTTTCTGCTAGTGATTTAAGCTTAGGTACGCCGGTGTAACAACATGCACCATGAAACTTGTGCACTATGCTAAGTACTTGCTTACAATCATTACTTTCAATAGCTTTAGCAAGGAGTGTGAGTGTTTCAGGCACACTTAGCAGTAGCATATTAAGCATCTCGAGTGCTAACTCGCTTTTGCCGCCAGCACGTTGCAATGCCTGCGCCCAGTCAATTCGAGTACTTTGAAATGGAGCAGGGCTTTGTGGAATATCTATTTTAGCTTTATCACGGTTTATAGGTGTTTGTGGGCTATGATCGCAAATAATTTGGCTTAACATATCCTCATCAATAGGCTTAGTTAAATAGCCTTTAAAACCATCTTTTAAAAGTTGTTCTTTTTCACTGTGAAGCGCATGGGCTGTTACTGCAATAATAGGTGTATCTTCATTTAATGATGATTCGCGAATAAGCTTACATGCGGTAATGCCATCCATTATTGGCATTTGTATATCCATAAATATCACATCGTACTTATGACTTTTGCTTAAGCTGTATGCTTGAGAGCCATTATGAGCGGTTTCTACAACCTCTACTTGCTCTTTTAATAACGTACAAATAAGTTTTAAGTTAGCGTCGTTATCGTCAACAACAAGCACTTTTAATGGTAATAAAGCTTGCTCATTTTGCTCAATATTATGAGTAGGGTGATCAAGTCTATAAGGCGCAGCAAGTACTTCACATAACTTACGGTGATTAAGCGGTTTACTCAAACAAGCGTCAGCGCCACTGCCTATAAACGCTTCTCGCATATTGTGCGATACAGTATTAAGCATTAAATATAAGTAGTCGGTTGATTCACGTACGGCTTTTACATAGCTTTTTAGCTGCTGCATATCATCAACAGACGCCATATGGCCAATTAAACAAATATCATATTTATATTCGCTATTTTTTATAGCATCTAAAAAGCTGGTCTCGTTAAAGCACGCTGTTACGTTTGATTGCCACTGAGTTAATAATGAAAGCACTGCATGGTGTGTATGTTCATGCGGCTCTAAATATAAAATACGCTTACCAATGAGCGATTTCGATGGTAAGTCGTTAGTAAATATATGGTTTGGTAAGTTAAATACACTATTGAATGTAAAACATGTGCCGTTACCTGGTGCTGAGTTTAATGTAATGCGGCCGCTCATCGCCTCAACTATATGCTTGGTAATAATAAGCCCCAGGCCTGTGCCACCAAATTTACGTGTAATACTTGAATCTGCTTGGCCAAAAGGGGTGAATAGTGAATCCTGTTTATCCATAGGGATACCCACACCAGTATCGGTTACCGAAACCAATAAAGAAGCACGCTCGTCATCGAGTAACCGGTGACTTATATCGACCTTAATTGAGCCTTTCTCAGTAAACTTAATCGCGTTGCTTAAAAGGTTTATTAAAACTTGTTTAAAGCGCGTTGGGTCGCCGGTTAAATCATCTGGTACGTGCTGGTTTATGTATATAGATAACTCTAATTGTTTTTCGTGTGCACTAGGCGCTAGTAATGTCATTACCTCATTAACAGCATCGCGAAGTTGAAACTGAATTGACTCAAGCTCCATTGCACCCGCTTCAAGTTTAGAAAAATCTAAAATATCGCTAATTATGGTCATTAAACTATTTGCCGAGAGCATAATTGTATCAAGGTAATCTTTTTGATTTTTATTAAGTGGCGTTTTATAAAGTTGGCGGGTAAAGCCAATAACACCATTAAGCGGAGTGCGCAGCTCGTGACTCATTTTAGCTAAAAAGTCTGATTTAACTCGGTTAGCGTCTTGCGCTTCTTTTTTAGCAAATGAGAGTTCTATATTTGAGGTTTCATATTGCTCAAGTGTTTCACGGTAGTCGCTGGTTGCTTGGTCAATATTTTTTTGCATCTCATCTTTTTGCATCACCATAGTGTGAGCAATGGTATTTAAACCTTCGCGTAGCAGCTCAAATTCACCAATCATGCTATCGGTTAAGCCAGTGTTTCTTTTTCCTTCAACAAGTTTGTCGGTGGCAAGTACTAACTTATTAAGAGGGTTCATAAACATACGGCTAAGTCTTAATGCCAAAATAGCGGCAAACACCAGCGACAAAATAATAACAATACCGCTAATTAATAGCGCTCGTTGCTGGCCAATAACGGCTTGGTCTTTATTTAATTGTAAAATTACAGTACCAAGTGATGACTGAAAAGCCGAAGGGTCCCATTTAGAATCATGACTTGTATGGTTAATTACTGGCGTAAAAAAAGTGATGAGCTCTGCATTTTTTTGCACATGAGTCGTTTTTAAATTTTGTAGTGTTTGCTGGTTAATAAGCTTGTCAAATGAGCGGTGGTAATTACTGGTCATTAACAGCTCATTATTTTTATCAAAAATCGCTATCGATTTGACTGCAGGGGAGTGTTTGTTATGTGTATAGCTAATAAGGCGATTTAATAATTGTTTGTTTTTTTCAAGCATAGGTTGCTCAAGGGCAATAGCAAGCGGCTCAGAAATAGTTGCGCCTTGTTGATATAAAATTTCATCAAGCTCAATGTAACGATTTATTGTAAAATAGCCACCAAGTAGTAATCCTATGATCACCGTTGGGATCAGGGTCAGTGTTAAAACAGAATCGCGTAAGCCTAATTTGGTCATAATGGGAGCGTTATTATCATTATTAGTATGATTTGAGTATATACGGTTCAACTCGCATTCTAAAGCATCTAAACATAGGTGCATTACAAATAAAGTGAAGGTAATGCCTAATGGCGCAAATTTTTAAAGCGAAAAAAAAACCGCTTAAGCAACAAACATTAGAATTAAATATCACAGGTATAGATCACCAAGGGAGTGGTATTGCTAAGCATAAAAATAAAGTGTGTTTTGTAAGTGGTGCATTACCTAATGAAACGGTTAAAGCAACACTTGTTGAAGATAAAGCGAAATACAGTAGTGCTAAGGTAATAAAAGTAATAAACGCCAGTGAATTTAGAACAGATGCATTTTGCGAGCATTATAATCACTGCGGTGGTTGCCAGTTACAGCACCTAGAAGTTGCTCAGCAAGTTATTGAAAAGCAAACAGCGGTTACTCAATTATTTAATAAATTTGCTAAATTAAAAGAGCTGAATTGGCAAACTCCGCTATTGAGCAAATCAACTCATTACAGGCGCAGTGCTCGGATTGCCGTTATGTTTGATAAAGCCGCTAAAAAAATGCGTGTAGGCTATAGAGCCAGTGGCTCTAAAAACATTGTAAGTATTAATAAATGCGCGGTACTTAATGATGTTTTTGCAAATGTATTTACTCTTTTTGATGAGTTAATTAATCAACATAAAGCGCTTCACAGTATAAGTCACCTGCAGTTATGCCAAAGTGATGAGCAAAACTTTGTGGTTATTCGTCACACAAAAACAATTAACGATGAATTTAAGGCAATAGTTGAGCAAGCTGCACTTAACCAGCAATATACTATTGTATGGCAAAGCGAGAGTGACGTTATTGATCATTCGCACTTAGCGATGCCATTTTATTACCTTAAAGATTTAGATATAAAATTTGAATTTGGTTTAAGTAATTTTATTCAAGTTAATGCGCAAGTTAACGAAGCTATGTTAAAGCAAGCTGCAAATTGGCTTAATTTAAATGGGGACGAAAATCTATTAGATTTGTTTTGTGGTATTGGTAATTTCTCATTAGTGTTGGCAAAACAAGCCAAATCGGTAATTGGTGTTGAAGGCGTCACTTCAGCTGTTGCAATGGCTGCTCAAAATGCGCAAACTAACCAAATTACTAATACGCAGTTTCATTGTTTTGATTTAACGCAAAATATGCAAAACGCGCCGTGGTTTAGTAAAGAGTTAGACGTACTCGTGCTTGACCCTTCTCGTACAGGTGCAATGGCTGTTTTGGAGCAATTACCACTGAAGCAGTTTAAAACTATTTTATATGTGTCTTGTGACCCTGTTACTTTAGCCCGTGACAGTGCAATTATTTCGCAAGCAGGCTTTGATCTTAATAAAATTGGGCTAATGAATATGTTCCCTCATACAGGGCATATCGAAACTATGGCGTTATTTCAACGGAGGTAAAGCGCACTATGGTAGCTACACGACAATCACATCAACAAGATGAGAGTACAGACTTTAGCACGCGGCTTTCGTTACTTGGCTTGTCTGAGGAAAAAACAGAGCTACTAAATCAAGCCCAAGCCCTGTGCGATAAATGTGATAACCAAAGCCGGCAAAACACAGCAATCGAAATGGTAGAAATTTTAGCTGAGCTAAATCTTGACCCTGAATCGTTAGCTACTGCATATTTAACGCCTTATTTTTTAAATGATCTTATATCGCTTGAAATCATAGAAGAGCAGCTAGGTAATAACATTGCTATGCTGCTAACGGGTGTAGCGCAAATGGCCACTATTAGTACTTTATCGCACCAAGGTAAAGGCACTATGCAGGTCGATAATATCCGAAAAATGCTATTAACCATGGTTGAAGATGTACGCGCTGTTGTTATTAAACTTGCAGAGCAGGTATGTCATTTACGTAATGTAAAAGATGCCGACGAAGAAGAGCGAGTTATTGCCGCAAAAGAAACAGCCGATATTTTTGCACCACTTGCAAACCGTTTAGGAATAGGGCAATTAAAATGGGAGCTTGAAGATTTATCGTTCAGGTATTTACACCCAGATACCTACAAAGGCATTGCCAAACAGTTAGATGATAAACGACTTGCTCGCGAAGCCTATATGGAAGATATGGTTGAGCAGGTAAAAAACCGCTTAAGTGAGGCCGGTATAGAAGCGCAAGTGTACGGGCGGCCTAAACATATCTACAGCATTTTTAAAAAAATGCAGCAGAAAAACTACGAGTTTGATCAGCTTTTTGATATTCGCGCAATGCGTATTGTGGTTGAGCGTCTACAAGATTGTTATGGCGCGCTTGGCATTGTTCATACTAATTGGCGCCACTTAAATAAAGAGTTTGACGACTACGTAGCAACGCCTAAACAAAATGGCTATCAATCAATTCATACCGTGGTATTTGGCCCTGAGGGCAAAACCGTAGAAATACAAATACGCACCAGCGATATGCATCAAGATGCTGAGCTAGGTGTTGCTGCGCACTGGATGTATAAAGAAGGCGCATTACCTGGACGAGGCTCAGGTTACGAGCAAAAAATTAGTTGGCTGCGTAAATTACTACAATGGCAAGAAGAAGTCGTTGATGGGGGCGATTTAGCCGAAGAGCTAAAAAACCAAGTAGTAGAAGACCGTGTGTACATTTTTACCCCAAGTGGCGATATTATTGATTTACCATTAGGTGCTACACCGCTTGATTTTGCCTACTACATTCACTCAAACGTAGGTCACAGGTGCATAGGCGCTAAAGTATTTGGCAAAATAGTGCCGTTTACACATCAGTTATCAACGGGTGATCAAGTAGAGATACTTACTCAAAAGCAACCTAATCCAAGCCGAGACTGGCTTAATCCATCATTAGGTTATATTAAATCATCACGTGCAAGAGCTAAAATACATCACTGGTTTAAGCAGCTCGACCGCGATAAAAACCTAAGTGCGGGTAAAGAAATCCTCGACAGTGAGTTACAAAAGCTTGATTTAACCTACAAAGATTTAGATCCCGCCATCAAGCGCTTTAATTTTAAAGAGCTCGATGACTTAATGGTTGCCATTGGCGCAGGTGATGTACGCTTAAACCAAATGCTTAACTTTGTTAGCGACCGTACAGAAGATGAACCGGTTATACGTTTTAAAGCACCAAGTAAAGTAACGGGTGATAAAAACGGCATTGTAGTGGACGGTGTTGGTAGCTTAATGAGTCATGTAGCTAAGTGTTGTCGTCCTGTGCCTGGCGACCAAATAATTGGCTATATAACCCAAGGCCGTGGTATTGGTGTTCATAAAGATGACTGCGACGCATTTAATAACTTAAAAACACAGCATCCTGAACGCGTGATCTCAGTAAGTTGGTCTGACGATATTAATGGCTCTTATGCACTGAGCATAAAAATTGAGGCCAGCGATCGGTCTGGTTTAATCCGCGATATAAGCTCTGTGCTTGCTAATGAAAAGGTCAACGTATTAAACATGAACGTAAATACGGTTGGCGCAGACCAACTTGCCGTATTTACTATGCAAATAGAAGTACATGACTTATCAGGTACTAATCGAGTACTTTCAAAACTACTTCAGATTGAAGGTGTTCACGATGCTAAGCGCAGCCAATAAACATGACAGATAAAAACGCATTAACTGAGCTTTTAAATATTATGCAAACCTTGCGAGATCCTAACGGCGGGTGCCCGTGGGATCTTAAGCAAGATTTCAAATCAATTGTTCCTCATACCCTAGAAGAGGCGTACGAGGTTGCCGATTGCATAGAGACTAATAATTTAGGTGAGCTTAAAAATGAGCTTGGCGATTTACTTTTTCAAATTGTGTTTTATGCCCAGTTAGCTAAAGAGCAAAACTTATTTGATTTTGATGATATTATAAATCAGCTAAGCACTAAACTTGTGCGCCGCCACCCTCATGTATTTAACGAGCAGCAAGCGTTAACTGACGAGCAGTTAGCAAAGCAATGGCAAGCAATTAAAGCACAAGAACGTGCTGAAAAAGCTTCACCGGTTAATACTTCGCTTTGGCAAGATATTCCGGCAAATATGCCAAGCCTTAGTAAAGCTAAAAAAATTCAGCAACGTGTTGCTGGCTTAGGGTTTGATTGGCCAAGCTATCATGGCGCACTTGATAAAGTGAGCGAAGAAGTATTAGAAGTAAAAGAAGCGCTCGAACACGATCCTCTATCTGAGCATACAGCAGAAGAAATAGGCGACTTACTGTTTGCCACTGTTAATGTTGCTCGCCATGTTAAACGCGACCCTGAACAACTTTTAAGACAAGCAAATGATAAGTTTTCAGCGCGGTTTGAAAAGGTACAAGCGTACTTAATTGCTCAAGGCAAAAGTTTAGATACTGCGAGCCTAGAAGAAATGGACAACGCGTGGGATGCCATTAAAAAAGTGAAATAGGTTTAATGTTAAAAAATGCACATTTTTTGTGCGCGCATTTACTATTTTTAGCTGGATTGCGCTGGCGTGTTTTGGTACAATTTCGCCCCGTCTTGATGATATACCCAGAGTCTCTTTCTCGGGTGTTATATTCCTTTTAATTCCTGATATTCTAGGGTTCGCATGAGTACAAAATTTATCTTCGTTACTGGCGGGGTTGTTTCTTCGTTGGGTAAAGGTATTGCAGCAGCATCACTAGCCGCTATTTTAGAGGCCCGTGGTTTAGACGTTACCATTTTAAAGCTGGATCCTTACATCAACGTTGACCCAGGCACAATGAGCCCAATTCAACACGGTGAAGTATACGTTACAGAAGACGGCGCAGAGACTGACCTTGACTTAGGTCACTACGAGCGTTTTATTCGTACCAAAATGACTAGTCGTAATAACTTTACACAAGGGCGTGTATACGAAGACGTGTTACGTCGTGAGCGCCGTGGTGAATACCTAGGTGCAACTATTCAGGTTATTCCACATATTACAAATGACATTAAGCAACGCGTATACGACGGTGCTGAAGGTCATGAAATTGCGATTGTAGAAATTGGCGGTACAGTAGGTGATATTGAATCACAACCGTTTATTGAAGCAATTCGTCAAATGGGTACTGAAATTGGCCGCGAACGCGCGCTATTTATTCACTTAACGCTAGTGCCATTTTTAGGCCCTGCGGGTGAAGTGAAAACAAAACCAACTCAGCATTCTGTTAAAGAGTTGCGCTCTGTAGGTATTCAGCCAGATATTCTTATCTGTCGTTCAGACCGTAAACTGCCTAACAACGAGCGTGCAAAAATTGCATTGTTCACTAATGTTGAAGAAAAAGCGGTTATTTCACTACCAGACGTAGACAGCATTTATAAAATTCCTGCGCTATTAAAATCTCAAGAATTAGATAATTTTGTATGCCGTCGCTTTCATTTAGATGCGCCAGAAGCTGATCTTGCTGAGTGGGAACAAGTACTTTATCAAGAGTCTAACCCTACTGGTGAAGTAACAATTGGTATGGTTGGTAAGTACATTGAATTACCAGATGCATACAAATCAGTTAACGAAGCACTAAAACATGCGGGTCTTAAAAATCGTTTAACAATTAATATTGAATACGTAGACTCACAAGATTTAGAAAGCAAAGGTGTAGAACTACTATCTCATTTAGATGCTATTTTAGTTCCTGGCGGCTTTGGCGGACGTGGTGTTGAAGGTAAAATTTTAGCGGCTAAATACGCACGTGAAAACAAAGTTCCATACCTAGGTATTTGTTTAGGTATGCAAGTGGCACTTATTGAATACGCGCGTAATGTTGCAGGTTTAACTGATGCAAACTCTACAGAATTTAACGCTAACTCAGAAGCGCCTGTCGTTGGTTTAATTACTGAATGGTTAGACGCTGAAGGCAAGGTTGAAGTACGTGATGAAAAATCTGATTTAGGTGGCACTATGCGCTTAGGCGCACAAAAATGTCATTTAACACCAGGTTCTAAAGTACATGAAGTATACGGTAATGCTGAAATTGTTGAACGTCATCGTCATCGCTACGAAGTAAACAATAATTTTGTAGAAGCGCTTGAAAAAGCAGGCTTGAGCTTTACTGGTTTATCAGAAGATAAAAAATTAGTAGAAATTATCGAAAATAAAGATCACCCATGGTTTATTGCCGCGCAATTCCACCCGGAATTCACGTCAACCCCACGTGATGGTCACCCGCTATTTGAAGGGTTTGTAGCTGCGGCTCACATTCACCAAAAAGCTAATTCGTAATTTTAAAAGCCGTGCATATTGCACGGCTTTTTTGTTTTAAGGGCTGACTGATACCCATTTTATTAAAAACATGAGCATTGTATCGGATTAAATAACTTACTAATTGCGTTAAAAATTACTCATATAGAACAACTATATGTCATAATTTGTGTCTTGTTATTGAGTTGTTTTCTTAGCGTTATGATAGCTCACTAATTAAATGCAATTGGTATAAACTATACAAAACGTAGTAAAGTTAGCTGAACTCACCATTTTGGGAATATAGAGGAATCAAGATGTCAGAAATCGTAAAAGTAATCGGTCGCGAAATTATGGACTCGCGTGGTAACCCAACTGTTGAAGCAGACGTACATTTAGCAGATGGTTCTTGGGGTCGTGCAGCTGCACCTTCAGGCGCATCTACTGGTACTCGCGAAGCATTAGAGTTACGCGACGGTGATAAGTCACGTTACTTAGGTAAAGGCGTATTAAACGCTGTTGGTTTTATTAATAATGAAATCGCAGATGCGCTTAAAGGCCAAAATGCATTAGAGCAAAGTGCTGTTGATAAAGTAATGCTAGATTTAGACGGCACTGAAAACAAAGAAAAACTAGGTGCAAACGCAATCTTAGCAGTATCACTTGCAACTGCAAAAGCAGCTGCACAGTCTAAAAAAGTAGAGCTTTACGAGCACATTGCTGATTTAAACGGCACACCGGGTGTTTACTCTATGCCACTTCCAATGATGAACATCATCAATGGTGGTGAGCACGCAGATAACTCTGTAGATATTCAAGAGTTTATGATCCAACCTGTTGGCGCTGCAAACTTCCGCGAAGGCCTACGTATGGGCGCAGAGGTATTTCATAGCCTTGCAAAAGTACTTAAAGCAGACGGTCATTCAACAGCGGTTGGCGATGAAGGTGGCTTTGCGCCAAACCTTGCATCTAACGAAGCGGCACTTGCAGCAATTAAAGTTGCGGTAGCAAACGCAGGTTACGAGTTAGGTAAAGATATTACTTTAGCGATGGATTGTGCTGCATCTGAGTTTTACGACAAAGAAGCAAACATTTATGATCTTAAAGGTGAAGGCAAAAAATTCACTTCAGAAGAATTTAACTTCTTCTTACAAGAGCTTACTGAGCAATACCCAATTGTGTCTATTGAAGATGGCTTAGATGAGTCAGATTGGGATGGCTTTGCACACCAAACTAAACTAATGGGTGATAAAATCCAATTAGTAGGCGATGACTTATTCGTAACTAACACTAAGATTTTAAAACGTGGTATCGACAACGGTATTGCTAACTCGATCTTAATTAAGTTTAACCAAATTGGTTCACTAACTGAGACGTTAGCTGCAATCAAAATGGCAAAAGATGCAGGCTTTACAGTTGTTATTTCTCACCGCTCTGGCGAGACGGAAGATTCAACTATTGCTGATTTAGCGGTAGGTACTGCTGCAGGTCAAATTAAAACAGGTTCATTGAGCCGTTCTGACCGTGTTGCTAAGTACAACCAACTTCTCCGTATTGAAGAAGCGCTAGGTTCAAAAGCACCTTACAACGGTCTTAAAGAAGTTAAAGGTCAGTAATTACTGCTCTTTAATTTAAGATTATAAAATCCTCGCTCGGGCGGGGATTTTTTATGCCAGCTACTCTTCTATTAGGAGATCTGAGTAGACCTTCTAATGTACGTATTTAGTAAAAATGAGCCCACTTAAAGCTTTTAATACTTACGTATAATCAAAGCTGAAACTGCTGTTTTAAAATCTCACCCGTAAAACTGGTTTTTAAATAAAAACCACGTGGTAGGGTTTTGATAATTTGACCATGTGGACCAATAGCATCAGTAACAACTTTGCTGTTTGCCGCCTTAGGCCTAATTTGTATAGCATCCCCTAAATGGCCTGATATTTCATCTACTCGTCCGAGTGCGATTAACTCCATTTGTTCTTCCCAGTCACGCTGTAATAACGCATCTTGCTCAGGTGTTGGTTGCCACAAAAAGCCGCTGCCTATCGTTCTGTCAAAAGGGGCTATATCTCGCTCACTTAGTATGGGTAACCATAAAACATGATTTAGCTTTTTACGCACAGAGCTTGTATGCCACGTCATACCGGTGACGTTTATTAAAGGTGTTACCGATACAAACGTAGTCTCTAGTGGCTTACCCTTGTATGAAATTGGTAATGTTTTTAGCTCTATCCCTAAATCTTCAAAATCGGGTAGGGGTTTTGAACCTGCTGTAGCCCCTAGTACATATTCAATGAGTTGCCCGGTCCAGCCTTTTTCACGAAGTAAATCATCAGGTGTTTTAAAGTGATACTGGTTTGCAAGTTGGCCAAGTGTTAATCCAGCAATGTTATTCACGCGCTGCATTAGGTCGTTAATTGAGTGTGGTTTTGATGGTCGCATACTATTAATTTCGGTTGAATAAATACCATAGCCATGATAGCAAATTGGCTAAGCCGTGGATATCTTTAGGGTTGTTCGTTTTTTGTGCTCGTGTTGTTTGGGTTAATTTTGTACATGTATAAAATTGAGCGGTTTACTTTAAGTTACTGAGCTAGTTGGTTTTTTTTAAATTATATATTCAGTTTTGATTAAGGCTATTAAAAGTTGTTGGGATAAATACAACTATATAAACATGTTTATCCACAGAATCTGTGGAGAACACGAGTTTTTAGATCTTATATTGTGGATTTGTTTGCAAAACGAGCGTGTTTTATAAAAGTTATGCACAAACTGTGAGTAAGTAGAGTAAAACAATAACCGCAATAGCTTTGGTGGATTATTTTTAAAATTTTTACTCACACTTCATTATTTATGGGTTATGCAAAAGCGTAAACTTAGCTTACAAATTAGCTTGGCTATAATAGTGTTTGCCGTATTGCAGCTAATGTGGAACAATCATTAAAAATCGACTTACAAATGAGGCACTAAGGTGATTGATGCCGAAGGTTTTCGTGCCAATGTCGGAATTGTAATTTGCAATAATCAGGGACAGGTTTTTTGGGCTAGACGTTATGGTCAGCATTCTTGGCAATTTCCCCAAGGTGGTGTTGATGATGGCGAGACAGCAGAACAAACCATGTACCGCGAGTTACATGAGGAAGTAGGGCTGCGACCTGAAGATGTAGAAATAGTCGCAAGCTCAAAACATTGGTTACGCTATAAATTACCCAAACGATTAATTCGCCGCGACTCTAGTCCGGTATGTATTGGGCAAAAACAAAAATGGTTTTTATTAAAACTACGTTGTAAAGATGAAGACGTAAACTTGCTTAAAACCCATCATCCAGAGTTTGATGATTGGCGCTGGGTAAGCTACTGGTATCCTGTAAGACAGGTAGTATCGTTTAAACGGGATGTTTATCGACGTGTAATGAAGGAGTTTGCTCCTTTCGCCATGCCCTTTAATAAAAGAGAACAACACAAAGATCATTGGCGAAGTAAAAGGTAGTAATTTCTCGATAGAATAAAGGAGCAGGACATGCTGGCTACACTTAGGTCTATTGCTGAGTCTGTATCGCAACAAGCGAATTTAGACAGTGCTTTAGTGTGCTTTGTGCAAATGGTTAAAGATGCCATGAAAACCCAGTGCTGCTCCATTTATTTTGCAGATTACAGCCAAGACAATTTTGTACTTATGGCTACCGAAGGGTTAAATCCTGATGCGGTGGGTAAGTTTAGAATTGGCTTTACCGAAGGCTTAGTAGGCTTAGTTGCCCAGCGCGAAGAGCCAATTAATATAGCATTTGCTAAATCACACCCGCGATTTAAACTCTCCCCCGAAGTGAATGAAGAAGGCTACAATGCTTTTTTATCTGTGCCTGTGGTGCATCAAAAAAAAGTATTGGGCGTTATTGTTGTTCAGCAAAAAATGGCCCGTGTTTTTAGCCAAGATGAAGAATCGTTTTTAATTACGCTCTCTGCACAACTTGCATCACAATTAGCGCATGCTGAAATAAAAGAAGTATTGCGACAAGACGAATCATCTCATCAAACATCAGTTTTAAAAGGGGTATCGAGTGCGCCGGGCATAGGAATTGGCCAAGCATTTGTCGTGCTGCCAAAGCTTGATTTTAAGTCTATAGAGCTTTTAAAAGACAGTGATGTAACCGAGCAACGCCGCTTGTTTACACAAGCCGTAGCCGCGACCCGAAAAGAATTTAATACGCTTTCTATGACGCTAAGTGACTCGATACCGCATGAAGCGTTGGCTGTATTTGATGTTTACCAACAATTACTTGATGCAAAAAGCTTAGGCCATAATGTTGAGGTACAGTTACAAGAAGGTTGGTGCGCTAAAAGTGCATTAAAAATTGTAATAGAGCGCTTAATCTCTCAATTTAATGCCATGCAAGACCCATATATAAAGGAGCGTGCGGTTGATGTTAAAGACATTGGTTTACGTGTGCTACATCATTTAGTAAACACCGAACACGCTATAAAAGATTACCCACCAAATACTATTTTAATTGCTAATACATTAACTCCGGCCATGCTTGCAGAAGTGCCAAAAGGGCATTTAGCGGGTGTAGTTAGTGTTAATGGTTCAGCTAATAGCCATGCGTCTATTTTAACGCGTGCAATGGGTACTCCTGCTATTTGGGGTATTGAAGATTTACCACTATTACAGTTTGAGGGTAAACCGCTCATTCTGGATGCATTTTCTGGGCGTTTATATATTTCCCCATCGCAAATGCTAATAGATGAGTACACCGAGCTTCAGTACCAAGATGGCTTATTGAATAACCGTTTTTTAGCCGAGCAAACATCAGAATCAATCACGCTTGATGGTGAGCATATTAGCTTGCTGTTAAATGCCGGGCTTGAGCTAAATACAGAACAAAGCAGTTCACATATTTGCGATGGCGTAGGGCTTTACAGAACAGAGGCTTGGTTTATGCAAAAAGGCCAGTTTCCTTCGCAATTTGAGCAAGAAAACTGGTACCGCGAAGTGCTTACTAGCTACCACCCAAACCCTGTGGTTATGCGTACGCTGGATATTGGTGGCGATAAAGTTTTAGATTATTTTAATATTACCGAAGAAAACCCATTTTTAGGATGGCGTGGTATTCGTATTAGTCTTGATCACCCAGAGCTGTTTTTAGATCAGCTTAAAGCGATGTTAAAAGCAAATATTGGCTTAGGTAATTTAAAGATTATGCTGCCAATGATCAGTGGCACCGATGAAGTAGATGAATCTTTAGCATTGTTTGAGCAAGCGTACTATGAGCTAAGTGAAAAGTACCCAGAGCAAAGTATAGAAAGACCTGATATTGGTATAATGCTTGAGGTGCCTTCGAGCGTATTTATGTTGCCTGAATGGTCAAAAAAAGTCGATTTTTGCTCAGTCGGTAGTAATGATTTAACGCAGTACCTATTAGCTGTAGATAGAGCTAATGCACGTGTTGCTGAGCTGTTTAACCCTTATCACCCAGGCGTACTAAGAGTGTTAAATAAAGTGGCTTGTGAGTGTGAGCAGTACGAATTGCCTTTTAGTTTATGTGGTGAACTTGGTGGCGATCCAGAAGGTGCGATTTTACTTATTGCAATGGGATACAGGCGCTTAAGTATGAACCTATCATCACTTAATAAAGTTAAATGGGTGATCAGGCGCTTAAATGTGAGTGATATGGAGCAGCTACTTAGCGAGTGCTTAGCTCAATCTACCGCTAAGCAAGTATTGCGCTTAACACGAAACTTTATGTTAGAGCATCAATTAGGCGATTTATTTTACACGCCCAAATAGTATCAATCCGCAGATGCTATTGGCTTTATAATCCTTTAATATAAACACATTATTAGGTATTTGAGATAACTATGTATGACTTAGGGCTGTTAGTGGCAAGCTGCGCACTACTAGGCTGCGTTGTCGGTTTTTTAGCAGGATTGTTAGGTATTGGTGGCGGTTTAATTATTGTCCCTGTGCTTAGTACGTTACTGTTATCGTTTGACGTTACATCTCCAAGCCACGTTCTAGTGATTGCTATTGCAACCTCACTAGCTTCTATTTTATTTACTTCAACCTCTTCAGCGTTAGCTCATCATAAAAATGATAATGTGCCGTGGGAAATAGCTCCTTGGGTTATGTCAGGCGTTGCGTTAGGGGCATTAATTAGTGGCTTTGCCGCAAGTCTCATTCCTGAGCAAATTTTACGAACTGTGTTTGCTATCAGCGTCGTGTTTATTGCTGCGAGGATGGTGTTGTCGACCCGCAAAAAAGCAGTCGTGGAGCAGCCTTTACCAGCAGGCCCTATTTTGGGAGCTATATCGGCTCTAATGGGTGGCTTATCTGGTTTAATTGGTATTGGTGGTGGGGCGCTTATTGTTCCAATGCTTAATTATTTTTCGGTAGATATAAAAAAAGCCATAGGTTGCGCTGCTGCTTGCGGCATTGTTATCGCCTTATTTGGTTCTATTGGGTATATTAGTGCAGGTTGGCAAGTTACCGATTTAGAACATGGTTTTGCAGGGTTTGTTTATTTACCTGCGTTATTTGGGATTGTTATTACATCATGGTTTGTTGCGCCTATAGGCGCTAAAGCAACTCATTATTTACCTGTTAATACAATAAAGAAAGTTTTCGCGGTATTGCTTGTTGTTATCGCACTTAAAATGGTTTTTAGCTAAAGGTTTATTTTTTATGGCACTTGAGTTTCCTCAAATTGATCCAATAATTTTTTCTGTTGGGCCGCTAAGCGTACGTTGGTACGGGTTAATGTATTTAATTGGTTTTGCGTTTGCGATGTGGTTCGCTAATCGCCAAGCTGCAAAACCTAATTCAGGTTGGACAAAAGATCAGGTAAGCGACTTACTATTTTATGGCATGCTAGGGGTAATTCTTGGTGGGCGTATTGGTTATGTATTGTTTTATCAGTTTAGTTACTTTATAGAAAACCCGCTTTATTTATTTAGAATAGATCAAGGTGGTATGTCTTTTCATGGCGGCACGCTGGGAGTTATAACAGCTGTAGCCATTTTCTCGTGGACACGCAAAAAATCATTGCTTCAAGTTGGCGATTTTGTTGCTCCGCTTGTCCCTGTTGGTTTATTAGCTGGAAGAATAGGTAACTTTATTAATGGCGAGCTGTGGGGGCGAGTGACCGATGTGCCTTGGGCTATGGTATTTCCTACAGGCGGGCCACTTGCGCGTCATCCATCACAATTATATGAAGCATTTTTTGAAGGCCTAGTACTCTTTTTAATCCTGCAATGGTTTATTAAAAAACCGCGTCCAGCGGGTAGTGTAGCGGGTGTATTTTTACTAGGTTATGGTGTATTTAGATTCTGCATTGAATACTTCCGTCAACCAGATGCGCAACTAGGGCTGTTTGCTGACTTTATTTCGATGGGTCAAATATTATCACTTCCAATGATTGTGGGCGGTTTAGGTTTATTAATTTGGGCATACAAACAACCACAACAAGTTAAAACAGCTAAGGCATAATAAAAACAGCATGAAACAATATTTAGAATTATGTCAGCGTATTGTTGACGAAGGCCAGTGGGTAGAAAATAAGCGTACAGGTACGCGTTGTTTAACGGTTATAAACGCTGACTTAGAGTACGACGTAGCGAATAATAAGTTTCCTATGATCACCACGCGAAAAAGCTACTATAAAGCAGCGATTGCTGAGTTATTAGGGTATTTACGTGGTTACGATAGTGCAGAGCAGTTTCGTGATATTGGCTGTAAAACCTGGGATGCAAATGCTAACGACAACGGCGCATGGCTTAATAACCCAAGTCGTAAAGGTGAAGACGACATGGGCCGCGTCTACGGCGTGCAAGGCCGCGGATGGCAGCGACCAGATGGTTCAACGCTCGATCAGCTTGCTAAAGTTATTAATAACTTAAAAAATGGTATTGATGATAGAGGGGAAATCGTTACTTTTTATAACCCCGGCGAATTTGAGCTTGGTTGTTTGCGCCCATGTATGCACACGCATACTTTTTCACTGCTTGGTGATACGCTATATTTAACATCGTATCAGCGCAGCTGTGATGTGCCACTGGGGCTTAATTTCAATCAAATTCAGTGTTTTGTTTTACTTGCATTGGTAGCTCAAATTACCGGTCATAAAGCAGGTAAGGCGTATCATAAAATTGCTAACGCCCATATTTACGAAAACCAACTAGAACTAATGAGAGACGTGCAATTAAAGCGCGAACCGTTCGAGTCGCCTAAACTAGCAATTAACCCAAAAATAAAAACGTTAGAAGATATAGAAACGTGGGTAACGCGTGACGACTTTGAAGTAACGGGCTATCAAAGCCACGAACCGATTCAGTATCCATTTTCAGTATAAAAAGATTAAGGAAAACTAAAATGAAAGCAGTGATCCCAGTAGCTGGACTAGGTACTCGTATGTTACCTGCCACAAAAGCAATCCCTAAAGAAATGCTACCAATAGTAGACCGTCCACTTATTCAATATGTAGTAAATGAAGCGGTTGCAGCAGGTATTAAAGAAATAGTACTTGTAACTCACTCAAGTAAAAATTCTATCGAAAACCATTTTGATACAAGCTTTGAGCTAGAAGCCACATTAGAGAAACGTGTTAAGCGGCAATTACTTGCCGAAGTGCAGGCTATTTGCCCTAAAGACGTTACTATTATTCACGTACGCCAAGGTGAAGCTAAAGGCCTAGGCCACGCAATTAACTGTGCGGCGCCAATTATTGGTAACGAACCGTTTGTTGTAATTTTGCCAGATGTAATTATTGATGACGTGGAAAGCGATCTAAAAAAAGACAACCTAGCTGAAATGATTGCTCATTTTGAGCAAACAAAACACAGCCAAATAATGGTTGAGCCAGTGCCAATGGATGAAGTAGATAAGTTTGGTGTGGTTGATTTAGGCGATGTTGACTTACAGCAAGGTGAAAGCTCACCTATTACAAACATGGTAGAAAAGCCGCCTGTTGATCAAGCTCCTTCTAACTTAGCTGTAGTAGGGCGTTATGTATTAAGTGAAAATATTTGGCCATTACTTGCTAAAACACCTCAAGGTGCAGGCAACGAAATTCAGCTAACAGATGCCATTGCAATGCTAATGGAGCATGAAAAAGTTGATGCTTATGCAATTAAAGGCCGTAGTCACGATTGTGGTAGTAAAATAGGTTACTTAAAAGCAACGATTGAATTTGCACTACGCCGCGATGAATTTGCAGGTGAACTCAAATCATTTATTAAAACACTAATTTAATTAGTTATTTTATTTAATACCTTAAGGCGCCTATTTGGCGCCTTTTTTTATATTTATTCATTAGAATAAATATGCATTAATAAGAAAGCTCTAAAACAGAAATGTTTTAGGGACATTACAGACAGATTGTAATTTATGTTGTAAAGTTTAAGTTAACTGGCATTAAATTTGTATTAAATAATGCTCTCAAGGAAGGGGTGGAGTATGCAATATTGTGTTTTATAAAACATAAAAAAGCATACGAAGAGCTAAGTTAATAGCTCAAAGCTTAATAAAGTTAAACGCTTTCTTGTGAGAATGTTTAACTGAAATGTAAGTGTAAAGGCACTACTTTCAGGACAACAAATACATGTTTATACATAAAAAAAATAACATTGGGCTATTACTTAGCTTGCTGATGCTTTTATTTGGCACAGCATGCAGTGTTACGCCTGAAATAAAAACAAGCAACACACCGCAAACTAACACACCAGACTACGTATCTATTACAGCCCTAGAGCTTGCTCAGCTAAAAGATGCCGCCATGCAATGGCAACAAGCCCGAGCGGGTATTGAGCGCATTTTAAAATTAGAAAAAGAAATAACTTATTTAGTAAACCATATAGACATTATAAACAGCAAAGCTATTGCTCAGTCTAACCAAGGCTATAGCAGTAAGTCAGTACGCTCGCCACGCAATACCCGCAGTACGCAATCGCGCCCGCGACAGGTTAAGCAAAACTACAGCAATAAAAAGCAAGCTGTTAAATTAAATACACCTAAACATGTATTTGCATTACAGGTTGCCTCTGTTGATTCGCAAAACGGTGTAGCAAAGGCATGGAAAGAGCTAAATACCAAAGCAGCCCCATTATTTAGAGACAAAATACTGACAAATGTAGAAACCGCAAAAATAAATAACAAAACTTTTTACAGGCTGAAGCTAGGCTCTTACCAAAACTTTAAAAATGCAAAAGCTGACTGTGACGTATTTAAGCTATATAAGCTTGATTGCATAGTAAGTAATTACACAGATAAACCTATTAAGTTGTAACTAAATTTATTGAAAGTGGCGCATAATTTGCTTTGAGATGTTATCTAGGTTGTCTGAGTACTTTTAATGCGCTGTTTTAGGAATTTTCATTTAATACTAACTTTACTTATACCTTTTGGTCTTTATGGATGTACTAGTGCGACGGTTAAACAAGAAAGCACGCAACATACCTTAATAACAGACAAACAGGTCAAAGAGTTCGTATCGCAGTGGCATATGCAGCAAGATAGCATCGCCAAATTAACTGCTATGGAAGCGGATTTACAGCTGCTAATTATGGCGTTATCTTCTCAAAGCGAATTGAGTGAAAACCCTCCTTTATTAACCCAAAAAAAACCAGATATTACTTATAGCAACGAAGCTGTAAAGCCTCTTGAACCTACTACAGTTAATTCTCTTTCTGAGGCTAAATTATCTACCCCTCAGAATTTAGATCTAGCTTTAATAGATGAGTCTAAAGTAGGGGCTCAACTCGGTTGGTATTTAAATCCCGATTTTGCGATTGCGAAAGTTACAAAGCTTAAGGCGTTTTATCCTAATGCATTTTCTCAATTTAGTTTTGCAGTGTTTGAGAACAAAAAAAGCAATATTACGTTGTATGGGTTACGTGTAGGTCCGTTTAAAAGTAATGCTGAGGTAAGCATGTTTTGTTATTTAGTAAATCAATTAGATCAAGCGTGTGATATCGCTGCATTTATAGGAAAGCCAATATAATTGATAAACTAAGCCTTTTGAGCTTATATAGTATTAAAGTATTTGAATTAGTGGTCGATACTAATTACAGTTGGGCAAAATTTAATAAGGCCCATTTTCTCATAAGGATTTAGCATGAAGTTTTATTTATCTACACTAGCTGTAGTTACAGCGGCCAGTTCGTTTAGCTCTTTTGCAGCAACAGAATCATTTGAAGCAAAAGTAACGGTACAAAATGCGGTTGTTCTTACAAAAGATAACGATTTAAGTTTTGGTACTATTCGTGCTATTGCAGATCCAACAGGTGGCGAACAAGCTACACTTGTGGTTAATCCAGACCCTGACGCAAGCCCTGTTTCTACACAGTCAAACCCCGTTAGTAATACTGCAACTATTTCAGTAATAGAGGATGGTGAGGCTGCTGGTTTTAGTGTGTCTGATGTAGTACCTAATTCTATTTTAACTATTACTGATCCGGTAAATACCTTAATAGTGTCTTCTGCAGGACAGGGGGTAAATGAGCCCGACTTTACTGTCGATTCTTGGACATATTTTATAACAAGTGGAACAAATGCGGGGGCGCTTTATACGCAGGGATCTCCTAACTTACAAGCAGGAGCTGACGGCGCTGTATCATTTAATATAGGCGCAACGTTGTCTACTTCGTCAAGTGTATCAAGTGTGGATTATCCTGATGGTGAGTATTCAGGTAGCTTCAATATTGAAGTGTCTTATTGATAAGTGCTTAAGCAAATAATGCGCTTTTTGTATGCTTCGCTATTGCTGATTTTTAGTAAGTCGCTCTATTGCGATAGCATACAGCAAGAGCCTCTCAATTTTGGCACTTTAGTTATTCCTCAAAATAATACCTTAAGCTCTATAACTATTAATCATGAAGGTGAAACTACTACATTTGGTAGTATTTATGTTTTAGCAGAGGGGAACCCCGCAGAGCTTTTATTTACTGGCTTACCTCCTCTTACTCAAGTTTCGTTTAATAAAACAAGTGATTCAACATTGCAAAGCGAAGCACTAGGATCGAATAGTGCTAAGTTTTCGGTGGTCCTAGTGGATTTACCTAGAACGCAAGCTAGCGATGAGTTTGGAGAGCTTTTATTAAAAGTAGGTGGCCGTTTAATTACTACAGGGACAAGCCAAGGTTACTTAGATGGTAGTTTTATTACCGACACACAATTAGAAATTACGATTGATTACTAAAGGAAAAACATGTTTTATAAAGTTGTAGTGCTGCTCGCACTGAGTGTATGTATTTTAGGAAAAAATGCATACGCAAATTTACTTATCTCTCCAACCCGTATTAGTTTTGATGAGCGCCAAAGAACGGCTAAAGTTACCGTAATTAATACGGGTGATAAATATCAAACATATCGTGTTTTGTGGAGCGAAAAGCAAGCGCAGCCAACGGGCGGTTATATACAATTAGCAGAGCCTACTAATGAAAGTTTAAGTACAATGGCGCGGTTGTCACCAAAACAAATGCGTTTAGCCCCGGGTGAAAAGCAAACAGTAAAAATCGCAATACGTAAGCCTAAAAACTTAGTTTCTGGTGAGTACCGTTCTCACTTATTGTTTCAGGCCCTCCCAGGCGAAAATACTAATAAAACAAGCTCTATAAAAGTAAATATGATTATGAGTTATAGTATTCCTATTCTGTTACGTAAAGACATGCAACAGCCTAATGTAGTCATTGAACAAGCTCAATTAGTTTTAAATAACAGTAATAAACGCCCTCAGTTTTTACTAAATATAAACCGAGAGGGTAAGTTTAGTAGCTACGGTAAATTAAGTGCTTACTTTGTTGATAGCAATAACGAGCAAGTTAAAATTGCAGAAATTGGCAATTTAAGTATTTATCCCGAAGTAAACAACGCGTTTGTAACGCTTAGCTTATTTAGTGATAAAAATTTAGATAAAACAGGCAAAGTTATTTTTAAATATGAAGGAAGTCAGGAGTATAAAGATCTTGAATTTGCACAATACACGCTTCCTTTAACATCACAATCACTTAATGTATTAACAGTGAATGAAGCTAAATAAATTATTGTGTGTAATATTTGTAGGCATTAGCGCTCTGCTTAGCACTTGTGCAAATGCCAACAAAGGTGCTTCGGTAGAGGATGCTTTAACAACAATACGCGCAATTGAGCTAAAGCTAACTACATCCGTTGATCTAAACGATTATAACGCCGCTAAAGAAAGTCCCCAGCAGCGTATAGCAACTGGGGAGTTATTAATACTCTCGCTTCATTTAAACTCATACTATCTAGGTGAAGTTGCCGCTATTAAGAGCGCCCAAAGTGTGCATGTTAGTTTAAGTGACCTGTTTGATATATTACAATTTGCCATGAATGTAGATGTAAGCAATCGAACAGCTCAAGGCGTTGGAGCAAACCAACAACCACTTTCCTTAAATGCTGTTGTTACTCCGGCAGTATTTACTAGCTCTTCTCAAAGCTATTTTTTAGCAAAAAACCAAATTACTATTGAAGATGATATTTATGTAGATATTAAAAGCTTACATAGTATTTTAAATCTAGAATTTAGTATTGATTACCCAGATCTAGAGCTATTTATTAGCTCAGAAATACCGCTTCCAGTTGAGTTACAAAGGTACAGGCAATCACGTAATTTTAAATCAGCTAATAAAAAGTCGCCTCCAACGCTTCCCTGGAAAGCAAGCCCTTATCAGGCACTATCCTCCCCAGTGGCTGATTTACAGTTAAACTTTACCGCAAGCGATGATAAGCATTCCACAAACTATTCCCTTTTAGGAACGCAGGATTTTGCTTATTTATCGGCTGAATATTTTTTGGCTGGTCGAAGTACTGATTTACTAACCAATTCTAGGTTAACGTTTACAAAGCAAAATTTAGACAAAAACATAGAAAATGGCTTTATGCCAACAGAAATATCTTTTGGTGATGTAATCGCAACTCAAGTAGGTAATAACTATAACAGCCAGTATGCTCGTGGCATTAAAGTGTCTAATAATGTAACTAATAAAATAATAGTTAATAATCAAATTAATTTAAGTGGTGCTATCCAGCCTGGTTGGGATGTAGAGTTGTACCGCAATGAAATATTAATAGATCAGCAGCTGAGCCTCGCAGATGGTCGATATATTTTTGATAACATAGATTTATTATTTGGAGCTAATAACTTTGAGCTTATTTTTTATGGCCCCCAAGGGCAAGTTGAGCGCAAAAGTGACTATTACTTTGTAGATGGAAATCAGCTCAAAGAAGGGCAAGGCAACTATGAATTATCAGTTACTGAACAAGGTAAGCAGCTACTAAATAATAATGTTTTTAATTCACAAGGGCATGGATGGCAAGTTGCAGGGAGATACGAACAAGGGCTTACTAATAACGTATCTGTTTACTCGGCAGCGTTCGGTCAAAAAAATTCAGATGATGATTTACTCAAATATGCTTTTGGTACCAATATAAGTGTGTTTGACCGGTTACTATTAAATGCAAACATTGAAAAAAACAATAAAAATGAACAAGAATTTGAATTTACAGCTCGAACTCAACTTGCCGAACAATCACTACTTTTTAGTGCCTCTAACCGCACCGACGAACAACAGCAAGATTTTAACAGTTATCAAATAAATTTAGCTGGTGGCCTAATGAATAATATTTATGGGCGACTTTCTTATCAAAATAACTTTTTATATGACGATAGTGATACCAGAGGGCGTTTTAAACAAGTACGCAACCAATTAAATTATTCGTATTCAGGCTTTGCATTAAGTAACCAATTACTATGGCAACACGATAATAGCTCCAAGAGCACATTTGGAACAACACGTTTTCAAAAGCGCTTTGGTAGAACTTACACAAGGTTTGGTGTTGATTATAGGTTATCACCAGTAAGTGAAATTGTAAGTTATGAGGCAGAGTTTAGCCGTAACCTGAGCAGAGACTTACAAGCAGAACTTACTTTAACTGACTCACTCAGTAACAATATTCAATCGGCTGAATTAGGCCTTAACTGGCAAAGTGACAAATTAAGCTTAACAAGCAACGTAAATTATAATAGTAATGATGATTGGCGACTTGGCATTTACAGTCGTTTTAGTCTCGGGTTTGATGTAGAAAACAATACATATTTTATCTCTAAGCGCAGCTTAACTAACACGGGTAGCTTAATGCTAAGAGTATTTTTAGATCAAAACAATAACGGTATTATGGATGATGACGAGCGCGGGATAGCCGGCGTTAAAGTCAAAGGGGTTCATAATTACCGCCAAGCAATTACAGATGAACATGGTATTGCGCTATTAACTTCAATGCCTGCAAACCGAACGACAGACATAATACTTGATAGAGATAGCTTTGAAGATCCATTTATAATTCCCGCTAATGATGGCTTTTCTATAACGCCTCGAGCTGGTTTTGTAGAATACATGGACTTTGCGTTAAATAATGCAAGTGAAGTGGAGGGGGTTGTTTATCAGCAAAAAGGTGATGATATACAAGTTCAACCGTTTGCGAGTGTTTCACTGTTGAATAAAAAAGGTGAAAAAATTGCGCAAGCTCAAGCTGCATATGATGGTTATTATTTATTTACAGATTTAAAGCCTGGGCAATATAAAGCGGTTATAAATGATGAATATAAACAGCGCAAGAAGCTAAAAAGCACCCAAAATGTCACTGTGTCATTGCCGCCAGAGGGAGATGTTGTAATGGGGGTTGATCTTACATTGAAAGCCCTTAGCGAAATAACAGGCGCTATTGCTAATGCGGGGAGTTTTAGCTCGTTAAACATATTAAAAATTTATTACCGATTAATAGCACCAAAAATAGAGCACAAAAAAGCTTTTTATATACATGATAAAGTTAAAAATAAGTTTATTTTAGCGTTAGGGTATGCAAAAGAAATTTCGCCAGATCTTATCTCTGTATGCAACGCAATAAAAGCGCAAGGGCTTAACTGCACTGTGGAAAAACACAAAATACTCCATTAAAGGAATTAGGATGAAAAGGGCTAAAGTTATTTGTTTAATTAGTGCGGTATTATTAAGTTATGGCTGTGCTAGCAATAAGGTAATTGATGAGAATGAAAATACTAAAAATGAAAAAAGTTATATAAAAATAACGGCACAAGAACTTGATGAGCTAAAAAAGAGCTCTGAACAATGGCAAAATATGAAGCCCGAACTATCTCGTTTACTGCTTATTGAAGAAGACCTAAGCTTATTAATATCGCAATTAAATACTATTGCAAAGGTAAAGGAAGAAAATACCTCAGCATTAAAGCAAGAAAAAAAAGTGGTGGATAAAGAGCCTAAAACTAACAGATTTAACTCTAACGATAATAACAAAAGTGCTCCAAAGTTTGCTTTACAAGTGCTATCAATTACTCACAAAGAGCAATTAGCTTCTGCGTTTAAGCAGTTACAAAAAAAGATCCCCGCACTATTTGAATCTAATTACGTTATAAATGTTGAAACAATTAATGTTAAAGGCGTAATGTATAATCGTTTAAAGCTAGGTGCGTATATAAGTAAAGAAAACGCGACAGCTGATTGTCAAAAACTAAAGAGCCAAAGTGTAAATTGTATAGTTAGTCATTATGTTGAACAGCCCTTCATATTAGATTAAATAAGTAGGCATAATAATTGCTTTATCCTCATTATGTTTTAAAGAGGACGGCAACTATGCGCCTTTTACTGCCTTTAGTATTGTTAAATTTAACAGCTTGTAACTTGGTTCCGCCTGAGGAGCCGAGCATACCGACTGACGCCCCTAAAGCGGCAATGGCACCTTATACTGTTAACGAGTACATGGTTAATTTAACCTCACAACTTAACCAAGTAAATGGTGCTTTAAATGCCAATGCGCGCATTGGTGTAAGCAGCTTTTATTACGCAGATGCATTAGATACAAAGCTAGTAACAGGGCAAGCATCGGGCTTGAGCTTGCAAATTCAAGAAAGCTTATTAACTCAGTTTACCCAGCTTGGCTATCATACGGTTGAGTACCGCCTCGGAAACAATCTAACTTTAGCGCAAAATGCAGACAGCATTTTAAGCCGCGACTTAAGTAAATTACGTAATCGCCAAAATATTGACTTAGTGATCACCGGCACAGTGACTCGTCAGCAGCATGCCTATATAGTTAATGCTCGGCTCGTTAATATTGAAAACAAGCAAGTTTTGTCGGCGGGCAGTACAGAGATCCCTATAAATGTAATGTGGGGAAATGAAAAAATTCAGCAGCGTGACGGGTCTTTGTACCGCAGCGAATATTAATCAGGAGCACACCATGAGAAACCTATTAATTACCCTATGTTTGCCATTAGGCTTTGGCTGTTCACAAATGTTAGATTCGCTAAGCCCAGAGGCAAAGCCAGTAGAGCAAGATAATTCAGCTCAGTTGGTATCTGACCAACGTACGGTAAAAGCACCTGAGACTAATACAGCGCTATTTCAATCTAACTTGAACCAGCAAAGTAATTACACTAAAAGCGCGCCTGCAAAGCGAAAAAATATAAATCATTATGTGCGCGGCATAATGCAAGACATGGTGGAAAACTTGCAATATGTGAACGATAAAACACCACTAGCTGTATCTAGTTTTGTATTTTTAGATGATGACTATAGTGATGGTAGCTTACTAGGCAACCAAATAGCCGAAAGCTTTATGCATGAACTACATAGTTTTGGTGTGCCGGTTATCGATTTTAAAACAACCGATTACATGCGTGTAACGCCCGATGGTGACTTTGTATTTAGCCGTGATTACTTGGAGCTAAACCAAGATCAAAACTTTAATTATGTGTTAGCAGGAACGTTAGTAAGCCATCAAGGTGGCGTATTAGTAAATGCGCGTGTAGTGGGTATACAAAGCAAGGCAGTGGTAGGTACTGCGCAAGGGTTTATCCCTCAATCAGTTGTTGATGCACTTAACAGTAGCTATCGCACTGATGGAATAATGCTTAAACAAGCTAGTAAGTGAGGCCAAAATGCATTTTAAATATTTAAATAGCGCAATAGGCTTAGCCATACTTTTAACCTTAGCAGGTTGCTCAATTATTCAAAATAACGAATCAGTAGAGGTTGTTACGCCGGTTGATAATACCCCAAATTACGATTTGACCAGCATGCTACAGTCAGTTCAAGCCGAGCAAAATTCAGAGCCTCAAGATAGCAGTGCGTTTGTGCCTCTTAAGCATCATAAAACGCTTGTTAATTACGTTGAACAAATGGCGCTTGATTTAGTCGACACGCTTGAGTCTGAAGCACAAGATAACAACAGCATTAATATAGCGGTAACAACCATTGTAGATTTAGACGCATCGCTCAATAAAAGTAATCAATTAGGGAATCAAATAGCTGAGAGCTTTATTCATCAGCTGCAAAAATTTGGTTACGGTGTTGTTGACTTCAAAGCTATGAATTCTATTGATGTATCAAACCGAGGTGACTTTGTATTATCTCGTGATATAGAAAAATTGAGTGAAAGCAGCATGGCCAACTACGTATTAGCAGGCACTTTAATTTATCGTCCAAATGGCGTAGCAGTAAATACTCGCGTTATAAACGTGCACAGTAAGCATGTGGTTGCCACTAGCAGAAAACTCATCCCGCTTTATGTACTAAACAAAGAAGATATATATTTATCAAGCAATTAAGTTAATTTTAGCTTGATATGAAAAACAAGATGCCGTTATAATTTTGTAAGCTGTAAGCTGTAAGCTGTAAGCTGTAAGCTGTAAGCTGTAAGCTGTAAGCTCGATGTGGCCTCTTAGTTAAATGGATATAACGGCCCCCTCCTAAGGGGCAGTTGTAGGTTCGATTCCTGCAGGGGCTACCAACCAAAAAACTAATGCAATATTAGTAACTCTTTTGTGCCCGCGTAGGTCGGATAAGCGAAGCGCCATCAGGCACAGTAAAATACCTTACCCAATTATTATCAATATTTTATGTGGTCGAGTGGCTGGAGAGTGCCATAAGCGGACTCACGTAACCTTAGACTCTTGTTATATGCAATTACATAAGTACTTCAATTAGCTCATAAGATTGAAGAATAAACATTAATATTCCGCATATCAACAGAATTGAGCCTCGCTTTTGCAGTACCTCTTTCGGTACAGCAATAGTACCATTTAGAGTGTTTTTAAGCTTACGACCTTGGATAATAAAACCAATTGATACAATTAGAGTTATAATATTTATAGTTAAGCTTGCAGCTTGCTCCGGTTCCATTAATTTCTCCTTGCATATAACGCCTCATTATATCGCTTTTACCGCTTTACTAAACTCATCTAAATCTGCTTTAAGATCTTGAATCGGTATTTTTTCACCGAGAATATCAACAGCACGTAGCAACATAATTAAAATCAGGTTCTGACACTCTCCATGGTTTGCCTGATTAAATCGCTCAAAATCGATGATTAAACGAAAATCCATATCTCTTTTTTTAGCTGAGTAGTTATGGATTTCACAAAATTCTGAGTCATCTCGGATTATCGCAATACAATCTAATGAATCTAATTCGATATCATACTGCTTCTCACTTAAATATTACGTCAATTGGCGTTCGACTTCTATGCGAGCTAAACGAAACTTATCAGAAATTACAGACTCAATTTCACCACCAATCCAAACTTCCATATTTCACCAAACTTTGATTAAGCAATATAACTTTTAAATAAGGGGCGCAGGCATGTGGGGCATAATGGCGAAGCCGCCCCGCGTGTATGCGTCCCAGCGAACGAAGTGAGTGACTTAATTTTTTTGTGTACGCCCGACATGGGCATTGACTTATGAGGTGAAAGTCCTCTGTAGGAAGATCACCGTTTAAATAACACACTGTTATTAAACGATAACTACTAGCGAATGGCAAGGGCTAAATCGCGAGAGATAGTCTGGAGGAAGCCCCTAGCAAATCTGCGAGCTGATGAACAAAAAAATCATATGAGGCGTAGGCTGGAGACGAGCTAGCACAAGATAGCGAAGTCATGTGATCTAACGGCCACCGTAAATGATGCAGTTGTGCAGAGAAAGTCGATGCTCCTTATCCGGGGAGATCTGATAAACACGCATCCGCGCTAACGCTTGTAGCGTTACCAGTTAGGGACTGGTTGTTCAACCCTTGGCGCTTTGGTTACTGCGACCTATAGCGAGCGAAATAGCAGTAAACAAGCGTTAGTTTAGACGCGCTTTATCGAGTAATCGCTAGAGTGATTTATCAGAAGTCAGCAGACGGCATAGTAGCCAAACGCCCATCGTAATGGAGGGGACACGGTGAAGGCCTGAACATCTTAACCAGAGGAGATACTACAATTGAACTTGAATTCACATAGATCACCGTGTTGTGATAGTGATGAACAGCGTTCTGCTGTGAATAATACCTCGAATGAATATAACCAAACAGATCGTGGCCTGATGGCAAGGGTACTAAGCAACCACAATATTGGTGCAGCATGACAACATGTTAAACGCAATAAAGGGGCTGCGGGTATTGATAATATGAGTATTGAAGAATTTAATCACTTCGCTAAGTTACATTGGCTGGGTATTAAACAACAATTACTTAGCGGCACTTATCAACCCTTGCCAGTCAAACGCGTGATGATACCCAAACCCGATGGCGGTGAGCGAATGCTTGGGATCCCTTCTGTTATCGACAGAGTGATCCAACAAGCTATTGCTCAAGTGATTAGCCCTCACTTTGAGCCTCTATTTTCACCACATAGTTATGGTTATCGCCCTCATAAAAGAGCCAGTCAAGCAGTGAGCCATGCTCAATCTTGTGTTAAACAAGGTTATAAAACAGCGGTTGATATCGACTTGTCTAAGTTCTTTGATGAAGTAAACCATGACATGCTGATGCATCGTGTTGCTCGTAAAATCAAAGACAAAGCACTCATGCGCCTACTCGGTAAATACCTCCGAGCAGGGGTAGCAGAACGCGAAACAGGTCTGTGGTTTGAGTCAACCAAAGGAGTCCCTCAAGGTAGGCCATTATCCCCTTTGCTTTCCAACATTTTACTCGATGAATTAGATAAGAAGCTAACCTACAAACACCTTAAGTTTGCACGTTATGCTGATGACATAATCATTTTAGTAAAAACGAAAAGTGAAGGGCTCATAATCCAACGGGACATTACTGCGTTTATCACTAACCGATTAAAACTCAAAGTGAATGAATCGAAAAGTCGAGTCGGTCCCGTATCAGGCTCGAAATTTCTCGGGTTTACATTCCGTTATGCTCAAGTGCAGATCCACGAACAGGCGCTAAAGAAATTTAAAGCAAATGTAAGAGAGCTCACTAACCGCAACTGGGGGATCTCAATGACCCTACAAATTCATAAACTCACGCAGTATTTACGCGGCTGGGGACACTACTACCTGATAGCCAACGCTTATCAGCTAACGGTGGATTTAGATCATTGGATCCGCCGTAGGATAAGAATGTGCTACTGGCGGCAATGGCGTAAACCTCGCACCAAAGTACGCAGTTTAATGAAATTGGGTGTTAGCGAACGACTCGCCATAGCCTGTGGTATCACCAGTACAGGCCCTTGTAGAAGCTCAAAAACAAAAGGAATTAACATTGCGCTAGGTAATGATTACTTAGCGTCACAAGGTTTAGTGTCATTGAGAGATATTTGGAGCAATATTCATTACGGGAGATGAACCGCCCATTGCGGACCCGCATGATGGGTGGTGTGGGGGCTGGAGGTTAGAGACCTCCGGCTACCCGATTAGGTAACCGGCAACTCCGAGGTATCAATTGAAAATATACGTTTCCCAACTCTATTTGTAATTGTGAAAATTGAGTCACTCCATGCTCCGTGGAAAAGAATAAACCAAGCAGAGTCTCTGAATTGGTTCGAAAATAATTGCTTTGTGTATAAAACATTACCACTCTTGTCAATCAATGCAAAGTTGATGTCTATCCCGCCAATTTTATAAGAAAGGGTCGTAGTAGCTCTAATATTCCTAGACTTATTCCACTTGTTGGTTTTTTTATGTATTCGCTCCAACTGGAAATCACAACCTAAGACCTTTTCAGCAATTAAGTCAATGGTGTTTAATATCTCAAAAGGTACGTTGAGCTTATTTCCAATAATTTGCAGAGAATCAGTTAGATAATACAGAGACTTAACACACTTATTATGGTCTGAGAGCTCGCAAAAATCATCGAATCTAAAGTCATCTCTTTTATAAGCAGCTATTCCACCAGATCGTGGAGGAATGTAATCCTCACCTGAATATTTTCCCAGATATACATTCAGCTTTGCCAACCCTGCAAAATCAAACTTATCTGGCAGATATATACAAAAAATATCTTCAACTAAGTTCCAATAGTTCATCAAGTACTTATTTTGTTCAAGCTTCTCGTTACTCGATTTGCCACCATTAACTAATTGGACATCGCGAAGTATCATGAGGTTACCTAACAATTTAATTGTGCGCTCATCGCGCATATTTCTGCCGACGCCACGCTCATTTTTCTGCATTATATAGTTTTAACAAATAACCTAAGGTATTACTATCAATAAGTTTTCTAGAGTTTTTAGATAAAGTTAAATTAACCAATATACGCTCAGCGCTCATTTTCATGAATATATGCGCAAAGAGCAGCCTTACCAATCAATTCACGACGATATTTGGCCAAACTCAATGACCGGTTATCGCTGTGAGTTCAACTCACAGCTCAAAGCCGCCTTTAAAAAACCAAAGATGCCAATAACTACTGAGTTGAAGTATTAGTAAAACAGTAATTTTTATAACTACGCATAAAAAAGCGAGTAAATATAAATCTACTCGCTTTAAAATTTCGACAGCTGACAGCTGACAGCTTACAGCTGACAGCTTACAGCTCAACCATCACTCGTAATCGTATCAATCAATTCACCAAGCACCGTTTCAGATTTACTGGTTTCTACTTGACAAGTACCTGCATTTAAATGGCCGCCACCGCCATATTTAAGGCACAGTTCGCCAACGTTGGTGTTTGAGCTGCGGTTGGTGATTGATTTACCAATGGCAAACACTACGTTTTGTTTTTTAAGGCCCCACATTTTGTGTATTGATATATTGCAGTCGGGGTACATGGCGTAAATTACAAAGCGGTTGGTGGCGTAAATGGTTTCTTCTTGTGTTAAATCCAGTACCACTAGGTTTTTATGTACCGTTGCACACTGTGTTATTTGTGCTTTTGCTTTTTCGTTATGCTCGTTATAAAGCGCAACACGTTCGGCTACGTCTTCCATTTTTAAAATGTCTTCGATGCTTTGATCTTTACAGGCATCAATGAGCTTCATCATTAATTGGTAATTTGAAATTTTAAATTCGCGGAAGCGGCCAAGGCCTGTGCGTGCATCCATTATAAAGTTCATTAATACCCAATCGGTTGGGTTGAGTATTTCGTCTTTTGAAAACTGTGCGGCATCGCCTTTATCTACTGCGTCCATCATATCAATGCTGATGTTTGGAAACTTTTCAGCGCCGCCGTAATAATCGTAAACAACGCGCGCAGCAGAGGGGGCTTCTGGATCAATTACATGGTTTTTTATGTCGCTTGCGTTACGTACGGTTTCGCTTAAGTGGTGGTCAAATGCAATATGGCAACCTGCAACGTAGGGGAGGTTAGTGGTGATGTCGTTTGCTGTTATGTCTATTTTTCCATCTTGCATATCTTTTGGGTGTACAAATAAGATGTCGTCAATTAGGTCTAAGTCTTTTAACAGTACGGCGCACACTAAGCCGTCAAAATCGCTGCGGGTGACTAGTCTAAATTTATTATTGGGCATGGCTGTTCCATCTTTTTTAATTGAGTAATCAATTGAGTGTAACAGCAAATATATTTTTTGAGAGATTAGCGTTAAAAAAACACATAAAAAAGCCAAAACAGATGTTTTGGCTTTTTGTTAGCAAGTATGTATTTGTTTTTTACTATATAAACGTTAAGCGCCTGGGCCACATTCCATACAGCTATTAATAATATCTGGGCCAAATTTTAGTTTGGCGTTTAAATCACGCAGTGCGGTACGTAAGCCTTCTTCTATTACTGGGTGGTAAAATGGCATATCTAGCATTTCTGGTACGGTCATTTTATTTTGCACAGCCCATGCCAGTAAGTGGGCTATGTGCTCGGCTTGTGGGCCAATAAATTCTGCACCTAAAAATAAGCCTGTGCCTTGCTCTGCATAAACGCGCATGTGGCCTTTATTTTTTAGCATAACTCTGCTGCGGCCTTGGTTTTCAAAGCTTACTTCGCCTACTTCAAAACAACCACATTCACCTAGTCGTTCTGTAATTTGCTTATAGCTTTCGCCAACCATTGCTATTTGTGGGTCGCTAAATACAGCAGCAATTTTAGCTCTACGAAGCCCGATACGTATATCTGGGAAACGTCCTGCATTTTGACCAGCGATAGCGCCTTGGTCCGATGCTTCATGTAGCAATGGGATCATGTTGCTGGCATCGCCCGCTATAAATATATTTGACTCTCCACATTGCATGGTATGTGGGTCGGCGTGCGGCACACCGCGATCATCAAGTTCTATGCCTGTGTTCTCTAGGCCTAATTTATCTACATTGGGTACTCGGCCTGTGGCTGCAAGTACGTAGTCAAATTGTTCTGTATGCTTAGCACCTTGTTTGTCGGTGTAAGTTAGTTGGGCTTTATCACCCACTTGCATCATGTCAGATACGTTCGAGTCGGTATCTACAAAAAATTCTTCTGCAAAAACAGTGTTTGCGTAGTCTCTTACTACTGGATCTGTAAGTGGGCCAATTGCGCCACCTACACCAAATAGTTTTACGTTTACGCCTAGTCGGCTAAGTGCTTGGCCAATTTCAAGACCTATAACGCCTGGGCCAAATACCGCGACTGATTCTGGTAGGTCGTCCCAATCAAATACATCATCGTTAATAATTAGCTTGTCGCCAAAGTTATTAAATACGCCAGGGTATGAAGGGCGAGAGCCTGTGGCAATTACAAAGCGTTTAGCGGTTATAATTGTATCGTCATTTATTTGTACACGGTTGGCATCTAAAAATTTAGCGTAACCACGAATTTTATCACCATCTGGTAGTTCATCAACGGCTTCTACTACAAATCCTGCAAAGCGATCTCGTTCACTTTTAACACGTGCCATTACTGCTTTGCCATCAATTTCTGGCTTTGAGCTGTGTACACCAAATGCAGGTGCCATTTCAATTGAGTGAGCGGCTTCGGCTGCGGCAATTAATAATTTGCTTGGCATACAACCAACACGTGCGCATGTTGTGCCGTATGGGCCTGATTCAATCATTAATACGTTTTGTGTGAACTGTTTAGCGTTACGGTATGCACTTAAACCTGCAGTGCCAGCACCTATAACAACAACATCGGTTTGCAATTCTTTCATAGCGTTTTTCCTCTAATAAATAGGGGCATGTATGCCCCTATTTTTACCTATTTACATTAGGTTTTTTTATTTACTTATTATATTAATTAAGCAAAGTAATTTTCTAAATCGTCTGAACCGCCAATGTGTTTACCACCAATAAATATTTGTGGAACAGTGTCACGGCCAGTGATTGCTTTAAGGCTTGTTAATGTTGCGCCTGCACCCATAACAACTTCTTCATATGCATAGCCTTTTTCAGTAAGAAGATCTTTTGCCTTTTTACAGAAAGGGCAACCAGGTTTAGCAAATACAGTTACTGGCTCTGGCTTAATTTGTTTTGGGTTGATGTAGTCAAGCATTGTGTCTGCATCAGATACTTCAAACGGGTCACCTGGTAAATCTGGTTCGATGAACATTTTGTCAATTACGCCATCTTTAACCAGCATAGAGTATCTCCAGCTGCGCTTACCAAAACCTAAGTCGTTCTTGTCTACTAACATGCCCATGCCGTCAGTAAATTCGCCGTTGCCATCTGGTAATAATGTAATGTTTTGCGCTTCTTGGTGCTCAGCCCATGCGTTCATTACAAAGGTATCGTTAACTGATAAACATACAATTTCGTCAACGCCGTTTTTCTTAAATACGCCAGCTAGCTCGTTGTAACGTGGTAAATGCGTTGATGAACATGTTGGGGTAAATGCACCTGGTAATGAAAATACAGCAACGGTTTTACCTTTAAAAATTTCATCTGTTGTTACTGATTTCCATTCGTCGTTTTGACGAGTTGCAAATGTAACGTTTGGGATTGTTTGACCTTCAATATTCTTTAACATAGTTTGTTCCTCTTGATTTGTTGGAGCCATTATGGCGAATAAATAAATATAGTTCCAATCGTTTGTTTGTATTAAACTAATAGGTATAACCTATCATGCTGTGATGAATATGAACTTAAAAGATTTCGAATACGTTAAAGCAATAGCGCACTATAAGCATTTTCGCAAAGCTGCTGATGCTTGCTTTGTTAGCCAGCCTACATTGAGTGGACAAGTTAAAAAACTTGAGCAAGAGCTTGGTGTTGTGTTGTTCGATCGCTCTACTAAGCAAATAACGTTAACATCTCAAGGTGAACGTTTATTGACACAAATAGAGATTATTTTAGAGCAAACACAAATCTTAAAAGAGCTTGCAGCGACCTCAAATGAGCCTCTACAGGGTAAAATTACTATCGGGATCATTCCGACCATTGCGCCGTATTTACTACCAGCTTTACTTACTTCAATGAAAGAAGCCTTTAAAGACAGTCAATTTGCGTTTACTGAAATGCAAACGGCAACAATTTTAGATGCGCTTGATAACGGTGAACTCGATTTTGCGATATTAGCCGACGTACCTGAACTTAAAAATTATCATACGATTAATTTGTATAAAGAAGATTTTTTAGTCGCTGTTTCTCACGATAACGCGTTATCTAAACATAAAAAAGTGGCCATAAGCGATTTACAAAATTACAGCCTATTAATGTTAAGTGATGGTCATTGCTTCAAAGATCAAGCCCAAAAGTTTTGTTTTTCGGCTGGGGTTGATGTCTCAAAGCAGTATCAGGGCAATAGCCTTGAAACGTTATTGGCGCTGGTGGCTATGGATGATGGTATAACATTTGTACCTAAACTTGCATGTACACAGCGCATAGGTATTGAATATTTGCCTATATTTCCTAATCAGCAACGCAAT
This sequence comes from Pseudoalteromonas sp. H103, assembly GCF_001469205.1. Taxonomy (NCBI): domain Bacteria; kingdom Pseudomonadati; phylum Pseudomonadota; class Gammaproteobacteria; order Alteromonadales; family Pseudoalteromonadaceae; genus Pseudoalteromonas; species Pseudoalteromonas sp. H103. The sequence continues at coordinate 414,030 of NZ_LOFG01000012.1, read as the reverse complement.
GTAGTGTTTGCATGTAGAAAGCATTACCCGCACTTGTCGGGTGTTGAGCAATTAGGTGAGTGGTTAACTAAGCACCCAAATTTAAAAGCTAAATTGAGTGAAAAGCTTAATTAAGCTATTTAAAGATCTTGGCTGATTATTTCTACCACATCATTAATTTGCACACCTGGTAACGGCTTGTCGTCGATGCTAATTGCAATTGCGCTTTGCTGATAAACTTGCTCTACACGAATGGTGTTAAGTGTTGTAATAGTGTGGGGCATGGTATTACCTTGGGCATCGGTTAAGTAGTTATGATGTGCAATGCTTAGCATCTGGCCTTTTTTAAGCCCGTGCGCTTTACCTAGGTTAATCACTATTTTGCTATTTTCCATGTGCATTATTTTACCTTGAGTTGGCAAACACGCCATAGCTGCTTGAATATCGTAACTTACCGACTGATTTAGTTCGGTTATGCCTTGCCCGTAAGGTGATTGCCAAAACCTATCAGAGTTCACGTCAATAATTGTCGTTTTTTCAAATGGCCAAATTGCTTTAGTGTGATAGCTATTTTGCCAAAGTTGTTCGTATGTTGTGCCATCAAATAATACAAACTCAATGTTGTAACCTCGTTGATAAGCTTCATCTTGCCAAAATGCGTAATCGTTATTTAGTTTATCACTGGTTGATAAATCCGTTATTTGGCTAAGCAATACATATTGAGCGTTACTTCGTGATGCTATTTCTTCTAGTTGCGCATTTGAGTAGTCGTGCTGCTGCGAAAAATATTTATCTACACTAATCGCGTTATTATAATAAGCGATAGGAATAGCACTCATTTTTGATTTTTGCAGTGCGGTAAATATATTTTTGCTAATTGCTTTATTTACGTCAAATATTTGACCCATCATGGCATGCTCGCGATGCACAAGGCGGCTTTGAGTGACCGCTATAAATTTATTAAAGCTATTTTGTGGACATTGCTGTGCTTGAGCAAAAATATCTAAACGTAGGGTAATTGCAAATTTACTGCTGTGGCGGTCTTCGCTTACTAGCTCTATTTTTTGAATTTCTCCATGGCTGCTAATTTTGAGCTGATCTTGCATTAAAACGCCATCTACCAAGGTTTGCACAGAGCTTACACGTGCTCCTGAGAATACAAGAGCTTGAGTTATGGCATCTTTAATAGCCGCTGATTTAGCCGCTGCTACATCGCCATTTTGAATTTGTGCATGGCCCGTTGATTCATACCACTGCGCTTTAGTAAAAGGGGAGAACGTTAATAATGCCGTTGCACTTAACCCTGCAAATGCCAATGATAAAAACGACTTCATACTCTTACTCCAATTAAACTTTAGCTAGTAAGGTGTTTAGAGCAAGGACTGTACCAATGTTATATCAGCGCATTGTTTAGCTTATAAATGGCATTAAACGTGCATAGATTGCTGTAATTAGTTTTTTGAGGGCGATGTGCTATGCGAGTAATTTCATTATTAATTACACTTGGGTGTTTAAGCTTGAGTGGCTGTAGCAGTATTTTTGATAAACATGTTGAGTACAAATACGTAGAGCCAAATAACTATCCTGTTTTAAAAGCAATAGGCTATGCGCCTATAAGTTTGCAAAGTGGTGCTAATTTATCGCAAAAACAGTTAATGGCAATTAAAGCGTCAAAGCTTGAAGCGTACCGTGAACTTACCGAGCAGGTGTACGGGCAAAAAATTACCGCTGGCACCACGGTGGAAGGCTCAATTGCACAAGATGATTATTTACAAAGCCAAGTGCAAGGTATTATTAAAGGCGCTCAAATAATTAAAACCTACGCTGTAGATGATACCTACATTACAGAGCTTGAGCTTAATATGAAGCGCGTACACGATTTGTACATAGGCGAAGTAAAACCTCGTGAGGTTAAAAAGGTAACTTACTACTAAATTACGACCACTATTAAAAAACTCTTACAAAATATCTCATCCTCTTATATTGAGTGCTATGCTGTTGTTAGGATTAATTTTTAAACAGACTGCGTAGTGCTCAACCGATGTATTTTATTGCTACAAGTAGTATAAATGGCGCTTAAGCCAATTCATATTCGTCCCACGTTATTTACATGGTGCAAAGCCAATTTGCGCTACCTATTGCTGTTTTTTTTACTTTCTAGTGGTGTTTTTGCAAGCCGCCTGAGTATTCAATTTAATACGTTTATTGAGCTTATGGGGCAAAAGTATGGCCCTGCGCGAGTAGCTGTTGCCCGTAGTTGGCAAAGTATGTTGGTACAAACACAAAATAAGCCAGAGCAACAACAAATACTTATAGTAAACGACTTTTTTGCACGTAACTTACGTTATCAAACCGATATATTACTTTGGAAACAAAACGACTATTGGGCCACCCCATTAGAAACATTAGGCCGAGGCTTGGGAGATTGCGAAGACTACGCAATTGCAAAATACATTAGTTTAAGAGCATTAGGTGTGAGCGACGATAAGTTAAGGCTTATTTACGTAAAAGCAAAGCTAGCGGGTTCAAACAAAACTCAAGCACACATGGTGCTTGGTTATTTTGCTACACCTAACGCTCAACCACTTATTTTAGACAGTTTAATTACAAAGGTTTTACCTGCTGCAAAACGTGTAGATTTAAGCCCTGTTTTTAGCTTTAACAGCCAAGGTTTATGGGCTAATAATTCAACCAAAAGTGTCGCTAGCCCAACAGCAAGGCTTTCTCGCTGGCGTAAAATTTTGGAGCAGACAACCAATGAAGGAGTTATGTGGTAATGGCATCATTTTCCTTATCTAACTATTTTAAAAAGCGCAAAATTACGCTTCGACAAGAGCTTTGGATTGCATTGCTAATTGTTATTTTTGTTGGGTTTGTTAGCAGTGTTTTAATTAGCACTAATTCGGCTAAAAGTTACTTTTCTACTCAGTTGTATTTAAAAAATGTAGATAACGCAAGCTCACTTGCGTTAATGATTAGCCAGCTAGACAAAGACCCCGTAGAACTTGAGTTATTGGTATCTGCCACGTTTGATACTGGGCACTACAAACGCATTGAACTTCAAGACCCTAATGGTGAGGTAATAATTAAACGCACTTTTACAGATGAGCTTGAAGCGTCTGCGCCAAACTGGTTTAAAGCAATATATGGGCTAAATGTGCAGCCAGGGGTAGGGCAAGTAAATAATGGATGGCAACAGTTTGGTACGTTATTTATAGAAAGCCATAGTCAGTACGCAGAGCAAGCCCTATGGGAAAGTGCACTTAAGCTGTTTTTTAGCTTTTTAATAGTCGCTTTTTTTGCTTGTATAGTTAGTGCTTACTTTTTAAGTAGAATATTAAAACCATTAGATGATGTGGTTTATCAGGCAAACGCGTTTGGAGAAAAACGCTTTATTAAATCTAAGGTGCCGCGCACATTTGAGTTTGCTCGACTAGTACAGTCAATGAATCAGTTATCAACTCGTTTTAGCCGCATTATTAAAGAAGACAGTAAGCGCTTAGAAGAGCTTAGGTTTAAGTCGCAGCATGACGAATTAACCGGTTTGGCTAATCGTGAATATTTTGGCGCTACGCTTGAGGCGCATTTACAAAAGTCGAAAGATCATGCTCATGGTGCTTTATTTTTATTTAGAATTGTAAACTTAGATCAAATTAGTGAGCAAATTAGCCGGGTCGAAATGGTTAATTTTTTGCGCCGTTTTTCAGATATGCTAATTGGGTTTTTAGAGTTAAACCAAGAGCATTTTTCTGAAAACTACATTGCGCGTATCTCTCATAGTGATTTTACGGTTTTATTTAGTGATATAGATGACATAGAGCAATTAAGTGAAAGAGTTAAGGCTATGCATCAGGCTTTTATTGAAGAATATAAAAGCGTTAAGTTAGCAATTCCTCATAGCTGTACATACATACTAAAAGAGGATTCGAGGTTTGATGTATTAAAGCGTGTTGATGAGTTATTAAAATCGGGCAATACCAAGCAGGTGGCTGTTCGTGCTAAAGAAGTCGACAGTAAACAAAAAAGCGAGTTATTTGATGACGCCACAAGTTGGCAAAGTGCAATAGAGTCTGCTTTAGATAATCAAACTCTCGAAATAAACTCCCTCCCAGTAATGAGCTTTACAGGGCAGTTAATGCAAAATCAGCTAGGGCTAAGCCTAGAGCTTGGTGGGCAACTGTACCGCGCAAGTTATTACTACCAATGGGCTAACCGTTTAAAGCTATTAGCACGCTTAGATTGGGGGTTAATTAAACAGTTAGTTAGTGAATATAATGTTGAGCCGCCAAACGAGCTTATTTCAGTTGAGCTTTCGGCGCAAACTTTATTAGATGATACGGCTCTTGCTTCTATATTAACTTACTTATCGGCATTTCCTGAGTTAGCCTCAAAAATTTGCTTTGATATTCGTGAAAGTATTGCGGTTAGCGAAATCGAAATATTTAAAGACTTTTGTGAGCAAGTTAGGTGTATGGGTGCAAAAGTAGCCTTAAAACGGGTAGGACCTGAGTTTACCAAAATTAAGAAAATTCAAGAGTTTGGCTTAGAAATGATTAAAATTGATAGTGTGTATGGTCACAACATTAGCTACAGCCAAGACAATCAAACCTTTTTACGTGGTGTGTGTACTCTCGCACATTCTATTGGTATTAAGGTGGTGGCTCAGGGAGTTACTAACCAAGATGATTTAGACACCCTTATTAATCTTGGCTTTGATGGAGTTATTAAAGAGTCGTAAAAGTTAATGCCCTTTTACGACTAACATTAATTGAATTCGGTCGCGTACTTTTAGTTTATTGAATATAGAGCTCATATGCTCTTTAATAGTGCGCTCTGTAATGTTTAATGACTCTGCGGCTTGTTTATTGGTGGCGCCTGTAACCACAATATCAACTACCTGGCGCTCTCGTTTGGTGAGCGAGTCAAGGTTGCATGAATGCGTATAGTTAAACTGAGTTTGTGATAAAGCACCAACTAGGTTTGACAGCAATTGACCTGGCAGCCAAATACCTCCTGAGCAGGCTGTTTCTAATACTTGTTCAATAATAACCTTAGCAGCTAAAGCCTCTACATAACCTCTTGCGCCAGCCTCTAGGGCTGCTCTGAGTTCGTTAATTTCAAGCTCGTTGGTCATTACTATAACGAGTAAACGCTGTTGCGAATATTTTTTAACAAGTTCGAGCCAATTAGAGGTGCCAGCTAAAATCCAAATAACATTGGATGCTGTTACTCTGTTAGGTTCTTTTGTGCATATTACACAACCCGGAAACGCTGTGTGCCAGTGTTTCGACTCAAACTCAGGTTGTGTAATAAAAATACTTTGACGCATTATTTCTCCGTTTATGTAAATGCTTTAACGCTCTGTCATTGCTTGTGATGTTGCTCTGAGAACAGGTTTTAAAAGATACTCAAGTACGGTTTTTTTACCGGTAATAATGTCTACTTGAGTGGTCATCCCTGGGATAATAGTTAGTTCTTTAGAAAAGTTATTTTTGGTGGTTTTTAACTGCACCAAGTAAAACGTGTTTTCTCTATCGTCTGTTATTGTGTCTGCGCTGATGTGTAATACTTCTGCCTCTAGGCCACCGTACACAGCAAAGTCGTAGGCGCTAAATTTGATCATAGCTGGCTGCCCAGGGCGTAAAAAAGCAATGTCTTTTGGTGGAATTTTTGCCTCTACAACTAGTTGGTCGTCCAGTGGTACTATTTCCATAACGTCACTGCCTGGTTGTAAAATACCGCCTACTGTATTGACTAATAAGCGTTGTACAGTGCCTTTAACTGGCGAGCGAATTTCAGTTTGAGTGACTTTATCGGCAAGGCCAGATTCCGTTTCTTTAATCGACTCTAAGCGAAGTAGTGCCTCAGATAACTCATTGTTCCAGCGGTTTATCATCGCAAGTTCAACTTCGGTAACCTTATTCTTAGCTTCATTAATTGCCGAAAGACTTCGGTTTATAACTGCTTTGGTTCGGTTTACTTCGCCAGTAATATCGACTATTTCTCGCTCTAATCTAATAATATCGATATCAGATACTGCACCTGTACGCAGTAGTGGGCGAGTTACTTTAAGCTCTCTATTGGTTAGCCTTAATGCGTTGGTATGCTGCTGTAGCGCCGCTTTAGCTTCAATATGATCTTGTCGACGCTGTTCAAGCTGACGCTTATGTATTGCCACCTGTTGCTCAAGCTCTTGTCGATTACTTAAGTAAATAGATTGCTCATGTATAACGGCTTCAGGTACGTCTTTAGCTAAACCGTCAGGGAAAATAAGTTCTTCTTTTTTAGTTAATGCTTTCAAGCGTGCAACCTTCGCAGTAAGTGACTGCACTTTTGATTGATTTTCTCTAAAGCTAGAAATAAAACGAGTAGGGTCAATTTTAATAAGTACATCGCCTTCGTTAACTATTTGCCCTTCACGTACATTTATTTTTTCTACCATGCCGCCATCGTAGGATTGAACCAACTGTAATTTATTCGAGGGGATAACTCGCCCTTCTCCACGTGCAACCTCATCTAAATTAGCAAATCCTGCCCATACAATAAGGCTTATAAATGCAATGCAAATTAAATAAAGCAGTAACCTTGCACTGGCGGGCTCTTGCTGCATTTTTTCCCATTGGGCATCTACTACCCAGTCTTGCGTGTTTGGTGGCGAGAGCCATCCACTAAATAATTTATTGAAAACTGATGGCTTGCCTTTTTTTCTGGATTCAATAGCCCTACTTACAGATTCGAAGGAGCGTTGTTCTAGTGGTTTTTTGTCATTACTCATGATGCTTGCTCCACTGTTTTATTATTTAATGCAGCAATTACTTTTTGCTTAGGACCGTCGGCAACTACTTTGCCATTGTCTAAAACAATAATACGGTCAACTAGTTCAAGTAATGATGAGCGATGTGTAACTACAATTAAGGTTTTATCTGTAGAGCATTTTTTTAGATTATTAATGATCTTGTTTTCGCTGTTGTGATCAAGCGACGACGTTGGCTCATCTAATAATAAAATTGGCGGGTCGTTAATTAATGCTCTTGCCATTCCCACAGCTTGGCGTTGGCCACCTGAAAGTTGCCTGCCTAGCTCGCCTACTTGCAAGTCGAAGCCGTCTGGATGTGAGTTTATTAAATCAAATAATTGGCTTCGCTCACACGCTTCTATAATTTGCTCATCTTTAGCATGCCAGGCACTCATGGTTAAGTTATCTTTTAAAGTACCAAAAAATAATGAAATGGTTTGAGGCACATAACCAATATTGTGACGAAGTTCTGCCGGGTCTATTTGATGAATATCGTTATTGTCCATTAAAATATTACCTGAGCTTGGCTCGTATAGACCTAAAATGAGCTTTTCTAAGGTACTTTTACCTGAACCATTTCGACCTAAAATAGCGACCTTTTCGCCTGCTTTTATTTTAAAACTAACCCCGTTAAGCGCATTGTGTGATTCGTCAGAGTACTTAAAGCACACATCTTTAAATTCTATATCGCCTTTTAAAATAGGGTGACTTAACCAATGTTTACCAGTAGGGCGTTCTATCTCTTTTTCCATTATTTCGTTAAGAGATTGCATAGCAATAGCAGCATGGTGGTACTGCGCTAAAACTGCAGCAGACTGCCCAATGGGGCCCATAGCACGAGATGAGAGTAAATAGGCGGCTATTAAGCCACCTTGGGTGAGTTCGCCTTCGATAACTAAGTGAACACCAATTATCATTATGATCACACCTACACATTGTTGTATCCACGACGCAGTATTAGATATTGAGCTGGAAACTAATCGGCTTTGTGCATTTACTTGGGCAATGTATATGGTTGATTTTTCCCACGTGGATTGTGTTTTGCACTCAGAGTGAAAGCTTTTTACATCTTCTATATTTGTTAGGCTCTCTACTAAGACTGCGTTTCGCATTGAGCTTGCCTTCATTGTTTGCTCTGAAAGTGCTTCAAGTTTACGGTGCGCCGCTATAGCATAGGTAAGTAATATAAGCGCGCCTGCAATGATAGGAAGGCTCAGAGGGACGCCAATAATTGCTATAACAATCAGGTATAAAACAACAAAGGGGAGGTCTACTAAGGCTACAAGCGTAATAGAACTAAAAAAGTTTCTTACCGCTTCAAAAGATTGTATGTTACTTGCAAAAGACCCCGCTGAAGATGGGCGATTTTCAAGCTTCATGCCTAAAACTCGCTCCATGATCACCGCTGATACTTTTACGTCAATTCTGCTGGCAGCCAGCTCTACAAAATAGCCGCGTACTAACCTAAGTGCAAAGTCAGCGGTTAAGGCTATTAAAATTCCTATCGCGAGTACCCAAAGAGTTTCGGTGGCATGGTTTGGCACAACGCGGTCATACACGTTCATTACAAATAAAGGCATAGCAACAGAAAGCACGCCAAGCGCAATAGCAGATATAATCACGTCTTTGTAAAGTGATCGACACTCCTTTATTACGCCCCAAAACCATCCATCTTTTGATAGTTTTTCGAGTACTGGTGTACGTTCGTCAAACGCAAATTCGGGTTGAGCATAAATAACCATATCAACGCTTGTTAATGCCAGCTCATCAATACTTTGCTCAATAACAGATTCAGTTAACTCTGGGTAAATAACACTCACGAGATTGTTGCTAAAATCGATTTTAGTAACAACGCATGCTTGGTTATCTTTTAATATTAAAATGGCGGGTAATAGTGCTGTATTTATTTTTTGTAGTGGCTTATTAACTACTTTTGATTTAAAACCAATACGTTTAGCCGCGCGTGCAAATCCTGAAGGAGTAAGGTTCCCGTCGCTAAGTGGTAAGCCATTTAAAAGGGCTTCTCTTGAAAAATCTTTATCATGGTGGCGACATAGCACTGCTAAGCAGTCGACTAATTTGCCACCGTGATCAAGTACATCATTTAATTCCATAAACCATCCAATGTTATGAAGAACTACAAGCGGTTGTTACTACTTAACCTAAACCCTACATAAAAGGCTTTTACTTAAGCTTTTAGATAAAGTTTAGGTTATTTACATAACGCTAATTGCCTTTGTGTTTAAACTGGTTGGTATTAACTATCAGTAATAACGGCTTCAATACGTCTGTTTTGTGCATTAGCCCTTACTGATATTTCGTTTACACGTGGTTGATCAATGCCATAACCCAATGATTTAACACGGTTAGGCTCTATACCAAATTGCTCAATTAGCATTTGTGCAACGCTAAAAGCACGTTGTTCAGATAGTTTTCGGTTGTAAGTTTTATCCCCATCTAAAGAAGCATGACCTTGAATTTCCACCATTTTATTTGGGTTTTGTTTTAAAAAATCAGCTAGCCTTTCGACTTCACGTATATACTCAGAACGAACTTCACTAGAATCTGCTGAAAATGGAATACCGATATCCACAGAGTTAGTTGCCTGCGTGTACAGGGTACAACCTGATAAATCAACGTTTGTACTCAAAGGTGTACTTGGGCAGGTATCTTGCTCGTTTGGCACACCGTCACCGTCGTCATCTAAAAACTCTCCACTCGGTGCAGTATTTGTCTCTAGTGGAATATCAAGATAGCGTGGCATCGCCGTTACACTCATATAGGCGTTATCTTGCTTGGCCTTTTTTTGCAAAAAGGCTTTACGGCTAAAGGTTGTGGCTACGTCGTAGGTTGGACAAATATTTTGTGCATCGTGAATAATAGGATCGTCGGTCAAATCTTCTATAGATGGGTATTGATCTGACATTACGTTAAGCGCGGGTAGAAGTTTCCCCATTTCTTTGAGCATTGTTAAAATAGCCGACTGCCGATCGTAAAGCGCAACTATGTATGAACGAGTTGACTGAAATGACTCATTTTCTGCATCAAGTACGTCTAGTAATGTACGTTGACCTATATCAAATTGGTCTTTGTAAGCTATTTTTACTTTAGTTGAAGATGCTCTGTGCTGATCTAGTGCGGGTAGTTTCTGCTCAAGTATAGTCACATTATGGTATGCAATTTGTAAGCTTTGGCGAATATCAATACACGCTTGATCTCGTTGGTATTTAGCAATGTTTATATCTTGATAGGCTTGCTCAAGATTAGCGCTATCAAGCCCACCATTATATAAGTTGTAGCTTATATCTATGCCTACACGGGCTTCTGTTCTGGTTTCGTTTTGCCCAAGCTCATCTCTATCTTGGCTGCCATAACGGGCAGATAAATCTACATTAGGATGAAACGCGGCTTTTTGCGCTTCGGCATTCGCTTTTTGCGCCTCTATATTATACAAAGACGCATAAAAGGTAGGGCTGTTTTTATACGCTATGCTAAGCGCTTGATTGACTGAAATAGGGATATTATCTTCATTCAGATCTGCTTGTTTAATCTCTTGTAACGGAAGCTCTCCTACAACTCGTAAATAACGTGCACTTACGTCATGTAAATTTGCGTACTCTGTAAGTACATTCGATTGCGCAAGCGATAAACGTCCGCTAATTTGCTCTAAATCGGCCGCCCGTGCTACGCCTGCGCTTACACTTTGTTCTATTTGTTGGTATACCGATTCATGCTCTTGTAGGTTAGCTTCAGCAAGCTGAACTAGCTCTTTAAATTTTTGTACATCAAGTAATGCTATTGAGGCTTCAAGCGCTGTTTGCTCTGTTTGCGTTATAAGCTCAAAATAGCGAATAAGCTGAATACGCTTAAAGCGGTCAACGGTATTAGATGTTCTAAACCCATCGTAAAGCATTTGAGTAACACTTAGCTCTGCTGTATTTCGATTGTATTCTTCTTCAACTCCATAATTTCTTCTCTCGTAGCCTGCGCTGGCAGATACGTCAACACTGGGTAAATAACCAGAACGTGCAGCATCGACTCCATAAATAGAGGATTTAAATGCATGCCACGCTTCTTGGACTTCAGGATTATTCTCTATGGCTTTACTAGAAACATAGGTTAGGGGCATAGCTGATTCGTTTGTAGCTTGCGCGTAACTAGACAGAGCGGCCGATGCTACGGCTAACCCAATTAAAATATTTCCATGATGCTTTTTAAAAGTGTTTTTTGTAATCATTTCTTCCTCTTAGATCCTGTTAAGACCGAAAATACTCCCTTCAATATTTAGTAAAGGAATATCAATTTTGCAAATAATCATTTTGGGTAGCATAAAATAAGTTTTCTACCACTTTTTTGTTGATTATTTTGTTTTGGAATTTATTTGCAAAACCTGTACTTGAGTCCAGTACCTAGATTGATTTTGTGTTCTACCTTTAAGTTATTAGAACGTAATTTAAAAAGTTTGAGGGTACCCAAATGGAAGCAAATCAATTATTAGTAACCGATATTCAGGGCTCTGCGGGTGTAGTTTTAGAAGATGGCTCAATTAAGGCTTTAAACGTAGGTGATTTCATTAATGTGGGAGATTTAGTAGTTACGGCTGTTAAGTCTTCACTACAAATTGATGTACAAGGTGAAACACTTTCTATTCCTGCAAATCAAAAGGTAAAAATAACTCCAGACTTATTAGCAAAAGAAGCCAGAGACTCAAGCGAAACAACTATTTTTGATGAAAGCTTAGATGAGGCCATTGCAAGTTTAGACTTAGGCACTGATCAAGATTCTACAACCTCGGCTAATTCGGATGTAACTGACTTTTTAGATGCCCTAGAGGGTGATGGTGATATTTTAGATAACCTAGAAGCAACAGCCGCTGGTGGCGGTGGCGCTGCTGGTTCTGGCGGTGGTAGCTCGTTTGTGCAACTTACCCGTATATCTGAAAATGTTGATCCGAACAGTGTGGCGTTTGACTCATCACTTGATCAAAGTACTGCTGAGGCATTTAACTTACGTGACACATCAGACGGGGTAGTACCAGATGATAGCACCGCGTCTATATCGCTAAACGAGTTGGGTATAACCAACTCATCTCAACCTACTATTAGCGGTACTAGTGAAAACCTTATCGGTGAAACTGTTAATATAACGGTGACGGATGAAGATGGTAACTCGCAAGTGGTCACTGCAGTTATTGGTCCAGATGGCACATTTGAAATTACGCTTCCAAACCCAATAGCTGATGGCCCAGTTGATGTTGTTGTTGAGGCAGTAGACCCTGATGGTAATGCGTTTAACGATGCTATTTCTATTGAAATTGATACCACAGCACCTGTTATTAATATTGACCCAGTTGCGGACTCTGCTTCGCAAACGGTTACGGTAACAGGCTCTGTTGCGGGTTTAAATACCGGTGATAATGTATCTGTAACGCTTACAGATAGCACAGGTACACAGCAAACTGTTATTACACAAGTTGATGCGCAAGGTAATTGGAGTATTACAACCACGTCGCCGTTAGCAGAGGGCGAGTTTAGCGTTAATGCTGTAGCAGTAGATGCCGCTGGTAACCAAGCGATAGATCAAGCTATTGCAAATGTTGACCTAACAGCACCTGAAATTAGTGTAACGGTTGCAGGAGAGACGAATAATGCAACACCTCCTCTAACCGGTACAACCAGTGGTGTACCAGAAGGCACAGAGGTAACAATAACAGTTACTAATAGCGTAGGAGATGTACAGCTGTTAACTGCCGTTACCGCTGAAGACGGAAGCTGGTCGGTGGATGTTGGAACTGCATTACCTGAGGGCGATTTTACAGTAGATGCGCAAGTAAGTGATAGTGTAGGGAATCAGGCTCTAGCAAGTGATGCTGGTATTATAGATTTGACCGCACCTATTGTTGAAATTAATGCCATTGCAGATACACAAGATACAACGCCTGTAATTACAGGTTCTGCTCAAGATGTGCCAGCAGGCTCAGTGATTACGGTTGTTATCACTGATATTAATGGTCAAACCCAAACGCTTTTAACACAAACTAATGATGACGGTAGTTGGTCTGTCAGTGTATCGACTCCTTTAGCGCAAGGTGAGTTTGATGTAAACGCAACGGTTACAGACAATGCGGGTAACCAAGCGCAAGCTATCGAACAAGGTTTAGTTGACTTAACAAGCCCTGAAATCACGGTTACAGCAATTGCTGATACTAACGATGCTACTCCAACTTTTGTTGGGCGTGTTGACGGTGCGCCAGAGGGCTCAGTAATCACTGTTTTAGTAACAGACAGTGACGGTAATTTACAAACATTGACCACAACACTTGAAGCCGATGGCACATGGAGTGTTGAATCACCAAGCGCAATTCCTAGCGGCGACTTTAATGTTACTGCTACGGTTAGCGATCCTGCTGGAAACGAAGCATCAGCACAAACAAGTGGTGAAGTGACCTTTGCGCCTATTTCAATTCAAATTAACTCGATTGCAGATACAAACGATACCACGCCATTTTTAAGTGGTAATACTGGCAACGTACCTGCAGGGACCACCATTACACTAACCATTACAGCAAGTGATGGCAGCACATTTACTCTATTAGCGGTAACTCAAGACGATGGCTCGTGGACTGCGCAAGTTACGCAGCCGCTACCAGAAGGTGATTTTACCGTTGTTGCTGCGGTAATTGACGACTCAGGTAATGAAGCGCAAGCAAGTACAGTAGGTAATGTAGATTTAACAGTAAGTATTAACTTTATAATAGATACAAACGATACCACACCAACAATTAGTGGCTCTACACAAGATGTAGATGCCGGGGCGGTAGTTACCGTTACCTTTACAGGCAGCGATGGCGCAACAGAAACCGTACAAGTAACAACTAATGCAGACGGTAGTTGGTCAATAGAAGCCACTGATGAGCTGGTGGAAGGTCAGTTTACTGTGGTTGCAACGGTTACTGACGCGGCAGGTAATACCGCTTCTGCAAGTGAAGTTGGCGAAATAGATTTAACAGATCCTGCAATTACTATAAACCCTATTGAGGATACAAACGACACTACACCAAGCGTTACCGGTAGTGTAGTGGATGTACCACAAGGTACAGAAATAACGCTGGTAATTACCGATAGTAACGGTAATCAACAAACAATTACCGCGGTGACTAATGCTGATGGAAGCTATAGCGCCGATATTGTAAACGAGCTTAGTGAAGGTGATTTTACAGTAACTGCAAGTGTGAGTGATGAAGCGGGTAATAGCAGTACTGCAACTGTTACGGGCACCGTTGATTTAACACCGCCTAGCGTTACCATAGATACTTTAGGCGATGGCAACGATACAACGCCTGCTATTTCAGGTTCAACCCAAGGGTTATCTGCTGGCAGTGTAGTGACGGTTATTGTTACCGATAGTGCAGGTGCTGAACAACAGTTTGTAACTGCAATAAATGGCGATGGCACATGGAATATTGATGTGCCACAAGCGCTGGCTGAAGGTGAGTTTACTGTTGTAGCAAATGTGAGTGATAGCGCGGGGAATACAGCACAAGATTCTCAAGCAGGCAATATTGACCTTACGGCTCCAACAATCAGTGTAAATCCATTTACAGATTCTAACGACACGACCCCTAGCTTTAGTGGCACAACAAGCGAAGTTGAGCCTGGTAGTTTGATCACCGTATTAGTGACAGATTCAAATGGCGATTCACAAACATTAACTGCAGTTGTTGCACAAGATAGCTCTTGGCAAGTAGGCGCAACGGATGAAATTGCTGAAGGTGAGTTTACTATTACAGCCACGGCAACTGACTCAGCAGGTAATGAAGCATCGGCTTCAACTACAGGCATTATTGATACTGCCGCGCCAACGGTTACTGTTGATCCTTTAGGCGATACTAACGATACAACGCCTACAATTTCAGGCACCGCAACAGGTGAGCCAGAAGGCACCGTTGTTACCATTACAGTTACTGATGAAGCTGGTAACCCACAAATCATCACTACTGAAGTGCAAGCCGATGGCACCTTTAGTGTGGATGTACCGAATGAATTAAGCGAAGGTGAATTTACGGTTGAAGTATCGGTTACCGATACTGCGGGGAATGAAACCACTGGAACCACAACCGGCGAAGTGGACACGGCTGCGCCATCAGTAATAATCGACCCAGTTGGCGATACTAACGATACCACACCTACAATTTCAGGCAGTGCAACGGGTGAGCCAGAAGGCACAGTTGTTACCATTACTGTGACTGATGAAGCGGGTAATCCACAGATAATTACTACCGAAGTGCAAGCCGATGGCACCTTTAGTGTGGATGTACCTAACGAATTAAGCGAAGGTGAATTCACCGTTGAAGTATCGGTTACCGATACTGCGGGCAATGAAATGACTTCAACGACCACGGGTGAAGTGGATACTGCTGCGCCATCAGTAATAATTGATTCTGTTGGCGATACTAACGATACCACACCTACAATTTCAGGCACCGCGACGGGTGAGCCAGAAGGCACCGTTGTTACCATTACAGTTACTGATGAAGCGGGTAACCCACAAACTATTACCACTGAAGTGCAAGCCGATGGCACCTTTAGTGTGGATGTACCGAATGAATTAAGCGAAGGTGAATTCACCGTTGAAGTATCGGTTACCGATACTGCGGGCAATGAAACGACTTCAACGACCACGGGTGAAGTGGATACTGCTGCGCCATCAGTAATAATTGATTCTGTTGGCGATACTAACGATACCACACCTACAATTTCAGGCAGTGCAACGGGTGAGCCAGAAGGCACCGTTGTTACCATTACTGTGACTGATGAAGCGGATAACCCACAAATCATCACTACTGAAGTGCAAGCCGATGGCACCTTTAGTGTGGATGTACCGAATGAATTAAGCGAAGGTGAATTCACCGTTGAAGTATCGGTTACCGATACTGCGGGCAATGAAACCACTGCAACCACAACCGGTGAAGTGGATACGGCTGCGCCATCAGTAATAATCGACCCTGTTGGCGATACTAACGATACTACGCCTACAATTTCAGGCACGGCGGCAGGTGAGCCAGAAGGTACACTAGTTACGATTACCGTCACTGATGAAGCAGGTAACCCACAAATCATCACTACTGAAGTGCAAGCCGATGGCACCTTTAGTGTGGATGTACCGAATGAATTAAGCGAAGGTGAATTTACGGTCGAGGTATCGGTTACCGATACTGCGGGGAATGAAACCACTGCAACCACAACCGGCGAAGTTGATACCACAGCGCCAATAGTGACTATTAACGCGCTAGGTGATACAAGTGATACAACACCTACTATTTCAGGTACGGTTAGCGGTGAGCCTGCTGGTTCAACTATTACTTTAACTGTGACTGATGCTAATGGTGCTGTTCAAACTATTACGGCACAAGTAATTGCAGATGGAAGTTGGACTGTTGAAGTGCCTGTGGCTTTAGCTGAAGGGAGCTACTCTGTAGATGCAAGTATTAGTGATAGCGCTGGTAATGAAGGCACTGCAAATGCTTCAGGTACAATTGATACAAGCGCGTTGACTATTACCATTAATGTTATTGGTGAAACTAACGACCAAACACCTCAAATAAATGGTGATACTTTTAATGCACAAGCCGGCTCGTCGGTTGAAGTTCAGATCACTGACTCTGCGGGGGCAGTAATCACTTTAACTACAACTGTTGATGAAAACGGGCTATGGAGTGTGACTCCGCCTGCCAATTTGGCTGAGGGCACAATTTTAATTAGTGCAACAGTAACAGACCTAGGTGGTGGAACTGCAAATGCAGAGCTTGATGCTGTAATTGATATTACGCCTCCAACCCTACAAGTAAATGAACTAGAAACAAGTAATGATACAACACCGGTTATTTCTGGTAACACAACAGGCGTCGTATCAGGCACAGTTATAAATTTAACAGTTACTGACTCTCAAGGCGTTGTCCGCTCATTTAGCGCAACAACAGATGCCGAAGGTAATTGGAGTGTAGAGCTTTCTCAAGGGCTGGCCTCGGGAGATTACTCTGTAGAAGCTGAAGTGTCTGATGCTGCAGGAAATAGCGCTTCAACTACGGCTACCGGTAACATAGATACATCAGGACCGAGCTTAACCGTTGACTTTGAAGCTGTAACCAACGACTCAACGCCTACTATTTCAGGTACTAGTGATGCAGACGTTGGTACCAGTATTACGGTTGTTATTACAGATGAAAATGAGGTAGAACAAACACTTACCACCACAGTAGATGCAAATGGTAATTGGGAAGTAACGCCACAAACAGATTTAAATGAAGGTGATAACACCATAGAAGTAAGTGTGTCTGATGAAGCCGGTAATACAACAACAGTTACAGATACAATTACGTTAGACACACAAGCACCCACATTAACCATTCAAACCGTGGGCGATGTAAACGACCTAACACCGACCTTGCAAGGCACCAGTAACGAAATTGGCGGCACGGTCACACTCACCGTCACCGACAGCGACGGCGCTGTACAAACCATTACCACGACTGTTGGCAGTGATGGCCACTGGGATATTGAAATCCCCAGTGCGCTCGCACAAGGTGACTTTACTGTAAGCGCCAGTATTACCGATGCCGCGGGCAATGAGAGTACAGCAAATAGCAGCGGTAATGTAGATACCATCACCCCGATTGTGAGCGTGGATGCACTGGGCCTTGGCAATGACAGCACGCCAGTGATCAGCGGTACCTCAACAGAGCCTGAAGGCACGGTTGTAAACATTGTCATCACCGACAGTAACGGCGATGAAACACCCATTACCGCCACCGTTGATGCCAACGGCAACTGGCAAGCAACCAGCCCTGAATTACCAGAAGGCAGCTACAGTGTGCAAGCCAGCATCACCGATGCGGCAGGCAATACCGGAGGCGCCGTGCAAGCAGGCACCATTGATAGCCTCGCGCCAACTCTTGTGCTTGATACTGTGGGCGCGACTAACGACAGCACCCCGACTATCAGCGGAAGCACCAATGCGCCAGCGGGCACAGTGATAAACATCAGCGTCAGCGATGGCACCACAACCGAAACCTTCACCGCCACGGTACAAGCTGACGGCAGTTGGTCAGCGGATGTGCCGAACGCCTTAAGCGATGGAGAGCTCACCATTGAAGCAAGCGTAAGCGATAGCGCCGGTAACACCACCACATTAAGTGAAACCGCGACACTGAACACCACTGCACCAAGCATTAGTATTAATGCCTTGGTGGATACCAACGACACCACGCCAACCATTAATGGGACAAGCGATGCAGCCGATGGCACCACCATTAGCCTAACGTTTGAAGACAGTGCAGGGAATATTACGACTGTTGATACGACCGTAACGGGTGGCGTCTGGAGCGTTGATGCACCAAGCGCTTTAGCTGAAGGCGAATACACGGTCACCGCAGAAGTAGACGATGGCCTAGGGAATATTGGCAGCGCGAGCGAAACCGGTATTATTGACACCACCATGCCAGCGATTGAAGTTGATACGCTGAGCGTAACAAACGACACCACACCAACCATCACCGGCACCGCGAATGCACCGCAAGGCAGCACCGTGACGGTTGAAATCACCGATAGCAATAATGTCACTCATACGGTTACAACTACGCTTGGGGCTAATGGCACCTGGAGTGTGGCCGCCTCACAAGTACTTGCTGAAGGTAACTTTACTGTAAGCGCAAGCGTGAGCGATGCCGCGGGTAACGCCGCGACTGCCACAGGCGCAGGGGAAGTGGACACCATTGCCCCAACGCTTGAGTTAACCAGCCCAGGTTCAAGTAACGACGTAACCCCAACCTTAAGCGGCACTAGTGATGCGGTAGAAGGCACCGTGATCACCTTTACTGTTACAGATGATTTAGGGGCCGAGCAAACCTTTACGACGACCGTGGATGCCAGCGGCAACTTCTCAGTCGAAGTGCCAAACGCATTAGCTGAAGGCCCTTACAGCATCGACGCGACTATTAGCGATGAAGCGGGCAACAGCAACGATATTACCGCCAGCGGTAACATTGATACCACCGCGCCAAGTGTGAGTGTGGATGCGCCAATACTCACTAACGACAGCACCCCAACGGTTACAGGCACCAGTGATGCACCAAACAGCACCATCATCGTTACCTTTACGGATGCGGCCAACGCAGTTCAAACCATTGATGTACAAACCGATGCCAGCGGTAACTGGAGTGCCACCCCAGCGACAGACTTAGCAGAAGGGAACTACAGTGTTAGCGCCAGCATCACCGATGCGGCGGGCAACACCGGCACAGGCAGTAATACGGGCGAAGTAGATGTGACGCCACCGACCTTAGAGATCATTCCTTCGTTCTTGCTGGGGAATTTGGTTTCTCTTTCAGGGGATTCTGATTTACCTGAAGGGTCTGTAATTACCATTACTGAGTATTTAGTTGACGGCTTGGTAGGCGCGACTTACACAGCTACAACAAATGCTGATGGCACATGGGGGCTTGCAAATATAACAGTACCTCTACTTAACCTTGCCTATGTTACAGCTAGTGCAAGTGATGCCGCTGGTAACGTTGTTACTGTTAACTCGCTTGATTTTGATAACGAAGCACCTGCGCTCACTGTGACTGTTGATGCCTTATCGAACGATGCTACGCCTATAGTTTCTGGTGTCACTGATATGGAAGCGGGTACAGAGATAAAACTTACCGTTGTAGATAGTGCAGGGCAGAGTCAAGAGTTTACGGCTATTGCTCAAGCAAATGGCGGTTGGTCTGTTGAAGTACCAACCGAACTTTCGCAAGGTCAGTACACTGTAACTGCGGAGGTAAGAGACGACGTTGGTAATTTAACTACTGAGCAAGCACAAGGTGAAATAGACAGTATTGCACCAACCCTTAGTGTTAATCCTATTGATACTACAGTAGATACGACGCCAATTATTTCAGGCACCAGTGATGCAATTGGTGCTGATGTAATTATTAGTATTGATGGACAAACGTTCTTTGCTGTAGTTGGTGCAGAGGGGAACTGGCAAGTAGAAGTACCTACGGCACTTACTGATGGGAGCTATACAGCGCAAATAAATGTTGCCGATGAAGCTAATAACATCACTAACACAACAATAGATCTAACTATTGATACTCAAGTCCCAGTTGTAGTACTAGCTGATATCACAGTATTTAATACAGATACCCCAGTTATAAGCGGCACATCAACAGAGCCTACTGGCACAAATGTAGATATTGTTATTACAGATAGTAATGGTGATACCCACACGCTATTAGCAACGGTTGATGCAAGTGGAAACTGGCAAGCTACGGCACCAAGTTTACCTGATGGTAATTACGATGTTGTAGTAAGTATTACTGATGATGCTGACAATACAGGCTCTGATTCTGCGTCAAGTTTTGTTGATACCCAAGCGCCTAATATTACTATTGATGCCCTAGGTACAATTAATAACAGTACGCCTACTATTTCAGGTACATCTAATGAGGTTGAAGGTACTACAATCACCGTCACAATTACTGATGGTGATAGCGTTGATACATATACAACAACTGTTGCTGCCAACGGAGGATGGAGCTTTGATGTAACGACCCCATTAACTGATGGACAAGTGACAGTTTCAGCAAGTATTACTGATACGGCAGGAAACACTTCATCAGCAGAGGCGACTGCAACGCTTAATACTAATGCGCCTACTATTAATATAAACACCATTGTTGATACGAACGATCAAACCCCAACACTTTCGGGTACAAGCAGTGCGGCTGATGGCACTGAAATTACAGTAGTTATAACGGATATTAATAATGTTTCACACACAGTTACTACTAATGTGCTAAGCGGTGCTTGGAGTGTAGATGCGACAGATATACTTCCTGAGGGAGAGTTTACTGTTACTGCAAGTGTTACTGAAGATGGCTTAACAAGTAACGCTACGAGTAGTGGTGTTATCGATTTAACAGCACCAGCACTAAGTATCAATACGCTTATTACAGCAAACGATACAACCCCTACCATTTCGGGCACAACAACGGCACCGCAAGGCGCAATAGTTGTAATTTTTATTACTGATAGCTTAGGGGCTGAGCAAACAGTTAATGCCACAGTGGGAGCCAATGGCACTTGGTCAGTTGCTGCACCTAGTGCGCTTAGTGAAGGGGTATTTAGTGTAAATGCATCAACAACAGATACCGCAGGCAACCCTGTAAGTACGAGCGCAACAGGTACGCTTGATATAACAGCACCAATAGTAACTATTAACGATATTGTTGGAAGTATCGATTTAACACCAAGTGTTTCAGGTACTGTTACTGGAGCAACAGTAGGCGATAGCGTTGTTGTCGTATTTATTGATGCACAAGGTAACGAGCACTCAGTAAACACAACAGTGCAAGCCGGTGGTACATGGACAGTAGAGGCTAGTAATAGCCTTTCACAAGGAGATTATTCTGTTGAGGTGTTTATTACCGATAATGCAGGAAATACCGGTGATTCACTTGTAAGCGCGACCATAGATAGCATTGCACCAGAGATTAGTATTGATCAAAGCTCACTGGTACTAACACAAGACAACACACCTCTGATTTCGGGCACATCAAACGAGGCCAACACTAATGTGATTGTTACCTTTACTGATTCTGCAGGAGCTTCTCATCAAATGACCGTTCAAACCG
The DNA here is from genome assembly GCF_001469205.1 of Pseudoalteromonas sp. H103. Classification (NCBI taxonomy): domain Bacteria; kingdom Pseudomonadati; phylum Pseudomonadota; class Gammaproteobacteria; order Alteromonadales; family Pseudoalteromonadaceae; genus Pseudoalteromonas; species Pseudoalteromonas sp. H103. The sequence goes on along the minus strand of NZ_LOFG01000012.1, from coordinate 392,575 downwards.
ATGCTAATGGAGACTGGCAAGCGGCTGCTGATAATATTTTGGCTGACGGTGTTTACAGTGTAAGTGCAACTATTAGCGATGTTGCAGGCAATACTTCTACAGATAGTAAAACAGGTGGTGAGGTTGATACAGTAGGACCAGAACTAACAATTGTGCCTTCGTTCTTATTAGGTCAGTTGATTTCTTTATCTGGTACATCCGATTTGGGCGAAGGTAAAACCGTTACGGTTACTCTAGAGCTTGCAGGTGACTTACTTGATTTAACATACGATGTAACCACAGATGCAAATGGTGATTGGGAGTTAGTGGGTTTAGCAGTGAACGTAGTAGGATTATCGGTTGTTGAAGCTTCTGCAACTGACGATGCTGGTAATACAACCACTATAACTACGGCTGATGTAGATGCTTCAACCCCAGTACTAAATGCGGTGGTTGACTTTGTTACTGGTGAGGGGGACTTACCAATAATCAGTGGGTCAACAGACCAAGCACCTGGTACTGAAGTATTAGTTGAAGTGATTGATAGCGATAACGTAGTGCAAGAACTCGTTGCAATAGTACAAGCCGATCAATCATGGGTTGTACAAGTGCCGCAGTCTCTTGCAGAAGGTGCATTTAGTGTAACTGTTAATGTGCTTAGTGAGGTTGGTATCACTGCAACACAATTAATCACAGATGTTGTAGATACCATATCGCCAACATTGGTCTTAGATGTTATTGGGTCAACATCTGATTCATCGCCAATAATTCAAGGTACCAGTGATTTAATTAATGGTGTAGTAGAAATACAATTAGATGGCGGGACTGTACTAACGACTACTGTCGATGCTCTAGGGTTGTTCACACTACAACTAGATGCATTATCTGAAGGCCAACACGTTGCTAATGTTAGTATTACAGATGAGTCGGGCAATGTAGTAACGCAAACGCTTGAGTTTGTAGTTGATACGCTAGTGCCTGTAGTAGATATTTTACCGTTGAGCATCAGCAATACTGACATACTAACTATTTCAGGTACATCAGAAGAAGCACCAGGTACAGAGATTGATGTAACTGTAATTGGCAGTAACGGCAACACAACAGTATTCGATGCGCTTGTAGGAAGTGATGGCACGTGGTCATTAGTAACTACTAGCCTACCCGATGGTGTATATAGTGTATTCGCAGGCATTACTGATGCTGCAGGCAACGTAGGCCAGTCTGTTACTGAGCAAGTGATCATTGATACCATACCGCCAGCGCTAGGAATAGATGCCTTTGGTGTACTTAACACGCTAACGCCAACTATTACAGGCACCAGTGACGAAGAGGCTGGTAGCTTAATTACGGTTAATATTACAGACTCTACAAGTACACTCTTTGCAGTTACCACAACGGTATTAGGCGATGGAACATGGCTTATTGTTACTCCGGCTCTAGCTGAAGGTGATTTAACCGTTGAGGCTATTAGTATTGATGATGCAGGAAATATAGCAACAGTGACACAAACGGGCACCGTTAGCACTACTTTACCAGGCCTATTAATCAACCCAATAATAGATACAAGCGATACAACCCCTACCATTAGCGGTACTACCGATGTGTTAAATGGTGATGTAGAAGTTGTAATAACCGATAGTAGTGGTACAGCAACTACTTACAACACACAGGCTATTGCGGGAGTGTGGACGTTAACACCTAGCGTTCCATTAGCTGAAGGCGCCTTTACAGTGGATGCAACTGTAGAAAACTCAGGGCTTACCAGTACTACAAGCCTAGGTGGTATTGTTGATTTAACACCGCCAACAATTGAAGTTGACCAGTTAGCAGTTACTAACAATCCACTACCTACCATTACAGGTACAAGTGATGCACCAGCAGGTACAACGCTGAGTGTGGTTATTACTGATGCTAATAACGACTCACAAACTATTACTGCCCAAGTTGCAGGAAATGGCATATGGACAGTAACAGCGGCTACAGTACTGAGTGAAGGTAGCTTTAGTGCAACAGCATCAATAAGCGACGCTGCAGGTAACTCTTCAAGCGATACAATGGTATCAAGCACAGACTACACTGCACCAACTGTAGTCATAGATCCAATTGTGGTAGGTCAAGATACTACGCCTACTGTTACAGGGTCAGTAACTGGAAGCTTTGCGGGGGCTTCAGTTATGGTGATGTTTACTGACGCACTAGGTGAAACACACAATGTTTCGACAACAGTAAACACAGACGGGTCGTGGAGTGTTACAGCCTCGCAGCCTCTTAGTGAAGGGAACTACAGCGTTGATGTAAGCGTACTTGATAATGCAGGTAATATTGGCGAGCAATCAATAAGCAGCATAGTTGATTCAGGCATAGTAATTAACTCTGGTTTAGAATTAACAGCCGATAGCACACCTAAGCTCACCGGTACCGCAGGAGCAAATGAAGATATTACCGTAAGCTTCATAGATGAAAGCGGTACTGTTGTAACCAAGGATACAACAGCGGGTGAGACAGGTGTATGGAGCGTATCACCAGACAACGCTTTACTCGATGGAACATACACTGTAACGGCTACCGCTACTGATGAATCTGGAAATGTTACTTCAAGTGGAAGCTTATCTGGATTGGTTGTTGATACTACGCCAATAAGTTTTCAGGTCAGTTACTATCATGGATTGCTAGGCTTAGGCCTGACGGCTTTTGGTACCGTAGAAGAGGGGAGTAGTGTATACGTAGTGGGGAATAACTTGCTTGGTCTTGATGTGCTAAATATTAACCTTAATGTATTAGAAAGTTCTACAGAGGTTCAATCGGATGCTAATGGTGAGTGGAGTCACTTATTGTCTGTACTCGATTTAGGTTCTTGGAGCGACTATCGTTTTATCACCATTGATGAAGCCGGTAACTACTTAGTTAAAGATTTATACAATAATGTTATTGACCAAGGATATAACTCCGAGTTAGTTTCAGATGAAAATAATTTGAGTACAGCTGAAAGTACATTCGGATTAGGGGATAGTATTGCAGAATCATTTAGCGAAGATTCAGCTTTAGGCGATACAACCCCGAATGAAGTTTCAAGCAACAACGTATTAAGCACTGAATCGATTGATTTAGGTAACTTGAGTGGCCTATCAACACCTGAGCAAACGGTGCAAATGAGTTCGGCGGAGCCGCTTAATATTGATGATGTGATCATTAACGAAGATGCAGAGCAGCTTATAGCGCTAAATACACTGGTTGAAGACGAAGGCTCTGCGATTGCTTATAGCCCAGCACAAAGCGGAGGAAGTATTGATGAAGCAGCGCCAGCGGTTGATGTACAAAATCAGTCAGAGGAGATGATTAAGCACTTAATCGAAAATGGTAATAACCAAACAGACATTTAAATAAATTGCCCATCTCAGTTTAGTATTGAGATGGGCTATAAAATGTACTTAATCTAGGGCGTGTTGATCTTTGCGGATTGAAATTTGTTCAATCTAGGGGCGATTAAATCGCGGCGCGAGGTTTGTAACCTAGTGGGCTAAGTAAAAACCGAGTAACAAAGAGTTTATCGCCCCTAGGCAGAACCCGAAGGGCAGTGCATGTTTAGCATTTATGCTGCGTTATCGCCTATTTATGGGGAGTAACCACACTTCATAGGCTCTGCCTTGCCTAAAAACCAAACATACTGCTGCAAATTCAACCATCAAAGATCAACACGCCCTAATGTTTGATAAAGCGATTTATTTATACCAACTCCATTAAATATGTGTTCTAAATTTCACGCCGAAAAACAATTCAGTTCTAGGCGTAAATTGATGTAAATGGTTGTTCCCTTTACGAAATTTACAACAAAGAAATGGGTTGTTTTAGCAAGTAAAATAGAACAGCTATTTATTGGCGTTGGTATTACAGGTTCAAAGTGATTGTAAGTATGTTAGTACGGAAGGTAGCAAGTTCAGATTGGTTTATTATTCAAAGCGCAGCTTACTAAGCTATCTATATTTAAAAGGCCCTTATTGAAAATATTCAATAAGGGCCTTTTAACAAAATATGGCTATAAATAAAGTATGGTTAGGCTTTTAAGTTACGGACTAACTTGTTATCAGTATTCACTACGCTACCGCCTTGATCGTAAGTCATGCTGGTTGGTGCGCCAATTAAAATCTCTTTAAGTTGTTTAACACTTAAATGAGCTTGGCGAGCTGCATGTGAATTAACTTTATTTTGCTTTTGGCATTGTGCTAATTGTGATTTAACTTGGTCAACAAGCTCATTCACTTCAGGAGAATTCTCATCATTAGCGACAAAAAGTTTGTTTAACTCTTTATCGAGCTTAGTTAGCTTGGTTAAAAAAGGCATTTTTTGTTGGGCAAGCTCTTTTAAACCTTCACCTCTTCGAGATGCTATAACTGTAAGCTCTTCGTTTAACAGCGCGTGTAATGAGTCTAAGCAATCTACTTGCTCATTTAATTTTACGCAAATTAAACCGTTATGATTAGCCATAAACGTTAAACTCAAAGTCTGCTAAGTTTTTTGTTAGCTTTTCAGCATCAATTTGGTATTTACCTTCGGTAATTGCTTTTTTAAGTTCAGCTACTTTTTCACTGTCAAAACCAGGCGACTGTTGCGCTTTATCTTGCAATGTTTTTAATTGTTGTGCCTGTGGCGTCAAGCTTACAGAATCACTCGCAGCTTTTGGAGATTGCGACTGTGCAGCTTGTGTATTTGCATTATCTTTTTTTAAATCAACTTGTTGTTGCTTTGCGTTTGTAAGCGCATTCGTTTGTTGATTACTACCATTAACTTGACTGACCATAATAATAAACCTGTATATTACCCAACTAATGCCTAGTTATCGGCATATACGTAGGATACTTTAGTATAAATCTAAATTAAATGTTTACTTGAACAGACTCTACACCATCTACTCGAGCATTTAAAATTTTACCTGATTTTTTGTTTTTAATCTGAACCTGTTCGCCTAAAGTACCATCTTCAAGGGCTATGCCCGTGGTTTTAATTCTAAGGCCTCTGAGGTTTGCGTAAATATTAACAGAATCTCCCTTACATACCATGCAAATTTGATTAAGTAGTACTGGCATACCACTTCTAATGTTCCGTTTACTTCTGCTACCAATCAACATATCAGGGTTATCTAAGTATTGGACTCTCACAAAGTGCGAAGGCTTCATTTGTATACTTAAATGTGACTTAGTAATTACTTCACCACGAGCTAGGTTTGCATTCGCAACTACTACTGGGGCCATTTCGACAACTCTTACATGTACGTATTGCGCCCACGCTTGCTCATCTTGGCACTTAGCCTGAATAGTGACCTGCCTATTAAAAGGAGGCTCACTAGCAGACGTTAGCTCAAGGGGGGATTTACAGATGCGATCAGGTATGCGGCTATCAAGTGGTAGGGCACTTAATTGAGTTTTATCACTATCATTTGTGTTTATTTGATTAGCTACGTAACTAACGGCTATCTCTTGTAATAAATCTTTGCTAAACACTTTTGCATGCAAAGGTGTTGCTAAGCAGAGGCTGGCAACAAAATAAAAAACACTGTATCTTCTGACTTTTTTTAACAAACTCATAATGTTTCGACTATGCTTATGGTTTCAAACAGGGTATAAATATTTTGCGTCAAAACTTAGACGCTCCCGCGATGTTATGTAGCTTTATAATTAGAAAGCAATTATCGTTCCGCATTATTTGTTTTCTTTAGGAGATTTGAATGGCAGGCATTTTAGACTCAGTAAACCAACGCACACAGTTGGTTGGGCAGAACCGCCTAGAATTACTTTTATTTAAGCTCAGAGGGCGTCAGCGTTTTGGTATTAACGTATTTAAAGTAAGAGAGGTACTACAATGTCCGCCTCTTACTAGTATGCCTAAATCGAATGCGTACATTCGTGGTGTAGCGCATATTCGTGGCCAAACTATTTCAGTTATAGATTTATCGATGGCTGTAGGCGGGCGTCCAATAGAAAACATTAAAGACAGTTTTATTATCATTGCTGAATATAACCGTTCTGTTCAAGGGTTTTTAGTGGGTGGTGTAGAGCGAATAGTAAATATGAATTGGGAAAAAATAATGCCGCCTCCATCAGGAGCTGGGCGATATTCATATTTAACCGCTGTGACCGAAATCGAAAATGAATTAGTAGAAATTCTTGATGTAGAAAAAATTCTTAACGAAATTTGCCCAGTAAATACAGAAGTGAGCGCTGAAGTAGCTGCCGGTGGTGATATCCAAAAAGATTTAGGCGAGCGTATCGTATTTATTGCTGATGACTCTGCCGTTGCTCGTAACCAAGTAAAGCGTGCTCTTGAACCACTAGGTGTACAAACTGAGCTTGCTAAAAATGGTAAAGAAGCACTAATCAGACTTAAAGAAATAGCCGAGCTTGATTGTAAAAACGATATTACAGAAAGAGTAGGTTTATTAATATCAGATGTTGAAATGCCTGAAATGGACGGCTATACATTAACTGCAGAAATAAAAGCAGATCCAAAATTAGCGCCATTGCACGTTATTTTACACACATCTTTAAGTGGTGTATTTAACCAAGCAATGATCGAAAAAGTAGGCGCAGATGATTTTATTGCTAAATTTAACCCTGATGAATTAGCTACAGCGGTTAAAAAATGGGTTCATAGTGACGAATAATTATAGGTGTTATTAATTTGAATAATAAAGATTTGCAGCAAAGTGAATACGATCAGTTCCGTTCGTTTTTAGAGCAGCAATGTGGCATTGTTTTAGGTGAAAACAAGCAGTATTTAGTTAAAAGCCGACTTGCTCCATTAATGGCTCGATTTAATGTGGAATCTTTATCGCAACTAGTCAGTAAAACACTTGGGCCACATGAGCGGCAATTAAGAGCCGCAGTTGTTGATGCAATGACCACAAACGAAACGTTATGGTTTAGAGATCAATACCCATTTGAGCTTTTACAAAATAGATTATTCCCTGAATTTAAAGATCTAAGGAGGCCATTGAAAATTTGGTCTGCGGCAAGTTCATCAGGGCAAGAGCCATACTCTATTGCTATGTCTGTTGCGGAGTTTCAGGCAAAGCAGCCTGGAGTACTGCGCATGGGAGCGCAAATTACCGGTACTGATATATCTAATACCATGCTCGATATGTGTAAAAATGCAGAGTACGATTCACTTGCGTTAGCAAGAGGTTTGTCTGCAGAGCGTCGTAAAAAGTTCTTCAAAGATAGTGGTAATGGTATGGCTCAAGTTAACGATTCGGTAAAAAAACAAGTTAACTTTAGGCACTTAAACCTACTTGATTCTTATGCACTTATGGGTAAGTTTGATATTATTTTTTGTCGAAATGTACTTATTTATTTTGCACCAGAAGTAAAAGCAAAAATTATTAGTCAATTTGCTCAAGCCTTAAATCCTAAAGGGTATCTATTTTTAGGTGCTTCGGAATCGATGACTGGCTTAAGTAATGAATTTGATATGGTACGGTGCAACCCTGGTATCATTTACCAAAAGAAATAATTAAGTTAATTCCTTCCTTTTTAACGACGCTATTTGCGTCGTTTTTCATTTAAAAACATAGCTCTATAAAAATAACATAACTTCTAAGATTAATGGCTTATTTTTTGCTTTAACCATAGGTAAGTCAATTTTTTGGAGAAGGGTTATGGCTATCAGTTTTGATAAAGCTTTGGGTGTGCATCCGCAAGCCATGTTGATCCGTTCACAGCGAGCAGAGTTACTTGCCACTAATATAGCGAACGCTGATACGCCTGGCTATAAAGCAAAAGATATCGATTTTGCCTCAGCATTAAAAGCGGCAAGGTCAACCCAACAAAGCGGCAATTCAATGGTTACAACAGATGCAAATCACATTGCCGGTGGTACTAGAAGTGTAGGTGGTTCTGAATTATTTCGTATGCCAAATCAAACAGATACAGGTGATGGTAACTCGGTTGATATACAGGTGGAACGAAACTTGTATACACAGAATGCGATGGAGTATCAGGCCAGCTTGCAATTTTTAAGCGGCAGATTTAAAGGTCTGAACAAAGCCCTCGGTAGTCAAGGATAAAAATTATGAGTTTATATAATGTATTTGATATTTCAGCTAGTGGTATGAGCGCACAAAATGTTCGCCTAAATACTACCGCAAGTAATATCTCTAATGCTAATACGATTAGTTCATCTCAAGACCAAACTTACCGAGCGCGCCAGCCTGTATTTGCAGCAGAACTGACTAAAGCGTCAGCATCGGCTAGTAATCCTCAGGGCTCCGCTGTTGGTGTTAAAGTTTTGGGAATTGTTGAAAGTGACAAGCCATTACAGATTGAATATAACCCAAATCACCCGAGCGCGGATGAAAACGGCTATATCTATAAACCCAACGTTAATGTTGTTGAGGAGATGGCAAATATGATCTCAGCCTCTCGCTCTTATCAAACAAACGTGCAAGTTGCAGATGCAGCTAAGCAAATGTTAAGCAAAACGCTGTTACTTGGGCAGCGATAACCGAGGGTAGGTTATGAGTAACGATATTAGTACCAGTTCATCCTATTTAGACTCTATTACTTGGCAAGACACCCAAGTAGCAACAGCTGATGAGGAAAGTGACGCGTTAACGCAAGAAGACTTTTTCTCTTTGTTAACTCAGCAATTATCGTATCAAGATCCCAGTAACCCTGCGGATAATGATCAAATGATTGCACAAATGACTAATTTTACGATGGCGCAAGGCATTACTGATTTAAACACAAACTTTGAATCTTTAGCTTCATCAATGACTTCTAACTCTGCTTTGCAAGCTTCAACACTTGTAGGTAAGCAGGCGCTATTAGAATCTAACAGTTTAGATTTAAACGAAACAGGTGATGCTAAAGGGTCTGCAGTTGCAGAAGCCGCGGTTGATAATTTAAAAATTAAGGTAACTGATGCGTCAGGTCAATTAGTGAAAACAATTGATATGGGCTCTCAGCCTGCTGGAGCGGTTCGTTTTACTTGGGATGGTACCAACGAAGACGGTGAGCGCTTACCTGAAGGTGAATACACTGTATCAGCTGAAGGAAGTACCGACGGTGAATTTTCAAGCTTACCAATAGCGACATTTAAGAACATTGAAAGCGTTAATATAAATGGCTCAAGCGGCATTATTATTAACACTAAAGAAGGCGCGGTTAGACTGACAGATGTTGCAGAAATCGCATAATAAAATTTAGTATTTTTTGCCTGCCAGCAGGCCACATATTTAAAGGTTAGAGGTGAATTATGAGCTTCAATATTGCATTAACCGGCCTTGCTGCCGCACAAAAAGATTTAGACGTAACAGCAAATAATATTGCAAACGTTAATACAACGGGCTTTAAAGAGTCACGTGCTGAGTTTGCTGATGTATATGCATCATCAGTATTTAGTGCAGGTAAAACTAAAAATGGTGATGGTGTACAAACCACTATGGTTGCACAACAGTTTCATCAGGGGTCGTTACAGTTTACTAATAACTCATTAGACTTAGCGATTACGGGTGAAGGTTATTTTGCAATGACTGATGATATTTCATCGCAAGATTTAACATACACACGTGCGGGTGCATTTAAGCTTAACCAAGATAATTTTATGGTAGATGCTAAAGGTAATTATTTACAAGCCTTTCCAGTTGATTCATCAACAGGTGATACTACCTCTGTGAGTTTAAGTACAACTAACCCAGTACAAATTCCGGATTCGTCGGGTTCTCCTCGAGCAACAGAAAATGTATATCTATCTTTTAACTTGGATGCAACTGCAGATCCAACGGGTATAGATTTTGACCCTACATCAAATGGTACGTACAACTCTTCAACATCAACAACTGTATATGATTCATTAGGTGAGCCACATATTTTACAATACTTCTTTGTTAAAGAAGAAGATGCGGCTTCTGGTGGCACAGACAACAGCTGGGAAGTATATGCCACTCTTGATGGTAAAGTAGTTGATGGTACAACGGGCGCAGAACAAACTACAACGCCATATACACCTATCACTACACTAGGTTTCGACTCAAGCGGTTTGCCGTCTACAACAGACGGTGTAGCGAACACGAACTTAACAACGTTTGACGAAATAAACCTACCAGCAGGTGCAGGCACTGGGCTATCTACCATGCTTGATAACGGTGCAACATTTCCTAGCACAGGTATTGAGCTGAACTGGCGTGATGAAAATAACACAGCTGGTCGTATTCCTACTCAGTACTCGAGTGGTTTTGAAGTAAAAGCACTTGATCAAGATGGCTCAACAGTAGGTCGTTTAGCGGGGATCGATATTGGCACCGATGGTAAACTTGTTGCTTCATACAGTAATGGCGATTCAACTTACCTAGGTCAAGTTGCTATGGTTCGCTTCCCTAATTCACAAGGTTTATCGCAAGTAGGCGATACAAGTTGGAAGCAAAGTATTGACTCTGGAGAGCCTGTTGCAGGTGAAGCAGGATCAGGTACTTTTGGTAGTATTAACTCCTCTGCACTTGAGCAATCAAATACAAATTTGACAAACGAACTTGTAGATTTGATTACAGCCCAACGAAATTATCAGGCCAACTCACGTGCGCTTGAAGTTAACTCAACCATTCAGCAAAGCATTTTGCAGATTCGATAAGTTAAATTTAATTCAAATAGGCTGCATTTTTGCAGCCTTTTTTATGATCTCCTGTATAAAACCTTCCTGTTTATTGCGTCAATTTTAATCTGGCATCTATTTTGCATTTATCAACTCAGAGATTTTTATGTGAGTCGATACTATGGACAAAATGGTCTACATTGCCGCCTCTGGCGCTAAGCAAAGCCTGCAGGGGCTTGCGCTTAAAGCCAATAATTTGGCGAATGCAAATACAACTGGCTTTAAAGCTGACTTTGCTCAGGCGCGCTCTATGCAAGCGTTTGGCGAAGGTTTGCCGACACGTGTATTTTCAATGCAAGAGCGCCCAGGCTCAAACATGGTATCGGGTGGCATAATACAAACCGGACGCGATTTAGATATTGCGATGAGCGATAACGCTTGGCTTGCAGTACAAGATGCATCGGGCAACGAAGCTTACACAAAAGTAGGTACGCTTAATATCACAGCGCAAGGCATGTTAGTAACAAGTCATGGTCGTCAAGTAATTGGCGAGGGTGGCCCTGTTATTTTACCTGTACCGGTCGAAAAAATTGGTTTTAGTGAAGATGGTGCCATTCAAGTACGCCCGCAGGGTGCACCGGCTAACTTCTTAGAAGAAGTGGACACGCTAAGAGTTGTAGAAGCTAACAGCTCGCAACTTGAAAAAGGTAACGATGGTTTATTTAGGCCTGTAGTAGGGCAAGCTGTTGATACCTCTGCAAATGTAAAAGTATTAAGTGGTTCGCTTGAAATGTCTAATGTGAACCCTGTTCACGAAATGGTCGACATGATAAGTCACCAGCGTCAATTTGAATTACAAGTAAAACTAATGAAAACAGCTGAAGAAATTGACGAACGTCAAGATCAGCTCATGCGCATAGTTTAACTTTAAAATGAGGGCATAATTATGAATCCAGCATTGTGGATCAGTAAAACAGGGCTAGACGCTCAACAAACCGATATATCGGTTATTTCAAATAACCTAGCGAATGCCAGCACTGTAGGTTACAAAAAAAGCCGCGCTATATTTGAAGACTTACTCTATCAAAATATTAATCAGCCGGGTGGTCGTTCATCGCAAGATACCGAAATGCCGTCAGGTTTAATGTTAGGTGCGGGTGCTAAGGTGGTTGCCAACCAAAAAGAGTTTACTCAAGGTAATATGTTAACTACCGAGAACTCTTTAGATTGGATGATTTCTGGCGAAGGCTTTTTTGAAGTACTTCAGCCAGATGGCAATATTGCCTACTCACGCAATGGCCAATTTACAACAGATGGCGATGGACGAATTGTAACCTCTGGAGCTGGCTACGTAATTCAGCCAGAGATGAATGTACCAGATGACGCACAATCAATAACCGTTTCACAAGATGGTGAAGTATCGGTACGTGTTGCAGGTCAAGCCGATAATGTGGTTATTGGGCAGTTAACAATTAGTGATTTTATTAATCCATCAGGCCTTGAGCCAATTGGACAAAATCTTTATACCGAAACGGCTGTAAGTGGTGCACCGGTACAAGGTAACCCAGGAGTTGAAGGACTTGGAAGTATTATTCAAGGTTCGCTTGAAACATCAAACGTAAATGTAACTGAAGAGCTGGTTAATCTAATTGAAACGCAGCGTATTTACGAGATGAACTCAAAGGTTATCTCGGCCGTTGACGAAATGATGAGTTACATTAATCAACAGCTTTAAAGAGTAAGGGGACTTTTATGCGTAAAACTTTATTTATTTCAGCAGGTGCTTTATTTTTAAGTGGCTGTATGTCTACGCAAAATAGTGAAGTAGTACAAGACGATCCGTACTATGCACCTATGTACCCAGAGCCTGTTGTAGAGCCCCTGGTAGCAACTGGGTCTTTATTTAATACTCATACTTCTAACGATTTATATTCAGACAAAAAAGCACTACGTACTGGCGATATAATTACGGTTAAACTTGAAGAGTCTACCCAAGCGACTAAAGCCGCTAAAACAGAAACAGATAAAGAAACTGACGCAAGCCTCGACCCTGTTATCGGCTTAGGTGGTTTACCTGTAAATATTGGTGGCGATAGTATTCAGTTTGGTATTGGCAGCGATTCATCGTTTACGGGTGATTCTAAATCAAACCAATCTAATAGTTTAGTAGGCGATATTTCGGTAAATGTTATGCGTGTTTTACCAAATGGTAATTTAGTTATTCGCGGCGAAAAATGGCTAACCTTAAATACCGGTGAAGAATTTATTAGGCTCGAAGGCTTAGTTCGCCCGCAAGATGTAAGTGCTGATAACACAGTAGAGTCAAACCGCATTGCAAATGCTCGTATTCAGTACTCGGGTAAAGGTCAAACACAAGAATCGCAAAGTCCAGGTTGGCTTACACGCTTCTTTAGCAGTTCGCTGTTTCCATTTTAGAGGGTAGCAACATGAAGAGCCTAAAAGCTTTATGTTTAGTCGTTTTACTAAGCTTGCATTTTACTGCGAGCGCCGAGCGCATTAAAGACGTGTCTATGGTCGAAGGCGTAAGGTCTAATCAATTAGTTGGTTATGGTTTAGTTGTTGGCCTACCTGGCACTGGAGAGCAAAACTCATATACGCAACAAAGCTTCAGAGGCATGCTAAATAGTTTTGGTATTACGCTTCCTTCTACGCAAAGTCCTAAAATTAAAAATGTAGCTGCAGTAGCTGTTCATGCTGAGTTACCCGCTTTTAGAAAACCAGGGCAAACAATTGACATCACTGTTTCGTCTATTGGTAGTGCAGGGAGTTTACGTGGTGGTACTTTGCTGCAAACCTTTTTAAAAGGGGTAGATGGCAACGTGTACGCAATTGCTCAAGGTAGTTTAATTGTCGGTGGTTTAGGTGCCCAAGGGCTTGATGGCAGTAAAGTTGTTATTAATACACCTACAGTTGGCAGAGTGCCAAATGGTGCTACTGTAGAGCGCGCCGTAGAAAGCCCGTTTATGCAAGGTGATTACATTACTTTTAATTTAAATCGCCCAGACTTCACAACTGCTAAACGCTTAGAAAAAACGATTAACGATTTAGTGGGCCCTAATAGCGCACAAGCACTTGATGCTGCTTCTATAAGAGTTTTAGCGCCACGGGATGCCTCGCAGCGTGTGTCTTACTTATCTACGCTTGAAAACCTTGAGTTTAAACCCGCTGATACAGCAGCAAAAATTATTGTTAATTCGCGAACAGGTACCATTGTTATTGGTAAAAACGTAAAGCTTCAGCCAGCGGCAATTACGCATGGTGGCTTAACTGTAACAATTGCAGAGCAACAAAATGTCTCTCAACCAAATCCGCTAGCAAACGGCGATACTGTTGTCACGCAGCAAAGTATTATTGATGTTAACCAAGATGATTCTCGTGCGTTTGTTTTTAATCCTGGCGTTAGTCTTGACGATTTAGTGCGTGCAATAAACGAAGTAGGTGCAGCGCCTGGCGATTTAATGGCTATTTTAGAAGCCCTAAAAGAAGCGGGTGCCATTAACGGTCAGCTTGTTGTTATTTAATTAGTTACAGGTTGTTACTCCTTCCAAACAAAGCTTAAGTATACAAAAGGGACTTAAGCTTTTTATTGTTTCCCCTTCTTTGGCTCAATTTTTGCATTTGTTAAAGCATTATTCATTTTTGTGTCAAAAAGCTGATGGAAACAAATCACCTCGATAAGCAAAACTTTTTTGATTTAAGTAATTTAAATACATTACGTCAAGACGCTTTAAACAGCGGTGATGCATCAACTGATGCCTCAAAAGCTGCGCTTAAAAAAGCGGCTGCACAATTTGAAGCTATTTTTACGCAAATGCTGCTAAAAGGAATGCGCAAAGCAAATGAAGCTTTCGAAGACGAAGACAGTCCTTTTAATTCAAGTGGTGTAAAGTTTTTTGAAGAAATGCACGATCAGCAGCTTTCCTCTGAGCTGTCATCAAACGGCTCTCTAGGTTTAGCTGATTTAATAGTGCAGCAGCTTTCGCCAGAAGCAGATAACTTTATGCCCGGTTCAGTGTTAAGAACAACAAATGACTTTTTTAGTGACAAGCGTGCTGGGTCAACACTTGCGCATGAAAAAAACGAGCAACAAGCAGCTGCTATTGATAGTACTCAAGCCAATATTAATGAGCCTAAAGCGAGTAGTACTAATTTTGAAACAGCAGAGCAGTTTGTAAGTTCAGTGTGGGAACACGCTAAAACTGCAGCACAAAAAATTGGCTTAAACCCAGCTGTAATGGTTGCTCAGGCCGCCCTTGAAACGGGTTGGGGTAAGCACATCATTAGTAAAAGTGATGGTGGCAGTTCAAATAACTTATTTAATATTAAGTCAGATAAAAGCTGGGAAGGCGACAAAGCAAGTAAAGTAACACTTGAGTTTGAGCAAGGTACAGCTGTTAAAAAACAAGCAAGCTTTAGAGCCTACGATTCTATTAAAGATAGCGTAAACGACTTTGTTGATTTTTTAACGCAAAACCCACGTTACGAAGAAGCACTACAAAATACCGCAAAGCCAAATGAATTTTTAGATTCACTACAAAAAGCAGGCTACGCAACCGATCCTAATTACGCGAGTAAAATTAAAAAAGTGCTAAATAGCAGTGAGCTTAAAAATATTGCAACAAGCGCGTTTGCCCAAGGAGTGAAGTAATATGTCGTTTAGTTTATTAAATATTGCCAGTGCTGGGGTACGTTCAAGCTCTGAGCTTTTGCAAACGACCAGTAAAAATATCACCAATGTAAATACTGAGGGCTACGTACGTGAGCGAACTGAATTTACCACTATGGTTGATAATCAAGTAGGGCGGGGCGAAACATATAGGCTTTTGAACGAGTTTGCCCAATCGCAATTAAATCGCGATACCTCTAATAAATCATTTTTTGATCAGTTTGTTACTGAGGCAAACCGTGTAGATACCATTTTTTCTGAAGAATCTAATAATTTATCAACCGGTATCAATTCGCTTTTCAACAACGTGCAAGAGGCATTAAACCAGCCTTCTTCATCTGTTGCTCGCTCATTGGTAATGACTGATGCGCAAAGCCTAGTTGATCAAATGGATAGACTTTCAGGCATAGTGCTTGAGCAGCAAAGCATAGTGAACGAACAACTCGAGATTTTTTCTGATGAGGCTAATTCATTAATTCAAAATATTAATACGCTAAACCAAGAAATAGCGGTAGTAAACGGAACAAATAACGCATCAGACGCAAGCTCTATTTACAATCAACGAGATTTAGCAATTCGTGAGCTATCAGAATTAGTTGATATAGAAACTCTTGATGGCCCAAATGGCGAAAAGCTTGTATTTATGGGCACTGGCGAGTCTTTAGTTATGGAGAACGGTACTTTTAACTTGTTTTCACTGTCGGGCGACCCTGATCCTAATTTTAAAGAACTCACACTTGACGTAAATGGCGGCAAAGCTGTGCCGCTAGAAATAGATTCAAGTAAATTAAAAGGCAAAATTGGCGGCTTACTCGCATTTAGAGATGACATCTTAGTGCCAGCACAAAACCAAATAGGCCAAATGGGGTTGGCAATTGCCGATGCGTTTAACGAACAAAATAAATTGGGTATGGATGCTAATGGCGAGTTAGGCGGTGATATATTTAATATACCTACTGTCGGTGCTTATGCGTATAAAGATAATAGCGGTGGTGTTACTAATATGACAGCCACAGTAGAACCCGGCAAAGGCAGTGAATTACCGGCTAGTGACTTTATTATTACCTACACCGCCAATGCTGATGAAGTAAGTATTCAACCCATCGACAATAAAGGTGAACCAGTAGGTAGCGCCTCTTTAGCTACTTTACCAGCATCAGGCGTTATTAACTCTGATGACATTACAAGTGGAGAGTCATTTGGTTTACAAATTAACGTTTCAGGGAGTGGTGTTGAAGGCGATCAGTTTCAAATAAAATTAAACTCAGAAGCCGCTACCAGCATTACACTTGCTACCAGTCGCGGTGAAGACCTAGCGCTTGCTTCACCAATTCGTACAGCAAATAGTATCGACAATACAAGTACAGCAACTATTTCAGCAGGAGAGGTAACAAGTGTTACCTCCGGTGGTTTTACTTCGGCGCCAGGCTTAACAAACGGTGATATAACCTTAGTTAAAACAGGCACTGCAAACGAATACCAAATTACAGATGCAAGTGGTACTTCAACATTTACTATTACGCCTCCGGCTGAAGGTATGCTCGCCCAAGCAGGCGCACCTTTTGATAGCTACGGCTTTGACTTTGACATTGAAGGCACGCCAGCCACTGGAGACACGTTTACTCTTGAATTTAATGAAGGCGGCTTTGATGATAACCGTAATGGTTTAAAGCTAGCTGATTTACAAAATGGCGAATTAGTTCGTAAAAATGTAGTAACTACAGCTACAGCCGACAATCACGACACATTTAATCAAGCCTATTCAGGCTTAGTGAGCGATATAGGTGTAGTAACCGGCCAAGCAATTACCAGTGCAAGTGCATTTGATGCACTAGCTCAGCAATCAGAGGCGTGGTATGAGTCGCTCTCGGGTGTAAACCTAGATGAAGAGGCCGCTAATTTACTGCGTTTTCAGCAATCATATTCAGCATCAGCGCAAGTATTGGCTGCAGCTCAAGAAATTTTTGACACCTTATTAAGTGCGGCGAGGTAATTATGCGTTTATCTAATAACTTAATGTACCAAAACAATATAAATAAAATACTCGACAACCAACAAAGTGTTGCCAATGCACAAGAACAAGTAACGACAGGAGAGAAGTATTTAACGACTTCAGAAGCGCCAGCTGCTATTTCGCAAGGGATGCTGTATTCAAATAAAATACAAACAAACGAGCAGCATTCTAAAAATATTGACCAATTAAATGGTCGCCTAGAAACTGAAGAGACCATCTTACAAAGTATAAATACTAATATTCAACAAGCACAAGAGCTGACTATTCAAGCAGGTAATGGTGCTTATACACAAGATGATTTAGAGTCTATTGCCGCCGAATTGAGTGAAATACAGAAAACACTCGTCAATTTAATGAATACTCGCTCAGAAGACGGTAAGTTTATTTTTTCAGGCTACCAAGACAGTACTCAGCCTTACCAATTTGACTCTACTGCGGGTGAATATACTTATAACGGAGATCAAGGCCAGCATGTAATTACCATTGCTGAAGGCGTAAGTATTAAATCTAGCGATAACGGTTTTGATACGTTCGAGAAAACTGATGCACGCTTGAATGTTGCGTCAAATACAGCCACAGTTTCGGGTTCTATTACAGCGGCAAGTGTTTATGTTGATGGCCAAACTGAGTTTGATAGCTTCCATCAAGCAAATTACAACGCAGACCCAACAGCCTCAGCGACTGCAAATACATATAGCGTACTTGTAAGCCCCGGTGCTACGGCTGACGATCCCCAAACTTACGAAATATACAGAGATGGTGCTCCACTAACACCAACAGTAACGGGTGAAGTTACTGATGAACCAATCGATTTTGCCGGTATGAAAATTGAATTTGAAGGCACAGCACCTGGTCAGCTTGACTTCAGCCTTGAAAAGCCAGGCAAAGAAAATGTACTTAATACCTTGCAATCGCTTATTACAGGTTTAAATGACGGCACACTTGAGGGTGATGACTTTCAAGAAGTGTTAGCCGATGGCTTAGTGCAATTACAAAATGCCAGCGAGCAAGTTGTGTTTACGCAAGCAAGTTTAGGTGGGCGTATGAATGCACTTGAAAGAGTTAGCGACTCTAACCTTGCACAAGATATTCAAAACAAAAGTAATCTCTCTGACTTAGTTGAAGTAGACATGGCAGAAGCCATTAGTGAACTCACTAAACAAGAAACTGCACTACAAGCATCACAAGCCACGTTTGGCCGTTTAACTAACCTTTCTTTATTTGATTACTTATAAACTGATTATAAGCAGAAATACCTTGCCGCTTTAGTTAATACAAAGCGGCAAAAACCTCCCTCAAAATAGCGGCAATAAATTGTCGTCACTCCCGCTAAATAGATAACTTATTATTAACGTTTGATATTTTTATTGAAAACACTTTAAAAACATGTGGTTATATTTATTTAAAAGTTGGCACAGTAAATGCTTTTCTAATAGTAAGAAATTATCGAATAGTGGTTCCTGTTAAAACGTGTTGAACCACACTCTGTTTAAACCTAGGAGATGGTAAAATGGCATTAACAGTAAATACTAATGTGTCGTCATTAAACGCACAACGTAACTTAACAAAATCTGGCGAAGGTTTAGCGACGTCAATGGAACGTTTGTCATCAGGTATGCGTATTAATAGCGCAAAAGATGATGCGGCAGGCCTGCAAATTTCAAACCGTTTAACATCACAAATTAATGGTTTATCAGTCGCTCAGCGTAATGCCAACGATGGTATCTCAATGGCGCAAACCGCTGAAGGCGCAATGAGTGAGTCAACTAACATACTTCAGCGTATGCGTGAACTTGCTCTGCAATCAGCGAATGGTTCAAACTCAACCGAAGACCGTGAAGCACTGCAAAAAGAAGTATCAGCACTTCAAGTTGAGCTAACACGTATCGCAGATACTACCTCGTTTGGTGGTCAACAGTTACTTGATGGCAGCTACGGAAGTAAAACATTCCAGGTAGGTGCTAATGCAAACGAAACCATAAATGTGTCACTTTCAAGTGTTGCAGCTGAGAAGATTGGTGCTAACCAAGTTAATCTTCAAGCTTTGAATACAAGCGCGGTAGGTGGTTATGGTGGAGCAACTCCTGCAAATGCCGCAGTTGCTGCTGATAACGGTGTTGCTGGTGGAACTTATGTAATAGCAGGTAAGGGTGACGCTGCGTCTACTGTAGATATAACAGCCGGTGCTAGCGCCAAAGAAGCAGCAGCAG
Source organism: Pseudoalteromonas sp. H103 (assembly GCF_001469205.1). Lineage (NCBI taxonomy): Bacteria > Pseudomonadati > Pseudomonadota > Gammaproteobacteria > Alteromonadales > Pseudoalteromonadaceae > Pseudoalteromonas > Pseudoalteromonas sp. H103. Next base: position 373,107 of record NZ_LOFG01000012.1, on the reverse strand, counting down.
CTATTAATCAATATACATCTAACACAGGTGTTACTGCACAAGCAAGAACAACTGCAGGTGTCGCTATTGTAACGTCTTCTGCTGATGAGACTGTTAGTTTTACTCTCAATGGTGAGAAAGTAGCATTTAGTAGTACAGGTAATGCCGCTAATGATCAGATTGCGATGGCTGAAGCTATTAACACTGCGACAGATGAGCACGGGGTTACAGCAACTATTGAGAATGGTGTTTTCACACTTAATAATGACCAAGGTGAAGATATTGAAATAGTCGATTATCAAAGTGCTAATGCAACCGGCACAGTTACTTCCGGCTCAATAACACTGACAGGTCAAAGCTATAATGGTGTAAATGGGACTGCAGCTACATTAGTTAGTGGTGGGGCAGATTCTACAACCGTAGCAGGGGGGATCCAATTAAACTCCTCAGAAACTTTTAACGTAACGGCCGATGATACATCGCTTGCTACAAGTGATACGGATACAGTCACAAGTAAATTAGAAAATGCTGCTGATATTGATGTAACTAGTCAAAAAGGTTCGCAAGATGCTTTGTCGGTTATTGATAATGCAATTGCTAACATCGATGCACAACGAGCTGGATTGGGTGCAGTTCAAAACCGATTTAGCTTTACAATTAACAACCTTGCAAACATTGAAGAAAATGTATCGGCATCACGTAGTCGTATTCAAGACACCGATTTTGCTACTGAAACTGCTGAGATGACTAAAAACCAGATATTACAGCAGGCGGGTACATCAATACTTTCGCAAGCAAATCAGGTTCCACAGGCAGCAATTAGCTTGTTAGGTGGCTAAAAAAACCTTACTTTGAATGATTATAAAAACGCGCCTATTTAGGCGCGTTTTTATATTTTTAGCTTATGTGCGTACAATTTATAAAGCTAATATAGGGATAATGTAAAAAATAAAAATTATTATTATGCATAAAATCATGGGCTTATTGTTTTTTTGTTAAAAATATTCAAAATTAAATCAAAATACTGCTAAAGATAAAATTTCCCCTGCCGTTAACTTAACCAGTACAGAGCTTGAACATACAATTGTGACAGCTCTTGGTTAAATCTAAACAGTCACATTACGAAAGTAATCAGGAGTTTTATTATGATTTCAGTAAATACAAATGTATCTTCATTAAACGCTCAGCGTAACCTATCTACTTCAGGTTCTGACCTTGCAACGTCAATGGAACGTTTATCATCAGGTATGCGTATCAACAGCGCAAAAGATGATGCGGCAGGCCTACAAATTTCAAACCGTTTAACATCGCAAGTAAATGGTTTAGCAGTAGCACAGCGTAACGCTAATGACGGTATCTCAATGGCACAAACTGCTGAAGGTGCAATGAGTGAGTCTACAAGCATATTACAACGTATGCGTGAACTAGCACTACAATCTGCTAACGGCTCAAACTCTACAGAAGACCGTGCGTCACTTCAAAAAGAAGTGTCGGCGTTACAAACAGAACTTACTCGTATCGCTGATACAACATCATTTGGTGGTCAACAGCTTTTAGACGGTAGCTTTGGTTCTAAATCATTCCAAATTGGTGCTAACTCTAACGAAACAATTAATGTATCGCTTTCAAGTGTTGCAGCTGAAGATATTGGTTCTAATCAAGTAAACCTTCAAGCTGCTGACGGTGCTGCGGGTGGTTTTGGTGCTGCAACAACTGCTGCTGATGATACAACTGCTGGCAATGGTGTTGCCGGTGGAGCACTTGTAATAGATGGTCGTGGTGATACAGCTTCTACTGTAACAATTGCAGCTGGCGCTAGTGCAAAAGAATCTGCTGCTGCAATCAATCAGTATACTAATAATACAGGTGTGACAGCTCAAGCCCGAACAGCTGCTGGTGTTGAGTTTGCTTCTGCTACTGCTGGTGAAACAGTTAGTTTTTCTTTGAATGATGAAAAGGTTTCTTTTGGTACTACGGGTGTTGCAGCTGATGACTTACAGTCACTTGCTGAAGCTGTGAACTCTGGAACAGATGAGCACGGTGTGACCGCATCGTTAGAAAATGGTGAGCTAACTTTTACTAATGATTTAGGTGAAGATATCAATCTTCAGGATTATCAAAGTGTTGCGGCTGACGGTACTGTGTCTACAACAGCTTCTTTAACGCTGACTTCACAAAGTTATGATGGCGTAGACCATGACACAGCAATTAGTGTAGTTAGTGGTGGTACTGTAGATTCTACTGTTGTAGCTGGCGCTGTTCAGTTAAATTCTTCAGAAACATTTACAGCACAAACAGCTGTTACAACTATGGCTCAAAGCACAACTGCCGTTACAAGTACGCTAACAGATGTTGATGATGTTGATATCACTACTCAAACTGGTTCACAAGATGCGTTAGCAATTATCGATAACGCAATTGCTAATATTGATGCACAACGAGCTGGTTTGGGTGCGGTTCAAAACCGTTTTGACCATACTATCAGCAACCTTGCAAACATCTCTGAAAACGTATCTGCTTCACGTAGCCGTATTCAAGACACAGACTTTGCAACTGAGACGGCAGAGATGACGAAAAACCAAATCTTGCAACAAGCGGGTACGTCAATCTTATCGCAAGCGAATCAGTTACCACAAACAGCTCTTAGCTTATTAGGTTAATAAGTAATACGTTATAGCTTAATGGGTAGCTAGCTAGTACAAAAAGTCAGTATTAGTTTTAAAAAAAGGAGGTGGCTTTAGCTACCTCCTTTTGTGGTTTAAGGGTATAAATTAAGCTATTGTTAGTCTAATAACTATACAAGTTCGGCAATGTTAGGAGGCGTTATGAACACCATTACTTCAAACGCAGAAGTTACTATAGCATCAACATCTTTAACTGGTGAAGATAAACAAATAGGTCAATCTGGCTCAGTATTGACTCAGCGTGCTGTTGATGACGTAAATAAAACGGATGAACAAGGCTCACAAAATCAGTTAAATAACCAATACGCACAACAAGGTTTAGAGGGTAATAGTTCACAAAATCAACAGCTTGAACGTGAGCAGCTAGAAAAAGTGGCGCAACAATTGCAAGACTTTATGGGTGAGATGAATCGTAGCCTGCAATTTCAAGTTGATGAAGATTCAGGACGTGATGTAATTAAAATACTAGACAAAACCAGTGGTGATGTAATTAAGCAGTATCCTTCAGAAGAAGTGCTTAGCTTAGTATCTAAGCTCTCAGAGTCTGCTGGTATTTTAATTGATCAAACTGTTTAGCGTTTATAACCACGCATATATAAGCGGTTAAATTATATTAAGTCTTTAAGGGGTAAAATATGTCTATTTCGTTCAATGGCTTGGGCTCTGGTTTAGCTGTGTCAGATATTGTTGATGCATTAGTTAATGCTGAGCAAGCTCCTGCTGAGGCTCGTTTAAATACTCAAGAAAGTAATTTAACTACTGATATTTCTGCTGTGGGAGCTCTAAAATCTGCACTACAGCAAGTGCAAACAGCAATGGAAGCGTTAGGTGATTCAGATAATTACCAAAAACGCAGTACGTCAGGCAATGATGATTTCATCTCTATTAGTGCTGATGAAGACGCACAGCCAGGTGGTTATTCTGTAAAGGTTAATAACCTTGCTACGGAGCATAAAATACTTTCTGAAGCCTTTGATGCTGATGCTGCTGTGGGTGAAGGTACAATGACTCTCAGCTCGGGCGACAGCAGCTTTGATATTGAAGTATCAGACACTGCTACTTTAAGTGAAATTAGAGATGCAATTAACGACAGCAGCGATAACGATAGTATAAACGCAACAATAATTACAGATGATACCGGTCAGCACTTAGTACTTTCTGCCAAAAATAGCGGTCTTGAAAATGAGATTAAAGTAGAAGTAGCAGATACAGATGGTGATAACACGGATACAAATGGGTTATCCCTGTTAGCATTTGACTCTGCAGGGGTTCAAAATGCGTCTGAAATTATCGCAGCTACCGATGCATCAATTACTATTGATGGTTCTCTTACTGTTAGTAACGCGTCAAATACGTTCACCGATGTAATAGATGGAATTACTATAACTGCAAAAAAAGCACATGACACTGATGATGATTTAAGTGATATATCAGTAACCGAAAATAACAATAATATTCAATCAGGCTTAAATAACTTTATTTCCAGCTATAACGAACTACTTGAGCTTAGTAATACCCTCGGTGCTTCAAGTGAAGATGGCGCTGGTGTAATGGCCGGTGACTCGTTACTTCGTGGTGTTATGTCTAAATTACGAGAGCAGATTACCGACTCTGTTGATTTAGGTAATGGTAACTCATTATCACTTTCTCAGTTAGGTGTTGAAGCAGATCGTTATGGAGTACTGACGCTTAATACCGAGACATTAAATGATAAAATTGATGAAAACGTTGGTTTAGTGCAACAGTTTTTTGTAGGCAGTGATGATGACGAAGATGGTTTTGCCCAATCATTTGACGAACTAATGAGTTTTTATACCGACACCGACGGTATTATTCAGAATCGTATTGATAGTAAAACAAATCAACTTGAAGATATTGACGATCAGCGTGAAAGCTTAACAAGTAAAATGGAGTCGCTTTCTTCCCGATTATACGCTCAATATAACGCTATGGATTTACTGGTAGCGAGCCTAAACTCTACTAGTAGCTATGTGCAAGCTCAGCTTGAAAATATGCCAGGAGTGGTAAGCAATAACTCTTAATACTAGTTATGAGCACAAAAAAACCGTTTAAAAAAACGGTTTTTTTGTGCCTGCTATTTACATGAGAGCAATTAAACCGATTTATATGCTGAGATTGCTTTGCCCGATTTTTTTTGCTTAATTATAGCTTTAGATGATTCATTTTTTGCAGCTATAGCCTGCTTGCTTATAGCGTTTATAACAGCTTGTATAGTCTCTAATTCTTGAGTGTTTGGTGGTGTATCACTTTCGCACCAGCTTTTAAGTTCACTATTTAAAGTATCCATAATTGGCTTGGCTTCTTCTGCTTTATTGCTTTGTACTAATGCTTCAATATTATTAAGCAGCTCATGAATATGCTCTGCTTTAACTGAAAGGCTTTGACCCATAGCATTATACCGCAGGACTGCGTTGATCTGCAGGAATACTATCCCAACCTTCTTTTATTTCTTTAATGATGCTTGAAACTTCAACAACTGCTTCAATATCATTATTTATATTAGCTTGCGTTAATTTGCGCTGGCAGTAGGCGTATAGCGCCAATAAATTATCAGAAATACTAGGATCTTGTTCTACTTCTAAATTAAGCGCATCTTGCAGTGCACCTAATAATAAAATGCATGCTGAGAGGTTTTCGCCTTTTTTTTCTATTTCTTTGCGTTCAATAAAACCCTTAGTAGCAGCTAAGCGACCAATAATATTACTAAAAATAAGGTTTATTTGTTCATACGGCGCCATTTCTGCAATGTTACTTGCACGAACTTGACTGTATTTTTTCAGTGAGACATGTGCCATGGGAAAATCCTAAAATTTAACTACTAAAATTATGTAAAACTTATACCAAAATAAAAGCAATATTAATGCCAAGCGTTTTACATTTGTATAGTTATCGGCATTGTTACTTTCAACTTAAGTAAATAATAGCTTATATATTTTGTATATTGGGTAATTTGTACTTTAAAATTTTTAGTTAGCTTTTATATAAGGTTTTTATAAATTGATACTTAATGATTAATTCTTAAGTATGATTGATTTTACTAGTCCGTCTGTTTTTTGGCGTTTATGTCAAAAAACTGCCGCTATCGCTTGCATCCACGCTGAACTGGCTTACAATTTAACTAATTAAATAAATTAGTGAAAGTACGGCTCGCTAACTATGATCTTGATTTTAGATAATAATAACAATCGCTCAATAGGATTAAACGCATCACTTACCTTTATAGGTGAGGCTGTACAATTGCTAGATGAATCTAGCTTTGAGCAAATATGCAGTAAATATCAGCAGCAAGAATGCATAGTAATTTTAGGTGCATTGCAAAGCTTAGATCACGAAAGCTTAATTAAACGCTACCCAACACTTCCTTTTTTATTAATTGGTGAAACACTTAAGCCACTACTAAGTATTGCAAATGTTGTAGGCTTAATTTGTGAGCCTTTTAATCACGAAGTAACCACGCAATTGCTGCACGATTGCCAGCAGTATCAACGTATGTTACCAACTGACCATAAAGGCCATAAACCTCATAAATCATTTGATGGTTTAGTAGGTGAAACTGATGCAGTTAAAGACGTACGCTTTTTAATTGAGCAAGTGGCTAAAACCGATGCAAACGTGCTTATTTTAGGTGAGTCGGGCACAGGTAAAGAGGTTGTTGCGCGCAACGTGCACTTATTGTCTAAGCGTAATACAGGGCCGTTTGTGCCGGTTAACTGTGGTGCAATACCTGGGGAGTTGCTTGAAAGTGAGTTGTTTGGGCACGAAAAAGGGGCGTTTACAGGGGCTATATCGGCGCGTAAAGGACGTTTTGAACTTGCTCAAGGTGGTACACTATTTTTAGATGAAATAGGTGATATGCCGCTGCAAATGCAAGTTAAGTTACTAAGGGTGTTGCAAGAACGCAGCTACGAGAGAGTGGGTGGCACAAAAGCCATACAGGCTGATGTGCGGGTTATTGCCGCTACTCACCGCAACCTCGAAAACATGATAGAAGAGGGGAGTTTTAGAGAAGATTTATATTATCGCTTGAATGTATTCCCTATTGAAAACCCTTCGCTAAGTGAGCGCGCTGACGACATTCCTCTGCTATTAAAAGAGTTAATGCGCCGTGTTAATGAGCAAAGTGGCACCACCGCTAAATTTACAGAACGCGCGGTTAAGAGCTTAAAAGAACATGCGTGGCCAGGCAATATTCGTGAGCTTGCTAATTTAGTTGAGCGTATGGTTATTATGTTTCCTGAAAAGGTGGTTGATGTACCTGATTTACCAAATAAATATCGTTACATAGAAGTCGATGCCTACGAGCCAGAGTACCCAGAAGAGCTTTTAGAAAAAGATGCCTTTAACGATATTTTTAGCACTGGTTTTAGTGATTATGATTCTGAACCCGAAGCTGAATTTAATCAACAAGGCAGCGGATTACTACCTGATGATGGTATTGAGCTTAAAGACTATTTAGCAGAGCTTGAAATTAGCTTAATTACCCAAGCACTTGAACGCTTTGATTATGTTGTGGCACGCGCCGCGGAAATATTAGGTGTAAGGCGTACAACGCTCGTCGAAAAAATGAAAAAGTATAACTTGTCGCGAGATTAGCAGTATGCAAATGGTGAAAGACTTTTCGTTATTTATTATTCATTTTTGAGCAATTAATTTACGGGCTTTGCCCGTCACGCAAGCAAGCTTCGCGTCTACACGATAAACGCAAACTTGAACCTTGGCGGTAGACGCCGATCTTGCTCGCGTGAAAAGCGCAGCTTTTAATTACTTAGCTGTACTTACTCATTGACTAGCTAAAAGCCTTAATAATTTCTTCTTTTCTAAAGCAATCATTACTATGATCGTTAACCATGCCACAGGCCTGCATATGTGCGTACACCGTTGTAGGCCCTAAAAACTTAAAACCACGTTTTTTCAAATCCTTTGCAAACGCGGTAGAGGCCTCTGTTATTGCAGGGTAGTCATCTATGCTATTTAAGTTGCTGATAATTGGCTTGTTGTCTACAAACTGCCATTGGTAATTACTAAAACTACCAAACTCTTTTTGAATTTCTATAAATCGTTTAGCGTTATTTACAGTTGCTGCAACTTTTAAGCGGTTACGCACAATACCTTCATCAAGCATGAGTCGCTCAATGTCCTGTGCTGTATATTTAGCTACTTTGTGCACATCAAAATTAGCAAATGCTTTTTTGTAGCCTTCACGCTTTTTTAAAATGGTGTACCAACTTAAACCCGCTTGCGCCGACTCTAGCGTAATAAATTCAAATAGTTTTGTATCATCATAAAGTGGCACGCCCCATTCTTCATCGTGGTAAATAACGTAGTCTGGTTTAGTGGTGTCGAGCCACGGACAACGGCACTTTTTTTGCTCACTCATTATGATCCCTTTTAGTGTGCGTCATTTTTATGTCGCTTAAAATTAGTGTGTAACTTAATGAAAAATATATAAATAAAATTTGGTATAAATTGTGCATTTAGCCCTGTATCTACATCAATTCGAGATTTGATTATGGCTCTTGCAAGCGTGTTAAAACCACAGTTTATTTCTGCAAATCAGTATAACCCATGTTTACTTCAAGAGGAGTACATTGGTGAGTTAAGCGATCTGCGTAAGCAAGCAAGCTGGCTTTCGCATTTAGTAGACACTATGCCCGCAGGTGTGGTGGTACTAGATGGCAAAGGTATGATAGCGAAAGCGAATCAAATAGCGATAGATATGCTTGGTGAGCCACTAGAGGGTGAGAAGTGGTTTAATGTGATTCAGCGCTCTTTTCGTCCGCATCAAGATGATGGGCACGAAGTGTCGCTTAAAGATGGTCGTTTAATAAAGCTTGATATAACCGCACTCGCTCCAGAGCCTGGCCAGCTTATATTAATGACCGATTTAACAGAAACCCGCCGATTGCAAAAAAGGGTTGCTCATATGCAGCGTTTAAGTGCGCTGGGTAAAATGGTTGCTTCATTGGCGCATCAGGTGCGTACGCCACTTTCTGCGGCTATGTTATACGCTGCTAATTTAGGCTCAAAACGCTTACCAGAAGCCTCTCGTGATAACTTTCAATCTAAATTAATGTCGCGATTAAAAGACTTAGAAACCCAAGTTAACGACATGCTGCTATTTGCAAAAAGTGGTGATCAGCAGGTTGTTGAGCAAGTTTCTATGCAGCAGTTATTAACAGAGGTTAAAACCGGCGCGGACGCAATGGTAGCCCTAAATAACAGTGAGCTAGATGTAAGCCTACCTGAGCCCGACATACAAATTGTGGGTAATAAAACTGCGCTTGCGAGCGCGATTCAAAATTTAGTGCATAACAGTATTCAAGTTATTGGTAATGGCGCAGCGGTAAAAATAACGGCGCAAACAGATTCACACGACCCAAATATGGCACGAATTAGTGTTAGTGATAATGGCCCAGGCGTTGATTTAAGCCAAGGCGATAAAATATTCGAGCCATTTTTTACTACAAAAAGCCAAGGCACAGGCTTAGGGCTTGCGGTTGTAAGCTCGGTGGCTAATGCGCATCAAGGTCGTGTTGACGTGGCTAATAATGAACACGGGGGAGCCTGCTTTAGTTTGTTACTTCCCATTAAAACAACATCTAAATTAGAGGAATCATCATGAGTAACACTATTTTAGTTGTCGAGGATGATGCGGGCTTACGCGAAGCCTTAATTGATACGCTTGAAATGTCGGGTATTGAATGTGTTGCTGCAAATAGTGCAGAGCAAGCAATGCTATTACTTAAAAAAGAGTCATTTTCGTTAGTGGTAAGTGACGTACAAATGGGCGCAATGAGTGGCCTTGATTTACTGCGTAGTATTAAATTAAATCACCCTGATTTACCCGTATTGATGATGACCGCTTATGCAACAATTGATGATGCAGTAGAGGCTATGCGCTTAGGGGCTATTGATTACATGGCAAAACCATTTGCCCCCGAAGTGCTGCTAAATATGGTGAGCCGTTACCTACCTGAAAAACCTAAAGACACTGATGGCCCCATTGTTGCCGATCCAACGAGTATTCAACTCCTAGAGCTGGCAAGTAAAGTTGCGCGCTCTGATGCAAGTGTTATGGTGCTTGGCCCTAGTGGCTCAGGTAAAGAAGTATTAGCACGCTATATTCATGATAAATCAAACCGCTGCAATGAGCCTTTTGTAGCAATTAATTGTGCGGCAATACCTGAAAATATGCTTGAAGCAACCTTGTTTGGCTATGAAAAAGGCGCCTTTACAGGTGCTATTCAAGCGTGTCCTGGTAAATTTGAACAAGCACAAGGCGGCACTATTTTGCTTGATGAAATAACCGAAATGGATTTAGGCCTACAGGCTAAATTATTACGCGTTTTGCAAGAGCGCGAAGTAGAGCGTTTAGGTGGTCGTAAAACAATTCAGTTAAATGTACGTGTACTTGCAACAAGTAACCGCGACTTAAAAGAAGCAGTGGCAGATAATCAGTTTCGAGAAGATTTATATTACAGATTAAATGTGTTTCCGCTTATGTGGCGCCCTTTGTGCGAGCGCCCTGGTGATATAATTGTGTTAGCTAAACACTTAATAGATCGCCACATAGCTAAAAGCAAAGAGCCAATGGCGTATTTAGATAGCGTGGCCGAGCAAAAGTTACTTGCGCATGCGTGGCCTGGCAATGTGCGCGAACTTGATAACGTGATTCAACGTGCACTTATACTGCGAAGTGGCGATACAATAAATGAGCATGCAATTTTTATTGAAAATTTAGCACCGAGCAACTTTGTTATTCCACAGCCTGAAAAAAGTGAAACAGTAGAGAAAAAGTCGTTGAGTAACGCTTATTACGATCAGAAAAGTGCTGATGTAATTCCTCAACAAGATTTGCCAACACCAGATACCGGCAGCTATAAAGACGAACTAAAAGATAAAGAGCATCGAATAATTTTAGAAACGTTAGCGCGTTGCCAAGGTAAGCGAAAAGACGTAGCCGAAACACTCGGTATTAGTCCGCGCACTTTACGTTATAAATTAGCGCAAATGCGCGACTTAGGTATTTCACTTCCAGCATAGCTTCCTATAAACCCTAAATTCGTACTGCGAATTTAGGGTTGTCAAAACTCTGACTCACCAATCTAAGTGTTAACCGTATGTATTTAAAGGGTTATTTATTTGGCATGCTTTGTGCTTTATTACCTTTAAGAGTTAACTGCACCGTCAGAGAAAAATTATGAAAATTCAAAACAGCGCTGTATTTCAAGAAATGCAATCAATGGCCTTAGAAGCTGGCCGCAGTAATCAAGCAAATAAGCTGCCTACTCAGGTTCAATCACCTTCAAGCGCACAGTTTGGCGATATGTTAAGTAATGCATTAAATACAGTGCATGAGCTACAACAAGACACTGGCCAAAAAGTAAAAGCAGTTGAAATGGGCGATCGCAGTGTATCGCTAGCCGATGCAATGATTGCTTCGCAAAAATCATCAGTAGCATTTGAAGCAACAGTACAGGTTCGTAATAAACTTGTAGAAGCTTACAAAGAAATTATGAACATGCCTGTTTAACTAGGTAGTGGAGAATTATTGTGGCGCAATCTAATCAATCTACAGACCTTGCACTTGCTGGTGGCACACTCGAGCAAAGCGATGGCGATAGTCAACAAGAGCAAAAATCGGGCTATTTAAGTGCGTTAAATGGTGTTGATGTATTACGCCAAGTTACGCTTGTTATTGCATTAGCGATTTGTTTAGCTATCGCTATTTTTGTGATTATATGGGCTCGCCAGCCAGATATGCGTCCGTTAGGTAAAATGCCTACAGAAGAGCTTATTCAAACGCTTGATTTTTTAGATGCACAAAAAATTGAATACCAACTAGACGGAAATGTCGTATCGGTTGATGAAAGCGAATACCAAAATATTAAACTACTAATGGCACGCGAAGGGCTAGAGCAAGGGCCTACATCGGGTAGCGATATTATTATGCAAGATATGGGCTTTGGTGTAAGCCAACGCTTAGAGCGTGAACGTTTAAAGCATGGCCGAGAGCAGCAACTTGCGCGTACCATTGAAGAGCTTAACAATGTAACTCGCGCCAAAGTATTGCTCGCTATACCAAAAGAAAACGTTTTTGCACGTAGAGAAAAAAAGCCATCAGCCACAGTGGTACTTACTCTTAAACGCGGCAGAATGCTCGATGGTGAAGAAATTGACTCAGTTGTTGATATGATAGCGTCAGCCGTTCAAGGGTTAGAGCCTGCTCGTGTAACAGTAACCGATCAAAATGGCCGCTTATTAAATTCAGGCTCTCAAAGTTCATTGGCAGCGCGTTCTCGTAAAGAGTACGACCTTGAGCGTAAGCGCGAACAAGAATACTTAGAAAAAATAGATAGCATACTTATCCCGGTTGTAGGGCTAGGTAATTATACCGCCCAAGTTGATTTAAGTATGGACTTTAGCGCTGTAGAAGAAACCCAAAAACGTTATAACCCCGACTTACCCGCTGTACGTAGCGAAACCACATTTGAAGAAAGTAACATAGGTGGCCTAGCTGTGGGTATTCCTGGTGCGCTGACTAATCAGCCTCCGGTTAATTCAAATATTCCTGAGGTCGCAGGGCAAGGCGGAGCAGGCACTGCCACTTCTCCAACACGCAGCCATAAAGAGGCAACGCGTAACTACGAACTCGATACAACTATTTCGCACAAGCGCCAACAAACCGGTGTAATACGTAGAATTAGTGTGTCGGTTGCTGTTGATTATTTACCTAAAGTAGGTGAAAACGGCGAGACAACAATGGCTCCTCGCTCGGTTGAGGCATTATCAAATATTCGTCGTTTATTACAAGGCGGTGTTGGTTTTGATATGCAACGAGGTGATGCGCTTGAAGTAGTCACCGTACCGTTTGTAAGAGAAGCAACAGATTTAGATATTGAAGTACCGCTTTGGGAGCAAGACTGGTTTATGAAAATAGCCCGCCTTGTTCTTGGTGCCCTAGTTATTATTGTATTAATAATGGCTGTAGTTAAACCTATGCTTAAACGCTTAATTTACCCAGACGATACCCTTGAAGAGTACGACGAAGATGCATTAAGTTCTGGTGTAGATATTGGCGACAGTACGCTAGATATGCTAAATAAAGACTTTGATTCTGCTTCGGTTGGTTTCTCAAGTGATGGTACACTGCAGTTACCAGATTTACATGGCGATGAAGACTTACTTAAAGCAATTCGTGCCCTTGTAGCTAACGAACCAGAACTATCATCACAAGTAGTGAAAGCGTGGTTAACAGAAGATGACTGATCAAGAACAAAAACAACTCCCGCCAGCGTTTGATGTTGATAAGCTAGACGGTGTAGATAAAGCCGCCATATTACTTTTGAGTTTATCAGAGGAAGATGCCGCGCAAATACTTAAACACTTAGAGCCAAAGCAAGTGCAAAAAGTGGGTATGGCCATGGCTGCGTTAGATGATTTATCGCAGGCTAAAATAAGTGCTGTACATAATTTGTTTATAGAACAAATTCAAAGCTTTAGTACTATAGGTTTTCAGTCTGAAGACTTTATTAAAAAAGCGCTTACAGCCGCCCTTGGTGAAGATAAAGCCGCGAGTCTTATTGACCAAATTGTTATGGGCTCAGGGGCTAAAGGTTTAGATTCATTAAAATGGATGGACTCTAAACAGGTAGCTAACATTATTCGTAATGAGCATCCGCAAATTCAAACTATTGTACTGTCGTACTTAGAGCCTGAGCAGTCCGCTGAAATTATTGCGCAATTTCCTGAAAAAGTGCGCCTTGATTTAACTATGCGTATTGCCAACCTTGAAGAAGTACAGCCGGCTGCTCTACAAGAGCTTAACGAAATTATGGAAAAACAATTTGCCGGCCAAGCAGGTGCGCAAGCAGCTAAAATGGGTGGCTTAAAGGCTGCGGCAGATATTATGAACTACCTAGATACAAACGTAGAAGGGCAGTTAATGGACTCTATTCGTGAGCATGACGAAGAAATGTCGCAACAAATTCAAGATCTTATGTTTGTGTTCGAAAACTTAATGGACGTTGAAGACCGCGGTATTCAAGCAATATTACGTGAAGTTCAGCAAGATGTATTAATGAAAGCCATTAAGGGCACCGATGATGCATTGAAAGATAAAATACTTGGCAATATGTCTAAGCGTGCAGCCGAAATGCTTGCTGATGATTTAGAGGCAATGGCACCTGTGCGTATAAGTGAAGTAGAAGCTGCACAAAAAGAGATTTTATCAACTGCGCGCAGATTATCTGACTCAGGTGAAATTCAGCTTGGTGGCGGTGGTGGTGAGGAGTTCTTGTAAACCATGAGCAAACTCAAAGGCCGTACACTTCGGGCTGATGAAGCCGATGAATTATTAAAAAACTGGGCTATTCCTGATGTAGCCCCCGATGAAAGTAGTTTTGGCAACCGCTCTACTGCTTATGGCACACCGCTTAGTGAGCTTTATAAAAAAGAGCTTGAAGAGGAAATGCCCGCTGATGAACCCCAAGAACCAGAACTACCTTCATTAACTATGGTTGAGCTTGAGCGTATTAGACAAGACGCTTATGAGGAAGGGCTTAAACAGGGTCATGAGCAAGGTTACATAGATGGCTTTGAAAAAGGTGTGGGTGAAGGCAAAGAAGCTGGCTACAAAGAAGGTGTTGAGCTTGGCAAAACACAAGGCCATGAAGAAGTTAAACCGCTAGTTGAAGAGCAATTAACGAGTTTAAAAAGTATTTTAGAGAGCTTAATCACACCACTCAATAAAGTAGATGAACAAGCAGAAAAACAATTAGTACAGTTAGCGAGTATGTTAGCCGAAGCAGTTATTTATCAAGAAGTAAAAACATCGCCCGATGTTATTTTACATACCTTAAAGCAAAGCATTGATTCACTTAATGCTGAGCAAGAAAAAGTACGCATACATTTACACCCAGACGACCTAGCTCTTATAAAAGAGAGCTACGGCGAGCAAACTATTGCTGATAATAATTGGCAGCTAGTTGCAGAGCCAGCACTTGAACGCGGCGGCTGCGAGGTGAAAACAGCACAATCGTCACTCGACATGACCCTAAAAACGCGTGTCAAAGAAACGTTGGATAGTTTTTTGCATAATAGTGGTATCTAATTTCATTTTTGGCGTGTTATGTCACAGCAACGTGCACCTTTAAGCGAACGCTTATCTCAATACCAACAACATATTAAAACCCCAGCGCCGGCTGTGGCCGGTATTTTAACGCGAGTGGTAGGCCTTACTTTAGAAGCTAAAGGCTTGCGTGCACCTGTTGGTAGCCAATGCAAAATTGAAACAATGCACGGCTTTGTTGATGCTGAAATTGTTGGTTTTAATGATCAAACACTTTATTTAATGCCAAATGATCATATTTCGGGCGTGTTACCTGGCGCTAGAGTCATTCCTCAAGTAAACGACACTGGTTTACCGGTGGGAATGAGCCTACTTGGTCGCGTAGTTGATGGTTTAGGCCGTCCTCTTGATGGGCTGGGTAAAATAAATGCCGAACATCACTTAAAATTTGCTCAAAACACAATAAACCCCCTCTCAAGAAGACCAATCAGTAAACCTATGGATGTTGGTGTGCGTGCTATTAACTCCGTAATTACAGTAGGGCAAGGCCAGCGTATGGGCTTGTTTGCAGGCTCAGGTGTTGGTAAGTCGGTATTATTAGGAATGATGACCCGAGGCAGCGAAGCCGATGTAATTGTTGTTGGTTTAGTCGGTGAACGTGGCCGAGAAGTAAAAGAATTTATTGAAGAAATACTAGGTGTAGAAGGACGTAAACGCTCAGTTGTTGTTGCAGCCCCTGCTGATGCTTCACCCCTGATGCGCTTAAAAGGCTGTGAAAGTGCGGTTACCATTGCTGAATATTTTAGGGATCAAGGATTAAACGTATTGTTGTTACTTGATTCGGTAACGCGTTATGCCATGGCGCAACGCGAAATAGCGCTTGCTGTAGGTGAGCCACCTGCAACGAAGGGTTATCCGCCTTCAGTATTTGCAAAGCTTCCTGCATTGGTTGAGCGTGCAGGTAATGGAGGGGAAGGACAAGGCTCTATTACCGCCTTTTTTACCGTACTGAGTGAAGGCGATGATATGCAAGACCCAATTGCCGATGCTGCCCGCGCTATCTTAGATGGACATATTGTGCTTTCTCGAGATTTAGCCGACAGCGGACATTACCCCGCAATAGATATCGAAAAGTCGATTTCGCGTGTTATGCCGCAAGTTGTGTCTGAACCTCATATGCAGCAAGCTCGCGTGTTAAAGCAAGTATATTCAATGTATCAGCAAAACAAAGATATGATTACTCTTGGCGCCTACCAAAAAGGGACCGACCAAATGCTTGATCAAGCGATAAATATGATGCCAAGAGTAAATGCATTTTTACAACAAGGCATGCGAGATGTAATTAGTTACGACGATGGCTTACAGGGTCTTGCGCAGTTATTAGGACAAGCATAATGGCTAAAAATAAACTCGATTTATTGCTAAAGCTAGAAAACGATAAAGAAGAAAGTTTGCGAATGAATTACTTACAAGCAAATCAAAACTTGCAAGCAAACCAACAAAAGCTTCAAGGGCTAAACAACTTTAGGTTGGAGTATTCACAGCAATTACACTTAAAAGGTAAATCGGGTTTATCGAGTGCCGGATTTGGTCAGTATCATGCGTTTATAGCTAAAATTGAAGAGGCTATTCGTCAGCAAGCAAGTACAGTAAATACAGCAAAGCAAGTTGTTACCCAGCGAAAAGAACTATGGTTAAAGCAGCAAATTAAGGCAAAAGCGGTGGCTAAATTAATCGAAAAGCAAAAGCTTAAAGCCAGTGTTTTGATCGCAAAAAATGAGCAAAAGATGTTAGATGAGTTTTCAGCTAACCAATTTTTTCAACGTCGTAAAGTTTTATAAGTTAGGCACGTTAATTGCTTTATTACTTGGTGGTATTTAACTTTTGGCAATATGCGGTGGTGTATTGCCGTAATAGTATTAGGTGATTTATGGCGATGAATGATATTTCTTTTTTGGCTACTACTGAACAAGACGCTTTATTAGCTTTTAAAGACGGTAACTTGGAAAAAAGTGACAAAGACTCAGGTGCTGAATTTTTAAGCCAACTCCATAACGCTCACAATTCTATTGAGCCTGAAAAAAAAGGCAATGCCAAAGCTCAGACTGACACTGAAAACTCTATCGCCGTTCCTAAACACAAACAGCCACAAGAAAATGAAGCTCAAAATGAAGAGCAAAGCATAGAGTTGGGTGAGGAAGACTCTGATACAGTATTTGTATCTGGAGACAGCATGCTTGCGCAGATTAGCTCTGCACAAACTATGAGTACATCCGTTAGTAAACCTACTGATACGTTAAGCAATACCGAGTTAAAAAATCCTTCACAGTTTTCTGCTAATACAGGCGCTAAAGTGCTTAGTGAAGACGTTAAAGCAGCTTTACTGGTTGCTAAAGAAGGTGATCAGTCATCTTCAATACAAAATACAATTTCTGCTAATACCGATCCTAAAACGGCTCAATCAACTGACTCAAAAAATGATAACGAAAACTCTTTGTTACTCAATGAAAATAAACATTTAAAAAGTTCTGTAGCGCAAGCTATAGAAGGGCAGTTTTTGGATAATAAAAAGCCTGAGGATAGCGTAGGCCCAATTATAAATAAGCCTGAATTAACACCAATGGCTGCTGAGAAGCAAATAGCGCAAGATAAGGCTGTGGCTCAAAGCGACAAAAATATAGCGTCTCCTTCACTAGTAACAAATTCAGTTTCTGTTTCACAGTCGCAAATGCCAGTAGATTCAACAAAAGCAACAACATCAGAATCAGCGGTAAACCAATCAACTAAATTAGCTTCTGAAAATGGACAAAGTACAGCATTAACTAACTTTTTAACTAAAGAGATCGGATCAACTACTGCTGATAAAGTGATTGCTAGTTTGACCCCTGGGCAGCGCTTGCAACTTAATACGCAAGCGCAAGCAATTACAAATTCTGATACGGCTAATGTAAGTAATACTTCAAGTTTAAAAGAGATGCTTGCGCAATTTATTACAGATAATGAACAAACTCAAAATACAACCGTAAAGCAAAGTGTAAGCTCAGAAATTAATACGCTTAATACAAGCGAAAAACAAACATTGTTAACACAATTAAACGCATACATTAAAACGGAGCAACCCCAAGGCGAGCAGTTAAAAGCCCTTAAGCAAACGGTTAGTGAACTTGAAGCGTCAATTGAAATAAAGTTAGTTGATAGCGCTAAAATCAAGCCAAGCACATTTGTTGCCGGTGAAACCCCAAATACGGTAAATACAGTTGCTCAAGCCAGCTCAAAATCTGTCAATAAAGCGGATGCCGAAATAAGTAAAATTACAGTGTCAAACGATGATGATTTAGCTAAGCAATTGGAGCAACTTTCTAAAGAAGGGCTTAAAAGTACAACAGCGGAGCAAAGCTCACCACGTGTAGCACAAATATTTACTCAACTTACGGCTGCGTTTAATACAGTGCAAGCTAATAGTATCGGCTTATATGAAGGGCTTAACTTTGAGCAAGGACTTGTAGATACACAGCTTTTGCAAAGCCAGCAATTACAAAGTGCGGCACAAGTAAAGCAAGTAAGTATTGACCCCGGTGTTATGCAAGCAATAAACATTGTAAAAAGTGATGCAGCTAAACTTTTGCAAGAGCGAGTAAGCTCTATGCTCAGCATTAACAATAAAGAGGCTGAAATACGCCTAGATCCACCTGAAATGGGCAGTATGCAAATACGTATTAGAAGTGATGCAGAACAAGCTCAAATTAATTTTGTAGTGCAAAACCAACAAGCCAAAGAAGCGCTTGAACAGTCAATGCCACGACTACGTGAGATGTTAGCTCAGCAGGGGTTAGAGCTTGGCGAAAGTACTATTTCTTATGGGCAATCGGGCGGTGAAAACCCAGAGCAAAGTGATAGCGGTAGTCAAGCGGGTTTAGCTAATAACGAATCGGTAAATGGTGAAAATGACGAGCAAGCAAACAGTGCTTCACAAAGTTCTCGACAACAAAGTTCATCATCAATAGATTACTATGCCTAAGTACTGCTATTATAATAACTAAAACAAGCAAGTACCTTTACAAATAAAGGAATCATAATGGCTGAAGAAGCAAGTTTAGAAATAGAAGAAACCGGTAAAAGTAAAAAGAAGCTAATAATTATAATAGTGGCTGTTTTACTTATTGCGGGTGGCGTTGGTGGTTACTTTTTTATGTCGGGTTCTGATGCGCCTGTTGAAACACTCGATGAAGAAACGGCTATGTCTGAAGAAGCTCCTGAAGCGTCTGGTTCGTCAGCTCAAATGGGGAGTGCTTTGTACGTTGCTATGCCTAGGCCTTTTGTATTTAATGTACCGGGCTCAAGCCGCGATAGAATTGTTCAAATTAAAGTGCAGTTATTAGTCCGTGGTGATGTAAATGAAGAGACAGCCAAAAAGCATATTCCACTTATTGAAGGTACCTTGTTAAGCGTGTTTTCTACTACAACTGCTGATGAGTTAAGCACCAGTGCTGGCAAAGAAACACTTCGTTTTTCAGCGCTTGAAAAAGTACAAACAGCTTTAAATGATGTTGAAGGCAGTAAAGTAATTGAGCGGGTATTGTTTACCGGCTTTGTGATGCAATAAGGGGTTAGTGTGAGCGATTTATTATCCCAAGACGAAATTGATGCGCTATTACATGGTGTTGATGACGTTGAAGAGGAAGATATACACGAAGGTGAAGACGGCGGAGGAAGTACGCTTCAGTACGACTTTTCTTCGCAAGATCGGATCGTGCGTGGTCGCATGCCGACACTGGAAATTGTTAATGAGCGTTTTGCTCGTCACATGCGAATTAGCCTATTTAACATGATGCGCCGCACCGCTGAGGTGTCGATTAACGGCGTTCAAATGATTAAATTTGGCGAATATATCCATACTCTATTTGTTCCGACTAGCTTAAACATGGTGCGTTTTAGACCATTAAAAGGCACAGGCCTTATTACCATGGAAGCACGACTCGTGTTTATTTTGGTAGATAACTTTTTTGGTGGTGATGGACGTTATCATGCAAAAATAGAAGGTCGAGAATTTACTCCAACCGAGCGCCGAATAGTGCAAATGCTGCTTAAAATAATTTTTGAAGATTATAAAGAAGCTTGGGCACCGGTTATGGACGTGTCGTTTGAATACCTCGACTCAGAGGTA
The DNA here is from genome assembly GCF_001469205.1 of Pseudoalteromonas sp. H103. Taxonomy (NCBI): domain Bacteria; kingdom Pseudomonadati; phylum Pseudomonadota; class Gammaproteobacteria; order Alteromonadales; family Pseudoalteromonadaceae; genus Pseudoalteromonas; species Pseudoalteromonas sp. H103. The sequence continues at coordinate 353,189 of NZ_LOFG01000012.1, read as the reverse complement.
AACCCTGCAATGGCCAACATTGTAAGCCCAACAGAAGTTGTAGTTATTAGCTCTTTTCATATTGAGCTTGATGGCGGCGGTGGCGACTTTCATATTGCACTTCCTTATTCAATGCTTGAGCCTATTAGAGAATTACTTGACGCCGGTGTGCAATCAGATACTGAAGATACCGATCTACGTTGGAGTAAAGCGCTTCGCGATGAGATTATGGATGTTGAAGTTGATATGTCGACTCAGCTACTTGAAGTCGATCTTTCTCTTAAGCAAATTATGGAGCTTAAAGCGGGTGACATTATACCGGTAGAAATGCCGGAGCATATTACGGTATTTGTTGAAGAGCTTCCTACCTTTAGGGCTAAAATGGGCCGCTCTCGCGATAATGTTGCGCTACAAATTAGTGAAAAAATTAAACGACCTGATTCAGTTAAATCTGAGCTGCATGTATTTACCAAAGGCGGCAAGAAAATTGACTCAGATGCAGAATTAGCAGAACTAGAAGATGATTTACACCTTTCTGACGGTGTAGACTTAGACTGGTAATTGATTTAAAAGGTTAAAAGTATGAGCGATGATCAAGATACAATGGACGAGTGGGCAGCAGCACTAGCTGAGGCTGAGGGTACTGATGAAGGTGGCGAAGCGCAAGTAGCCGAACTTGATGAATTAAGTGATTCTAAACACGAAATGAGTGGCGAAGAAAAGCGCAAACTCGATACTATATTAGATATACCTGTCACTATTTCTATGGAAGTCGGGCGCTCTAAAATTAATATTCGTAACTTACTTCAGCTAAACCAAGGCTCTGTTGTAGAGCTTGACCGTGTTGCTGGTGAGCCGTTAGATGTATTAGTTAATGGTACGCTCATTGCGCATGGTGAAGTAGTTGTAGTAAACGATAAGTTTGGTATTCGCTTAACTGATGTTATTAGCCAAGTAGAGCGGATCAAAAAGTTACGATGAACACGCTAGTAGCTTTAACGAATTCGGTTTTTACAAAAGCAGATGCGGTAACACCTACCGGAGATATTCTCTCTATGGTGTTGTCGTTAATAATGGTGCTAGTGCTGATTATAGTACTGGCATTTTTTGTTAAAAAACTTAACCCTAATTTAGCAAATAGTGATGAGTTTAAAGTAGTGCGAAGCTTACCACTGGGCTCTCGTGAGCGCTTAATGGTTGTTGAGATAGATAACGCACAGCATTTATTAGGTGTAACTCCGCACAGTATTAATTATTTGCATAAGCTAGAAACCCCATTAAGTGAAAAAGAATTACCAGAGCTTGCAAAGCGATTTGGTAAGCTTTTAAACACGCAATCAAACCAAAATAAAAAGAATTAAACCTATGACAAAGTGGCTGCTTATTATTTTTGCCATGGTGTTTGTACCAAATGTAAGCGCAGAGGGAATTGATGCGCTGACCATTACAACAAATGCCGACGGTACTCAGGATTACTCGGTAACATTACAAGTTTTAGCCATTATGACGGCGCTGAGTTTTATACCAGCAGCCATCATTATGATGACCTCTTTTACCCGCATTATTGTAGTACTTGCTATTTTGCGCCAAGCAATTGGTTTGCAGCAAACGCCATCAAACCAAGTGCTACTAGGTATGTCGTTATTTTTAAGTATTTTTATAATGTCGCCGATTTATCAGCAAGTGAATGAGCGAGCCATTGAGCCTTACTTAAACGAACAGGTTACCTCGGTACAAGCGCTAGAACTTGCAAAAGAACCAATGAAAGCATTTATGCTCTCGCAAGTGCGCCTAAAAGACTTAGAAACATTTGCCAAAATAGCGGGTTACGATCAGTTAGATTCGCCAGAAGATACACCACTAATTGTGCTTATACCCGCTTTTGTAACCAGCGAGCTGCAAACTGCTTTTATAATTGGGTTTATGTTTTTCATCCCATTTTTAATAGTAGATTTGGTCGTGGCTTCGGTTCTTATGGCGATGGGTATGATGATGCTATCGCCAATGATTGTATCTTTACCATTTAAAATAATGTTATTTGTATTGGTTGATGGTTGGAGCTTAGTAATGGGCACTTTAGCTAAAAGTTTTGGCTTAGGGACTTAAAATGCAAAGTTTAGCTGTAATACAAAAATAGGAGTACAACATGGAACCGGAAATTTTTGTTGATATTCTAAGTGACGCATTATTTTTAGTGATTAAATTGGTGTCTGCAATCGTTGTCCCTGGTTTAATTGTGGGTTTAGTGGTTGCTGTATTTCAAGCTGCAACTTCCATAAATGAACAAACACTAAGTTTTTTACCTCGCCTATTAATAACAATTAGTGCACTTATAGTTGGAGGCCATTGGCTAACGCAGGAGCTAATGGACTTTTTTACGCGCTTAGTTTTGCTTATTCCTGAAATTGCAGGTTAACTGTGGAATATCCATTTGCCGTTATCATTCAGTGGTTAAGCGACTTTTTATTGCCTTTAGTGCGTATAAGCTCAATGATCATGATAATGGCGGGCTTAGGTGCTAAAAATGTACCTACTCGAATTAAAATGGGCTTAGCGGTTGTTGTTACATTTTTAGTAGTACCCGTATTACCGCCCGCTACATTTACTAACCTATTTTCGTTTGAAATGATTTTAGTGGTTATTCAGCAAATGTTGATAGGTGTTGCTATTGGCTTTGCATCAACCCTTTTACTAAATACGTTTGTTTTAGCAGGTCAAATACTCGCAATGCAAACCGGTTTAGGTTTTGCTTCTGTAATCGACCCCTCGAATGGTGCAAGCGTACCGGCAGTTGGTCAGTTCTTTCTGATTTTAGCCACTCTCTTATTTTTTGTTTTTAATGGTCATTTAATGATGATTCAAATGGTGGTGCATAGTTTTCAGGTGTTGCCAATTGATGGTAATTGGTGGTCTGTTGATCATTATTGGGACATAGTAACGTGGGGCGGGTGGATGTTTACAACTGCTTTAGTGCTGTCTCTTGCGCCATTAACTGCGATGCTCGTTATTAACATGTCGTTTGGTATTATGACGCGTGCAGCCCCTCAATTGAATATTTTCTCTATTGGTTTCCCGTTTACCTTGGTGGCTGGGCTTATTATTATTTGGGCTACGCTGGGCAATTTTGTGACTCAATTTGAGTTTCAATGGCTTAAAATGGTTGAGCTAATGTGTACTTTAGTTGGCTGTTCGCCTTAGGAGGAAATAATGGCAGAAGATTCCGGGCAAGAAAAAACAGAAGAACCCACATCCAAAAAATTGGATGAGTCTAAAAAGAAAGGCCAAATAGCCCGCTCAAAAGAGTTAGGGACTATGTTTGTACTCATATTTTCAGCTATTTCTTTATTAATGTATGGGCCTGAAATTGGTAAAGGTTTATACAACGTAATGGGCCGAACCCTAAGTTTAAACCGAAATGAAGCATTTGATACGACAAAAATGTTTGCGGTGTGGGGTGAAGTTGCTGATGCCTTAATGTTCCCAATGGCAATGTTTGTATTAATTATCGTACTTGCTGCATTTATTGGTAATACCTTACTAGGAGGCTTTAACTTTAGCTGGGAAGCTGCCACACCTAAAGCAAGTAAAATGTCGCCGATGAAAGGCTTTAAACGTATGTTTGGCCCTCAAGCTGGTGTTGAGCTTGTTAAATCACTTTTAAAGTTTGGCTTAGTTGCTACTTTCGCCGTTTTTTTAATTAATACTTACTTTGATGAAATACTGCATTTAAGTTTAGAAAGTGCACCCGGTAATATAATCCACGCGCTAGAAATTTTAGGGTGGATGTTTTTAGGCCTTTCATGCACTTTAATTGTGATTGCAGCGATAGATGCACCGTTTCAAAGTTATAACCATAACAAACAACTTAAAATGACCATGCAAGAGGTCAAAGACGAGTATAAAAACTCTGAAGGTGATCCACAAATTAAAGCGCGAATTAGGCAAACGCAAAGGCAAATGTCGCAAAATAGAATGATGCAAGATGTCCCAGATGCCGATGTTATTGTTACTAACCCTACACATTATTCTGTAGCGTTAAAATACGATACGGAGCGTGCAGGCGCACCTATTGTGCTTGCCAAAGGCGCAGATGAAATGGCAATGCAAATTCGTAAAGTTGCAATAGGTAACGAAGTTCCTATTGTGGAGTCGCCAATGCTAACCCGTGCGCTTTATCATACCGCTGAGGTGGGCGATCAAATACCCGATCAATTATTTACCGCTGTTGCGCAAGTTTTGGCGTATGTATTTCAGCTTAAACGCTTTAATAAAGGGCGTGGTAAACGTCCTGTTCCACTCAACAAAAAACTCCCAATTCCAGATGCTTACAAGTATTAGTCGTTAAGGTTATAACTTGGAATAGTTATTGCAATTTCAGCACAGTGTCAATTTTTTGAAATTGTAGATTTATGGATTTTAAAGCGGTATTACAACAACTTAATAAAGATAAAAAAGAGTACGCCAAAGGCGTAGGAACACCACTGTTGGTGTTAGCTGCGCTTGGTATGGTTATTTTACCGCTCCCACCTTTTCTTCTCGATATACTCTTTTCGTTCAATATAGCACTTGCGTTAGTTGTTCTGCTTGTGACTGTTTATACAATGAAGCCCGTTGAGTTTGGTATGTTTCCGGCCGTGTTACTTATTGCAACTATAATGCGACTAGCCCTAAACGTTGCCAGTACACGTGTAGTATTACTTGAAGGACATAACGGGGGTGATTCTGCAGGTAAAGTAATTGAGGCTTTTGGCTCGGTGGTTATTGGCGGAAATTATGCCGTTGGTTTAGTGGTTTTTTTAATTCTGATTATTATTAACTTTGTGGTAATTACCAAAGGTGCAGGGCGAATATCTGAAGTGTCAGCACGTTTTACCCTTGATGCTATGCCGGGTAAGCAAATGGCTATAGATGCAGACTTGAATGCTGGTTTTATTAGTGCCGAGCAAGCGCGAGATCGCCGTGAAGAAGTTACTCGCGAAGCTGATTTTTACGGTTCTATGGATGGTGCTAGTAAATTTGTTAAAGGCGATGCAATTGCAGGTATTGTTATATTAATCATCAATATTGTTGGTGGCTTATTTGTAGGTATGATCCAACACAATATGAGTTTTGGCAATGCGATGGAAGTGTATACATTACTTACTATTGGCGATGGCCTAGTTGCTCAGCTTCCTTCTTTACTACTTTCTATTGGAACCGCAATTGTTGTAACGCGCCAAAATGAATCGCTTAATATGGGCGACCAATTTAAGAAGCAACTTGGTAACGAAAAGTCGTTATTTATTGCATCAGGTATTTTAATTGTAATGGGGCTTGTACCCGGTATGCCTCACCTAGCCTTTTTGAGCCTAGGTGGTTTATTAGGCTATGTAGCGTATTACACACAACAAAGTAAATTAAAAGCAGCTGCTTTAGAGGCTGAAGCCGCTGCTAATGGAAATAATGCAGCAACAGGCGTTGCTAATAAACAAGAGCAAAAAGAGCTTGGTTGGGATGACGTACAACAAATTGACGTTATAGGGCTAGAAGTCGGTTACAGATTAATTCCATTGGTTGATCAGTCGCAAGGCGGCGAGCTACTAAATCGAATTAAAGGGGTGCGTAAAAAGCTTTCTCAAGAGCTTGGTTTTTTAGTGCCGCCTGTGCATATTCGCGATAATTTAGAGCTAGATCCAAATGCTTACAGAATAACCTTGATGGGTGTTTCTACCGGTGAAAGTGAGCTTAAGCATGGTGACGAACTTGCTATAAATCCAGGTCAAGTATTTGGGCCAATTAAAGGTGTAGACACAAAAGACCCTGCATTTGGACTTGATGCTGTTTGGATTAAGCCCGATCAAAAAGATGAAGCTCAATCTCTTGGTTACACCGTTGTTGATTCAGCCACCGTTGTTGCGACGCATATAAGCCAATTACTTACAAATAGCGCTGCATTATTACTAGGACACGAAGAGGTTCAAAATCTACTTGATATGCTTGCTAAAAGCCACCCTCGCTTAGTTGAAGGGCTGGTGCCAGATGTATTGCCATTGACTGTAATTGTAAAAGTACTGCAAAATTTACTAAACGAAGGTGTCGCTATTCGCGATATGCGCTCAATTGTACAAACCCTTGTTGAATATGGCCCGCGAAGCCAAGACCCCGATGTTTTAACGGCTGCAGTGCGCATTTCACTGCGTAGATTGATTGTTCAAGACGCCGTGGGTATGTCGTCAGAAATCCCTGTCATAACCTTGGCACCTGAGTTGGAACAGATGTTGCATCAGTCATTGCAAAATGCAGGCGACGAAGGTGCCGGTATAGAGCCAGGACTTGCAGAGCGACTTCAAGTGTCATTAACCGAAGCGCATCAAAACCAAGAAATGGCTGGCGAACCTTCGATATTGCTAACGTCAGGAATGTTACGCACTGTGTTATCTCGTTTTGTTAAGTACACAATACCTGGTTTAAGGGTGATGTCTTATCAAGAGGTACCAGATGAAAGACAGATCAAGATTGTAAGCTCGGTAGGCCAACAATAAGATTTTAACAGGGGTTAAACCATGAAAATTAAACGTTTTTTCGCTAAAGATATGCGCACAGCACTTAAAGAAGTTAAAGATGAGTTAGGTGTTGATGCGGTTATTATGTCAAATAAGAAGCTTGCTAACGGTGTTGAAATTGTAGCAGCGGTTGATTATGACAAGGCAGCCCCTAAAGTAGCTTCGCAGCCTCAAACAGCTCAAAATACACTTGCTCAAGCACCACAACAAAGTATGCATAATTTTGTAAAACCAGAGCCTCAACGTGCTAAACCAGAGCCTCAAGCAAAAGTTGCAGACAGCTTACAAGCGTTATTAGAGCGCCAGTCTCCACGTCCTCGTTCTCCAGAGCTTGCTTCAATGTTTTCACAATCGGGTATTGATACTACCGACAACTACCAAGAGCCAGTCGCTAAAGCGCGTCCTACCAATAATATGTTTGCACGTGATGATGTAGCCCCGCAGCGTCCGCATACGCAAGCTGATAGCTTAGGTTTTGACGACTTAGACCGTGATTTTGATGATTTAGAAGCGCCTGTAAATTCTCGCCCACAAACTAAAAATAATGAAAGCGAAGAAATGACAAATATGCGCGAGGAAATGAACGCAATTCGTCAATTACTTGAGCATCAAGTATCGGGTTTAATGCAACAAGATATGGCGCGTCGCGATCCAACACGTGCGTGTATGGTTGACCGTTTAGTTGGTATGGGTATAGATAAAGAAGTCGCTCAGCAAATGGCTTGTTTTGTGCCTGACGATGTATCTCGCCAACAAGGTTGGAAAGCATTATTAACTATGGTCGAAGATCAAATGCAAACAACTAACAACGAGATACTTCGCCAAGGTGGTGTTTATGCGTTAGTTGGCCCAACAGGCGTAGGTAAAACAACAACGGTTGCTAAACTTGCAGCTTTAGGCGCTCAAAAATATGGTGCTGATAAAGTCGCATTAATTACAACTGATACTTACAGAATTGGTGCTTATGAGCAGCTTGCCACATACGGACGAATCATTGGTTGTGGAGTTAAACAAGTAAAAGATGCTAATGAATTAGCTGAAGTTTTATATCATTTACGTAATAAGCGTCTAGTATTAATTGATACAGCAGGTATGAGCCAACGAGACTTGCGTTTAACTGAGCAGTTAAATACATTAATGCGTAATCAACGCGTTGATATTCGTAGTTATTTAGTACTAAGTGCAACAGCACAAATTAATGTACTGCAAGAAACCGTACGTCACTTTAAAAAAGTACAGTTAAGTGGTTGTATTTTCACCAAGTTAGACGAGTCTTTAAGTTTGGGTGAGATTATTAGTATTGCGATTCAAAATCGCCTTCCAATAGGGTATCTTACTAACGGGCAACGAGTACCAGAAGATATTCGAGTTGCAAATGCTGAGAAACTAGTTAAAAAGGCTGAGCAATTGTATTTAAAAAGAACAAAAGCACAACATTCAAGGCACCAAGCAGTGGCGCCAAGCACAGTAGGGATGTATGATTAACACAGTATTAGATCAAGCAAGCGGCCTGCGCAAAATGAGTCAAAACAATAACAACGGCATAAAAGTTATCGCTGTTACTGGTGGTAAAGGTGGAGTAGGGAAAACAAACGTTTCTCTAAATACTGCTATTGCATTAGGGCAGCAAGGTAATCGAGTATTAGTGCTTGATGCCGACTTAGGCTTAGCAAATTGTGATGTGATGCTTGGTTTGCGCGTAGAGCGCAACTTGTCACATGTTTTATCTGGCGAATGCGAGCTGGATGAAATTTTAGTTGAAGGCCCTGCAGGAATAAAAATTGTACCTGCTACGTCGGGTTCGCAGAGTATGGTCGAACTATCGTCTTCAGAGCATGCTGGTTTAATTCGTGCTTTTAGTGAACTCAACACTGAATTTGATATTTTAATTGTAGATACTGCCGCCGGTATTTCTGACATGGTGCTAAGTTTTTCTCGAGCTGCACAAGATGTCATGGTTGTTGTTTGTGATGAGCCAACATCAATAACTGATGCATATGCGTTAATTAAAGTATTAAGCCGTGAGCATGGTGTTTATAAATTTAAAATTGTTGCAAATATGGTCCGCAGTATGCGAGAAGGCCAAGAGTTATTTGCAAAGCTATCTAAAGTAACGGATCGGTTTTTAGATATTTCAATGGAGCTTGTTGCCACCGTTCCATATGATGAAAATATGCGTAAATCAACGCGTCGCCAAAAAGTAATTGTAGAACTCTTTCCGAATTCGCCAGCAGCCCTTGCATTTAAAACGCTGGCAACAAAAGCAGTTAAATGGCCAATACCAAACCAACCATCTGGGCATTTAGAGTTTTTCATTGAAAAACTAGTAAACGGCTAATTATGACAACATTGGTGAATAGAGCTATGGGATATCAAACAACACAAAACTTGAATGTGATTGTTGAAAAGCATGCATCGCTTGTAAAAAAAGTGGCATGCCATCTAATTGCTCGATTACCGCCAAGTGTTCAACTTGATGATTTAATTCAATCAGGAATGATAGGTTTAATTGAAGCTTCAAAAAACTTTGATGCAACCAAAGGCGCAAGTTTTGAAACCTTCGCAGGTATAAGAATTCGTGGAGCTATGCTCGATGAAATGCGCCGGGGTGATTGGGCCCCTCGCTCAGTACACCGTAAAAGTAGGCAAGTAGCTGAGGCCATCACAGAGCTTGAAAGTAGCTTAAATCGTGAACCATCAGATACAGAAGTTGCTGAAAAACTTGAAATTTCGTTAAATGAGTACCATCATATTTTAAATGATGTTAACGCAAGTAAAGTATTAGGTATTGAGGATCTTGGAGTTGATGAAGATGTTATCACTCCTGTAGGGCAAGATTTATCACTAGACAAACCTTTTAATAATGTTAAAAATGAACGGTTTAATGAGTCTTTGCTTAGTGCAATTAAATCATTACCAGAGCGTGATGCAATGGTACTTTCTTTGTACTATAACGATGAAATGAATTTAAAAGAAATAGGACATATACTCGATGTAAGTGAATCGCGTGTAAGTCAAATACATGGTCAGGCGATGATTAAGCTTAAAGCTAAAATCAATGACTGGATAAATTAGTAGTAAGTAAACTAAGGTTAAAACCTCACTGGAGGATGTTTTGGATAAAAACATGAAAATTCTTGTTGTTGATGATTTCTCAACGATGAGACGTATTATTAAAAATCTGTTACGTGACTTAGGCTTCACTAACGTTCAAGAAGCTGATGACGGTTCTACAGCTTTGCCTATGTTACAAAATCAAGTATTTGACTTTGTGGTTACAGATTGGAACATGCCGGGAATGCAAGGTATTGACCTTTTAAGAGCGATTCGTGCAGATGATAAGCTAAAGCATATCCCTGTACTAATGGTGACAGCTGAAGCTAAAAAAGAACAAATAATTGCAGCAGCTCAAGCTGGCGTTAATGGTTATATTGTGAAGCCTTTTACGGCTGGAACATTAAAAACTAAATTAGAAAAAGTATTTGAACGTTTAGGTTAATGATGGGGGAGAGGCTTATGTCAGCACCTGCTGCGCCTCAAATAACTTTAGAACAAGCTCGACAACTCGTCGTTTTTTTAGAAAACGGTGAGCAAGAGAAAGCCAATCAGTTAATTTTAGAAACCGCTTCACAAGAGCAATCTGAATTATTTGCTGAAGTTGGAAAGTTAACCCGTCAATTGCACGAAGCGCTTAAAAGCTTTGAACTTGATACACGTTTAACTGACTTAACTACCGACGCTATTCCTGATGCTAAAAAGCGGCTTAATTATGTTATGGAAATGACAGAAAATGCAGCTAATAAAACAATGGATGCCGTTGAAGCAAGTTTGCCTATTGCTCAGCAATTAGCAGATGAAATATCTCATATTAAACCGACTTGGGATCGCTTAATGAGTCGCGAAATTGAGTTAGGTGAGTTTAAGACGCTGTGTCATAGCATCGATAAGTTTATGAACAATTCTCATCATAAAACCGATGAGTTACAGAGCTTAATGACCAACGTGTTAATGGCTCAAGACTATCAGGATCTAACCGGACAGGTCATTCGTCGTGTTATAGAACTTGTAAGAGAAGTTGAAGAGAGCTTACTCCATCTTTTAACAGCCTTTGCTGCACAAGATGACAGCACAGCTGAAATAATAGAACAACAAAAAACAGAAGAACCAGTTGCCACACAAACTTTAGCAGGTCCTGAAGGCCCTATTATTGATAAAGATTCACGTAATGATGTTGTATCTGATCAAGATGAAGTCGATGATCTTTTATCAAGTTTGGGCTTCTAAGAGGAGAGTAACTGCATGAGCTTTGAAGTCGATGAAGATATTTTACAAGACTTTCTTGTAGAAGCTGGAGAAATCCTAGAGCTTTTATCTGAACAGTTAGTTGAGCTGGAAAATAACCCAGAAGATACCGAACTACTAAATGCTATATTTAGAGGTTTTCATACCGTAAAAGGTGGTGCCGGCTTTTTAGCAATGACGGAGCTTGTTGATGCGTGTCATGGTGCAGAAAACGTATTCGATTTACTGCGTCAAGGAGTGCGAACTGTCAACTCTGAGTTGATGGATGTTATATTACAAGCCCTCGACACCATTAATGAAATGTTTGCGACTATTCAAAATAGAGACAAACCTGAACCTGCAGACCCTCAGTTACTCGAAACTCTCCATATACTTGGTTTACCGCCGACAGAGGCTGAACTAGCCGGTGCAGCATCCCAAAATGAACCAGAGCAACCTCAAGCTGAGTCTGTAGAAGCGAATGATATAGACGAAGAAGACCCATTTGCTTTTGATGAATTGTTTAGTGGTGCACCTAGCGCAGCTGATGCACAAATAGATGAAATTACCGAAGACGAATTTGAAAACCTGCTTGATGAACTTCATGGTAAAGGACAAGGTCCTATTGCTGAAGAAGCAACAGCAAGCGGTGCTGATTTTAGCGGCGATATAACAGATGATGAATTCGATAGTTTATTAGATGAATTACATGGTGTTGGTAGTTTTGGTGCTGTAGCAAACTCAGAACCAGAAAAAAGTAACACTGCACAAGCTCCTGTTGAACAAGCTAAAGCAGCACCAAGCGATGTGAGTTCATCGTCAGATGATGAAATTAGTGATGATGAGTTTGAAGCGCTTCTTGATGAGCTTCATGGTAAAGGGACTGCTCCTAAATCGACAGAAAGCGCACCAGCTGCAAAACAACCAGAGCCTGTTTCACCGCCAGCTGCAAAACAGCCTGAGCCGGTAAAAAAAGCGGAACCAGCTAAAGCCCCTGCACCAAAACCAGTTGAAAAAGCACCTGAAAAGCCTGCAGCAAAAGCACCTCCTGCACCTAAAAAGGCAGCACCACCGCCAGCTGAAACTACAGTACGTGTAGATACTAAGCGTCTTGATCAAATTATGAATATGGTGGGTGAGCTAGTACTTGTTCGAAATCGCTTAGTGAGTCTTGCCACTAACTCTGATAGCGAGGCCATGGGCAAAGCAATATCTAATCTTGATGTAGTAACTGCTGATATTCAAGGTGCGGTTATGCAAACACGAATGCAGCCAATCAAAAAGGTTTTTGGCCGTTTCCCTCGTGTTGTTCGTGATTTAGCGCGTAGTTTAAATAAAGATATAAATCTACAACTTGTTGGTGAAGAAACTGATTTAGATAAAAACTTAGTTGAAGCGCTTGCCGATCCTCTTGTGCATTTAGTTCGTAATTCAGTCGATCATGGAATTGAAATGCCAGCCGCCCGTGAAGCCGCAGGTAAACCACGAACAGGAAATGTAACGTTATCTGCATCGCAAGAAGGCGATCATATTTTGTTAACCATTAAAGATGATGGTGCAGGTATGGACGCGGAGAAACTCAAAAAAATAGCGATTAGTAAAGGCGTTCTCGATCATGACCAAGCGAGTCGACTTTCTGACACTGAAGCTTATAACCTAATTTTTGCTCCAGGTTTTTCTACCAAAGAAGAAATTTCAGATATTTCTGGCCGTGGTGTAGGGATGGACGTAGTAAAAACTAAAATCACTCAATTGAATGGATCGGTTAGCATACAGTCTGAGCTAGGTGTAGGCACTATTTTAGAAATAAAAGTTCCTCTAACTTTAGCTATTTTACCTACCTTAATGGTTATTGTTGGTGCACAAACATTTGCCTTACCACTGGCTGGGGTAAGTGAGATATTCCATTTAGATTTAACTAAGACAAATGTTGTTGATGGTCAATTAACAATTATTGTGCGTAAAAAAGCGATTCCGTTATTTTATTTAGAGCATTGGCTAGTTAAAGGTGCAGACCGCTCTCAGCGAAAAGCCCAAGGACATGTTGTTATTGTTCAAATTGGAACGCAGCAAGTTGGTTTTGTTGTCGATTCATTAATAGGCCAAGAGGAAGTGGTAATTAAGCCGCTAGATGCATTGCTTCAAGGCACGCCAGGTATGGCAGGCGCTACAATTACCTCTGATGGTGGTATTGCACTTATTCTTGATGTTCCAAGCATGTTAAAACATTACGCAGGCTAATAATAATGCAGGTTTGTAGTAAATACTTACCTGCGCATAAACTTAATAAGAGAGCTAAATGGCCGTTAAAGTTTTAGTTGTTGATGATTCAAGCTTTTTTCGCCGTAGAGTAAGCGAAATACTTGAACAAGATAGCGACATACACGTTATAGGTTTTGCTGTAAATGGCAGAGAAGCTGTAGAAAAAACAGCGCAGCTACGCCCTGACATGATCACTATGGATGTAGAAATGCCCGTGCTTGATGGCATTAGTGCTGTGAAAGAAATAATGGCGAGTAATCCAACGCCGATATTAATGTTTTCGTCGCTAACACGTGATGGTGCAACAGCAACACTAGATGCACTAGATGCTGGAGCAATGGATTTTTTACCAAAAAAATTCGAAGATATTGCGCGTAATAACGAAGATGCTATTAAGTTACTACAAACAAAAGTAAAAGAAATAGGAAGAAGGCGGGCGCCAAGAGCGTTTAAGCCAATCACTACAAGTAAACCAGTGGAAAGAGCAACGTCTGTACGCTCCAGTTTTTCAGGGGCTAGCACTGTAAAGCAGCCTGATAGAAGCTTTCAACGTGCTGAGCCTGCAAAAGCTCACTCAAATAATGCGTCAATACGAGCAAGTGGTAAACACTACCAACTTGTCGCAATAGGTACATCAACAGGGGGACCTGTTGCACTACAAACTATTTTAACTCAGTTACCTGCAAATTTTCCTCACCCAATTTTACTTATTCAACACATGCCTGCTGCGTTCACGCCGGCATTTGCTGCACGTCTAAATGGATTGTGCCAAATTAAAGTAAAAGAAGCTCAGCAAGGGGATCGTTTACAACCTGGAACGGCTTATTTAGCGCCAGGTGGTCAACAAATGATGGTTGAAGGGCGCGGCTCAAATAGAACACTGCGTGTATTTGAAGATAATAGCGAACGCATAAGTTACAAACCTAGTGTAGATGTTACTTTTGCTAGTGCAGCAAAGGCTTATCAAGGTGATGTGCTGGCAATTGTTTTAACAGGGATGGGCGTGATGGTGCGCGGATGTTGAAGCAAACTGGTGCCACAATTTGGGCTCAAGATGAAAAAAGTTGCGTAGTGTATGGTATGCCACAAGCGATCGCAAACGCAGGACTTGCAAGTGAAAATTTAGCACTTGATGATGTTGCTATGAGAATTAAAAGAGAGATTGGGTGTGGATAAGCTCTCAATACTTGGACTATTTGTAGCACTAGGTGCAATAGGTCTAGGTTACTCTTTAGAAGGCGGCGTTGTTTCAGCTCTTTTTAATGGGCCTGCATTAATTATTGTTTTAGGCGGCACGATTGGCGCGGTTATGCTACAAACCTCTGCCAGTACATTTAAAAAAATGCTGAATATGAGTAGCTGGGTTTTTGTTGCTCCTCACTATGATATTGACGAAGCGATAGAGCAAGTTAAGCGCTGGTCCCATAAAGCTCGACAAGAAGGTTACTTAGCGCTTGAAAACGAAGCACTAACACACTCAGATGCTTATGCTGCAAAAGGTTTAAGCTTACTGATTGATGGCTGTTCAGAGCAAAAGCTGCGCGACACACTCGAAATTGATTTACTACTTGAACGTGATCGCTTATTAGAAGCTGCTCGTGTTTATGAAGCCATGGGAGGTTACAGTCCTACCATTGGGATTTTAGGAGCTGTGCTTGGATTAATTCAGGCAATGTCTTTTATTACTGACCCACAAATGTTGGGCGCAGGTGTTGCAACTGCTTTTATAGCGACAATTTACGGAGTTGGACTCGCTAATTTACTGTTTTTACCAATGGCAAATAAGCTTAAACAGCGAGTTGAGCAAAAAATGCTATACCATGAAATGCTTGCTGAAGGTGTGATTGCTATAAGCGTTGGCGAAAGCCCTATGAATATAGAATTAAAGCTTGAAGCTTATCGTGTTGAGCGCCCTAATTTAGTGGATGTGTAACTATGCTGCGTAGGCGCCTTCGTCATTCAGCTGCTAAAGACCAACACACAGAGCGTTGGCTTGTGTCGTATGCTGATTACATGACCATAATGTTTGCCTTTTTTGTAGTGCTATACGCTATTGCCATTAATAAAGAAGAAAGCTTTCAGGTTTTATCTGACTCACTTGAACATGTTTTTGATAAGTCTGCACGCCAATTTTCGCAGCAAGGTGAAGGTGTTAACGGCAATGGAATTTTGACCGATAGAGTGACGCCAGAGCAGGAAGTTCTTTATGGCGAAAGTATTCAAAAGCAAGAGCAAGGTCCTGAGCTTCTTGATGGGCAAAGTGATACAAGTAATATTCAACAAAAGTACTTAGGCAAACCACTTGATAGCCTTTTAATTAAATTACAGTCAGCACTAATTGATGAAATTCGTGATGGCGAGGCTAGCTTAGAGCTTAACCAAGATTGGTTGATTATAGAGCTTAGTTCTGGAATGTTGTTCTCAAGTGGAAGCTCAGTTGCGCACTCAAGAGCAAAGCAAGTAGTTAAAATAGTTAAAGATATTATTGCTCCTGTAGATAACTATGTACGAGTGCGCGGTTATACTGACGATGAAACTATTCGTAATGAAATTTTTCGCTCTAACTGGGAACTGTCGGTTGCTAGAGCTACCTCTATTTTAGTGGAGCTTGAGGCATTAGGTATTAACTCGGCGAGAATGGCTATAGAGGGATATGGTCAATACTCTCCGTTTGCAGATAACAGTACCGCCGAAGGGCGAGCTGAAAATCGTAAAGTTGTAATTGCACTTTCTAAGTATGGCCTACCACCTAAAAAAGAAGTTAAAAAAGGTGAGCAAGAAAGTGAGCCTGAAGCGGTAGAGCACGAAGTCGAGCTACCGTCGGACGACGATACTATAAAAATAATTCGATTGCCTCATGGTGGTATTCGCATAACCACACGCAATGAACAGTAATTAGGACAAAATGTGAAGATTTGGACTGTCGCAAATCAAAAGGGAGGGGTTGGAAAAACAACCACTGCTGTTAGCCTTGCTGGTATTTTAGCTTTGCAGGGTAAACGTGTGCTGCTTATAGATACCGATCCTCATGCATCACTCACATATTACTTTGGTATAGACTCTGAAGACTTAGAAGTCAGCGTGTACGATATTTTTGCACGTGGTACGAATATGCAAAGCGAAGAAATACTCCAAGCATTATGTCCATCAACTCTCGAAAACCTAGATATTTTACCCGCAACAATGGCCATAGCCACGCTTGATAGAAGTATGGGTAATAAAACGGGAATGGGACTAATATTAAAAAAAGCGCTTGCAAAAATCAGTGAACATTACGACTATGCCATTTTAGATTGTCCTCCTGTTTTAGGTGTGTTGATGGTTAATGCTTTAGCCGCCAGTGAGCGTATTTTAGTTCCGGTACAAACTGAGTTTTTAGCGCTTAAAGGGCTGGATAGAATGATGCGTACAATGGAATTAATGCAAACCTCTCAGGCGAAAGATTATCAATATACTATAATTCCTACTATGTATGATAAGCGTACTAAAGCATCGTTAGAGGCATATAAAACATTACAAAATACATATACCAATAAAGTATGGCCGGGTGTCATTCCGGTGGATACTAAGTTTAGAGATGCAAGCTTAGCGCAAAAAGTGCCAATAGAATTTTGCCCCCGCTCGCGTGGTGTATATGCATACAAAGCTCTATTGGAGTATTTAATTGAACAAGGTTAATGAATGAGTAAGCAATTATTTGCTAATGAAAAAGTAATGAAACAATACCTAGGGGCTTTGCTTTGTGAAGACGAGCCTGTAGATAGCCTTGAGCCAGTAGCAAAGTTACTCGAGCAGCTACCAGATGGCACACAGCCTGAGCAAGTTCATTTAAAACCTAAAGAGCAATTAAAAGCAGCAGAAAAAGTATTCGATCAAGATTTACTCGCTTCAGATGTAGAGCCAATATCTGATACCGAAAATGTTAGTGAGGTTGTTAGTAACGACAATGTAGAAACAACCACTACCGTACTTGAAAGTGTTGAGCCGCAGCTTTCAATTGATGGTAAGGCTGATTATTTTGAAGGTGAGTTTCAGGCGTTATTTTTTGAAGTGGCAGGGCTCACACTTGCCGTGCCATTAAAGGCATTAGGTGGTATTCATCAATTAGGTGAAGTAAATCATTTGTTTGGTAAACCTAAGTGGTTTAAAGGTGTCATGCTTAACCGAGAGGAAAAACTCAACGTTGTTGATACCGCTCGTTGGGTAATGCCAGAGAAGTACGATGAAAAATTAGAAGCGTCATTAGATTATCAATATTTAATTACACTAGGCGATAGTCAGTGGGGCTTATTAGCTGAAAAGCTGATAAATAACATTACATTGAGTAAAGAAGATGTAAAATGGCGTACCAACCAAAGCAAGCGTCCATGGCTTGCGGGCGTTATAAAAGAAAAAATGTGTGCTTTAATTGATGTAGACAACTTAAATATATTATTAGAGAAAGGCTTAGACAGCCGTCAGTAGTAATGACCATTACGGGGTAATAGCATGAATCAAGATAAATTACTGTCAGCAAATAAAAATGCAGATAATAATGATGAAATTTTACAGTGGGTTACGTTTAAGCTTGAGGAAGAAACCTACGGCGTAAATGTAATGCAAGTACAAGAAATACTTCGTTATACAGAAATTGCTCCAGTACCTGGTGCGCCTTCTTATGTTATTGGTATTATTAACCTTCGCGGTAACGTGGTAACGGTTATTGATACTCGCTCTCGTTTTGGCTTACCAGCAGCTGATACTACTGATAATTCTCGAATTTTGATTATTGAAGCAGAAGAGCAAGTCATTGGTATTTTAGCCGATAGCGTATCTGAGGTTGTTTATCTGCGAAGCTCTGAAATAGACAGTGCTCCTAATGTGGGTACTGAAGAAAGTGCTAAGTTTATTCAAGGTGTTTGTAATCGCGATAATGAATTACTTATATTAGTTGATTTAAATAAACTACTTAGTGATGATGAATGGGATGAGTTAAGCGATATATAAGCTTTACCAAATAAATTATGCTGTTACTTAGTATAGCTATATCGGCGCTAGCGGTAGGTCTTATATCGCTGGCGTTAATTATTGCATTAAAAAATAAACACACTGCAGAAATCGTTGCCATTTCGCAGCAGCTTAAAGAATCATCTGAGCAAACTCATATTTTAAGAAGTGAAGTGTCAGAGTTAAGAACCGGATTGCTGAGTATTGGTAAGCGAGTACTTGAAGTTGAACAACAAAACCAAGACTTAATGCAGCAACAAGCGGCTCAAAAGTACGATGATCCCGATGCCAAGATCTACTCTCGTGCTGTGAAGATGGTTGAACTCGGTGCTGAATTAGATGAAGTTATACGCGAATGCGAATTACCAAGAGCTGAAGCTGAATTACTTTTTTCACTACATAAACAAAAAGGCGCATAGCGCCTTTTTAAAACACACATATACTACTTTCTAAAAACTATATCTAACACCAAACATTGCCACTACAGGGTCTAGCTCTACCGTTGAGGTAAGTGCTTTTGCACCATTAGCGTATACCGTCGCATCAGTATCAATATCCATCAGCGATACCATGGCGTGCAAGCCCCAGTTTTTATCAATTTTATAGTTAGCTCCTACTTGAGCTACAAAGCCAAAAGAATCATCTAATTTTACTTCGACATCATCTGTGCCCAGTGTTGTTTTAAGAGCTTGAGATGGCTGTTCGTCAAAAAATGCAGTGTAGTTTATACCTACACCTACAAAAGGTCTTAGCGCATAACTCGTATCTAAAAAGTGGTATTGAGCGACAAGTGAAGGTGGTAATTGTTTTATATCCGCAATTTTATTACCAGCCAAACCACCAGCGCCGTTTACATCATGAGAAAATGGTGTAGCTGCTATAAGTTCTAGCACCCATTTATCGTTAAATGCGTAATCGATAGTAATACCTAATTGTGTATCTGAATCGCCTTTAAGGCCCAATGTTGGCGCTTCGTTAATTGCTGAGCTGCTGTTGTCAGGGTTAACGTTAATAGCGCCAACATTTACGCTAAAGTTAGCGTGTGCAGCAGGAGAGAGTGCTAGTAAAGAAGTAAGTAATGCAATGCTAATTTGAGTTTTCATGCTGTTCTCCGAGAACGACTTTTTAATTGCCGCTATTATTGACGAATAAAAAATTTAAAAAACTGTTCTAGATCAAAGTTTCAAAAATGTTTGAACCTTGTGAAGCACTTTATTGATTTAGATTAATTTTAGCGTTATTCGTTAATCGCAAATATTGACATTTTATTTTACTCATCGTCACAAGAATGTATTAGGGCTGACATAGGGGAGTCATGAAACCACGTTTTAATAAAAGCTCCTTAGGCCACATAGTATGTTTAATATGTTTTTAGCGGCACTTGAATCGCAAATAAAACACACAGATAGTAAAGCCGATGTTGTAGAGTACCTACAGACGCTCATTCGCTTTAAATCAGTAACACCTGAGCAAGCGGGTGCAATAGATTGGCTAATTAAGCAATTAACAGAGTTGGGCTTTAATTATGAAAAATTTACTATAAATGGCGTAACAAACTTAATAGCGAGTATTAAGTTTAAAGAGGGTCCGAGCATTGCTTTCTCTGGCCATATTGATGTTGTACCAGCAACAGGTGACGCGTGGTTAAGCCCTCCTTTTGAAGGTAAAATAGTAAATGGTGCTATTTTTGGCAGAGGCGCTGCTGATATGAAGGGCGGTGTAGCGGCGATGTTAAGCGCTACAAAAAATTTAATTACTAATACATCTACAAAAGTAGGCACACTTTATTGGCTTATTACGTCTGATGAAGAAGGTGAAGCTGAGTTTGGCTCTTTAGAAATAGCAAATAGGCTAATTAGTCAAGGCATAGTATTAGACGGTTGTATTGTAGGAGAGCCTACAAGCTCAATACAAGTTGGCGATACAATTAAAAACGGACGCCGTGGCGCGCTCTCTGCGCGTATAACCGTAAGAGGTAAGGCTGGGCATGTCGCGTATCCTCAAAATACACTTAATGCCGCGCATTTGGGCGCAAAAATAGTAAATTTGTTAAGTGAGCAAGTTTGGCTTCTAGATGAAGCAAGCTCTAAAACAACACTGCAAGTAACCGGTATAAATATAAATAACGTGGTTGATAATTTAGTACCTAGTGAGTGCGAAATCACATTCAATGTACGCTATAGTCACGGTTATAACAGTACGGCTGTTAAAGCATTATTACTAAATACATTAAATGAGTTTTTAGAGAAAATATCTATCACATGGGAGCGTCCATGCGAGCCATATTACACCAGCGCTAATAATAACGGGTGCTTAATAGCGCAAGTAGAGGAGGCCATTTATGAGCAAACAGGCAGTTACCCTCTTTTAAGTACCAGCGGTGGCACATCAGATGGGCGTTTTTTTTCAAATAACCATACCCAAGTAATAGAGTGTGGTGTACTAAATAAAACGATTCACCAAACTAACGAACATGTTTCAATTAATGATTTAATTAAGATTGAGGGTATTTATACTAATCTATTATCGCGTATTTTTATAAACGAAAACTAACAGCGAGCACATGCTCGCAGTTAAGTTAATGCTTATTAACCTAGGTAACGCTTTGCTTTGTTATCTTTCACGTTTTGCATATCTACGAGTACTAGTCCATCGATACAATTATTAAAATCGGGATCGATGCTAAAGCTTAAAAATTTTACCCCGCCAGGCTTACAAAGCTCAGTATATTGTTTAAATAAAGTAGGTACTTGCACACTCATATTTGCAAGAACGTGTTTAAGCTCAACAAAGTCTTCTTTTACGTCGTTACCGCTAAAAACATTATTACATTGTATGAGCTCTTGCTCGCTAGGCTTAAACTCATTATTAGGGCTTGCAAGCGTTTCATCAGTTTTATAATAGTGTTGGTAATAATGAATTAACATGGCTTTTGCTTGATCTGGTAACGTATTTGGAACGCTTACAGCGCCAAATAAATAACGGTATTGCGGATAGTTTTTTACAAAAGCACCAATCCCATACCACAGATAATCTAAGCTTTTTCGCCCCCAATATTTAGGTTGTACAAAGCTTCTGCCTAACTCTATGCCTTGTTCTAAATAAGGTTTCATAGCATCGGTATAGCTAAATAAGCTGTCGGTGTATAAACCTTCTCTCCCATGTTTATCTATAATGTCTTTTGCACATGCAAGCCTATAAGCACCTACAAGTTCTAATTGGGTGGGATCCCAAAGTACCAAATGTTGATAGTCCATATCATATTTATCTATGTCGCGGCGTTTACCACTTCCTTCACCCACGGCTCTAAAGGCAATTTCTCTAAGGCGCCCAAGCTCTCTAAAAATAGGTGAACTACCTGTATATTGGTATAGGTGGATATGCATACCATCTAGGGTTTTACCCAGTAACTTACATTGTTCTATGGCTTTTTTAAGCTCTTTTCTGCACTCCGGCACTGCAATAGGAGTTTGTGTTTTTAGTGGTAATGTTTTTTTAGTGGTAAGGCGATATAGCTGCTTGCGAATTAGGTTTACAACCTCTTTGTCTTTTAAGTTTTCTATTAAATATGACTCTGGAGGGATTGAGGCACCTATTTCAAACTCTAATGATTTTTGACGTTGCTTAAACATTTCTTTTACTAATAGCAAGCTAGCCAAAGGCTTGTAAATCATCGAAGTGCCATAAAACAGAGGACTGTTCTTAGCTTTAATATAAATAGGTAGAATAGGGCAGTTAGCTTTTTTTGCCATGCGTAAAAAGCCACTATTCCATTTGCAGTCCTTTATACCGGTTGGCCCTAAACGAGATACTTCACCAGCAGGAAAGATGAGCAAGGCTCCCTCGCTTTTTAAATGATTTTGTATATTGTTTAGCTCTTGTTTTTTACTCATCCCAGATAAGTTATCTACAGGCAGTAAAAGAGAGTGCATCGGCGTTACCGACATTAGCATACGGTTAGCTACTACTTTTAAATCTTGCCTAACACCTGAGAGTACTTTAATGAGCGCTAATGCGTCTAATGAGCCAATAGGGTGGTTAGCAACAATGACTAACTTACCTTCTGTTGGTATATGCTCTATTTGCTTTGGTTTATAACGAGTATCAAAATTGAGCTCATCAAGCACTTGCTCAACAAACTCTAATCCTTGTAGGTGAGGATATGCATCGCCAAAAGCAACAAACTCTTGTTCATGTAGCAAATAACCAAGGCCTTTTTTTACTAACCCTTTTACCTTTGGAGAGTTATCTAGTTGTGGTAAATTTGCAGCAATTACTTTATCAACACTTATCATATTAACCTCATCTTCAATTTGGCCTATTCGCCATACCTATAAGATTAAAAAAAGGGTGTGACAATTACTTTGCAGTTGTGTGACTTTTTAAAGTGTTAGTTTATAAACTTTGTATTGCTAGGAGAATTTATGTCGGTATTAGTGGCTATAACTGGACGAGATAACACAAAACTGATAACCAAGTTACAACAGCGTTTGCCCAATACCCAGATAGAGCAATGGCCCGCGTGTAAAAATGTAGAAGGTGTTGAATTTGTACTTGCTTGGAATGCACCTGAGGCTATGTGGCAACAGCTACCTAATTTAAAAGCTGTGTCGTCATTTGGTGCCGGTGTAGATAGTATAGATTTATCACTTTTAAATGATAAGGTGGACGTTGTTCGTATTGTTGATGAGCAACTTGCAGAGGATATGGCTGAATATGTGCTAACACATGTGTTAGCTCAAAAGCTTCGTTTAAAAGAGTATTACCTAAAACAAGCGCAGCAAACGTGGAAACCAAAACGCGCATTCAAAAATAAGCATGTTGGTATTCTTGGCTATGGAGAGCTAGGCAAAGCATGTGCACAAAAACTTTTTAATAATGGCTTTAAGGTAAGTGCGTGGGCACAAAGTGGTAAAAATGTAACTGGTGTAGATATTTTTTACGCTGAGCAAGGCCTTAGCAATATGCTTCCTAACGTTGATTACTTAGTATGTTTACTTCCTCTTACACAGGCAACGCAAGGTATTATTAATGGCTCCTTGCTATCTAAATTACCTGAACATGCTGTAGTTATTAATGTGGCTCGAGGAGGACATGTCGTAGAACCAGATTTATTAAACGCCTTAAATAATAATACTTTGCGCGGCGCAACGCTTGACGTATTTGAGCAAGAGCCGCTAGCACAAGAACATCCATACTGGTGCCATCCTAAAGTTACTTTAACTCCGCACTGTGCAGCATTATCTGATATTGATAGCGTAATAGATCAAATAGCAAAAAATGTTGAATGCTTAAATCAGGGCGTTTCACTTAATAATACAATAGATAGAACTAAAGGTTATTAAGAGATAGCTAATTAGTTTAAAAAACAGCTTGTTAACATTTGTAATTTTTATTAGTGTAAAGCTGTTCTCACTAATAAAAATTACAAAGAGGGTGTTATGAAATCGAGTCAAAGTGGCGTTAAATTAAGCCTAGTTATCATTTCTATTGTAGTACTTGGCGTTTCTGCTTGGTTTAATCAGGCTAATGCCGAAGATATCCCTTCAAAAGTTCAAACCAAGGAAGAGTTAACGGTAGCGGATTAACCCCGCTTACTGTGTATTTCTCGGTTTTCGTGTTTCTTTTCTTCACTTTTTTTAAGTAATACATAAGTAGCACCGCTTCCACCGTGGTGCCTAAGTGCGGTATGAAAAGCCAATACTTGAGGCAACTCTTGTAGCCACTTGTTTACATAGCTTTTTAAAATGCCTGGTTTAGCTTTATTTTTTATGCCGATCCCGTGGCGTAATAATACAACACGTATATTTCGCTGGTGACAATCAGCGATAAAGCTAAATAAAGTATTACGTGCGTTTTTAAGTAATTGCCCATGGAGGTCAAGCGTGGCATCTACTTGGTATTTAGCTAAACGTAAGTTTTTGAAAACCGCACTTTGTACGCCATCTTTTTTAAAGCTTAATATAGCGAGTGGGTCTAATATTTCAACATGCTCAGATTGTAAGTAATTTTCATCATTTGCTAGATTAATTTGTGCTGCTTTACGTTTTTCTTGTTGGGCTAGGGTTGCACTGTGGCTATTTGAAATGGGAGTAACAGTATCGTGGTTTATTGGTTTTATATCTTCCATAGAAGATAAAAATAAATCAAAGTCAGAAAAAGGCATAGTAAGACCTAAATTTAGAATAATACGTACTAAATTTTATCTCAGTTCATTATGAACCCCAAACTTTAAATTTTAATATAAAAAAGCCCAGCAATGCTGGGCTATCAAATATTCTAAGGAGAAGTTGTTAATTTGGGGTTACGTTAAACTGCCCAAATGTATAAACTTTAAACAAGTAAAAAGTGTTGATCAACACTAAACTCATATTTGAAATAACACTCGACGACATAAGATCTAAGCTAAATGATAAGAATAACAAACCACAAGCACTAATGGCGGCAACGCGCAGCAGTGTTATCTGGTTAATAAAGAATGCACCTAAACCTAGTGCAAGTAGTGTCGTGTTTAAAAGCCAATCTAGCTCGTTTAGCATGGTCGTTTCAATAGTTCAGTTGTTGAAAAAAGGAGCGCCATTATGTTGATCTTTTGCACACCTTTCAACCAAGTAATTTTAAATTTTCAGATTAGTTTTTTTAATGCTAAAAGTAACTGCCTATTGCAGCAAATAAACCATTGTCAGCTATCACTTGATACTTTTGGCAGCTTTGTGGCTTTTGTAAATCACTGCATAAATAAAGGGATTTACGCTTAGAATCAAACTGTGGGTGTAAGTTTGAATCAATAAGCATTGCGCCTTTACCAAAAACACCTGGCCAATAAATACTTTCACTTACCATCCCTAATTTTTTATAGGTGAGTAAGGTCGGTTTTGGAAACGCTAAAATAATCACCGCTATAACTGCAAGTGTTATAAATAACCCTTTTTTAGGTTTGGTGTGTTTGCATTTATCATCGAGAGTTTGTGCATTTGCGTTATTTGTTTGTGGACGCTGGGTTGAAGGTTGAGGCTTTCTTTTTTGGGGTGTTTTTTTTCTTGCTGGTGCTTTACCAAGCAGTGATTGTTTATTTGGTGTTTTAGACATAAAGCAAATCTGGCCTTTTTGGCGTAGGTCTCTATAATTAAATGAATAAATTTATGTATCAATATGATAACTTAAAGTTAGCTTATAGCCTACGAGGAATAAAGATGAATACGCAGCTATCAATTTTAATTGTAGATGACGTTAGCACGGTGCGTAGTTTTTTGAGCCAAACGCTCATGCACTTAGGGATAGACAATGTAAAGGAAGCATCTACGGCTTCGCAATGTATTAGTGAGTGTCAGGCTGCCAATTACGATATGATTTTTTTAGATATTGAATTACCAGATGGAGATGGTAAAGATTTGATTTCGCAAATCAATGAATTAAGCCCAGAGACAAATGTGGTGATGGTATCTGCACATTCAGGTGTTGATAACGTAAAGGATGCAATAGATAAAGGCGCTAAAGGGTTTGTTGTAAAACCATTTACACCTAAAAAAATAGCGGCAATGTTGAAGAAGTTTTACCCAGATTTAGAAAATGCATAAGCAAGTTAAGTGCAGTTAAAATTAAAGCAAAAAAAAACCGGCAAATGCCGGTTTTTTATATTCTACAAAAACAAATTATAGCGCTTTAATTTTAGCGGCAATACGGCTCTTATGACGAGCTGCTTTGTTTTTGTGAATTAGACCCTTAGTTGCGTAACGGTCTAGGATAGGTGTAGCAACAGAAAAAGCTTGCTGTGCAGCTTCTTTATCGCCAGCTTCAATAGCAACAATTACTTTTTTGAAGTAAGTGCGCATCATTGAACGACGGCTTGCGTTGTGCTGACGGTTTTTTTCGCTAGTGATAGCGCGTTTTTTTGCAGACTTGATGTTAGCCAAGGTTTGCTCCTAACAATCTTAAATAAAGCTTAAATTAAAGGCCGTGGAATATGCCTGTTTTTATCATGAATGTCAATGTAAATTTAACAATCCAAGAAAAACTGCTCCTTATAACGAACATCAATTTGCCGCTTTAGCAGTTAATATCGATATTGTAACAAAGCACAGACTCCCAGCCTAGTGCTTTAAAGCGATTTATAAAAAAGACTGTGGCATAATTGCCCATATTAGGGATTTTTAAGTGGGTTTAAGGTGTCAAAAGGTTTATTTCGCTCAGGTATGATTGTGAGTTGTATGACTATGATTTCACGTATATTAGGGCTAGTACGAGATGCAGTAGTTGCAAATTTATTAGGGGCCAGCGCCGCTGCCGATGTTTTTTTATTTGCTAACCGTATTCCTAATTTTTTACGACGTTTGTTTGCCGAAGGTGCCTTTGCACAGGCGTTTGTACCTGTTCTTAGTGAAATTAAAGAGCAACAAGGTGATGACAAAGTTAAACTTTTTGTGGCGCAAGCTGCCGGTACGCTCGGTACAATTTTACTTATAGTAACCATATTTGGTGTCGTTGCTTCACCGGTAATTGCGGCCTTATTTGGTACAGGTTGGTTTATAGATTGGTGGCAGGGTGGCCCAAACGCTGAAAAATTTGAACTTGCTAGTTCGTTATTAAAGTTAACTTTTCCGTATTTATTTTTTGTGAGCTTAGTTGCGCTTAGTGGTGCAGTAATGAACGTTTATAACCGCTTTGCAGTCGCTGCTTTTACGCCCGTTTTACTTAATATATCAATAATCAGCTGCGCCATCTTTTTACATGATAAGTTTAGTGTTGGTGCATACGCTCTAGCTATAGGCGTATTTGTCGGTGGTATTGTGCAATTGTTATTTCAATTGCCGTTTTTATATCGCGCAAAAATGTTGGCGCGCCCGCGTTGGGCTTGGCAAGACGAAAATGTTAAAAAAGTGCGTAAGCTAATGCTTCCTGCATTGTTTGGCGTATCGATAAGCCAAATTAATTTATTACTAGATACCATGATAGCCTCACTATTAATGACAGGCTCTATAGCATGGCTTTATTACTCAGATAGGCTAATAGAGTTTCCGCTTGGTTTGTTTGGAATAGGTATTGCGACGGTTATTTTACCCGCACTCTCTAAATTGCACAGTAGTAAAAAATTGAGCGATTTTCAGCATACGTTAGATTGGGGTGTGCGCTTTGTAATATTTTTAGGTATACCAGCAATGGTTGGCCTAATGATAATTAGCCCACTTATAATTACGGTGCTATTCGATCATGGTGCTTTTAAAGAAGACAGTGTTGATCATGTAAAAGCGGTAAGTTTAGGTGTTGTTGCGTACTCTGTAGGGTTAGTTAGCTTTATGCTGATTAAAGTGCTCGCGCCTGGTTTTTATTCCCGTCAAGATACTAAAACGCCTGTACGCATTGGTATTATAACCCTAGTGCTAAATATGGTGTTTAACATTATGTTGGCCCCTTTTATAGGTTACTTAGGGTTAGCCCTTGCTACATCAATGTCGGCCAGTTGTAATGCATTTTTACTTTACAGGCAGCTTAAAAAAGAAAAAGTTTATCAGTTTTCTTCTATGAGTTTGCGTTTCACTATAAAGTGTATTGTTGCAAGTATAGTTATGGGATGTGTTACATGGTATGTAAGTAGTTACTATTATTGGGCTTCATGGACGTTTATGCAGCAAGTTATATTGTTAATTGCTCTTGTTGCATTAGCGGGAGTTAGCTACTTTGCAATGCTCTTTTTAATGGGCGTAAGACTAAATACGATAAAAAGTGTAGCAATTACTGAATCAAACTAAAAAAAAGATTATAATCGGCAGCCTTGTGGCTTTTCCTTGGTATAAGTCGTGATAATACTCGCTGAAAAAAGGCTTTAGGTGGCATGGAGTTAATTAGAGGTATACACAATATTCGAGCGCATCACTTTGGGTGTGTGCTGACTATTGGTAATTTTGACGGTGTTCACTTAGGTCATTCACAAGTATTAAAAGGTTTGTTAGCAGATGCTAAAGCGCACAACTTACCAAGTACAGTGATGCTTTTTGAACCTCAGCCTCAAGAGTTTTTTGCTAAAAAAAGTGCCCCAGCAAGGCTTACGCGATTACGTGATAAGTTGCGTTTGTTGAGCGATTTAGGCATTGAACGTGTAATTTGTATTAGCTTTAATCAGCAATTTGCAAATATGCAAGCTGAACAGTTTGTAAGCGACATACTTATAAAAAAACTCGGTGTTAAAGCATTAACCGTAGGTGATGATTTTAGATTTGGGCAGCAGCGCAAAGGCAATTTTGATTTACTCGTTAGTATGGGTAATCAGGCGGGAATGGATGTGCAAAGCACAGCGAGTTTTCGCCAGTTAAATGCTAGAGTGAGCAGCACATTGATTCGTGAAGCATTAGCTGCTGGTGATTTAGCCAGTGCAAAAGTTATGCTTGGCCACGACTACGCTATCTCTGGGCGCGTAATACATGGCTGGAAAAGAGGCCGTGAGCTTGGCTTTAGAACAGCAAACATAGCGCTTAAACGCCAAGTTTGCCCTGTTAATGGTGTGTTTGCTGTGCAAGCTACAATTGCAGGTAAACAAATTTTTGGGGTTGCAAATATAGGCAACAAACCCACATTTAATGGAACACGTGCACTTCTAGAAGTTCATCTTTTTGATTTTGCACAAGACATTTATGGACAATTTATGCACGTGGAGTTAATACAAAAACTCCGCGACGAGAAAAAATTCGAGACATTAACACAACTCACGGCGCAAATAGCAACAGATGTTGCCGCCGCTAAGCAGTGTTTTGGTTTAAATTAGGCAGCCGATAGATACGGAATGTAGGATAAATGAGCGACTATAAACATACTTTGAATTTACCGGAAACACAGTTTCCAATGCGTGGCAATTTGGCACAACGTGAACCAAAAATGCTTAAAGCATGGTATGAAGACGACCTTTACGGTCAAATTCGCAGCGCTAAAAAGGGTAAAAAGACCTTTATTTTGCATGACGGCCCTCCGTATGCAAATGGCGACATCCACTTAGGCCACTCAGTAAACAAGATTTTAAAAGATATTATTGTTAAGTCTAAAACTTTATCTGACTTTGATTCGCCTTATGTACCTGGTTGGGACTGTCACGGTTTACCAATTGAGTTAATGGTTGAGAAAAAAGTAGGTAAGCCGGGTGTAAAAGTGACGGCGAGCGAGTTTCGCGAAAAGTGTCGTGCGTATGCTAAAAAGCAAGTTGAAGGCCAAAAGGTTGATTTTAAACGTTTAGGCGTATTTGCAGATTGGGATAAGCCTTACTTAACAATGAATTTTGACTTTGAGGCAAATGCAATTCGTGTGCTTGGTCGTATTATTAAAAACGGTCACTTACACAAAGGGGCTAAGCCTGTGCATTGGTGTACAGATTGTGGCTCTGCATTAGCAGAAGCAGAAGTTGAATATCAAGATAAACAGTCGCCAGCAATTGATGTACGCTTTATTTTTGCTGACCAAGACGCAGTAGTAAATGCGTTTGACCTAGCCCAAGGCCATGAAGGGCAAGGTAGTGTTGGCACTGTTATTTGGACAACAACGCCATGGACGCTTCCTGCAAACCGTGCTGTTGCTGTTCATGCCGATTTAGAATATGCGCTTGTGCAAGTTGAAGATGAAGGCGCACAGCAGCGTTTAATTTTAGGCTCAGAACTTGTTAAAGATGCAATGGACCGTTTTGGTTTTGATCATTACCACGTATTAGGTTACGTAAAAGGTGCTGTACTTGAAAACTTGCAAGTAGCGCATCCTTTTTATGACTTTAGTGTACCAGTGATTGTTGCTGAACACGTTACTACTGACTCAGGTACAGGTGTTGTGCATACTGCGCCAGGTCATGGTCAAGAAGATTTCGTGGCAGGCTTAAATTACAACCTAGAAGTCGCTAACCCTGTTGGTGCAAATGGTGTGTACTTACCAGATACTGAACTTTTTGCAGGTCAGCATGTATTTAAAGCAAACGCGAGCGTCATTGAAGTATTAAAAGAGCGTGGTGCATTAGTACATCATCATGCGCTTACACACAGTTACCCGCATTGTTGGCGCCACAAAACGCCAATAATTTTCCGTGCTACACCGCAGTGGTTTGTAAGTATGGATCAGGCTAACTTACGTCAAGATTCTCTTAAAGAAATCAAAAATACACAGTGGCTGCCTGAATGGGGCGAAAGCCGTATTTCTAACATGGTTGAAGGCCGTCCAGATTGGTGTATTTCGCGTCAGCGTACATGGGGTGTGCCGATTGCTTTATTTGTTGATAAAGACACCGGTGCTTTACACCCAAATACCCAAGAGCTTATCGAGCAAGCTGCAGAGCTTGTTGAAAAGGCAGGTATTCAAGCATGGTATGACCTAGAGCCAGCTACTTTACTTGGCGAAGAAGACGCTAAGCAATACATGAAAGTGCAAGACACGCTAGATGTATGGTTTGATTCAGGTGTGTCGCACGCATGTGTAGTAGATGCACGTGAAGACTTAGTTGGCCCAGCCGACTTATACCTTGAAGGTTCTGATCAACATCGTGGTTGGTTTATGTCGTCAATGATGACATCGGTTGCGATTAATGGACATGCACCATATAAGCAAGTACTTACGCATGGTTTTACCGTTGATGAAAACGGCCGTAAAATGTCTAAGTCACTGGGTAATGTTATCTCTCCGCAAAATGTAATGAATAAGCTTGGTGCTGACATTTTACGCTTGTGGGTTGCTTCTACCGATTACACGGCAGAAATGACTGTGTCTGATGAAATATTCAAACGCTCTGCGGATCGTTATCGTCGTATTCGTAACACTAGCCGTTACTTATTAGCTAACTTAAATGGTTTTGATCCTAAAACTGATCAAGTTGCTGTAGATGACATGGTTGAGCTTGATAAGTGGATTGTTGGCCGTGCAGCACAGTTACAAGACGAGATTTTAGCCGCTTACGATAGCTACCAAATGTTATTAGTAACGCAAAAGCTAATGAACTTCTGTACCGGTGAACTTGGCTCATTTTACTTAGATGTAATTAAAGACCGTCAGTACACAGCTAAAAGCGATAGCCATGCACGTCGTTCTTGTCAAACTGCGCTTTACCATATTGCAGAAGCTATGACGCGCTGGATGGCGCCAATTATGAGCTTTACAGCACAAGAGATCTGGGAAGCCTTACCAGGCGAGCGCAGTGATTACGTATTTACATCAGTATGGTATGACGGCTTACAAGCACCAACGAGCAGTCAGTTTAGTAACGATGATTGGCAAGCAATTTTAAATGTACGCGATGAAGTTAACCGCTTATTAGAAGCTGCACGTAAAGAAGAAGTAATTGGTGCAACACTACAAGCAACAGTTAATTTATTTGCGGATAAAGACCTTGCAAGCACACTTGCTTCACTAGGTGATGAGCTTCGTTTTGTATTGTTAACATCAGCAGTAAACGTTAAGCAGGTTGATAGCCAACCAGCAGATACGCAAGCAACAGAAATTGAAGGTTTATACATTAGTGTTGCAGCAACAGATGCAGCTAAGTGTGAGCGTTGTTGGCACTATAGCGACGATGTAGGAACTGATCCTGCTCATCCTGAAATTTGTGGCCGTTGTGTAAGTAATGTTGATGGCGAAGGTGAAAAGCGTCAATTCGCTTAGGAGCTTTACTCAGTGAGCAAACTAGCCCAAAAAAGTGGTTTAGTGTGGCTTTGGTTAAGTCTATTACTGTTAGTAATAGACTTTGCCAGTAAAACACTAGTTGTGAATACCATGGCTTATCAAGAGTCTATAAATTTACTGCCTGTTTTTAGTATTACTTACGTACATAACTATGGCGCAGCCTACAGCTTTTTAAGTGAAGCAGGTGGTTGGCAACGTTGGTTTTTAAGCTTTATAGCTATTGCCATTAGTGGGTTACTTGTTTGGTGGCTTAAGCGATTACCAGCGACCAACAAAATATTGTGCAGTGCTTATGCGTTAGTACTTGCAGGCGCAATAGGTAACTTATATGACCGTATAGCTTATGGTTATGTAATTGACTTTATTCATGTGTTTTACGATAAGTCACATTTTCCAGTATTTAATATTGCTGATTGCGCTATTTGTATTGGTGCCGCGTTATTATTATTTGATGCCTTTACAGGCGAAAGTCCTAAGGAGCATAAAGCATGAGCCAAGTTGTAATTGGTGAAAACTCGCAAGTTATTTTTCATTTTTCTATTAAGTTAGAAGATGGCTCTGCCGCAGACTCTACAAAGGTTCATAACAAACCTGCAAAATTAACAATGGGTGATGGTAGCTTAACGGCAAACTTCGAAAAGTGTTTATTAGGGTTAACTGCTGGTGAAAGTAAAACATTTGAATTAGAACCTGAAGATGCTTTTGGTCAGCCAAATCCAGATAATATTTACTATGTTGACCGTAGTAAGTTTGGCCCAGAAACACCTGCTCAAGTAGGTGCTATCATTGCGTTTACACAACCTGATGGTACTGAACTTCCTGGGCTTGTTCGAGAAGTGCAAGGGGAGTCGGTTACTATCGATTTTAACCACCCGCTATCGGGTCAGCGCCTAACATTTGAAGTAGATATTATTGAGGTAGAAGGCTAATGGATATTTTATTAGCTAACCCACGTGGTTTTTGTGCGGGCGTTGACCGTGCAATCAGCATTGTAGAGCGTGCTCTAGATATTTTTGAAAAGCCAATTTATGTTCGTCACGAAGTGGTACATAACCGCTACGTGGTCGATGGGCTAAAAAGCCGTGGCGCAGTGTTTGTTGAAGAGCTTGATCAAGTACCTGACGACAGCATTGTAATTTTTAGTGCTCATGGTGTATCGCAAGCGGTACGCTCTGAGGCGAAACGCCGGGACTTAAAAGTATTTGATGCAACATGTCCGCTTGTAACTAAAGTTCATATGGAAGTTACACGCGCTAGCCGCAAGGGTATTGAATGTATTTTAATTGGGCACCATGGACACCCTGAAGTAGAGGGTACAATGGGGCAGTACGATAACGATGAAGGCGGGATTTACCTGGTAGAAACCGCGGAAGACGTTATTGCACTCAATGTAAAAAATGCCGAAAACTTATTTTATTGTAGCCAAACAACGCTTTCGGTAGATGATACGGCTGATGTCATTGACGCACTACGAGAGAAATTTCCTGCAATAGATGGTCCTCGAAAAGACGATATTTGTTATGCAACACAAAACCGCCAAGATGCGGTGCGTGATTTAGCTGATAAAGTTGATGTGCTTTTAGTTGTTGGAGCTAAAAATAGTTCTAACTCTAATCGCTTGCGCGAACTTGCAGATAAAATGGGCACAACGGCTTATTTAATTGATGATGCAACTGATGTACAAGAGCAGTGGGTTTCAGAGTCTAAGTCTGTTGGTGTTACGGCTGGAGCATCTGCACCAGAAGTACTTGTACAGCAAGTAATAACACGCCTTAAAGAGCTTGGCGGCAAGCAGGTAGTAGAAAACCCTGGTGAAGAAGAAAACATCGTATTTGCCGTTCCTGTTGAGCTGCGTTAATCTATATAAATTAATTATTTAGATTTCAAGGAGAGCTGTCATGAGCAAGTTGCTTCAATCTGATGCATTGCTTTTTTCAGCTCTTTTTAATGAGCGAGGGGTGCTAGCCTCGCTAGTTGTTACTCAAGTTATAGCTGTTGTATTGGCGTTTGCGCCAAATATCCAAGGTGACATTTGGTTACGCCTTGGGGTTATTAGTTTATTTTTACACTTAACTGTTTTATCAAGCACCTCAGCTCTGTATCTTTTTAAGCGCTTTTTACAAAAGCGAACAGACGTTTTTCAGCTCACGCTATTTTTTACCTCGTTTTTATTATTTACCTGCATATATAGTGTTTTATTTTCTCACTTTGCGTTTGATATAAATAAAGCCGATAACCTTATTTATTTTGTATTGCGAAATTGCCTTACAGTTTTTTTATTAGCCGCTTTGTTTGTACAGTTTTTATTTATCTATACTGAAAAAGAGCAGCAAACGAAGGCACTTTCTCGCGCGGAATTGGACGCTTTACAAGCTAGGATCCGTCCTCACTTTTTATACAACAGCTTAAATACAGCAGCAGAACTTACTCATCATGATGCTGATGCCGCTGAGCAAGCTATTTTAGCCTTGGCAGCTTTATCTCAAGCAGCTATGCGCTCTGGTAAAAGTGTATTACTCAATGATGAAATAACACTGAGTAAGCAATATGTAGCCTTGGAAACGTGGCGCTTTGGAGAGCGTTTAAAGGTTGATTGGCAAATACCGAATGAACTTCCTATATTACATATTCCATGTTTAACACTGCAGCCGCTAATAGAAAATGCGGTATGTCACGGAATTGAAACAAGCGAAAGTGGCGCAATTATTAATGTTGAGCTGCATATTACTACCGGTTATATAACGATGATTGTTACTAACCCTATCACTATTACTAACAATCAAACTCGGCCTAATAATGGCATGGCACTTGATAATATTCGTCAGCGCTTAAATATTTATTATAAAAATAAAGCTCAGCTTGTCATCACCAATAAAAATGATGTATTTAGAGTAAAAGTAGTTATTCCTAAACATAATACTGAGAGTAGTCTATGAACGTATTAATAGTTGATGATGAACCATTGGCAAGAATGCGTTTAATTCGTTTACTAGCGCATGATAAAAGCATAGTTATTAAAGGCGAAGCCGGTAATGGCAATGAAGCCTTATTACTCATTAAAAAGCACACCCCCGATTTAATATTTTTAGACGTTGATATGCCTGGTTTAAATGGATTGCAGGTTGCGAATGAGCTTAATAATTTAGCTTTACCTCCAGCTGTTGTGTTTATTACCGCTCACCCTGAGCATGCTCTTGATGCCCTGCAACTAAGTGCTGCAGGTTATTTAGTTAAACCAGTTACAGAACAATCATTAGTAAAAGTATTAGAGCAGGCTGGGCGCTTGAATAAAGCGCATGTGCAAAAACAACAATCAACAAAAATTAGTTACCAATTAGGGGGAAGCATTAAAAGTGTTGAGCTTGACAATGTTTATTATTTTAATGCCCAAGAAAAGTACACTAATATGGTATTTGAAGGCGGGGAAGCATTTATTGAATCCAGCCTAAAGCAACTGGAATCACAGTATCCTGCTCAATTGGTACGAATACACCGAAATACCTTAGTAAATAAAAGCAAACTTTTATCTTTAAATACTCATGGCCCAGGTTTGCATAGTGTAGAGCTTATGGGTTGTAACGATCATTTAACCGTTAGCAGGCGAGAGCTAAAAACAGTAAAAAATATTTTAAACTAGATCTTGTCGCTTTCTGGATTGAAATTTGTTTAATTAGTGAGGGAATCGCGATGCGAAACTTTATCTAGTGTGCCTGTTAACTGCCACTGCGTTATTGCCTACTTATGAGCACAATTGTACTACATAGTTTCTACCTTGCTTAAATATCAAACATTCAAGTCAAAGGTTAGCCTCCAAAGATAAACGGTCACTAGTGCTTGTTAACCGTTTATCAACAAATTTAACCGCCTATCCTAGTAATTATTGAAACTAAGTTAGAATGACATAAACTTAGAATCAGATAATTTTTTATTTGGTTCACTATGCAATCTCCTCAAACTAAAACACAAAAAGGCTTCACTTTAATTGAAGTGCTCATTGCGTTTATTATTTTAAGCTTTGGTTTATTAGGTGCCGTAGCGCTTCAAGCAAAAGCTAAACAAGCAAGCTTTGATTCTATGCAGCGAGCCGCTGCTGTAGCGCTAGGTAATGATATTGTGCAGCGTATTCGTGCAAATGATACCGCCCAATTAGTCGCTCTATATACGCAAACATTTAATAGTGAAACTTCAACATCTACCTCGCAAACGTGTTTTACAAATACTTGTACAGCAGCGCAGGTTGCAGCATTAGATCTTGAACAGTGGAAAAGAGCAATCAGAGCGCGTGAAAATACGGGGTCGTTGGACGACGCAACTGTGTGTATAGCCCCAACGGCTGTGGCAGGTTCAGGCGGTAAGGCATTTAATTTAGAAGTGATAGTTTCATGGCAGGGACGGCAGGAGTTCAACGCTAATGATGATACCGCAGCTATAAAATGTGGTACAGCGGATAAAAAACGCCGCTTAGTAGTTTTAACTAGTTACATTTACCTTAGGAGCTAACATGAAGCAAAAAGGTTTTACACTTATAGAGGTTATGATTTCGTTATTTATAGGTGGCCTAATTTTAGGTGGCGTCATGTTCACTTATATAGGAATGAAAGTAACCACTAAGGATACGATGACCATTGGTGAGCTTCAGGAGTCAGGTCGATTAGCCATAAATATAATGCAACGTGATATTGAACAGATTGGCTTTTGGGGAACTTATTATGATGATTCGTTTACATCAGCCAATACAACATCGTTATCGAACCCTAGTGCTGATTGTACAGAGGGGTTAAATAACGGCAGCTTTCCTGATTTAGCGACAGCGAGTAACTTTAGAACTATTTATGCAAAAGTGGCTGATTCTACCAAAGAGTTAAACTGTGCAAATAACCCTATTAAAAATACAGATATCATTCAGTTAAAATTTTTACAAGGTAATCAGCTTGATGCAGGTGATACGCAAGCTGATGAAAACTATTTTATAGCAGAGCAAGAAAAGGCTCAATTTAAACGTGGAGCAATAGGTGCAGGCTCTATAAATGTAAATGCATCTATATGGCCATACAGCCACCATGTTTATTACTTATCAGAGCAAACTTATACAGTAAATAATAAAAGCCTCAAGGTGCCGGCATTAATGAGAAAGCGCTTAGTTGGTGGCAATATTACAACCGAAACTATAATGGAAGGCGTTGAAAATATGCGCTTTGTTTTTGGTCTTGATACAAATAGTGATAGCCGAGTTGATACATACAGAAGTATTAATGATATGGAGCATACAGATTGGGAAAACCGTAAAGGAATCTTAACTGTACAAGTATTTTTATTGATTAGGTCGTTACAAGAAGATCCGGGAGTGACAATTAAAAATCAAACATACACCTTGGGCGAAGATGAGGATAAGCGAGAGCTTTCCTTTACCGATAACTATAGACGCACAGTGTTCACAACCACAATTCGATTGAATAATGTAGGAGCCAACTTATGGCGCATTTAACACAGCTACGAGCTAAACAACAAGGTGTTGTACTAATTACGGCTCTTATCATGGTTATTGCAGTAACGGGTATTGCGGTTACTTTAATGAGCAGTAGTAGTATTGATATAAAAATTACTAATGCTGCACAAGAGCGAGAAGTTGCTGAGAATGAGCTTATCGGAGAGGTTCAAAGAATGATTTCTGACGAGGCAAATAAGGGAGCTGCAAATCAGTTTTTTTTATCGCCTGATGAAGTTACTACTATGGCCGATGCTGATACAGAAGGCATGGTTATAGCCGAACACGATGAGATGAAAAGCAAAATGGTTAACCTCAATCAGGGCGCTCTTGATTTAGAATGCCCGCGCAGGTTCAATTTTACGGCAGGTATTTCATGCAATATGTTGCAAGTCTCTACCACTATAAAGTATGGCTCTAAAGCAAAGCACGAACTGACCATAGTGACTGGTGTAGCTCAAGAAATGGCTAGCACAAGTAAGGGGATTTAAAATGAAACTTAACAAAATACTTGCCTCATTAATTAGTTTGACGCTTAGTGCATCTGCTTTTGCTGAAGATATAGAGCTGTATGTTAACCATGATGTTGATGTAGAGGAAAAACCCCGCGTACTATTAATTTTTGATACATCAGGAAGTATGGCTTTTTCATCTTCAAACGGAGATAACTGTGGTTATAATAATTTTTTAGGATTGTATAACCTATGTGTGGATAGCCGACTTGCAGCTGCCCAGTTTGCAATGAATAAAGTGGTATCAGATAACGAAGACACTATTGATTTTGGCTTAATGCGTTTTAAGAGCACTACAGGTGGCTACATTGTAAACGGTGTTGGGAGTGACTCTTCAGTAGTACGCAATTCTATAGCGGCTTTGCCAGCTGATGGCGGAACCCCGCTTACAGAGACTTTATGGGAAGCCTATTTATATATTACCGGACAAGGAGTTCAATATGGTCTTGAAGCAACCACACTTGAACGCGATACAAGCGCTGAATTAAGAACCGGTAGCCAGTATACAGAGGTTGAATGTGATTGGGTTTGGAAAGGGCGACGTTCTGGATGGGTATATGAGTGTGAAAATGTAGTAAAAGATAACTACCAATATACTTACATATCCCCTTTTGAAGACAGCGATGCTGAAGCTATACGCTGTGATAATTCAATCAATATCATTTATATGACTGATGGCGACCCATCTGGTGATAATGACAGTGATAGCCAAATTAGTGCCGAGCATGAAAAATACTTTGGTGAAGGACTAAACTGGAATACAGATAGTTACTACAGCAGCTACCTTCACCAAATGGCTAAAATTATTCATGGTACAAGTGATGTAACAGTTGATTTATACCCTTCTACTCCCGATATTCACGAAACAGGTCGCTTATATACCATAGGTTTTGGCTCGGGTATGAGCGCAAGCGGTCAGGAACTTTTAAGGCGTGCAGCCTCTTTAGGTGGCGGTGAAAACTTACCTGCAAGTACCCCCGATGAGCTCTCTAACTCACTAAATAGCGCAATTTCTCGTATTCGTGAAGTAAACGATAGCTTTTCATCTCCCTCAGTAGCAAGTAATAACGTAGACCAAACACGTAGCCGCGATGCTATTTACTTTGCCATGTTCTACCCAGAAACTAACACAAGATGGGGCGGTAATTTAAAAAAATTAAAAGTATCAGGCAGTGAAATAGTCGACTCAGCAGATAATACAGCGCTTGATTCTGACGGTTTAATTGACACCGATGCTAAAACATTTTGGTTACCTGATGGCCAATCTGCCGATGGTAACTTAGTAGCACAAGGTGGAGTGAATTACCATTTAGCTACATTAACAGGTACCCCAGCAGAAGACAGGCGCAACCTCTACACTGATAAACAAGGCGATATTGTAGATTTTACCACTAATATAGTGAGTGATATTTTAGACTTAGTAACTAATAACCCGATTAGCTTATCCAGTTCAGATATTGAATGGGCTATGGGCATTGATGTTGATGACGAGGATAACGATGGTTCAAATACAGACCAACGCAGCGATATTTTTGGCGACCCTCTTCACTCTAAACCTGTTGCCATAGACTACGGTAACGATGATATACGTATACTTATTGGCACTAACGCCGGCTTTTTACATATGTTTAAAGACGACGATACTAATAACGAAGTAAGTGAAAGCTGGGCATTCATCCCTTCAGACTTGTACGATATTATTCAGTCTTTACGCAACGAAGATACTGGTAAAGTGTATGGTATGGACGGCCCAATCAGTGTTTATTTTAGCGATAAAAGCTTAAATGATGAAGGTGTTAACGATGGTATTGTTGATGCCAGCGATGGCGACGATGTTTGGGCCTTTGCAGGAATGCGACGTGGCGGGAGAAACTACTATGCGCTTGATATCACAAACCCTAATGAACCAAAAAAATTATGGGATAATCCGATTGAAGGGGGTAAAGGCGATTTTACAGAGCTTGCACAAACGTGGTCAAAGCCACAGATAGCTTACATAAAAGCGTTTGGTGATAAACCATTATTAGTATTTGGTGCAGGGTATGATACAAATAAAGACGCTGTTGTAAGAAGTGAAGATTCAGTAGGTCGTGGTATTTATATTGTTGAAGCTGAAACAGGTAAAAAAGTGTGGGCTTTAACGCCTAGTGAGAATGGCTTTAAAGGAAAACACTCAATAGCAGCTAATGTATCTACATTAGATTCTGATTACGATGGCTATATTGATAGAATATATGCAGCTGATACTGGCGGAGATATTTGGCGTATTGATATGCCTGGTAGTAGCACAAGTAATTTTACACACTTTAAACTTGCTGAGTTAGGCAGTTCATTAGCGAGTCAGGATAGACGTTTTTTCTATCAACCACTAGTAGCGCGTACGCTTTATAGTAAAGTAAGTGAAACAACGATTAATGGTGAAACAGTCATTACTCGTTTAGATACACCCTATGATGCAATTGTGATTGGAAGTGGTAATCGCTCTAAACCAACCGGTACAAATGAAGACGATCAGTTATTTATGATCCGGGATGAAAATACAGTAACTAAATCGTTTACTACTTCGCCTACAGCGATTAAGCCAACGGATCTAATGCAAATGAATAGCGACCCATTTGGTAATGCATTAGATGATGTTGATGAATTTGTTGATTTAGAAGTTGATTTAGCTAAATTTAAAGGCTGGCGGTATGAGCTAGGTTCGGGTGAAAAATCATTAGCGGCAGCTACAGTGGTAGGGGGGGTAGCATACTTTACAAGTTTTACGCCATCTTCTGACACATCAACTGAAAATCAGTGCTCGTTAAGTGGCGGTGGAGGTTCGTTATATGCTTTCCACTTACACTATGGGACCAAAGTGTATGACGATTTGAAATTTACAACTAGTTATGATGTGCCTGATACTCCTCAATTATACTTTGGAGAGGGGCCGTCATGTGCTGATGGGAATGGCGACGGCATGTGCGACGACAACCCAACTATTGAAGTAACACAGGAGAGTCAATTTTATTTAATTGGTCCTGGAATTAAAGGTGAGGATGCGCAAAATCCTATGAAACCTGTAGAGGTAGTAGGCCCAGGCTTAACGGTTGTGGACGGTACAATACAGTTAGTAAATGATTCTGATACAGTAGGATTTGGTTTTAAAACACAGCAAACCTATATCTTTAAACGCGAAGAAAATGATGAAGTGGGTAATTAAGGAATATATATGAGTAAACTAACTCGCGGTTTTACACTAATTGAACTAATGATTGCTGTTGCTATTGTCGGTATTTTAGCAGCAGTAGCGTTGCCTAATTACACTGAGTA
Organism: Pseudoalteromonas sp. H103; assembly: GCF_001469205.1. NCBI lineage: Bacteria > Pseudomonadati > Pseudomonadota > Gammaproteobacteria > Alteromonadales > Pseudoalteromonadaceae > Pseudoalteromonas > Pseudoalteromonas sp. H103. The sequence goes on along the minus strand of NZ_LOFG01000012.1, from coordinate 312,195 downwards.
TGTAAAGCGAGCATCACGAGCTGAGGCTGCTGCTGCATTATTAGATGCAGCAAACAGGGAGGAGCAATTCTTTGTCGATAATCGTGAATATACAGAATCATTTGATGATTTAGGGTTGCAAGATAAAACCGAAAATGGTCATTTTGAATTATCTATAGATGTAGATGATGACGACAATACATTCACCATCACCGCAAAACCTATTGCTGGCGCTGTAAAAGGGGATACTGACTGTAAACAAATTACAATTACAGACACCGGTTACAAAGGCGCTAAAGGCACTAAAGGTAATTCTGATGTTGAATATTGCTGGGGGCGTTAATTTAATTTTTCTGGCATTTATCTGTTGATTTTATACGGATACGCCCAGTTTGACTTACTGATAAAGCCAGCCCCTCCAGGTTGGCTTTATCATTATTGGGGCAATAAATAAAAGTCCCATTTTGAAAGCCATTCAACGAACCATCAGGTCTAAAAGTAATTGCGCTACGAGGGTATTCAAGGCTATCAGCATCATGAACGTCTTCAAATGTACTTAACAGAAGCTCGTCATCATCTAGGGTGGTTGATTTATCATTATCGATAAATAACGACATTTGCCCGTCCCACTCATCCTTACTACATTGGTTGTCTTTTAAAACACAAAGAGTGACATAGGTTCCATTTTCAATAGCGTAAAGTCGTCCGTAATTAATGTTTCTATGCAGAAGGTTTACGTGGTTATCTAAGCGATTATTTGCTAAAAAATCTGGATAAAACCACATTGAAAGTTGACTGATAATACTTACAATGGCTAACGAAATCATCAGCTCGAGTAGTGTCATACCTTTATTTTTATATATTGTTACCCTCATCCTTGAAGTCCTGAGTTTTAAAATGTATCAACTCAGTGTAGTAAATGATAAAAATATGACAATATAAACTGTGTGTTTTTTAACCGCAGGTTTTGTTTGTATCGCCTACGTAAAAGGCTGTACCTGATTGTGATACGGTTAATGCTTTATTATTTTCATTAGTACTATTAGGACAAAAAATAAAGTCTCCGGGCTTCGTCGTAATTCTACCACTGGTGTTAAAGCGTAAGCGACGATCGTTACCATCAAACGATAACTTATCGTTGTCTGATATTTCTTCCATTGCCCTAAGTAAGGTATCTGTAGCTTTATTGTATTGCCCGTCATTATCTACATCGATAAATACAGCAATAATTTTATCCTCATCCCACTTTGCGTTGCAGTTGAATGTATCTTTATTGTTTTTTATTCGACCTTGTCCTGTAGGACATACAACAACTATTTCATCAGTACTTGCTGCTTGTGAGCGTGCATATGCAATATTTCTTTTTAATTCCAATAAAAAATTTTCCGCTCTGTTTTCCTCAAGCATATCACTGCTATTCCAAAGCGCGATTGATGCAATAATACCGACTATGGCAACGGTGACCATAAGCTCTAAAAGGGTGAATCCATTTTGCTTATTATTCATATTAATCTCATGTACTGCTAATAGTTTAGTATAGCTATTTTTATGAAAATAATTATACCATGGTTGATTGTTTTATCATCAAATTCAATTGCTTTGTTTGCTATGGGCTTCTTGATTGTCTAAAATCGAGGCAACTGAAGCTTTAAAAAGTAATTAATATGAAAAAGATAGAAGCAATTATAAAACCATTTAAGCTTGATGATGTTCGCGAAGCCTTATCTGACGTGGGTATTACCGGTATGACTGTTAGTGAAGTTAAAGGCTTTGGGCGTCAAAAAGGGCATACTGAGCTTTATCGCGGCGCAGAATACATGGTTGATTTTTTACCTAAAGTTAAACTTGATATTGTACTAAGCGATGAAGACGTTGATCGTGCAATTGAAGTGATTGTTAAAACAGCGCAAACGGGGAAAATTGGCGACGGTAAAATCTTCGTGACTGATGTTGAGCGTGTTGTCCGTATTCGTACTGCTGAAGAAGATGAAGAAGCTATTTAATACCAACTTGTATAAATCTTTGATCAATTTAACGAATTAAATTGCACTATAACGTTGTTAAAAATTTTTTATTTAGAACAACTAGGTAAAAAACTTTTGCCTAGTTCTAGCGTAATTTTCTTGACGTTAAATAGACCCCACATATAAGCAGATTGGTATAATGACAATGTGGTATAGAAAAAGGCGCTTTAGTAAGCGCCTTTTTTGTTTATTTATTTCTGCTATTTACCATTCTGGTTTGTTTAGCATGTTCGCTTAGCTCTGTTAAGCCAAGTTTATCGTAGCTCTTTTCCATCATTTCTAAAGCAGGCTCTAAGTAACTGCTTTGCGAATAATGTTCTACAACATACTTGCCTCGGTTAGCGGCTGCTAAATAAGCTTCACGTTCGTAATAGTAAGTTGCTACTTTTAGCTCATAACGCGCCATACGGTTTAAAAGCCACACTAAGCGGCGTTTAGCCTCTGGTGCGTAATCGCTTTTTGGAAAACGCTTAACAAGAGTAGATAAATCTGTAAACGCTACACGTGTACGGTTTGCGTCACGGTCAGCTCTGTCTACGCCAAAGTATTCTTGGAATGCATTTTTATCGGCTTTAATATTTACTAAACCACGCATGTAGTACATGTAATCAAGATCTTTATGATTTGGGTTTAACCGAATAAAGCGATCGATTGTTGCAAGTGCTTGTTCAGTATTACCTGATTGGTAATGTGCATATACCAAATCCATTTGTACTTGTTTAGAGAATGGGCCAAACGGGTAGCGTGAATCTATAGCGCTTAAAAGTTCAATTGCACGAGCATATAAACCAGAATCTAGTGTTTCTTTTGCATCTTCGTATAGAGCGTGTGCAGATTTATTAGGTACACGTTGAATATCTTCTTGGTCTGGTGCAGACGAACATGCGCCTAAACTAAGTACAGAAGCTGAAAAAACAATGGCGAATGCACGTTTCCCTATTTTATTTATCATTTTATTTGTTACCTTCGATGTCTTCGGCTAGGCCAAGTCGGTAAAACCGAGTAAACTATGCGTATTATATTATGCTTTTATTAAAAGCGATTCTAACCCAGTCGAGCAAAGCTTGCACTGGTAAATTGGGTAAAGTTACTAATGTCAGAGCAAATTTCTCTTCAAGCCGATGTTCCTACCGACTTAGGTGGTAAACGTCTAGACCAAGTATTAGCACAATTGTTCCCTGATTATTCACGTTCTCGTATAAAAACGTGGATTTTGGATGATAAAATCACCGTAGACGGTGAAATTTTCAACACACCACGCGAAAAGCTACTAGGTGGTGAAGTTGTAAATGTTGAAACAACAATTGAAGCACCACGTGAATACGAAGCACAAGATATCAAATTAAACATTGTTTATGAAGACGATGATATTTTGGTTATTAATAAACCAATGGGATTAGTGGTACACCCAGGTGCAGGTAATCCAAATGGCACAGTGCTTAATGCACTATTACATTACTATCCTGAAATCATAAATGTGCCGCGTGCGGGTATTGTCCATCGTTTAGATAAAGACACTACAGGCCTAATGGTTGTAGCTAAAACGATTCAGGCTCAAACACATTTAGTGAAAGCACTACAAAAGCGCGAAAACTTCACTCGTGAATATGAAGCGTTATGTAATGGCACCATGACTGCTGGTGGTATGGTTGAAAAAGCAATTGGCCGCCATCCTACACAGCGTACTCATATGGCAGTACATGAAATGGGTAAACCCGCGATTACTCACTACCGTGTTGCTGAGAAGTTTCGTGCGCACACTCGTTTACGTTTACGCTTAGAAACAGGCCGCACGCACCAAATTCGTGTACACATGGCTCACTTGAACCATCCGTTAATTGGCGATCAATCATACGGCGGGCGCCCTCGTCCACCTAAAGGTGCAACACCTGAGTTATTTGAGTTACTTCGCAGCTTTAGACGCCAAGCACTGCATGCAGTAAAACTGAGCATTGCTCATCCAATTACTGGTGAAATGATGACATGGCAGGCACCTATTCCTGATGATATGGTCGCTATGACGGTTGCTCTACGTGAAGATACTAAAGCAAACCCTGATATCGATAGATAATGTATTTGTTATCAGCTCCATGGCAACGCCTTGATAGTGTAGATACTCTCAGTACTACACGTGAAGGCGGTGTATCAAAAGCGCCATTTTTAAATATGAACTTGGGGCTTCATGTTGGTGATAACAAAAACCATGTATTACAAAATCGCGCTTTACTCACCAAAAAACTGCCAGCCCCGGCTATATGGGTAAATCAAACACATAGTGCTGATGTTATCGTTGTTGATGAGCAATTTGATTTTAGTAAATTGCATGATGGCGATGCGTTATTCACAAGACTTAAAAGTCAGCCTTTAGCGATAATGACCGCAGATTGCTTACCCATTTTACTTACTAGTGAAAATGGCGAAGAAATAGCGGCGATTCATGGTGGTTGGCGTGGTTTAGAGCGGGGGATTATTAAAAATACCCTCAGCTATTTTAAAACTACCCCTATTAAAATTCATGCTTGGCTAGGTCCTGCTATTGGACCCACTCAGTTTGAAGTAGGTGAAGAGGTTTTTAATTTATTTAAAGCACATTCGGCTTTATTTACTCATGCGTTTGAGCTGCAAAAAAATAAAAAATACCTTGCTGATATTTATCACATAGCCCGTATTCAGTTACAACAATTAGGGGTTACAAATATTAGCGGCGGTGAGCACTGTACTGCTTTACAAGAAGATCAATTTTTTTCGTATCGCCGCGATGGTCAAACAGGGCGTATGGCAAGTTTGATCTGGCGCAAGTAAAGCGTACATTAGTGATTATATTTATTCCCACACCTTGAACAATTCTATTAACATACCCATTTATTAAACAATTAGTTTATTAAATAGGTAAACCCTCATGCGTTTAGATAGATTTACAAGCAAATTTCAATCTGCGCTTTCTGATGCGCAATCTTTAGCACTTGGTCGCGACCATCAATTTATTGAGCCCGTGCACTTAATGTATTCATTGCTACAACAAAGTGGCTCAAGTGTGCGAGCGCTATTTGCGCAAACAGGAGTCAGTGCTGACGAGCTCAATACTAAGCTTTCTCAAGAAATCGAAAAGCTCTTTAAAGTCGAAGGTGTTGGAGGCGATGTACAGTTGTCAAACAACATGGCATCACTTATTAACTTATGTGACAAGTATGCGCAAAAACGTAAAGATAAATACATTTCGAGTGAGCTATTTGTACTGGCAGCATGTGATGATAAAGGGCCGCTTGGCGATATATTCCGCTCATTAAATATTACTTCTACAAAAATTGAAAATGCCATTAAAGCAATTCGAGGCGGGCAAAAGGTTGATGATCCTAATGCTGAGGAAACGCGTCAAGCACTCGAAAAATTTACGATTGACTTAACTGAGCGTGCCGAGCAGGGCAAGCTTGATCCTGTAATAGGGCGAGATGACGAAATTCGCCGTACTATTCAAGTACTCCAGCGCCGTACTAAAAATAACCCTGTGTTAATAGGTGAACCAGGTGTTGGTAAAACAGCAATTGCTGAAGGCCTAGCACAACGTATTATTAATGGTGAAGTGCCTGAAGGATTAAAACATAAACGTGTTTTATCGCTAGATTTAGGGGCGTTAGTTGCAGGTGCTAAATACCGTGGCGAATTTGAAGAGCGTTTAAAATCAGTTCTCAACGAGTTGGCTAAAGAAGAAGGTCAAGTCATCTTATTTATTGATGAAATACACACTATTGTAGGTGCCGGTAAAAGCGACGGTGCGATGGATGCGGGCAATATGCTAAAACCTGCACTAGCACGTGGCGAGCTACATTGCGTGGGGGCGACTACGCTTGATGAGTACCGCAAATACATAGAAAAAGATGCAGCACTTGAGCGTCGTTTTCAAAAAGTATTAATTGAAGAGCCATCAGTTGAAGACACCATCGCAATTTTACGTGGCTTAAAAGAGCGCTATGAGTTGCATCATTCTGTAGAAATTACAGATCCTGCAATAGTTGCTGCCGCGCAATTGTCGCATCGTTATATTAGTGACCGCCAATTGCCAGATAAAGCGATTGATTTAATAGATGAAGCCGGCTCTTCTATTCGTTTGCAAATTGACTCTAAACCAGAATCGCTTGATAAGCTTGAGCGAAAAATTATTCAGTTAAAACTTGAAGATAATGCACTTGCTAAAGAAAAGGACGAAGCGAGTCAAAAGCGCCGCAGTGAAATGCAAGAGTTGATCACAGATCTTGATTCGCAGTACAGAGAGCTTGATGAAATTTGGAATGCAGAAAAAGCATCACTGCAAGGCACACAAGTTATTAAAGCTGAGCTCGAACAAGCACGCTTAGACTTAGATGTAGCACGCAGAGCAAGCGACTTACAACGTATGTCAGAATTGCAATACGGGCGTATTCCAGAGCTTGAGCGTAAGCTCGATTTAGCTTCTCAAGCTGAAATGCAAGAAATGACCTTACTTAAAAACCAAGTAGGGGAAGACGAAATAGCTGAAATACTCTCACGCTGGACAGGTATCCCTGTATCAAGAATGCTTCAAGGTGAGCGTGAAAAGCTACTTCAAATGGAAGATAAGCTTCATAGTAAAGTAATAGGACAAGACGAAGCGGTTGTAGCGGTGGCAAATGCTATACGTCGCTCACGTGCGGGGCTTGCTGATCCTAACCGCCCAATTGGCTCATTTTTATTTTTAGGCCCGACAGGTGTTGGTAAAACAGAGTTAACAAAAGCGCTTGCAGGCTTTATGTTTGATACCGAAGATGCCATGGTACGCATTGATATGTCTGAGTTTATGGAAAAGCATTCAGTAGCGCGTCTCGTAGGGGCACCTCCTGGTTATGTAGGCTATGAGGAGGGAGGTTATTTAACCGAAGCCGTTCGTCGTAAGCCATACTCGGTAATATTGCTTGATGAGATTGAAAAAGCACATCCTGATGTATTCAATATTTTACTTCAAGTACTTGATGATGGACGCTTAACTGATGGGCAAGGCCGCACAGTTGATTTTAAAAATACCGTGATCATTATGACCTCAAACTTAGGCTCAGATATCATTCAAGAACAGGCTGGCAACAACGACTATGCAACCCTCAAAAATAAAGTGATGGATGTGCTTATCAGCGAGTTTAGGCCTGAATTTATTAACCGTATAGATGAAACAGTTGTATTTCATCCATTAGCTAACGAGCACATAAAAGAAATTGCTGATATTCAGTTGATGAAACTTCGTGAACGTTTAACCGAAATGGGTTACTTACTTGAAATAAGTGATGCAGCGCTTGAGCGAATTGCAGCCAGTGGATTTGACCCTGTTTATGGGGCGCGTCCACTAAAACGTGCAATTCAACAAACTATTGAAAACCCATTAGCGCAAAAGCTACTTAGTGGAGATTACTTATCAGGTAGTGTTATCACTATAGATGCAAATGACGAAGGCTTAGTTTTTGCGAATCGTTAGCCTTTAAGCTATAAAACAAAGCCGCTATTTATATAGCGGCTTTTTTTATACTTTAAATGTGAGCAGTAAATCATTTACTTTACGAGAGCCCTCAACAAGTTCAGCTGCACCTGTTGCTACGTTAAAGCTTAGACTTAGATTGTTATCACTAAAGCTTTTAATTTGCGTAACGTTATGACTAATGTCGTTACTCACCATTTGCTGCTCTTCTGCAGCTGAAGATATTTGCATCGCTAATTGCGATATTTCACTTATTTGATTAAAAATACCCTCTAACTCAACCTGAGTTTGCGCCGTTTTATTAACACAGTTATCAGCCTGGTTTTTAGTGTTTTGCATTACTTTTGACCAGTTGAATAAGGTATCTTGTATTTCTTTAATCGAGCTGTGGATTTGAGTTGTTGCGTTTTGAGTTCGAGAGGAGAGTGTTCTTACTTCATCAGCTACAACCGCAAAACCACGGCCATGTTCACCTGCTCTGGCAGCTTCAATGGCTGCATTAAGTGCAAGTAGGTTAGTTTGATCCGCAATACCTTCAATTTCACTCATAACTTGCCCAATTTTATCAGCCTCATCAGCTAAACTGCTTGCTGTTGAAGCTGCCTGTTCAACTTGAGAAGCCAAATCAGTAACCATAAAACTATTATCAGCAATGTGTTCTTTTATTTCTGAACAACTTTGATGTGTTGAATTTACCTTGTCAGCAGTTTCTGCGGTATTAATTGATATTTCACCGATTGTAGAGCTCATTTGCGTCATTGCTGATGCAATTTGTTCAAGGCGCTCACCTTGTGATGCAATTCCTTTTTCAGTGAGGGTTGACTGCTCATCTAAATTAATTGCAATACCGTTGAAGCTTTCTGTAGAGTCTTTAACGCGACCTAAAACGGTGCGTAATTTAGCAGTAAGCAGTTGTTCTCTGTAGTCACTGACGCTGTGAGGGGTATTTCCACTGTATATATAACGCGATACAGAGTCAGCTTTTGCTTTTTGTTCTCGTAAAATAGCAGGAGTTGTAATTAATTCATCAAAGTTAAGGGCAACAACAACTATAAACACTAATGAGCTGATTAAAGCCATACTTATAGAGGCAAATATAGCAATACTTACAAGCCATACTAACGCGCAAATAAAACTAATAACCTGTCGAAGCTGACTGTGTTCACGAATGCTTGATATTGATTTCCCTGCATTAATTTTATTATAAAGTGAATGTGCTCGCTTTTTTAGCTCTTCGCTGGGCTTTGTTCTAACCGACTGGTAACCAATAAGTTGGCCATGCGCAAAAATGGGCGTTACAAATGCATCTACCCAGTAATAACGACCATCTTTGCAACGGTTTTTTACCATCCCTCGCCATGAATGGCCTTGCTTTAATGTTTCCCACATTTCTTTAAAAGCTGCTTTAGGCATATCAGGGTGGCGTACAATACTGTGATTTTTACCTATGAGTTCCTGTTCGCTGTACCCTGCAATTGAGCAAAATTCTTGGTTCGCATATGTGACTACCCCTCTTAGGTCGGTGGTAGAGACAAGCTCCTGCGATTGTTCGAAATGTACTTCTTCATTTTTTAAGCTTTTATTATTGCGCATAATATTTTTTATCATCCTTTACTGTTGGCGCAATTATATTGCTTAGTAGGTACAAAGCAAAAAAAGAAGAGAATTGGTTAGTCGTAACGACTCAAATAAATGCTTTTATTGATCTAGATCAAATTTTAAAATGGCTAGAGGCTGTTGGGCTGTGCGGATTAAAATTAAGGTAACTGAATTTTGTGCTTCTTTTTACTTGGTTTGGGTCTACTTATAAGTACAGAGGTTTTATGAGTTTAATTTTTGCGTAAATATACACTTAAGCATTTGTATAATAGCTACAGCAGTGGCAAGATTATGACTTAATTTAATCATATTGGTTATATCAAGCGTATATAGGGGCCGGGTAAATATTTCATTAATTTTGATAATTTACACCCTTCTTATTAATTTAATCTTGAGTCTAAGCAATTAGCCCCCATAACCGTATGATTAAGCCACGTGGCCCGAGGAAAGATTTTTTGACAACACATGATTTAACTAACGCACTTGAAGCGTTATCTGTAAATGAGCACCAATACGCAGTTAAAGGCATTAAACGTGGTATCGAGCGAGAGTCGCTAAGAATTAAAAGCGATGGCGTAATTTCAGCTAAAGGTCACCCAAAAGGGGTGGGCAGTGCGTTAACTAATGGACATATCACAACTGATTTCTCAGAGTCGCTACTTGAATTTATTACTCCAGTTAGTGAGTCCTCTACACAAACACTCAAGCAATTAAAAGATCTGCAAAAGTTTACGCTTGAAAAAATGGGCGATGAATTACTTTGGCCTATAAGTATGCCGTGTTTTATCGAGCACCAAGACGACATTGTGCTTGCGCAGTTTGGTGATTCTAATACGGGTAAAATGAAAACCCTGTACCGTGAAGGTTTAAAAAACCGTTATGGCAGTATGATGCAAGCTATAGCTGGTGTTCATTTTAATATTTCATTTCCTGACTCGCTTTGGCAGTCGCTGCATACACTAAAACAAAGCGATGCAAGCCTTCAAGATTTTATTTCAGATGGTTACCTTTCGCTAATTCGTAATTTTAAACGTGAGTTGTGGTTAATAAGTTATATGTTTGGTGCTTCACCTGCACTATGTAACTCATTTTTACAAGGTCGAAAAACTGACTTACCATTTAAAAAGTTAGGTAAAGGGACGCTTTATTTAGAAGTGGGTACAGCACTTCGTTTAGGTAATTTAGGGTATACCAATAGCGCTCAGTCATCATTACGTGTTATGTACAACTCACTAGATGAGTATGTGGCAGGTCTTAAAAAAGCAATCAACACACCCTCAGATATTTACGGCGACCTTGACGACTACACTAGTAAGACGCCAAAGCAGCTAAACAAAAATATATTACAGATTGAAAACGAGTTTTATTCACCAATTCGTCCTAAACGTAATGCAAAAAGTGGTGAAACACCAACAGATGCTTTACTCAGAGCGGGTATTGAGTATGTCGAAATTCGTGCCTTAGATGTTAATCCATTTAGTGAAGTAGGTATTGATCTTGAGCAAATTCACTTCTTAGATGTATTTTTGACGTACTGCTTATTAAAAGATTCACCAGAAATGGATTGGAAAGAGCAAGCACGCAGTACTGAAAACCTTGATACAGTTGTGAACCAAGGTAGAGAAGCAGGTTTAATGCTTAATTTTAATAATGGTTCTCGTAGCTTGCAATCGTGGGGTGATGAAATATTCACACAGCTTGCTGATGTTGCTAAGTGGATGGACACTGCATATGGTGTTGATTATTACTCAAACACTATTAAGCGCATGGCGACGTGGATTTATAATCCAGAGCTTACTTATTCTGGGCGTTATGTAGCACAGCTTAAAGAGTCTGGCTTAGATAATGGGCATTTTGCTTTAGCACTTGCTAATAAATATAAGCAAAGTCATGAATCTACCGATTACAGTGAGTTTTTAAAGCCATGGCTTGAGCAGCAAGTTATAGTGTCAAATGAAGCTAGAGCTGCAATTGAAAGCGCCGACACTTTAACGTTTACTGCATTTTTAGATGCGTACTTTAAAAAGTAAATACTTTTTAAAGTTTAAAAAAAACGCAGCCCAAGGTGGCTGCGTAAATATTTTTCAGGGATGAAACAATGCTGTACTGCTGCATTCATAAGCTCAGACCCACGCTTTTTTAAAAAAGTTCAGTGAGATATTAAAAAAATGAAAAAAAATGCAATTATTTTATCTCTTGCCCTCACTTTAGCTGGGTGTGCTACCGCTCCTCCCAAACAGCCTAATGATTTATGTAAGATTTTTGAAGAAAAGCCAGATTGGTATTTTGACGCAAAAGATGCTCAAGAAAAATGGGGATCACCAAAACATGTACTCATGAGCATGATGTATCAAGAAAGCTCATTTAAGCATGATGCAGCGCCGCCAATGGAATACTTTTTATGGATAATACCTACAGGCCGTGCAAGTGATGCGTATGGCTATTCTCAAGCTAAAACACCGACATGGTCTGACTACATTCGTGAAACCGGTAACAATGGCGCAGATAGAGATGACTTTGATGATGCAATCGACTTTATGGCGTGGTTTGTTTATAAAACCCACAAAGTAAACAAAATATCAAAGTGGGACGCTTACGCACAGTACCTTAATTATCACGAAGGGTGGGGTGGATATAAGCGCGGCACGTACAAAAAGAAGAAGTGGTTAATGAGTGTGGCTAACAAAGTTAAGCATCGCGCTAGTCGTTATGGTGTGCAGTTAAAGCGCTGTGAGGAAGAGCTAGATAAAGGTTGGTTTGAGCGTTTATTATTTGGTTAAGCTTTTGTAGATATTAAAAAAAGGAGTCAATTGACTCCTTTTTTTAATTTATTTGGTTCGCATATTAGGCTGTATTTTTACTTGTTTTATCATGTTCTCTTTTACTTCAAGAACTTCAACAGGGTAGCCTGCAATACGTAAACTGAGATTAGCGTCAGGAATATCTTCTAAGTATTCCACAATTAAACCACTGAGAGTTTTAGGCCCATCAAGCGGAAATTCCCAACCCATTTCTTTATTTAAATCGCGAACGTTTGCCCCACCATCAACAATGCAAGAGCCATCGCTTTGCGTTGTTACTTCTTCACTTGGTGTGCGAGTTTGTGTAGTAGTGAAGTCGCCAACCACTTCTTCTAAAATATCTTCAAGAGTTACTAAGCCCTGAATATCACCATATTCGTCTACAACTAAACCAATGCGCTCTTTCGATTGCTGAAATTTAAGTAGCTGTGTATTTAACGAGGTGCCTTCAGGAATAAAGTAAATTTCGCGCACTGCACGTAGTAATGAAGGTTTATCAAATTGCTCTTTAGTAAGAAGACGCAGCGCGTCACGTGAGTGAATAAAGCCAACTGCATCATCTATGTTGTCTCTATAAAGTAATACACGTGTATGTTGTGCGTGAGTTAATTGACGACTAATTAGTTTCCAATCGTCATTAATATCAATAGCCACAATTTCATTTCGTGGGATCATAATATCTTCAACAGTAACTTGCTCTAAGTCTAAAATTGAAGTCAACATACTTTGATGGCGAGCAGGTAATAAAGCACCAGATTCATTTACCACAGTTTTAAGCTCTTCTTTGCTCATGCTGTGCTCATCAATTTGTTCTGCACTAATACCAAATAACCTTAATATACCGTTGGTCATCCAGTTAACAATAACAACAAACGGGAAAAGAATTTTAAGTAACCCTTTAAGTATCACAGAGCTCGGAAAAGCAACTTTTTCAGGATACAGAGCAGCAAGCGTTTTAGGCGTTACTTCAGCAAATATAAGTACAACTAAGGTTAATACACCGGTTGCAATAGCAATACCTAAGTCGCCATAAAGACGAATACCTATAATGGTCGCAACTTGGGCCGCAGCTATATTTACTAGATTATTACCAATTAAAATTAGGCCTATGAGTCTATCTGGACGGCTAAGAAGTTTACTGACTCGTTTCGCTGCACGGTGGTCCTCTTTTGCAAGGTGGCGCAAGCGTATACGATTGATTGACATAATCCCGGTTTCTGAACCAGAAAAATAAGCAGAAAAAAGTACCAATAATCCTAAAATGATAAACAGGGTACTTGTCGATATGTCGTCCAACGATGGATCCTTTTTTTATAAATCAATGCGTATTAAGCTAGAGTGAGCAAGCAGAGTCAAGTTAAAACTTATTTAGTATCACTTCTTGTATGAAACGGCTGCCAAAATAAGCAAGTGTGAGGACAAATGCAGCGACCATGATCGTAACAACCACTGGTTTACCACGCCAGCCTTTTTTCATGTGGCCAACTGCTACAACAGCAAAAATAGCCCATGCAACTAACGATAAAATTGTTTTATGAATAAACTCTTTAGCAAACATGCCATCAAGAAATACAAACCCTGATAGTAATGCAAATGTAAGCAAGATAGTGCCTAAATTAAGAAGTTGATAAAGCTGGCGCTCTACAACCATTAAAGGCGGAAGGTGGCTGTGTACAATCGCTAAATCTTTACGTTTAAGACGTTTATCAATAAAGTAAAATTGTACGCCATATAAAGTAGCAATAATTAAAATACAGTAAGCGAGTAACGATAATGAAATATGTGTCACTAAACCAATTTCAATATTAATACTTTGCAGCATAATATGATGCGGAATAAACAAGCTGGCAATCGTTAAGAGTGCACCAAAGCCATAAACAACCGGTAGTAACAACGTAGCTGGGAACTTTAACGACACTGCGGTTACCGAAACAACAATCACCCAGCACGTTAATAAAGCAACATTAACAATACTTAAATCTTGCCCATCGGATCTAAACACAGAGTTAACCAACAGCAGCATATGCGCCACGATAGCTACGGTACTTAAAATCACCGTTACTTTTTGGCTAGGGCCTTGTTGATGAAACAGGCGTGATAGCACGTGAGACGTTGCTAACACATAAAATAAACTGGCAATAATAGTTAAACTAATAATCAGCATTGTGCTTGGGCCACTTAATTTGAGACAAAATAATTCTTGTTGTTATATGGGCATTGTATTTTATAGCAAAGCAAATGCATAGACCTTAAAAAAAGAAACTCAACAAGCTGCACTTGAACACTATATTGTAAGGCGCCATATACGGTATACTACTTTTAATTGAAATTTAATAAGTCAGTCCTTGTTAATTGAAAACTCAAATTAACAGTGAATTTAAAGGATTGATATAAACGTCTTATCGGAACCGTTACATGTTTGAGAACCTCCAAGAACGATTAGGTAAAACCTTAAAAAATATCAGTGGCCGCGGCCGTCTGACTGAAGACAACATTAAAGACACACTTCGCGAAGTGCGTATGGCATTTTTAGAAGCCGATGTGGCACTGCCAGTTGTTCGCGAGTTTGTAAAACAAGTTAAAGAACGCGCAGTGGGCGTTGAGGTAACTAAAAGCCTAAGCCCTGGTCAAGTATTTATAAAAATAGTGCGTGAAGAGCTAGAAAAAGCAATGGGTGAGGCTAACGAAGAGCTAAGCCTAAATGCACAACCGCCAGCAGTCGTCATGATGGCCGGCTTACAAGGTGCGGGTAAAACCACCAGTGTAGCTAAACTTGCTAAATTTTTGAAAGAGAGAAAAAAGAAATCAGTACTAGTAGTAAGTGCCGATGTTTACCGCCCAGCGGCAATTAAACAGCTAGAAACACTTGCAACCGAGGTTGATGTAGATTTTTTCCCAAGTGACATCTCTCAAAAGCCAGTTGATATTGCAACCGCTGCAATTTCACATGCTAAAAAGAAATTTATTGATGTAGTGCTAGTTGATACCGCAGGCCGCTTGCATGTTGATAGCGATATGATGGATGAAATTAAAGACCTTCATAAAGCAATTAACCCGATTGAAACCTTATTTGTAGTTGATGCAATGACAGGTCAAGATGCGGCAAATACAGCAAAAGCCTTTGATGAAGCCTTACCACTTACCGGTGTGATTTTAACAAAAACCGATGGTGATGCTCGAGGTGGTGCAGCCTTATCTATTCGTCACATTACAGGCAAACCTATTAAGTTTATGGGTGTAGGTGAGCGCACTGACGCACTTGAGCCTTTTCATCCGGATCGTATCGCGTCACGTATTTTAGGAATGGGTGACGTACTTTCATTGATCGAAGAAGTCGAGATGAAAGTGGATAAAGAGCAAGCTGCTAAGGTTGCTGAAAAAGTATTTAAAGGAGCTGGCTTTACCCTTGATGATTTTGCTGATCAACTTAAGCAAATGAAAAACATGGGCGGTATGATGTCGATGCTTGATAAATTACCAGGTATGGCTAACTTACCAGATGCTGTTAAGGGCCAAATGGGTGATAAGACATTTGTTCAAATGGAAGCTATTATCAGCTCTATGACTAAACAAGAGCGTGCTCGCCCTGAAATTATTAAAGGCTCACGTAAAAAACGTATTGCAGCTGGCTCTGGTACTCAAGTGCAAGAGATTAATAAGTTGCTAAAACAATTTACGCAGATGCAAAAAATGATGAAAAAAATGAAAGGCAAAGGCGGCATGCAAAAAATGATGCGCGGTATGAAAGGCATGTTACCACCTGGAATGATGGGTGGCGGTGGCCCTAAATTTTAATCTTGCGACTTAAACAGTGCTATATAATGTATAACAAAGGGGCTATATAGCCCTTTTTTGTTGAATAAATTATGCGCACAACAGGGCGTTCTCTTTGATTTCCTCCTCAGATCACGGTTTAACCTACTAATCTGCCATTTTGCATCACTTCTTACTTGCATTGTTGCTAAAAACTCGTACAATTCCCCAGCTCCCCATACTGGGGAGTAAATCTTATTAATGAAAACAGTCAATCTATTTAGAGGACGGTATGGTAACTATTCGTTTGCAACGTGGTGGCGCTAAAAAACGCCCTTTCTATCAAATTGTGGTTGCGGATAGCCGTTTCTCGCGTGACGGTCGCTTCATCGAGAAAGTAGGCTTTTTTAACCCTATTGCTTCAGGTCAAGAAGAAAAAATTCGTTTAGATTTACCACGTGTTGATCACTGGGTAGGTCAGGGCGCATCTCTTTCAGATCGCGTAGCTAAGTTAGTAAAAGACGCTCGTAAAGCGGCTTAATAGGCGTAAGTGTAACCATGAGTCAAGAGAACACCTCATCAATAATTGTCGTAGGAAAGCTCGGTGCCCCATATGGTATAAAGGGCTGGCTTAAGGTACATTCATTTACTGATGATCCCCAAGGGATCTTCGATTTCAGCCCGTGGTTGATAGGGCAGCAAGGTAAATGGCAGACCTTAGAAGTGGTCGACTGGCGTCGCCACAACAAAGGCTTTATCGCCAAGTTTGCGCAAATTAATGATCGTGACGAAGCAATGGCTTATACCCATGCAGAAATTTCGATGGATTCAGCGCAATTACCAGAACTCCCGCAAGGTGAGTTTTATTGGCGAGATCTCATTGGCATGTCGGTTGTAACTGATAAAGGTTATAGCTTAGGCACTGTTGATGACCTGATGGAGACAGGATCAAATGACGTACTGGTTGTTAAAGCAAACAGTAAAGACGCATTTGGTCAGGCAGAGCGTTTAATTCCTTTTTTAACTGATTCAGTTATCAAAGAAGTTAAGCATGATGCAAGAGAAATTACCGTAGACTGGGATCCTGGGTTTTAATGACTCAAACTAGTTCATTGTGGGTAGGGGTGATAAGCCTTTTCCCTGACATGTTTGATGCTATTACACACCAAGGTGTAACTGGTCGCGCAGTAAAAAATGGTTTAATTGATTTTAACTGCTTTAATCCACGAGACTACGCTTTAGATAAGCATAGAACCGTAGATGACCGTCCTTACGGGGGCGGGCCGGGTATGTTAATGATGGTTGAGCCATTAAAAAAAGCGATTACCGAAGCCAAACAGGCAGCTGGTGATGGCGCTAAAGTAATTTATATGTCCCCGCAAGGGCGCAAATTAGATCAGCAAGGGGCGAGCGAACTCGCAAACTCTAAAAAACTGATTTTAATTGCCGGTCGCTATGAAGGTATAGACGAGAGAATAATAGAATCGTACGTTGACGAAGAATGGTCAATTGGTGATTTTATTTTGAGTGGTGGTGAACTACCAGCCATGACATTAATTGACGCAGTAGCGCGATTAGTGCCTGGTGTATTAGGTCATAACCAATCAGCAGAGCAAGATTCATTTTCGGATGGCTTGCTAGATTGTCCTCACTATACACGGCCAGAAACATTGGACGACAAACAGGTGCCTGCTGTATTACTCAGCGGAAACCACCAAGAGATAGCAAAATGGCGACTTAAGCAGTCATTAGGCAGAACTTGGTTACGACGTCCTGACTTGTTGCATAACCTAGCTCTGACTGAGGAGCAAGCGGTATTACTCGCACAATTTCAGCAAGAGTACCAAAAAGCTTGTGGCTAGAAGACAGTTACACCTAGGAAAGTGAGAAACATAATGGCAAAAGTAAACCAAAATATTATTAAAGCGCTTGAAAATGAGCAGCTTAAAACAGACGTACCTACATTCGGCCCTGGTGATACAGTGGTTGTACAGGTAAAAGTAAAAGAAGGTGCTAAAGAGCGTCTACAGGCCTTTGAAGGTGTTGTAATCGCTAAGCGTAACCGTGGTCTTCACTCAGCATTCACAGTTCGTAAAATTTCGAGCGGTGAAGGTGTTGAGCGTGTATTCCAAACGCACAGCCCTCTTATTGATAGCGTAACAGTTAAGCGTCGCGGTGCAGTTCGTCGTGCTAAGCTTTACTATCTACGTGAGCGTTCTGGTAAATCTGCACGTATTAGAGAAAAACTTAACTAATACGCGCTGTTTATCAACGCAAAAAAACGGGTTGCATCCTTCGGGTTGCAGCCCGTTTTGGTTTCTGGAATAATTTTCACCGTTCACCGTTCACCGTTCACCGTTCACCGTTCACCGTTCACCGTTCACCGTTCACCGTTCACCGTTCACCGTTCACCTTTATTATTGGCTCCCAGCCGCAGTAAAATTTTAGTATTAGCCTTTTCTCAGTTAAGCGATCCTGTTAGTATTTATCGTATTGATTAGTTTACTTTTTTGTAAATTTAAATTTACGATATTGGCTTTAGGGTGAAATGAACGTGGCAGACATTAGCGATTTAGCACAGTTAAGAGATGGTATAGACGAGTGCGACGCACAGCTGGTTGCTTTACTAGCTAAACGTAACAGCATTACGCAAAAAATTGGCGAAGTAAAACAGCAAACAGGTGCGCCCTTACATGCCCCTGAACGCGAAGCCGCACTGCTAGCAGCAAGACGACAAGAAGCTATCAAGCAAAATGTAAGCCCTGATCTCGTTGAAGATATACTAAGACGTATGATGCGCGAGGCTTATCAAAATCAGCAAGCAAAACTTGCTTGTGCTGCGCCACAGCTTTCACCTATTGTTATTGTAGGTGGCCAAGGCGCAATGGGGCAGTTATTTGCGCAGCAGTTTATTCGCTCTGGCTACGACGTTAAAATCTTAGATAAAGATCAGCAAGACGAGGCGCAAAGTATTTTAAAAGGTGCCAAACTCGTAATGGTGAGCGTGCCTATTAATGCACTAGATTCCGTAGTCGCTAAATTGCCTAAACTTGATGATGACTGCTTGCTTGTAGATATAACGTCGGTGAAGCAATCACCTATTAAAGCATTAAAAGCGGCGCATAGTGGGCCGGTAGTTGGTTTACACCCAATGTTTGGACCTGATATTTCTCACTGGGTTAAACAAACCGTTGTTGTATGTGAGGGGCGGGATCATTTAGCTGCTCAAGGTTTATTACAACAACTACAAGTATGGGGATGCCAGCTGGTTGAACTTGATGCTAAAAAGCACGATGAAGCAATGCAAATTATTCAAGTTATGCGTCATTTAACAACATTTGTCTATGGGCAGTTTTTAGCTAAGCAAAGCCATACACTCGAAGAGCTACGTAGTTGTTCATCGCCTATATACCAATTGGAGCTGATGATGGTGGGCCGCTTGTTTGCGCAATCACCGGAGCTTTACTCAGATATTATGTTAGCGCAATTTGATGACGTAGAAAGCTTATTAGCACAGTATCAAGATACTTTCGCTGAAACGCTTGAAAAGTTAAAGGCGGGCGATAAAACTTCGCTTATAGATGCATTTGCTGATGCAAAATCTTATTTTTCAGATTCTACGGCACATTTTTTAACGCAAAGCCGAAGCTTATTAAATAAAGCGAATGACGCTAAAGTACTCGACTAACCTTTATAATTTAATTGTATGAACTAAAAAAGGGCCAGTTCAGGCCCTTTTTTAGTTATAAAGCGAGGGGTTAAGTGTTAACACTAACTGCTTGTAATGTCTCGCTCTGATAGCAGCCTAAAACACGTACATACTGTGTGTATTCTTTAAGTTCTTCTAGCGCTTCTTTTACTTGGCTATCAGCTAAGTTTGCTTCTAAATCAACATAAAACACTTCTTCCCACGGATTGCCTGGAGTAGGACGCGATTCAAGTTTTACTAAGTTAATTTGATGCTGTTTAAAAACCATTAAAGCATCAGCAAGTGAACCTGCTTGTTGCTTAGTTGACATTATTAAGCTTGTTTTAGTTGGGATCTGGTTAGACACTTGCAAAGGTTTGCGCGCAACAACAATAAAGCGGCTGTGGTTTTCGCTTTGGTTGGCAAGATTTGACTTAATTACCTCAAGGCCAACGTTTTTACCAGCTTGTGCTGAGCCAATGGCTGCACTATTTGGTGTATTTAACGCCGATTGTAGTGCGCTTGATGTTGAGTCACATGTTTCATGTTGTAAATCACCTAAGCCTTGCAAAAAGCGACTGCACTGAGCAAACGGTTGAGGGTGAGCAAATATTTTTGTTAATTGGCCTAATTCCGTCTCAGGATTGGCAAGTAAGCAGTGCTCTACACTGTGAGTCACTTCACCGACGATAGACACTTGGGCATGTTGTAGCAAGTCAAATACTTCATTAATACTACCAGAGCTTGTATTTTCAATTGGCAGTAAACCAAAGTCGGCTTGACCGTTCTCTACTTTACCGGTGATTTCATCAAACGAAGTACAGCCAATTTCAATTAGTTTTCCTGGGCGGCGACTAAAGTACTTATGACAAGCAAGCTGGCTGTATGAGCCTTGGCCACCAAGATAAGTAACACGATGAGTTTCGCTAAGTGCATCTGGGTTTAAGTTTTTTTGTAGCATTGCTTGCTGATGTAATACTGAGTCTTCCAAAATGGTCTGAAAAACATTGTTTACGTAATAAGCATCTAAACCAAGTGACTTACCATAACCAATTAGCTTCTCTAATAGGGCGAGCTCGCGGGCTTCATCGCGTATAGGCTTATTGTTAGCAATTTTGTATTCGACTACGCCATGGCTAATGCGGCGACGTTTTGCTAATAGCACGAGTAAGTCAGAGTCTATTTCATTAATGTCGTGTCTGAGTGTGTTTAACACATCGTTTGTCATTTTGGTTTCCTCATTCCAAAAATACGCTGTTATTTAACAGCAAAAACAAAAAAGCCTCCCAGTTGGGAGGCTTTACTATTCGATTGATTTTATCTCACAAACAGGGAAGCCTCTTCTATATAAAGAAGCTAAAAAAAGAAAAAAAAGCGCGAGAGATAAATATGTTCATATAAGTAATGTATGGAGAGTTGCCAGTAATGTCAATAAAGATACGCCCCTAAATGAGATCAAAGTGCGTTTTATTCACCCATTTTTAGTTTTTATCAAAACTTCACAAATAATTTATATATATGAATGCGGATCTGGTATATTTCATTAACTGGTTCAAATAATAACTATTACTAATAATTAAGGTTGACCTGTGGTTTACAGACGCCCGCCTTCGCGTTTTGGATTAAATTCTTTAAGTGTAAAACTGTCACTGCTTATATCGGCTATTTGTTTAATAGCAGGAGTATGTGCGGCTGCCTTAATGCTTAAGTCAGAAGAAAAACAGCTTGTTTTTGAAGAACATGAAGTTTTAAAAAGCTCAACAGACTTATTGGTTAAGCAGTTTAACGAACGCATTCAAACAAAATTAAACATTGCCCAACAAGCTAATAATGTAGTGACTGAACAGCTTTTTCAGGAAAACTCATCTGTTAACTTAAAAAATAAATCGCAACTACAATTTAATAGTGATGGTACGATCAGAAGTGCTTCAGCTGATGGTCTGTCTGCTGCATTTTTACCTCAGCAAAATTACTCGCCTTTTTATAAACGCCTGTTTAATGACTCAGAGACGCTTTGGCGTATTATTTCTCCAACGCTTGTACATGACTTTTTCAACTTTTACCTCATAACAAATGATGACTTTATTCGTGTATCTCCGCCTAATTGGGCACTCAATGCACCTGCTGATTTTAGTGTTACAAATGGCTCTACTTATAAATATATTAAAAGTAAATTAGGTACTGAGCGAAGCCCTGCTTGGTCAAAAGTATACTACGACAAGGTATGGCATAAATGGGTAATAAGCTTGTTAGTGCCTGTCTATGTAGACAACGAATTTTTAGGCGTAACGGGCAGTGATATTGCCTTAAATAAATTAATTTCTTTTTTACCGGTAGGCGATAAAGAAAAGCATTTGCTTGTATTTAATAGCAAAGGGCAGTTATTAGCGCACCCTAACTTAAACCCTGCGTTATTAGCTGATTACGCTGGTGAAAACAAAGGGCTAAGCACTAATGAGTTGGTAAACCCAGAGCTACAATCGATTATTGATGATGTAATAAGAGTTAAATTACCCGAATACGCTAACTCGTTTAAAAAGAATGATGAAGCTCACATTATTAATATTAGAAAAATTGATGATTTAGATTGGTATATTGGCGTGTATAAAAAGCGCTCTTCAACGCTCTCTGCGTTGCAAGATTTAAAGCTCAAATTTTTTGGTTTATTTATCCTTTATGCTGTTCTAGTGGCGCTGCTATTACATCAAGCGTTATATCAGTTAGTTTTACGCAGAATTCATACGCTTGTACATGCAGTAACAGGATTTGGTAAAGGTCAGCTATTAACTGAGTTCCCGCCAGAAAATAAAGACGAAATTGGTACACTTAATGGCTCATTTAGAGACATGACTGTTGAAATTCGTAAACTTATTGATGGCTTGAATCAGCGAATTACAGAGAAAGAAATAGCAGAAAAAGCGGCAAACCGCCTATCTAAAGCTGTGGCGTTTTCTGGTACTGGTGTGGTTATAACCGATGCAAATTTTGTTATTGAGTATGTAAACCCTAAAATGCTTGAAATGACCGGCTACCCAGAGAGCCACTTCAATCGAGCGCCTTTACTGAGTATTATTGCCTCTGAAATGGCTATTTTAGTTGATGATATAAACATTGATTTACGCAGTCGCAATTACTGGCGCGGAGATACCCTAATTCAGGGCTTAAACAAAGAACCTATTTGGGTATCTTTGAGTGTATCGCCAATTCGTGAAGACGGCGGAGAAATAACAAGCTATGTAGCATCAGCACAAGATATTTCGTTTGTTAAAGAAAGCCAACGAAAAATGGAGCAGCTTGCTTATTTTGATACTTTAACGGGCCTTGCAAACAGAACCTTTTTTAGAATGCAATTACGTAAATCAATGGCGCTCGCTGAGCGCGGACACTATGCATTTGCACTATTTTACTTTGATTTAGATGAATTTAAACGAATTAACGATACGCTTGGTCATGATGCAGGTGATCAGCTTTTAATTGAAGTTGCAAATAGGCTTAAAAAACGCTTAAGGGCAGAAGACACTATTGCCCGTTTAGGCGGTGATGAGTTTGCTGTATTACTCAGTGGCATTGAAAGCCAAGAGCATGCAAGTGACGTAGCAAATACGATTCAAAAAACACTTAATATACCTATTAAGCTTGGTAACAACGAAGTAATAGTTAGCGCTAGTATTGGTATTACTATGGCTCCGTACGATAGCTTAGAGGAAGACCAGTTATTAAAACACGCTGACTTAGCTATGTACGAGGCTAAAGCAAAGGGTCGTAATACATACCACTTTTATAGCCAAGAGTTAAACGCTGCGGCTAATGAGCGCTTATTCATAGAAAACGAATTACGTATAGCGTTAAAAGAAAAGCAATTTGTAGTTCACTACCAGCCACAGGTAGACAGCAGGAATCAAAAAGTTATTGGCTATGAAGCATTATTAAGATGGTTCCACCCAACTGAGGGATTAATTCCGCCAGATAAATTCATTCCAATCGCAGAGGCTACAGGCTTAATCGTTGAGTTAGGCGAGTGGGTGCTACAGGAGTCTTGTGACTTTGCTGTTAGGCTAAGTGAGCATGGACTTGAAAATAATATTTCAATTAACTTATCTGCTCGTCAGTTTAAAGATTCAAACTTGGTTCCTACATTGAGCAAAATGATAATTCGCTCAGGCGTATCTGCAAAACGCCTGCATTTAGAACTGACCGAAAGTATGCTTATGGGCAATGTTGAAGCGGCTATTACGCAATTGCACGAGCTTAAAGCATTAGGTATTTCTATTTCTATTGATGACTTTGGTACTGGTTATTCATCACTTAGTTATTTAAAACGTTTCCCTGTAGATATACTCAAAATTGACCGTTCATTTGTAAAAGACATCCCAGATGACACAAATGATATGGAAATCACTGCGGCTATTATTGCTATGGCGCAAAAGTTAAAACTAGATGTTGTTGCTGAAGGTGTTGAGACGATAGAGCAAATGCAGTTTTTACAAAATAACAACTGCTTTATTGTGCAAGGGTATTATTATAGCCCGCCAATACCTGAGTACGACTTACCTAACTTATATGAAAAATTAAATGAGCTTTCAATAAGTGAAGTAACTAACTAGCCTTTAGATGGTAAATCTATTTCAGCTGCTATTTTCAGTGCTAACTGCACTGAATTTACTAAAGTTTGTAGCTATAAAAGTAATAAGGTTAAATAATTAAACCTGGGCTTGGCTAACTAATAAATTGCGGGTTAACCACCCGCAATTTTAACTTTAAACTTTAACCCTTCTAAAATAGCTTTTAGTTTATCTCGGTCATCGCCTTGTACTTCAATAATGCCTTCTTTAACTGCGCCGCCTTGGCCCATTTTGCTTTTAATGGTTTTAGCTAACTTTTTTAAATCGTGTTCTTTTGGGTCAATACCTACCACTAACATGACACCTTTGCCTTTACGCCCTTTTGTTTGACGTTCTATACGTACAGAGCCATCTTTAAAAAGTTTAGTATCTAGCTCTTTTTCAGGTTTTGGTTGGTCAATTCGACCTGTACTTGTTGAATATACTAAGTGACTATCACTCATAACTTACCTTTAATAGATAAAATGAAATAAATATTGGCATAAATGATAGCAAATTTGCTGTTGTGTGTTTTTCTTTTTGCTAAATACTTTTAACAGGTTATATTTAGTTCAAAGGAAATATTATTGGAGTTTATTATGAGTTTAACAAAGAACGAATCGGTCGATGGCACTACTTTAACAATACAAATTAAGGGCAAGTTTGATTTTAATTTAGTGCAATCTTTTCGCCAAGCCTATGCACAAATGAGCGATAAAACGGTTAAAGTTATTATCGATTTACGAGAAACCGACTATATGGACAGCTCTGCACTTGGCATGTTGCTCAATATGAAAAAAACCATTGAGGGACAAGTAAAAACAATCGAAATTAGCAACTGCCAACCACAACTAAGAAAAATACTACAAATCTCTCGTTTTGATAAAAAGTTTGATATTAGCTAATGATGCATGTGCTGATTGTAGATGACCAAGCGCTCAACCGTATTTTATTAAGTAAAATGCTTGAGCAAGAAGGTTACAAAATATCGTTTGCTTATAATGGCCTCGATGCGCTTAATGTACTTAAACGAGAAGAGATAGACATTGTTTTACTTGATGTTTTAATGCCTGTAATGGATGGCTTTGAGGCTGCTGAAAAAATAAAGCAGCTAAACAGCGAAGTTTACCTACCTATTATTTTTATTACCTCTTTAGAAGATCAGGCCAGTTTTGAGCGCTGTTTAGCCGTAGGCGGCGATGACTTTATTCATAAACCATTTGAAAAAGTTATCTTACACGCAAAAATTAAGGCCCATAGCCGCACCAGAGAGCTAAGTAAAAAAGCCAATCAGCAAAAAAAATTACTAGAATATCATCACAATCAAATTGAACGTGAACATGAGATTATTGAGCATATTTTTAGTAACTCCTTGGAAAACCAAGGGAAGTTTAAAGAATACCTCGATTTTAATTTATCACCGGCATCCATGTTCAATGGCGACGTATTTTTGGTTGCACAAAGCCCAATAGGGAATTTGTACTGCATGCTGGGTGATTTTACTGGGCATGGCTTAGCTGCCGCTATAGGCGCATTACCTGTTTCACGTGTGTTTTACACTATGGTGCAAAAAGGGATGGCAGTTAACGACATTGCGTGTGAATTAAACCTATTACTATATAACTTACTCCCAGGTCATATGTTTTGCGCAGCTAATATTATTGAGCTAAGTGCATCGGGTAAAAGTGTGTCAGCTTGGCTTGGCGGCCTACCTGATGCTTACTTAATAGATAATAACGGAAACGTTAAGCAAACACTTGAGTCTCAACATATGGCACTAGGCATATTAGATGAGCAAGAATTTGAATATGAAGTTATACACTTTGAGGCGGACCCATCAACGCGCTTAGTGTTAGCAACAGACGGTATTATTGAAACAGCAAATCATAGTGATGCCTTTTTTGGTGAAGAGCGCTTTTTACAGACCTTAAAAGCTAAGCCAATGATAAGCAGTGAAGACATAATACAAAGTGTAAGTAAGTTTGCGAACGGTAGCGAGCAACAAGATGATTTAAGTATTGTATTACTTAACTGTCTTCCTTTAATACCACAGGAGCAAGAACGCGAAGCGTTTTCTACTTTAGCATTTAACTTATCCTTGAGCTTAAACTCACAGCAAATAAAAAAAACAGATCCTGTATACGATGTTGTCAATATTTTAAGTAGCGTTGAAGGACTAAAAGCCCATCGTTCCAATATATTTTTGCTGCTTTCTGAGGCTTATAACAATGCGTTAGATCATGGTGTATTAGGTCTCGATTCAGAGATTAAAAAACAAGAAGATGGCTTTTTTCGGTATTACGAATTAAGAGAAGCTGCCTTAGCTAACCTTACAGGTGCAATGATTATTATTGATATGCGTTATTGCCCCGATACGCTGTGTTTATATTTTATTATTTGTGACTCAGGGCGAGGGTTTAGCAATAAACCAGGAGCTAGTGAACCTACCTTAGTTAATAACGAGTTTGGCCGGGGCCTTTCATTATTAGAAGAAATTGCCGAAAAAGTTACTTACAACGCCAGCGGAAATCAAGTTGAAATGTGCTACAAGTTGAGCTAGCTCTGTAAAAATATCCATGTTATTATCTTCGAAACTTTAGATGTATGGATGGCCAAATGATTTCTTCTTACCTAACACAAGCACAGCTAAGTGTTGATCAAAACTTAATTTCAGCTGAGCTTGAAAAGCTTGAGCTATACCTTGCTAGCAGCCCTAACACTAAGGTTTGTTGGGAATATCAAATTCCTGAGTTAGGCGAGGGCGGTGCATGTAGCTTATTTGGTTATTTACAAGACGAGCCATTCAAACTTACTGACTATATTGAAAACAATTCACAGACCGAACAAAAGCTTGCTCAGTTACAAGCTATTGTTAATTATATAGAGCAACAAACTAAAGTAGATTGGTACGGCATTTATCAGGCAACAAATACCAATGAAGGTAAGCAACTACTTAAGCTTGCTTATCATGGTGCGCCAAGTCGTCCTTTATTTCCGCTTACAGAAGCTTTTGCAGCAGGTAGCAACAATGTACAAGTTGCGCTTTCTCGAAAAGGTCGCATTATTAACAATGTTGAAAACTACTTATCTCAAGGTGGTGAGTACTATACATGCGATCCTAAAGTTAAATCTGAAACCTGCCTACCACTTTTTAACTCTCAAAATGAATGTGTAGGTATTGTGGATGCAGAAGCCTTTAGCAATGATTTTTTTGATGAAAAGACACTTGCCATTTTAATTGCATGTTGTATTAAAATTCCTCACTTTCTAGTGTAAATAACACTGGTCAACGTGATGTGCTTTTATGTTAAGCTAAGCCTAACAGCTAACCCCTAAATAACGATAAGAGATAGCCAATGTTCTCAGTATTAAAACCATTACCAACAGATCCTATTCTTGGCCTTATGGCGGCCTATAAACAAGATACAAACCCTAATAAAATTGATTTAGGCGTAGGTGTCTACAAAGATGAGCAAGGCAACACACCGGTACTTAAAGCGGTGAAAAAAGCTGAAGCGTTTCGTTTAGACAACGAAACGAGCAAATCTTACATTGGTTTAGCGGGTAACCTAGATTACTGTCAAAAAATGGAACA
The DNA here is from genome assembly GCF_001469205.1 of Pseudoalteromonas sp. H103. NCBI lineage: Bacteria > Pseudomonadati > Pseudomonadota > Gammaproteobacteria > Alteromonadales > Pseudoalteromonadaceae > Pseudoalteromonas > Pseudoalteromonas sp. H103. The sequence continues at coordinate 284,679 of NZ_LOFG01000012.1, read as the reverse complement.
GTTATTATTAGGCGAGCACCAAGCTTTACTTGCTAATCGTGTACGTACAGCACAAGCACCTGGCGGTACAGGCGCACTTCGTGTAGCAGCTGAATTTATTAAGCGTTGCAACGCTGATGCAACTGTTTGGGTAACTAATCCTACTTGGGCAAACCACATCAGCTTATTTGAAGCGGCAGGTCTTACTGTTAAAGAGTACCCATACTACGATTACGAAAACAAAGATTTATTATTTGATGAGATGATCGACACGCTTAAAAAAGTGCCTAAAGGTGATGTAGTTTTAGTTCATGCATGTTGTCATAACCCAAGTGGTATGGATTTAAACGAAACTCAGTGGAATACAGTCGCTGAGCTTGCTAAAGAAGTTGGCTTTACACCACTTGTAGATATTGCGTATCAAGGTTTTGGATCTTCTCTTGAAGAGGATGCTCGTGGATTACGTATTTTAGCTGATGCAGTAGAAGAGCTCATTATTTGTTCTTCTTGCTCTAAAAACTTTGGTCTTTACCGTGAGCGTATTGGTGCATGTTCACTAATTGCTAAAGATAGCGCAACAGCAGATATATCTAACTCTGTAATGTTAAGTGTAGTACGTAGTATATATTCAATGCCGCCAGCGCATGGTGCAGATATAGTAAATACTATTTTAAGCAGCACCGAACTTACGCAAATGTGGCACTCAGAGCTTGATGAAATGCGTACGCGTATTAATGGTTTACGTAGCCTAATTAAAGAAAGCTTAGCAGCAAAAGATATTGCTCAAGACTTCTCATTTATTGAGCGCCAACATGGCATGTTTTCTTTCTTGGGCATTAATAAAGAGCAAATTGCTCGCCTGCAAAAAGAGTACGGTATCTACATTGTTGGTTCTAGCCGTGTAAACGTAGCGGGTATTAGCGATTCGAATATTGAATACTTTGCAAATGCAGTAGCTGACGTTTGTAAATAAACGTAGTTAACATAAAAAACCGCACTCCATTAATAATGGTGTGCGGTTTTTTATTAACTAAATTTAAGTTTACAGAAGTACGCATTAACCAATAGCAGGTATAACCCCAGCCATTTGCATAAATTGCGCAGTAATTATTAGCACACCACATAACCCAGCAATTAATAGCCCAGTGTTCCCAGTACTTACTTTATAACCCTGCTTATTTGAGGTTTTCCGCTGCTTGTAAACCATAGCAACAGGTAAAAATATAGCTAACACGACCAATGCAATGGCTGCGTAGCCTAATGCCATAATAAAGCCTTGCGGATAAAATAGCGCAAATCCTAAAGGAGGTATAAATGTTATTAAGGCTGTTTTGATGCGGTCTGTTTTGTTATCACCTTTTTTAAACGTGTCTGCAAAAAAGTCGAATAAGCCTAAGCTAACGCCTAAAAACGATGTGGCAAGTGCAAGATCCGCAAATAGTTTAACCGCAGTTGAAACACTTGGATTATGCGCAATATTAGCTACGCTACTTACAAAACCATTTAAGCCTTCACTATTAAGTAAATCGCTTTGGCTCATAATACCTTGGCTCAATAACTGCCAAAAAATATAAATAACCAGAGGCAAAGCTGCGCCTGCAATCATTACTTTTTTAAGGGAGTTTATTTCAAGCCCTACATATTTAACAATAGAGGGAATAGATCCATGAAAGCCAAAAGATGTAAAAATAACCGGAATAGCAGAAAGTATTAGGCCTTGCTCTACAGGCATTTCTAATAAATGTTTACTTTGAACATAAGGAGTGAGCATATAAAACAAGCTAGCCAATACAACAATTTTAATTGCAAATAAAACTTGGTTCAATTTATCAACTTTACTTGTGCCTAGGGTAACAACACTTGCAATAATTACGGCAAGGATCACAGAGCCTAGCTGCGGAGCAATATCTACATCAAAGCCTATATTTATTCGTGCTTGAAGCTGCGCACCTCCACCTGCTATATACGCTGCACACAAAGCATAAAATAAAAATATCATTGAGAAGTTAGCGACGTATTGCCCTCGTTTACCTAACCACAATTTAGCAAGAGTATTTAATGTGGCATCACGGGGTGCATATTGATGTAGTTCTAGCATAAGTAATGCTGTGTAGGTCATTAATAACCAACTACCTACAATTAATGCAAGCGCAGTACTAAAGCCAAGCCCTGCTGATGCGATTGGTAGGGCAAGCATTCCTGCGCCAATAGTGGTGCCCGCAACAATTAACATGCTGCCTATTGTTTTATTTTTAAGCACTTAATTACCTTAATTATTATTAATATTTATGCACCATATAACTAGTTACTTAAATCTCAAATAGTTTTGTAATAAAAGGGCTGTATTTAAATGTAACTCTCAATTTACAACTGTATTTATTAAGCACTTGTATTGCATTTAAAAGTATTAAAATAGGGTGGTGAGGGTATAATTTTATGTACGTTGTATTGCGTTATTAAACGCTAAGGATTGGCACGTGCCGGTAAAAGTATCGTATTTTTTTATGGTTCTGATTTGGTCTACTACACCACTTGGTATTGTTTGGAGTAGCGAAAGTGTGTCGCCAACGCTTGCTGTTTTAATGCGTATGTTGGTGGGGCTGCTTTTAGGTGGCTTAATTGTCGCGATTACTAATATAAGAGTGCCATGGAGTAAAAAAGCCTGCTTACTCTACTTTTATTCAAGTATTGGTATTTTTGGCGGTATGTTACTGAGCTATATGGCTGCTAAAACCGTGCCTTCGGGCATTATTTCGCTTATGTTTGGCTTAGCGCCTATATTGTCTGGATTACTTGCGCAGCAATTACTTAATGAACCAAAGTTTAGCCCTATAAAGCTTGTTGCTTTAGCATGCGCATTAATAGGTTTGTATTTTGTAAGTTATAACCAAGTACAAAACTCACAAACACAAGGCTTAGGACTGCTATATGTATTTATGGCTGTGTGCTTTTTTAGTTTAAGCGGCGTGATGATCAAGCGAGTGCAGATAGCTATCCATCCAATGGCAACCACATTTGGTGCGTTGGTCTTTGTAACTCCACTCTTTTTTATTGCGTGGTGGTTATTAGATGGTGAGCTGCATGTACAAAACTGGAGTGCGAAATCATTATGGGCAATTGGTTATTTAGGACTATTCGGTTCTTTAGTGGGGGCACTTGCGTATTTTCATGTGTTACAAAATTTAAATGCTAGCACCGTTGCACTTACAACGCTTATAACCCCTAGTTTTGCGCTAACACTAGGAGCATGGCTTAATAATGAGCGACTTAGCCAAGAGTTAATTATAGGGGCTGTTATTATTTTAATTAGCCTAGGCTTTTTTCAATTTGGCGATAAATATCTTAAGCAAGCTAAAAAGTTTTAACTACATTTTTTCTATTTGAATTATTAAACGACGGTTTCTGTCGCGCCCTAAAATATTGTCATTGGTATCAACAAAGCGTTTTTCACCTAAACCCGTTGTTTGTACTTTTGCTTCGTCAACGCCTAGGCTTACCATGTAATCTTTTATTGCTTTAGCGCGTTTGCGAGAAAGGTCTAAGTTATTCCAGCGACCACCGTAGCTATCTGTATACGAATCGATACTTATAGATTCAATACTCACATCGTTTTTTAGATATTCAGCTATTTTATCTAAACGTTGTTGAGATGATTTAGTTAATTTACTGCTGTTAGATTGATAGTTCATCACCGTAAACGAAATGTCTTCAAAACTGTAAGAAAGTAACTCATCGCGGCATTGCAAAAACGCCCAATAAGCTTGTTTAAAATTTACGCTCGACATACCAACGGCAATTTTATCGGCAGAATTTTGCCAGTCTTGATAATAAAAGGTGGGGTAGTAGCCTTTTTCAAGCTCAGTTAACATCTCCCAGGCCGTTTTATTGCCTAGTTCACCGTCAAACTTTTTTAGTAGTTTCATGTTCGCTATATCACGAGCGGGCATACCTGCTCGCCATGTTGGCGGCACTGCTTTTAGCCCTGCAATTGAATAGTTTTCAGGGCGTACAACCATATCTAAATTAAAGGTTAGGTTTTTGTTTTTGCTTGCAGAGGCTTTAAATATAGCTTCACCGTAATAAGGAACCTCATGATTTAGCTGGCATTGTAAGCGTGTTGTTTTTACAACTTCCCAATTGGAGTTATCTTGGGTTGCAGTATATTGGCGCATAGCTGCGTGCGAATGAGCAGCGCTCACTAAAGCACTTACGCTAAGGCTAATAAATAACAACTTACACTTCATGGACGTTCTCCAACTCTGGTATGCCAAAAGTTTGGCAAATTAACTGCTTAAAAGGTGAGTTTTTAGCAAACAAACTTAACAGCTTAGGTAAAGCAAGTTATGTGCCTACAATTATAAAGCAATAAATCCTTGAACCCCCTAGCCTAGAGGGCATCAATTTTGACATAATAGTCAGCTTACACCCATAAACCAAGAAGACTATGGCAAATACTGAGCAAACACTTTTCGCAAAACGCTTTCGTGGATTTTTTCCTGTTGTAATTGATGTTGAAACCGCAGGTTTTAACAAGCAAACAGATGCCCTGTTAGAAATAGCAGTGTCTGTATTAAAAATGGATGACGAAGGGTTGCTCAGCATAGATCATACCGTGCATTTTCATGTGCAGCCTTTTGAAGGCGCGAATATAGAGCAAGCCGCCATCGACTTTAACGGAATTGACCCTTTTAGCCCGCTGCGAGGCGCAGTACCAGAAGAAGAAGCAATTAAAGAAATTTGTAAAGTGGTTCGCAAAGCTCAAAAAGCTGCCGGGTGCCAGCGCTCGGTTGTTGTAGCACATAATGCTGCATTCGATCATGGCTTTTTAAATGCAGCCATTGAGCGTAATAATATTAAACGTACGCCGTTTCACCCATTTGTTAGCTTTGATACAACCTCACTAGCAGGCTTAGCGCTTGGGCAAACAGTTCTTGCTAAAGCTTGTAGGGCCGCAGGAATTGAATTTGATAATAGCCAAGCGCATTCAGCACTTTACGATACAGAGCGCACCGCAGAGCTTTATTGTTTAATCGTTAATAGGTGGCAGCAATTAGGTGGCTGGCCGCTTGCGCCACTTCCAGAAAGTGACGCACAAGATAGCACTTCAGATGGTGAAGAAGCTAAAACGACTGAGTAATTTTACCCTCAGTGAGTTTAACCAAATGGGGCGGGTAAATACGCGAAAACTGTTTTGAATCTTTTGCTATTTTGAGCTCCACACCTGGATGCATTATTTCATTTACTTTTAAACGACTTGCTGCCAACAATTGTGTTATTTTTCTTTTAACCAATAATTTTTGGCGCTGAACATGAGCAGAACGCGTTTTTATTTGCTGTTCATTAACGATTATTTTGTCTAAAAAAAGCTGGCGTTGATCTGCCGCTGGCATTTTACTCGCTTTCTCTCGCGCCTTTTGCAAAGCTGTTATTTTAGTTGCAAGCAACTTTTCAAAGTCAGTAATTTGCGACTGCTTTTCACGTAATTCAAACCAGTTTTGCGCCAAAAAAACACGTGTTTTAGTGCCCGCAGGTGCCCCAAGCTCTCCTGTTTCAATTCGCATGGCATCTAAAATACTGCCACCGATTATTTTCCCACGAGGGTTGCCAGCTTTACCTACGCGTATTAATCGCCTTGCACTTAAATTACAGTGAAGTGCTTGGCGTTCAATAAATAAATCTTGTTCTGTTTTTATATGGCAGTATTGGGCGTAGCCAATCGAAATAGTACGAGTTGCCGTTATACTGCAGGTGAAATCGTCATCGTTTTCACGTTTACGGCCAATAGCTCCCAGCATTATTGTAACGGCACTATTGCTCTGAACTGTGCCCGACTCAACAAAGCCAAGTACAGTAATATCGCCATTGGCTTTTACATGCATACCATCTTTAATATCACCGCTTATAATCACACTGCCGTCAAAATCAACATGGCCGGTGCTTACATCTACGTTATCAAAGCATAAAACATCATCAACACGCATACCACGGGGCAAAGCAACGGGTACACCTTTGCAATCTGCAATGAGCATATTTGGATTTTTTGGGTCAATTTTAGTGCCTTCAAAAGGCTGTAACTGATGCTCTTTACCTGGTTTTGCAGCAATTATGTCACCAAAAACCGTATAGCCATCTTCACCAGGGGTAGCGGCAACGCGCTGCATTAATGGCGTACCAGGTTTTACTGTGATAATTGCACCAAGGTTCTTCATATCAACCTTGCCGCCTTCTTTCGCTTGTGGGCTTAGTACTCTATCTTGAGCGGTAGAGCATAAACGCACAAACTTGGCATCGCTCCCTTCTTTAGGGTTACGGCCGTGGGCAATAATAGCGCTATATGAAGTGCCTGAAGGCTGCTCAAATTGTTGGCCTAAAAAGGTATCAAGCGCACGAGGGCTAATACCTTTTTTTACACCTGCTTTAGCAAGTGCTTTTTGTGCACCCTCCATAGAAAATAATGCACCTCCCTTTGCCGTTGTAATTGTTGCCTCTGCAACCATATTTTTTTCATCAACATTAATAATAATTGATGCATCAACTGCTTTAGCAACAATAAGAGATACTTCTTGATAGTTTTTAGTAGGCGCAAAAAGTTTACCGATATTAGCTGAAATTGTTTCGTATTCACTAAATTCAGATTGCTCCAACATCTCAACTAGTTGAGTACTTGTAACAGGAAAGCCACTATCAATAGGGTGTTTTAGTAAAGATACACACCCAGTATTTTTATCTAATGAAAAAACCGACATTTATTAATTCCCTACAAATTATGCCTGTTATTATTTTTTATTTATTACAACTAAAGTTTTAGCTTACGCAAAAAACCTAACTTCCTATTTGAGCACAAGTTAAACGTTTTGTTAAGCAAATGTTTATAGCAAGTTTATTGAAAACTATCAGCTTGGGTGTTTAATGCGCAGTCGACACACATAAATAAAATAAAGCAACGCTAGCCCTTGAGTATCAGTACTTTACTCAGTTATACTGCTTGCACGCTCTGAATGAGTTTACTAATTCAGGGGCTGATTAGGATTCGACGGAATTCAAGAAGCCCAAGGTGCATGTCGAGGTGCGGTTTGCCTCGTAAAAAAGCCGCAATCTAAAGTAATCGCAAACGACGATAACTACTCTCTAGCAGCTTAGGCTGGCTAGCGCTCCTTCTATGTATTCTTGTGGACTAGATTTTGGAGTGTCACCCTAACACCTGATCGCGACGGAAACCCTGGCCGGGGTTGAAGCGTTAAAACCAAGCGGCCTCGCCTTTACTTACCGTGTTTGTCCGGGACTTAAAGGTTAATTAAATGACAATACTAAACATGTAGTACCGACGGTCGAGGCTTTTCGGACGGGGGTTCAAATCCCCCCAGCTCCACCAATAACGGTTTTTAAATTCGTTAGTTTAAAAACCATAAAAACCCGCAACTTGAGCAATCAGGTTGCGGGTTTTTTTATGAATATAGTTTTACTGAAACTGATTGCTTACTGTACAAATTTAGTTTTTAGTTGCTATTTTAATGTGAGAGATTTGATACCAAAGCAGTGCATTATAATTTTTAACTGTTTTTTATAGCGCGTAGTTTCATTTTTATAGCTATCACAAAAATGCTCAATAGAGAAAGTAAGCTTATTAACAGCGTTAAACTTAATATTGGGTTGCCTTTTGCTGGTGGTTCGCTTTTGGTATTTGGCTTATCGGTACTCTGGTGTTGCCTAATATAACTTTGGCTTATCCAATCTACGGCGTTAATCCAGTGTATTTTAGCAGAGTCGTCGCTCTGAAGAGCGCTCATTTTATGTGAGTCGTTATCTAGATTTTTTGCAAGTAGAATGAGCTGTTTCCAGAATTCATTTTTTGGCCCTAAATCGTCTATTTCTTGAAGGTGTTGCTGTAACTTATCTCCGCCCATGGCGTTTATATTTGCTTGGCCTAGAGTTTTTGCATATCTATTTATATGTGCAGAAAACTTACTAAAGTATTCATTATTTTCTGTTGAATCTGTTTTAGTACCTTGCTCAGCGATAGCTATTTGGGGTTGATGCTTAGTGCTGTTTTGCTCATTTAAAAATAGCTTGTATTGTTGATAACTTAATTTACTTTGCACTGACTCATCAGAAGTAAATGTACTTTTAATAACGGTGTAGCTAGTGCTTAAGCCAAATAAAGTAACAATAAAAAGCGCTAAATAGCACAAATATAATGCGCTTTTTAGCGTGTTACTAAGTAGTCTTGTTTTAACATTTGTTTGCTCAAAAACAGTGTTTAGTTGTGCTTTTTTACTTTGTACTGCGCTATTTTCATCGTTAGTTTTTACAGGAACTTTTTTATCGTTGTTTTGAATGTGCTTGGGGCAAACTAGTTGACTGTTTTGTGATTGAATAACAGGAGCTGTACGCTCTGGCTCTACTTTAGTTATTAAGCCGAGCTTTTTTAATGATGACTCCGTTTTAACAGCATCAATACTTGTTAAGTCTTTTTTTAAAGCATAAGACTTACCATCAAATAACTGAATGACGATGTCATGAGGGATCTTTAAAAACTGGCTAAGCTGTTCTTGAACAGAAGTAATATCAGCATCTTGATGTAACTGGCCATTAAAAATAATTTTAAATGTAGCGCTCACGTTAGTTTCCTAGTGTAACTCCTTGTTGGAGTGTTTTTTTTATTTTTATACACCCGCTTAATTTAACAGATAAACATAACCCTTACTACGTCCATACTCATGATTTTTACTTAAAAAATTTACTGGCAGCGTTAAGGTTTTTAATGCCAGTTATCTATTTATAGATTAGTTAGTGGGGTTACTGATTGTTTTATAGTGTTGGTGGGTTTGCTTTGTGTTGGCTGTGTTGCTTTATCTAATAATGTCTCTAGTGGTTTGTTTCTTACACACATGAGTATGTTATTCATTGCTTGGCATGTGCCTGATGCTTTTTTATTGTGTGTTATATAGCTGCATTCTTGATTTACAGCTTTTTCTTCACATGCTTGCCAAGGCGCACTTGAGCCATGACCTGCGTGGCTTATTACTGAGCATGACGTGATTAATAAAAAGCACGCTGATAAATTTTTAAATATTTTCATAGTTATCTCACTTAATTCCTTGGTAACAGGTTAGCGGGCGATGGCCCCTTTAAAGCAGCCAATAAACATGTTTTCAGCTACATCTGCTGCATGGTAGTGGTAACCGCGGGTGTCGTCAGAGTGGCCTCGACATTCATCTAAATCTGTTGGCTCTGTGTTGTCTTCGTTAAGCATTCCAAATATGCCAAAACCATCGAGTGCGTAGCCCATCATAGCTGCGTGACCATCAGATTGAATTTGTGTTTGACTACACCCCGCCTCACCATGGTAGTGATAACCAGCCACTAAGTTAATGTGGCCTGCGCAATCGTCAAAGGCTGCAATTGTATAAGCACCTAAAATAGCATCTACAGGAGCAGGGGCTGCGAGCACTACACCGTTTAGTGCAACACCTACATTTGTATTGCCAATACTGTTATTTTGAGCTGTGGCTACAGGCGTGATTGGTATTAAAAAAGATTCAGAAATACCGCCATCAACATAGTCAATAGAGCACTCTACACAGTGATTTTGATATTGCTCTTCTACGTTTGGCCTTGCTGCACCGTCACATGACTCTTGCGTGTCGGTTATATTTACAAGCCCAGTTCCTTCGTCATAAAGCTGCCAATGGCTATCGTTATACAAAGTAGGTAGGTTTAAAATAAAGTCGCCAGTAATATCGTAAACCTCACCGCCGCCATCAAACCAGATCCCAGCCTCGTCTGCTGTTGAGGTTATATTTTTGGGGCAAAATACGCCAATTTCATAATTAGAGGGAGCGCCAGCAATATCAATCTTATAGCAAGAAGCCTCGTCGCCATTACTCAGTGTGCATGTTTGAGTGCTTATTGATGAGATAAGCGCATCACTTTCAAAGTTAAATGGATCAACCTCTACAATAAGATCAGTTGAGGCTTCAGTGGTGGTATCGTCTGTAGTTGTTGTATCACTAAGTGTTGTGCTGTCGGTACTACCGCCATTACAAGCTGCCAAGCTTAGAAAAGTTAAAAGTAATGTAACTAGCTTTAAGACAGGCGTGTTGAATTTGCTCATTAAATATATCCGGTAATGAAATTGATTGTATAGTATTTGTTAAATGTGCAAAAAAAGTGCAAAAACCTCGCAACATAGTACATGGCTAGATTAAGGCCGATGATTGGAATATTTTAGTACCGTTTCATTTTTGGATTAGTGAAGTTAATGGGTGTGCTTTACGGTTAATTATCAGAAAGCTAATTAGCAGATAATTGGGTAGGGAAGTGAATTAGCAATTGCTTCGCTAAAAGTAGCGAAGCAAAAATACAATTTAAACGTTTATTTAACCGCTGCTTTAATAGGTTTGTCGCCATCAAATAGCTCAAAAATACGGTTACTATTAAATGAGTTTGTAGCTATATGTAGCAATGCATTGGCTACATTTTCGCGACTAATTTTAGCTTTTGATCGATCGTTAGGGCGCTCTGTTGTTACTTCCAATGAGGCACTTTCGTCGGTTAACGTTCCCGGGCGGACAATTGTATAATTTAAACCGCTATGAATTAAATGTTCATCAGCCATATGTTTTGCAACTAAATAGGGTTTCAAGTCGCTTTCTATTGCATCAGGATCGTCTGCTCCAATAGAGCTGACCATAATAAAGTGTTTTACACCGTGCTCTTTAGAATAAGTTGCCGCTTTAGTAGCTGCCCACAAATCAATAAGTACGGTTTTATCTGTACCTGTACTTCCACCAGAGCCTGCTGCAAAAATAACCTGATCACAGCCATTAACTGCATTTGAAAAGTCACCTTCTAAGTCTTGTTCAACAATACTTAAAAATGGGCTATCTAAATCACTCAGTTTGCTTTTGTCTCTTACAAGTGCAACAACATTTTGCTCGTTTTTTAAAAGTAGCTCGGTAGCCATTTTACCAATTTGACCACTTGCGCCAATAATTAAAGTCTTACTCATAATTAACTCCTTCTCAATATAGTGTAAAAGTTGTTTGTACAAATAGACCTTGGGGTAGGGGATTATTTTTAAAGGGTAAAATGAGGTTTAAATGAGCTAATTTTAAAAAACATGACAATTAAAAACTGTTACTTAACTGGGTATTAAAATTAGCTTTTTTTAAGGCGTTTTTTAGAACTTTTTATTCGATCATTATACTAACTTCGGTCACATAATTATGGTGGTATAAGCTAATACGTACACCGCGTTCTTGGTAGTTATAATAAAGGGTTTTGTAGATATTATTACCTTTACTTTTTATTGGCTCACCTAATGCTTGCAAATAAAAGTGTGATATAGCCTCGATTGATGATGCTAAATAGCCAGTGCGCACCATGGGGTATTCGTTTGTAACATCCAAAGTTGTAACAAACTCATCTGGCAGGGGGATTTGTGTAACGTCTTGGCTCATTGCGCTAAATGGTAAAATACACATTAGCGATATTACAAAGGTGAATATTTTCATGGGAGTCCTTTTAAGTGAGTAAATTCCTTTTACAGGCACTATTTTACGTAAAAATACGGTGATGTCATTTAAATTTTATTACGTATTAAATCACGAACAATAAATCGTGCAGGGTGAATCGCTTGGCTTACGCGCTCACTTAAAGGGCGAGGTTCGTTGTTTAAACAACTAATAAAGTGCTCACTCAACAGTGGTGCGCTACATAATGCTCGAGCGCCAAACCCTGTAAAAATATGCAGGCCTTGTTGTGGCTTATTTAGTGCGTGATATTGATAGCGTTTACCTAAGCGTAAGTTTGCAAATGCGGTTGTGTAATCGCTTGGCTCGCACCACTGACCAGCCATAGGAAGGTGGTCGATAAATGTGCAGCGCACAGCCGCTTTAGCTGATGTTATTTTTCCTAGCGTGGTTGCAAAATCGCATTGCTGGTAAAAGCTAAGCAGCTGCTTATGATTTAGTTGGTTGTCTTGCTCTGTAACCGCTCTGCTTTTAGTGTTTTTTTCAAATGTTGCTCCCATACAATGGCTATCTAAATATGAAGGGGTAAAGTAACCTTTATGGCACAGAACCGTTTTAAGCTTGCTTGACTGCTTACTCGCTTGTATGTGCGATACTTGGCCTCTAACGCCTACAATGGGAAGTGCTTTGGTTTGCTCAAATGCATCGCTGTGCTCTCCTGCGCAAATAATTACATCGCTAAATGGGCCAAATTTCTGATTGTTACTGATTAAATACCAACCCTCATCTGATTTATTTATTTGCTCAATATTACAGTTAAACATGCTATTAAATGGCGTTAGGTTATTTGCGGCTTTTAACATTGCATCAACGAGTTGCACAGGGTTAACCCAGCCACCTTGTTCAAAAAACACGCCAGAGTAGCCTGTTGCTACACCTGCTATTTTATCGCCTTGTTCGGCAGTGACACTGCGCATTAGCTGCTCGGGCCAAAGTTGTTTCTGCTCTAAATTTTCGTGTTTCTCGGCTAAGGGCTTTTTTACTGCATGCTGTAATACACCGCACCAATCGTGATCAAAACTAAACCCATCTGTGCATAATTGATTATAAAAACGTTTGCCATACAAAAAGCTATGAGCAAATAACTCACTATGTGGTGAGTTTTTAGCTTGTAAATGAGGATACACAGCACCTTGTACATTGTGTGATGCGCCCATTGCAGGTTTTTCATCTTGGCAAAACAGTGTGCTTGAAATACCGCGCTTAGCTAAGCTATATAAAATGCAGCTGCTGGCTATACCTCCGCCTATTATTGCCACATTTTTAAGTTCGCTGGTGTCTTGGTTAAAATATACAGGAGATGATTGCTGACTATTTGGCGTTGCTAGAAAGCCCGTTAGCATTTCGCGTTTACGAGCAAAGCCTTTAGCTTTTTGCATTGTAAAGCCTGCTTCAATAAGCCCTCTGCGCACAAACCCTGCGGCGGTAAATGTTGCAAGCGTTGCAGACTCGCGCGAAATATCAACCATTGCATTAAACACACTTTGTTGCCACATATCAGGGTTTTTACTTGGTGCAAAGCCATCTAAATACCACGCATCTACTACTCCTGCTTGCGGATAGCTCATCGCGTTTATTGAATCAAGTACATCGCCAAAGTATAAATCGAGTGTAACTTGCCCGTTATTAAATTCTATACGGTGGCAGCCTTGTAAATTAATAGGGTAATTTATCGTTAGCTGATCGCTCAAATGACTTAAAGTAGGCCAAGCGGTGAGTGCTTGTTTTAAGTCATTTACTGTAAGCGGAAATTTTTCAAATGAAATAAAATGCAGACGTTTTACACTTTTATCACATTCATTTTGAACTTGCATACGTTCTAAGTGGTCATTAAAGCATTGCCATGTATTTAAAAAATTTAAGCCTGTGCCAAAACCGGTTTCGGCAATAACAAAATGCGATTGGTCATGATTTTGTAACCGTGACTCTATATTGTTTTGTTGATAAAACACATAATGGGATTCGGCAAGGCCATCGTCATTAGAAAAATAAACATCGTCAAAGTTGTCGGCTACGGGTGTGCCCAAATTATTAAAGTGTATTTTGGCGTTTTTTATCATGACTTATTACATTTATAGAGTGTATTTTTTGATTATTTTACGGGTTTTCTTTGAAATAGTCTGGCGTTATTTATAAGCTATAACTTCAGAGTACAAGTGTACGCTAGAAAGCTGACCACTTAGCGATTAAAATCAGCGTAAAATAGAACACAATTTAGTATTAAGCTAAGGGAATTACCCATGAGAAGAGCCGTAATTACGGGTATCGGTGTTGTATCAAGCATCGGTAACAACAAAGAAGAAGTATTAGAGTCGTTAAAAACTGGCAAAAGCGGCATCGCTTTTAACCAAGAATTTGCCGATTATAAGTTACGCAGTAACGTATCTGGTAAAATTGACATTGACGTTAAAGAGCACGTAGACCGCAAAGCTATGCGCTTTATGGGCGACGCAGCTGCTTATTCTTACATTTCAATGCAGCAAGCAATTGAAGATGCAGGCTTATCTGACGATCAAGTATCTAACGAACGTACTGGTTTATTAGTTGGCTCAGGTGGTGGTTCATCTAAGTGGCAAGTAGAAGCTGCTGACATTTTACGTGAAAAAGGCGTAAAACGTGTAGGTCCTTACATGGTTCCACGTACTATGGCGAGCACTACATCAGCATGTTTAGCGACTCCTTTTAAAATTAAAGGCGTTAACTACTCAATTAGCTCTGCTTGTGCAACATCTGCGCACTGTATTGGCCATGCTGTAGAGCAAATTCAACTTGGTAAGCAAGATGTAATTTTTGCTGGTGGCGGTGAAGAACTTCACTGGACATTGGCAATGGAATTTGACGCTATGGGCGCTCTTTCTACTAAGTACAACGAAAGCCCAGAAAAAGCCTCTCGCACATATGATGCTAACCGCGATGGGTTTGTTATCTCTGGTGGTGGCGGTATTGTTGTAGTTGAAGAGCTTGAGCATGCACTTGCACGTGGCGCGCACATTTACGCAGAAATAGTTGGTTATGGCGCAACATCTGATGGATACGACATGGTTGCTCCATCGGGCGAGGGCGCTGTACGTTGTATGCGCCAAGCAATGCAAGATGTAGACAGCATTGATTACTTAAATACGCACGGCACATCTACTCCAGTAGGTGACGTAAAAGAATTAGGCGCAATTCAAGAAGTGTTTGGTGGTAATTCACCAATGATCAGCGCAACGAAAGCTATGACCGGTCATGCTTTAGGTGCTGCAGGTGTTCATGAAGCTATTTTCTCATTATTAATGTTAGAGCACAGCTTTGTCGCGCCTTCTATTAATATTGATGAGTTGGACGAGCAGGCAGAAGGTTTAAACATTGTAACCGAACGTCGCGATGTTGAGCTAAATACAGTTATGTCTAATAGCTTTGGCTTTGGTGGCACTAACGCTACTTTAGTTATGAGTAAATATAAAGGCTAATTTTAAGCAAGCCCTAAGGTGCAATAACCGCAGGGCCAGTCGCTAAAAACAAAAAAGGAAAGCCTCAGCTTTCCTTTTTTATTGAGCGAAGGGTTATATTAACCTTCTTCGTGCTCTTGACGTGCCTGCTCAATTTCTTGTGCAAGTTCATGCGCTTTTTGTTTAGTTTTTTCAGTAAGCTCACCTGCGGCTTCTTTGCTTTTAACCCATGCATCAACAGCAATTTCTTTACCGTCGTCGTACATGTCTAAGCCCATTGCTTTACTTTCTTGCATCAGCTCGTTTAACGATTCGTCGTTTTTAAGCTCGTTTGTTTTATCTTTAACATCTTCCCATGCATCACCAAGCTTTTCTTGCATTTGCGCGCTTTTATCTTTTGCATCTTCTTTTACTTCTTGAGCGTCTTCACAACCCGTTAAAGTAATTAAAGTGCCTAATAAAGCTAAACCTGCTAATTTGTTCATGTGCGATCTCTCCTTGGAGACAAGTAATTAATTCACACTAACTATAGAACAATGAAAATGAACACACCTGTAACAAAGCGATTAAATTTTAAATTAATGGATGAGCACGATTGGCCGCTGTTATTTGAGCTTGATCAGAACCCGGCTGTAATGCAGTTTTTAACGCGAGGGATACCCACATCCTTAGATAAAATTAAAAACGAAGGTATACCTCGTATGCTTGAATATAAAAATGAGCTAAAAGGGTGGGGGCTTTGGGCTATAAGCATTAAGCCTAGTAATACTTTTATAGGTTGGGTTTTAATAAGACCAATGCACTTTTTTAGTGATAAGCCTAACTTTAGTGATATTGAAATAGGCTGGCGTTTTAAGCAGCAAAGTTGGGGAAATGGTTATGCAACCGAAGCTGCAAAGGCATTGTGCGACGAATTAGCAAAACAAGCAGATGTTAAAAAAATCAGTGCAACTGCAATTACAGATAACCTAGGGTCTATTAATATTATGAAAAAATTAGGGCTCACCTTTATAAAAAGTTATACACACACAGATGAACACGGTGACTTGCCCGCAGTTTTATACGCTAAAACACTTTAAACTAAGACTAAAATTTACCTGTGCAAACATTGACCTGAGCATAATTGATATGCATAAATGTGGTTGGGTAACTTAAAAAATAATAAATTAAGGATGTTGTATGGGGTTGTTTTCACCAAATAAATTAATAGTAAAAAGTGTGTTTATTTTACAGCTGTGTGTATTTGGCGCAGCAGCTGAGCAAGTTACTCAAAGTGCGGTTGCGATGCCTGACTCATTTAGTGCCGACGCTGCTAAAAGCATATTAGAACAAGGAGGTAATGCTGTAGATGCTGCCATTGCAGCGCAGTTTGTACTTGCAGTTACATTACCCGAGGCCGGAAATATTGGCGGCGGTGGCTTTATGCTTATTCAAAAAGACGGCCAAGGCGACTTTATAGATTATCGTGAAACAGCACCAACGGCAGCTCATCGAGATATGTATTTAGATGAGCAAGGTAACGTTGTTGCTAATAAATCAATATATGGCATTCACGCAAGTGGTGTACCGGGCAGTGTGGCAGGTATGTGGCTAGCTCATCAAAAACACGGCACGTTAAAATGGGAAGCATTAGTACAGCCTGCTGTTAGATTGGCTGAGCAAGGCTTTGTAGTACCTCCTAAATTAGCTCAGGGAGTAAGTCGTTATATTGCGCATTTAAAAGCAAAACAAATAGAAGTGAATTTTGAAAAATATTTTGCTGATGTAAAAGCGAATAAAGTATTTAAGCAACCTGAGCTTGCAGCTACATTAAAACGCATTCGCGATAATGGTCAAGATGGGTTTTATAAAGGCGAAACTGCAAAAATTATTGCCAAATTTATGCTTCAACATGGCGGTATTATTAATCAAGATGATTTAAAAAATTACACGGCTAAATCGCGAACACCTATAAAAGCAAGTTGGAACGGCTATGAAGTATTAACATCACCGCCACCAAGCTCTGGCGGTATCGCTATTTTACAATGGCTCAAAATGTTTGAGCTAAAAAAACCAGATATGGGTTTAGTACATAACTCCACGCAGTATGTGCATTTACTTTCTGAAATAGGTAAACGCGTATTTGCTGATAGAGCTGAGTATTTAGGCGATCCTGATTTTTTTGATGTACCAGTTAATGCACTTACAGACATTAATTACCTTAAAAAGCGTAGCGACGATATTTCGTTAACGGCTATTTCTACAACCGAAAACATTAAACCTGGTTTAAAAGAAAGTGAGCAAACTACGCATTTTTCAATTGTTGATAACATGGGTAATGCAGTCGCAAACACTACAACTATAAATCTAAGTTTTGGAAGTGGGGTTGTCGTTGAAGGCGCAGGGTTTATTTTAAATGATGAAATGGACGACTTTAGCGCCAAGCCAGGCGTTATGAATGTATTTGGCGCCATTGGTGGTAAAGCAAACGAGATACAACCTAACAAGCGTATGCTTAGCTCTATGACACCTACCATACTGTTAAAAGATAATAAAGTGAAAATGGTAACAGGTTCACCGGGTGGAACAACGATTATAAGCTCTGTTTATGAGTCTATTTTAAATGCCGTAGAGTTTGATATGAGTGCGGTTGATGTTGTAAACAGCACGCGTTTTCATCATCAACTTTGGCCTAAAAACGTAATTAGAACACATAGCGGTTTAACTGATAACGTTAAAGCAGAGCTTATAAAAATGGGTTACACCCTTGATGAGCGACACTTTGGTGATTTACATGTCATTATTAGTAAAGAGGGTAAATTAGACGCAGCTTCTGAAAGCTCAGGACGTGGTAAATCAATTGTTTTTTAATAACTTAAACGCTGTTTAGCGGTTTACTAATACAATAAAACACCGCGCTAGTAATAGTAATTAAAGCGCGGTGAACTATCTTACTAAGCGTCGATTAAATCTTCGACACCAACAATAAGCCAAGGAGCACCGTCTGAAATAGCGCGCTCTAAGTGCCAAATTTCTAATATTGGCTCCTCTTTTTTATCACCTAAGTCGCGGTACTTACCTTTAAAGCGAACACTTACTTGCCATTCAGTAGCTGTAATATCTGCGCGCACTAGCTCAGCATCAATAAACATTACTTCTGTTTCTACGCTTTGTATTGCTTCGCGTTCAGCTTTAAACTCTGCAACAAGCTCTGGGCTTAAATATTCTGCCATCGTGGCGTAATCTGCATTATTCCAAGCACTTTGCAGTGTGCGGTAATGATTGCGAGCACCTTGTAAAAAACCATTAACGTCAAAATTAGGCGGCAAATTAAAAGGTACGTTTTCACTTTGTGGGGCACTATTTGTAAAGCCTGTGTTTGTAGGTTGCTCTATAGGCGCTTGCTTAAACGCATTTTGCGATATGCTTGCATTGGCAAGTTGAGGAGAATGTTTTGCGCGCATAAAACCGGTGATCAGTTTAAATAAAATAAAAAGTCCCCCAGCTAGTAAAATTATCTCTAAAAGTTGGAAGCCTTCAAAGTCATCGCCTAACATAGCAGCAATTAAGCCACCGGCTAAAAGCCCGCCAAATATACCGGCCATAACCCCTTTTTTATTCGATTTGGCTTTTGGAGCTGTAGAGGCTGGAATGTCAGATTGTTTGTTTTGTGTTGTTTGCTGTGTGGTTGGTGTTTTACCACGTTTACTACTGCCAAATTTTTTGCGTGCGTGTGCATCAAAACTTGCCGTACAAAGTAATGCAAGTAATGAAAATATAACAATGATGTTCTTCATGTAATTCCCTAAATAAGACTGAGCGGCGAGTATAATTAACTTTTCAGCAAAATTTAATAAATTACGTTAAAAATCAATATGGTTGAGCGTAAATTAGGCAACTGTGGGGTTATATACAAAAAGCCGCACAGTAAACACTGTACGGCTTTTCAAAATAACTAACGAGTGACTATAACCAGCGAATAGCACCCGTAACGCGTTCGTTATACACATTAATAGGTGCGCCAGCATTAGCCACTAAAATGGTATCTGCTTGTGTACCTCGGTTAATATGGCCTTCAAAACGCTCATCGCTAAAGTCGTCATCACCAAAACCAAACGACTGGTTGTCAGAAGGTACAATAAATACCGTCATTGGGCCAAAGTCTGACTCAAATATTAAGTGTAATCCTTCCTGACCTTTAAAATCACAAAACATAGCGTAGGTAATTTTGCCCGGAAGCTCTTCAATGTGTCCACCAAGCATAGCCAGCTTATCGTTTACGCTTTGTAAGCTAATCGCATCTGTTTTATCTAGTGCACTAATTTCGTGGTAAACATGTGTTAAGGCATGTTCACCCGCTTCATGGGCAATGTGCTGTTCAGAACTAAAAAAGAACGCGCCCATTGCTACAAAAAAAGACGCAGCAAGTGCTAAATGCACACGGTCAAACTTAAAACGCGAGCGCGCATCTACCACATTTTTACCAGATGCTTGTTCTTCTTGCAGTGCTTTTTCTTTTAAAGAGGTATTTAAAAGAATTCGCTCAGCAAGGTTATCTGGCACTGGTATATCTAGCGCGTCTTGAATTTGTTTATCAAAATCTTTCATATCGTTAATAAAGCTTTGTCTCTGAGAGCTTTCTTTAGCAAACTCCAAAAGCTCTTTTTCTAAATCGTTTGGCTGCGCAATAGTGCGGCGACGAAACTCAAGATCATCCATTATTTTGATGCTCCTTTAAGTTGTTCATCATCACGGCTTAAAGCCTCTTTAAGTTGGTTTCTGGCACGGTATAAACGAGTCATTACCGTGTTTTTATTTAAATCGAGTATTTCTGCAATCTCCTCACCAGAGCAGCCCATTACAACTTGAAGTAGTAATGGTTCTCTGTATTCATCAGATAGCAGCGCAATTTGGCGTTGTATAACTGTTTGTTCCATTTCATCATCAAGTGAATGGCTCGTTTCATCAACAAGGGTATCGTTTTCTACGTCGCTGTAATCAAACTGTTTACGTTCAAAACGACGTGCGTTTTCTCTGCGTAAAATAGTCAGTAGCCAAGGCTTAGCCGCTTTTTGATCCAGTAATGAATCAAGCGAGCGCCAAGCACGTAAAAACGTCTCTTGCACTAAATCATCTGCTATATGTGGGTCACGGCATAACCAATAAGCAAAGCGATAAAGCTCCTTATTGTATACATGCACCAAGGCTTCATAACGCTTTTGTTTCTCTGCCATATCAACTAAGACCTGATTATTTAATATTTTCTTTCCAAGCATAAGTACTTTTTTATTTAAAAATTATTATTTAATGCATGAAAAGACCTAAATTTATCAAACTAGTTAATAAAGGTCTTTTAATACAGCTTGTTGCGACGTATTGCTTTGAGCTTGGTACTGCTCAATTATTTTAATAATAGCATTAAGATCGCTCTTTGTGCTGTTATTAGCATATAGCGTAGCTTGTAGTTGGTTTATTAGCGCCGTTAATTCGCTGTTATTAATAAGGTTTGTTAGTGCATCAATAGCGGCAACGTTTTTACCTGTAAGCTCTTTAGCAACATTATTTAGCTCGCTATAAAATGCGCTTGAGTTATTAACTTTGGCGGCATTTTTTAATCTATTTAGTGAAAGCGGCGCTTTGTTGTTGCTTTTTAAGCTATCAATTTTTAGTTCATTATTAGTAGAACGGTTTAACCAAAATAAAATTGCAGTAATAATCCATAAAATATAACCAAGCACTGCAACAATAATTAACCAAAGCGGTGTAACGCTTTGAACAACCGGTTCGAGTGTAGATTGCTGCGCTAAGTTACTCGATGGATTTATTTTGCTGCTTTGTTCATTTGAAGCTATTGCATTGGTTACATCGGGCGAGGGTGTATTTGCGTTACTTGTCACGGTTATAGTGCGCTTAGGCAGCGTTGCATAACTAATACGGTTAATTTTAGTGTTATACCAAGGTAATTTTATTTCAGGCAGTGTGTAAGTACCTGGCTTTTGAGGTAGCAGCGCATACGATGCGGTTTGCTGCGACACGACTCGCCCATCACGTACAGCGTTGTTATTTTCCTTTTCATCTGGGTAGCTGCGAATGCCGTCTATTGTTGGCATTGTGATTTCGGGTAATTGCTCTTTTGTTACTCCAAGCGCCGTTAGGGTAATTGTACGTGTAATGGGGGTGCCTACTTCTACGGTGTTTTCTTCTGGTTGCCACTGCTCATCTAAATTAACAAGTTCGCTTGGTAACCATGCACCTTTATAATTACTTGGTATAGGCTTTATTTCTATTTGCTGATCATCGCCAAGTGCAGACACCTCAAGTTGTCGGTAGTTTTGCTGAACGCGCCCCTGAAAAGCTGGCCCAGCAATAGTGTAAAGACCACTTTTTTGAGGCTGAATTAAGTATTCGCGGGTAATAACGAGGTAGCGTTTACCATCTACAAGCTCGTAACTCTCAGTTTGTTTACCTAACTGCGTTAATTGCGCATCCTCCATATTAGGCGTGCTTAAGCTGCCATCAAGTAGCTCTTTAGCGAGATAAAGTTTTATAGTGTAAACACCGGCTTCCTGCACAAAAATAGAGTTACTAGAGAGCTCTGTTTTTAAAAATATATCATTATTTTTATCTGCATCCGCTGAGCGCTTGGCTACTTTTAATTTAATAGGCTGGGATGTAAGCCCGGCAACACTAAAAGGTGGAATCGTGTATTCACCCTCGGCGCGGGTCATTAACTTTACTGACCACGTAGTTTGTTTATTAATGCTGCCATTAATAATATTTGTTCGTGAACTTAAGCTTGTAGGTCCAACAACAAAATCTTTAAGTAGTGCTGATGTGTCTGGTTGCTGGCCTTTAACTGTATCGTCTACTGTTATGTTGAGCATAAAAAATTCACCTGCAAGTACAGGGTTTTTATCTACGCTTGCTTCTAACTTGGTGGCGGCCCATGTTGGCATCGCACTTAATAGCAATAAACAGCAAAATAATCGCATTACCATGATTTTTCTACTCCTGTAGGGCGACGTTGATATTGTCTTTTTTGGGCTTCTAATTGCATTTTATTCCGTAATAAAATTGCCGGGTCGTCCGGTACTTTTCTTAATAACTGATTAAGCTGCTGCGCTTTTTCTTTCTCTTCGTTGGTAAGCTCACGTGCCTGTGCTTGAGCAGCTTGTTGCTGTGCATTTTGCTTTTGCTCATCCGTTAACGCTTGTTCAGTAATACCTTGTGGCTGTGCGTTTTGCGGTTCTTGTTTAGCTTGTTCAGACTCTTTTTGTGCTTGCTCAGTTTGTTGCTCTGCTTGCATGTCAGGTTCATTTTGCTTATCTGATTGCGAGCCAGGCTGTGCGTTTTGCTCTGAGTCTGATTGCTCATTTTTATCTTTATCAGACTCGTCGGGTTTACCTTGCTGATCTTGTGATTGTTCGCCCTGGTTTTCACCTTCTTGAGATTCGCTTTTTTCACCATCGCTTTGCTGCTGATCTTGCTTTGATTGATCATTTTGCTGTTGGTTTTGCTCATCTTTGTTTTGCTCGTTTTGAGAGTCACCGTTTTGATCTTGCTGGTCTTGTTGCTTTTGCTGATTTAAAAGCTGTTCAACAAGTGCTTGGTTGTCGGCGGCTTCACTAAAATCGCTTTGTAGGTTTTGTGCTTGTTTATAAGCGTCAATAGCCTGCTCAAGCTGGCCCGCTTTTGCAAGTGCATTACCATAATTGTATAAACCAGAGGCCGACTTATCTTTGCTAAACGCATTAAGCGCCTCTTCAAAGTTGCCTTGCTGGTATAAAGCCGCACCTTTTAATTTACTTGAATCGGCATTGGCTGCGCTTTCAAAATCTTTATTTTGATATGCATCTAGCGCTTGCTGATCGGTATTTTTTAAAAACGCGGGTAGCTCTACGGCGTAGGCCTGTTGCTGTGGTAAAAAACTCAATACTAAAAAAGCACCTACAAAAGCTGCGTTTCTAAATAAATATAAACCTAAAGGCAATAAAATAAGTAAGCCATAAATACCTGCATCTATTCGCCAAAGTGCATGGCTTTGCTTTTCATCTTTTAACAGCTCGCTATTTGCATTTGGTGCAAACGCTGCAATGTCGCTACTGCTAGGCT
The DNA here is from genome assembly GCF_001469205.1 of Pseudoalteromonas sp. H103. Taxonomy (NCBI): domain Bacteria; kingdom Pseudomonadati; phylum Pseudomonadota; class Gammaproteobacteria; order Alteromonadales; family Pseudoalteromonadaceae; genus Pseudoalteromonas; species Pseudoalteromonas sp. H103. The sequence continues at coordinate 261,644 of NZ_LOFG01000012.1, read as the reverse complement.
GGTAACTTGCATATTTGCCACCGCTGTTGCTGGCAAGACCTTTTAATTGTGATGAGTTAAGAGTAGGCACTACAATTTGCCCATAGCGGTCTTTTAAAAAGCCGCCTTCAGGTAATTTTATTGGCGCACCTTGGGCAGTACCTACACCGTAAATATTTAAGCGGTATTGGCTGTTGTTAGTAAAGTCACTTACATCGCTTTGCTCAGTTTGATCTATGCCATCGGTAACTAAAATTATGTCGCCATCAATATAACCTGCTTGAGTTAAAAGCTCTTTTGCCATATCCAGCCCGGCTAAAACATTAGAGCCTTTGTCAGGCATTATGTCGGGGCTCAAACTTGGGATTAAATTGGCAAGTGTAGTGGCGTCGTTAGTTAAAGGAGAAATAGTAAATGCGCTACCTGCGTAGGCAACTAAGGCTGTATCGCCTTCTTTAAATAGCTCAATCATATCGAGTGCTTTAAAGCGCGATTGCGTTAAACGGTTTGGTAAAATGTCGGTACTGTACATTGAATACGACATATCCATAACGATTACGCGAGCGCTTTTACTTTGAAATACGGGCACTTGTTTTTCTTCAAAGCTAGGGCCTGCACTAAATAAAATACCTAAACAGCAAAATACAGCAATAAGCCAAAGCGGTTGGCTAGTTTTAGTGTTTGATTCGCTCATAATAAACGACGCCAAATGAGGAGCGATTAAGTTATCTGCTGTCGTTTTTTTATGTTTAATAAACGCGACAAAAAATAGCGCTACAGCAGGTATTAAAAGCCACAAAACAGCTGGGCGAATAAATTCGAAATCCATTAGTTAGGCTCCTTAAGTGCACGCAAAGTACTTATCATTACTTTTAAGCTAATGAGTAAAATAGCAATCAGTAGTGGGTAGTAAAATAGTGAGCTTTGTGGGCGAAATGTTTGTTCATCAGCACTTATTGGCTCTAATTTATCAAGCTCAGCGTATATTTGCTGAAGGCCGGCTACATCTTTTGCTCTAAAGTATAAGCCGCCTGTTTGCTCCGCTACTTGTTTTAGTAAGCTTTCATCTAAGCTGCCACCACTTGAACCACCCATATTAAATAGGCTAAAGCCGCGTGGGTTATCTGAGCCTACACCTATGGTATATACTTTAATACCTTCTTCGCGGGCAAGGAGTAGGGCATCTTCTGGTTTTAAATTACCGGCTGTGTTTTGCCCATCGGTTAAAAGCACCACAATTCGATTACTTTTATCTTTATTAGCAAAACGTTTTACCGATAAACCTAGTGCATCGCCAATAGCCGTGGCGCGCCCTACCAAGCCAATTTGAGATTCGCTGAGCATTTTACTTACTGTTTTCACGTCGCGCGTAAGTGGTGTTTGTAAAAATGCGGTGTCGCCAAATAATATCAAGCCAAGCCTGTCGCCTTGGCGCTGTTCTATAAAGTCGCTCAATACAGCTTTTACCATAGTAAGGCGGTCAACATACTGGCCGTTGTAGGCCATGTCTTGTTCGGTCATAGATCCTGATAAATCAACCGCGAGCATTATATCGCGCCCTTCATTAGGTAATGAAATAGGCTCGTCTAACCACGTTGGGTTTGCAGCCGCTGTTACAAGTAATAACCATAAAATCCATTCGAAAACATTTAACTTACGTGCACCTTGCTCAAGGCAATGCGTGGTTAAGTTGTGTTTAGCAAAGCTAGGAATGCGAAGGCGCGTTTGTGCGCTAGTTGCAGCCGGTTTTAATAATAAAAGTAATAAAGGCAGTGGCAGTAATAAAAATAACCAGGGCCAGCTAAACTCAAACATGTACTGACTCCTTTAGTTTAAATTGTTTAATACCTTGGCGAAACTTGTCACTTAGTGCTTCGTTTGCTTGCTCGGTATTATAAAGGCTGAGTATTTCTTGTTCGCTAAAGCTTAAGCCGGTTAACGCATGAAGCGTATTGCACCAATTAGTTGTTGATTGTGCAGCTAGGCGTTTATCGTAATACTCAATAACAAGGCGTTTTAAAATAATATGAAGCTTGAGCGGGTTTTGCTCTGTTTTACTTAAGTCTATTGCGTAACGTTTTGGTTTTTTAAATTTGTGATTTTTGTAAAACCAAAAAGCAGCTGCACAGGTTGCTATAAATAGCAGGGTAATAATAACCCACCAAGCAGGGGCGAGTGGCCACCAACTTACTTGGCTTGGTGCTATTATGTCGTGCAGGCCGTCGAGTGGATTGGGTTGCATGGTTACTTTCTCACTAATTGCAGTTCAAGCGGGCTGGCTGCATTGAATGATATTAAATTAAGGCCTGATTTAGTTAAGCGATTAAGGCGAGTGCTAAATGCGTGTTTGGCATTTTTTGCAAAGCGTTCTCTAAAACTGTTATCCATTAGCGGAAGGGCAAAGTCTTGGTTATTTGCACTTACCGTAACCGTTTGTTTAAACGCAGGGAGCTGATGCTCAAACGGGTCACTTATATGACAGCCTATTAGTTCGCAGTGGCGGCTTAAAATTTCTAATTGCTTAAAGCTTGCATCATCTAGGGCATTAAAATCAGAGACTAAATACACTAAGCTGCCTGGTTTAGCTAAGTGGTTAAGGCGTTTTAAATTATCGCTAAAGTTGTTAGTGGCTTGTTTGTCTATATTGTTAAGTGCTTGATGGTGGTTGTCGCATAGGTTATGGCAAAGTTTAAGAACGGCTTTTTCGCGTGCGCTTGGCTTAAGTTCTAAATGCGAGTGCTGGTTAAACACAATGCCGCCAATTCTATCACCGCGCTGACACGCCGACCAAGCAACTAGCGCGCTAATGTGCGCAGCCTGTACCGACTTAAGCAGCAGCTTTGAGCCAAATAGCATTGAGTTTGAAAAATCAGTAAATACAAAAACTGGGCGCTCTTTTTCTTCTTGAAAAAGCTTTGTATGGGTTTCGCCGGTGCGCGCTGTTACTCGCCAGTCAATAGAGCGAATATCATCGCCTTGCTGGTAATGGCGCACTTCGGCAAACTCCATTCCTCGGCCTTTATGTGGCGCAAGGTATTGCCCAGTTAAACTATTTTTAATTTTAACTTTTGGTGCAAGCTCGAGTAACTGCGCTTTTGCTTTGTAATACATCAGCTCTTTTAGTGCTAAATTTACACCGTGGCTATGGCTTTCTTTCAGCCATGCCTGAGGGTCTAATTGTTTTTGCATAACTTATGGTACGGCTACAAGTTCAACAATTCGGCTTATTACCTGATCTTTAGTAATGCCATCGGCCTGCGCTTCGTAGCTTAAAATAATACGGTGGCGCAGTACATTATGCACAACGGCTTGAATGTCATCGGGAGCTACAAAATCGCGGCCGTTTAACCAAGCGTGAGCTCGGGCACATTTATCCAGTGCAATAGTTGCACGTGGGCTTGCGCCAAATTCTATCCAACGACCCAGTTGCTCATCTAGTTGCGCGCCTTCTCGTGTTGCAATAATAAGCTGTACTAAATACTGCTCAAGAGGCTCGGCTAAATACAAACCTAAAATTGCTTGGCGGGCAGCAAATAAATCGCTTTGGCTAATTTTTTGTAAAACAGCTTGCTGCTCTTTTAATGCTTCACCTCGAGTTAGGTGTAAAATGTCTAGCTCGTGCTCGGCGCCCGGATAACCAATACTTAAATGTAATAAAAAGCGGTCAAGCTGTGCTTCTGGCAGCGGGTAAGTACCTTCTTGCTCTAGCGGGTTTTGGGTTGCCATAACCATAAACAAATCGCTAAGCGGATAGGTGTTTTTACCTACTGTAACTTGGCGCTCTGCCATGGCTTCTAGTAGTGCTGATTGTACTTTCGCTGGGGCACGGTTTATTTCATCTGCTAAAATAAGATTATGAAACAAAGGGCCTTTTTCAAATACAAACTCGCTGGTTTGTTGGCGGTATATATCGGTGCCTGTTACGTCTGCAGGTAATAAGTCAGGCGTAAATTGTACACGTTGAAACGAGCCTTCAATCCCTTTAGCGAGCGCATTTACAGCACGCGTTTTTGCAAGCCCTGGAGGGCCTTCTACTAATAAATGGCCGTCGGCTAAAATTGCAATAAGTAGTGCTTGAGTGAGCTCTGGCTGGCCAATAATCTGTGTATCTAAGTACGTTTTTAATTGTGAAAATGCGTTAGCTGCCATAATAAGTAGACTGTCCTCGTCAGCTTGGGTTGTACCTAAATTGTTTTAGGTAATAAATTCTGACCTAGTTATAAGGTTTATAATTGAGTAACTCAAGGGTTAGACTTAATTTTTCAAAATAGTTCGTTATTTTTTAACTGTTTTTAGCGTACCACAAAACTTTGTAAAAACGCTTAAAAAAGCCTATTGTGGTAGCCAATATTAAGTACTGTTTATGTATCTGCCTGTAGTGCTTTTGTATAAATTTGTGTTTATCTATTGGCTTTAGCACACGGGTTGTTTAGAATCGAGGAAAACAAACAGGTCAGACCTGTCAGCGGGAGAGCATAAATGTCTGAGCAAAACATACTAAAAACACCAAAGGGCGACCGTATTGCCATAGTTAGCGGCTTACGTACACCTTTTGCAAAACAAGCAACAGCGTTTCACCATGTACCAGCCCTTGATATGGGTAAGTTGGTTGTTAACGAAATGCTTGAACGATTAAATTTCGACAAGTCAGAAATCGATCAACTTGTATTTGGTCAAGTAGTACAAATGCCAGAAGCGCCAAATATTGCACGTGAAATTGTTTTAGGTACGGGTATGCCTGTAGGCGTAGACGCGTATTCTGTATCGCGCGCATGTGCTACCAGCTTTCAGGCCATTGCTAATGTAGCTGAGTCTATTATGGCAGGCTCTGTAAATGTAGGTATTGCCGGTGGCGCCGACTCATCTTCAGTACTGCCAATTGGTGTTAGTAAAAAGCTAGCAGGCAGCTTAGTTGATTTAAATAAAGCGCGTACATTAGGCCAGCGTTTACAAATATTCTCAAAACTACGTTTAAAAGATTTATTACCAGTGCCCCCTGCGGTTGCTGAGTACTCAACAGGCCTTTCAATGGGGCAAACTGCTGAGCAAATGGCTAAAACACATAACATTAGCCGTGAAGATCAAGATGCACTTGCGCATCGCTCGCACTCACTTGCAACCCAAGCATGGGCTGATGGCAAGTTAAAAGATGAAGTAATGACGGCGCACTTACCGCCATACAAAAGCTTTATTGAAGAAGATAATAACATTCGTAAAAATTCAACGGTTGAAGGCTACGCTAAACTTAAACCGGTATTTGACCGCCAACATGGCTCAGTGACCGCAGCAAACGCAACACCTTTAACTGATGGTGCAGCAGCGGTACTGATGATGAGCGAAAGCAAAGCAAAAGCACTAGGCTACGAAATTTTAGGTTATGTACGTAGCTTTGCGTTTTCGGCTATTGGTGTAGAAAAAGACATGCTAATGGGTCCAGCGCACTCAACGCCTATCGCACTAGATAGAGCGGGTATTACACTTGCTGATTTAGATTTAATCGAAATGCACGAAGCGTTTGCATCGCAAACACTTGCCAATATGAAAATGTTTGCATCAGATAAGTTTGCGCAAGAGCAACTTGGTCGTAGCAAAGCAATTGGCGAAATTAACATGGATAAGTTTAACGTTAACGGCGGCTCTTTAGCATATGGTCACCCATTTGCTGCAACAGGTGCTCGCTTAATTACGCAAAGCTTACACGAGCTTAAACGTCGTGGTGGCGGTTTAGCATTAACAACAGCGTGTGCTGCTGGTGGTTTAGGTGCAGCCTTTGTATTGGAGAGCGCGTAATGTCAGATTCAGTATTTAATTTAACGGTAGATGAAAACAAAATTGCCGTAGTAACCATTAATGTGCCGGGTGAGAAAATGAACACCCTGCGCGACTCATTCGCTGATGACTTAAAAGCTTTACTTGAAGCGGCTAAGCAAGAGTCAGTAAAGGGTATGGTATTTATAAGTGGTAAAAGTGATAACTTTATCGCGGGCGCTGATGTAAAAATGCTTGATAGCGTGCAAAAGCGTGAAGATGCTTTAGCAATTAGTGAGCTTTGTCATCAAGCCTTTTTTGATATGACAAAACTACCTTATACAACAGTAAGTGCAATACATGGTGCGGCGCTTGGTGGTGGTTTAGAGTTTGCTTTAGCGTGTGATTACCGCGTAGGCACAGATAGCGATATTACTAAAGTAGGCCTTCCTGAAGTACAACTTGGTTTATTGCCAGGTGGCGGCGGTACGCAGCGTTTAACTAAAATTGTAGGCATTCAAAAAGCACTAGAGTGGATGCTAACAGGTAAGCAGATTCGTCCTAAGCAAGCTAAAAAAGCGGGCGTATTAGACGACGTTGTGCCACAAAGTGTATTGTTAAAAGTCGCTAAAGAATTTGCAGCTAAGAAAAAGCCACAGGATAAAGAGCCTAAGCTTGATAAAGTAAGCAAATTATTAGAGTCAAACCCGTTTGGCCGTAACTTTATCTTTAAAAAGGCGAAAGAAAACGTACTTAAAAAAACCGGCGGACATTACCCAGCACCGCTTGCAATTATTAAGGCTGTGCGTGCAAGTGTAGAGCTTGATAAATTAAAAGCATATAAAACAGAGGCTGAAAGCTTTGCAACACTTGTAATGAGTGATGAATCTAAAGCGCTTCGTAGTATTTTCTTTGCAACCACTGAAATGAAAAAAGAGTGGCGCAACGATGATGCGCCGGCTATTAGTAAAACAGCCGTTTTAGGTGGTGGCTTAATGGGTGCTGGTATCGCACATGTAAGCGCAGTAAAAGCCAAAGTACCTGTGCGTATTAAAGATGTAGCTGAGCAAGGCATTAGTAATGCCATGAACTACACCTACAAAATTTTAGATAAGCGCCTTAAGCGCCGTATTATGTCTAAAGCTGATATGCAGTTAACCATGAACCGTATTACCGGTACAACTGACTACAGCGGCTTTAAACACATTGATTTAGTAGTAGAAGCTGTATTTGAAGACCTAGCCTTAAAGCAGGGTATGGTTGCTGATATAGAGCAGCAATGTCAAAGCAATACTATTTTTGCTAGTAACACGTCATCACTGCCTATTTCACAAATTGCAGCACAGGCGCAGCGTCCAGAAAACGTGATTGGCCTGCATTACTTCTCGCCAGTTGAAAAAATGCCACTAGTGGAAATTATTCCTCATGAAGGGACTTCACAAGAGACCATTGCGCGTGTAGTTAACTTTGCTCGTAAGCAAGGTAAAACGCCAATTGTGGTAAAAGACATGGCTGGTTTTTACGTAAATCGTATTTTAGCGCCTTATGTAAATGAGGCGGCTAATTTAATGCTTGCCGGTGAGCCAATTGAAAAAATAGATGCAGCGCTTGTAGAGTTTGGCTTCCCAGTGGGGCCGCTTGCTTTACTTGACGAAGTAGGGATTGATATAGGCTCTAAAATTGCCCCAATTCTTGAAAAAGAACTAGGCGAACGATTTAAAGCACCAGATGCATTTTCTCGTATGATTGATTCAAAACGCCTAGGCCGTAAAACGGGTCGTGGTTTTTATGAGTACGATAAAAAGAGCAAGAAAGTTGACGAGTCTGTCTATGAGCTATTAGGTGTAACACCTGCACCGCGTTTAAATAAAAGCGAAATTGCTAAGCGTTGTGTATCTCAAATGCTTAACGAAGCCGTACGTTGTTTAGATGATGGCATTATTGCAAGCCCACGTGATGGCGACATTGGCGCTATATTTGGCATTGGCTTCCCACCGTTTTTAGGTGGGCCGTTTAGCTACATGGATAAACTTGGCGCAAGTAAAGTAAGCTCTGACATGTCTACTTTAGCTAACAGCAATGCGAACTTTGCTCCGTGCGATACGTTGGTTGCAATGGCAAACTCAGGCGCTACATTTTACAATGTGCAAACAGCCACTGATGAGCCAAGCTCAGCCACAATTGAAGAGCAAGTAATACACGCTGAATCTTCTGATAAGCAAAATGAAGAAAGCGTAGTAGAGTCACCAAAACAAGACTCTTAACAGCTGCTTTAATAAAAACCGCATTTATATGCGGTTTTTTTATGCCTGCTATTAATAGATACATAATACCAATCCGCAATAATACTTAATTATTTTGCTTTACTATGAATACGTTTTCCCATTCCCAAAATCGATTAATTAAGTGAATTAGTATGTTATGTGTTAGCGTAATTACTTAGTACGTAGGTAAATAAGGGAATTAATGCAGTTATTTACACCCAGATTAACAATGCGCCAATTACAAAGTCGCGACTGGACGCTATTTTTGCAATTACACAGAGAACCACAAGTGCTGCGTTATTGTTACGACATGCCTAGTGAGGCCTTTGTACGCAATCGATTTGAACAGCGCCTAGGTAATTGGGATACAAGCTCTCGAGACCCATTGTGTTTAGTTGTAACAGATAAGGTTTCAGATGTTTTGCTTGGGGTAACAGGTTTTACTTATGATGGAGATACAGCAGAGCTTGGGTACTTATTTATGCCAGAGTATTTTGGCTATGGTTATGCCACAGAATCTTTAAGGGCTGTGATAGATTGGGCATGGAATGAGTGCAAAATAAGCCAGTATAAAGCTGTGGTAACACGTGGGAATATTAATTCTGAAAAGGTACTGAGTAAGTGTGGTTTAACGCATACAGAAACGCTTGCAAGCTCCCACAGCATTAGTGGTAAGCTGTATGATGATTTAATTTATACACTGAAGCTTTAGGGTATTTTAATGGGCTAGTAACGCCTAGCCCAAAAATGCCTACAAATGAAGTAAAATAGCTTGTCGGTCTTTTTCTGGCATGTTTTCTACTACTAAACTGAATGAGTTATCAATCATTCGCTCAATTTCACCTTGTGGAATTGTGCCGTCTAGAATAACAGTGTTCCATAAACGTTTGTTCATATGATAACCAGGGATCACCGCTGGGAAAATGTCACGCAACGAAAGCGCCTCGTCAGGATCACACTTTAAATTAAGCCACCAAATAACTTCTCCATCATCGTTTGTTTCACCATCATTGCCAACAGCAAGAGTAGCAAACATTTTATGATTCACTTTATAAACATCAACCTCTTGCGCAAATGGTTTAGTAACCTGCACAAGTGGTTTTTTAATTAAATACTCATGTACTTTAGTCTGGTCCATGATCCATTCCTTGAAGTCATACTCGGTAAAGCTACCATAGCAGTTTTTTGTTCATTTGATTATATGTATTTTAGTATAAATTAGAATTTTGCAAGCTAATACAACCTAATACAGTAAATGTATATTATAAGATCAACTTAATTGTTGAACAAAATCTAGTTCGTGGTATGTTTCTGCCAATCACAAAAATAATAGGAATACACACATGCCAAAGGCGAGTGAAGTTAAAAAAGGTACAGCTATTGATTTTAATAATCGTGTTTTAGTTGTAAAAGATATTGTGCGCTCTGTGCCGCAGGGTCGTGCAGGTGGTAGCTTATACCGTATGCGTTTATACGATGTAGTAACCGGTGCTAAAGTGGACGAAACATTTAAAGACAGTGATATGTTAACGCTTGCCGACCTTACTCGTCGTGAAGTGATGCTTTCGTATGTAGATGGCGATGAATATGTGTTTATGGATAATGAAGACTACACGCCGTATAACTTAAATAAAGATGCAATAGCAGAAGAAATTCAATTCGTTAATGAAGAAACGCAAGGCGTACACGTAATTGTTATTGATGGCGCTCCGGTAGGCCTTGATTTACCTTCAAGTGTTGAACTTGTTGTTGAAGAAACAGACCCTTCAATTAAAGGTGCTTCAGCAAGTGCTCGCTCTAAACCAGCAAAGCTTTCTACTGGCTTAACTATTTCTGTACCAGAGCATATTTCTACAGGCGATCGCATCCGTATTAATACAGTAGAACACAAATTTATGGGTCGTGCTGAAAAGTAATACCAAACCTTTAGCCCATATAAATACAGGGCTCAAAGTAAAAAGGGAGTAACATTAGTTACTCCCTTTTTATGTGTTTTTTTAATACGGCTAGCTTGCTTGCTGCTCGTCGTCTTTAATTGGCGCTATATTATCAGCTTTCTTATTTTTTGTAGGTGCCTTAGCTGCTGCAGGCTCTTTGCCACCTTTAAGTACTGCCATAAAGTCATCTTTACTTTTTGCAATTTCAAGTGCTAATGATTCGACTTGTTGCTCGCTTAACGGCACATCTACCTTTTCTAACATCAGTTCAAGTGACTCAGCTATATCCAGCATTTTGTCATAGGCATCAGCTTCTTTTTTGGTAGTAAACGTCATGCGCTCAACTCCGTTTCGTTCTACAACATATTTAACAACAACAGCCATGATTTCTCCTGCAAGCTTGCGTGGTACTGTGGTTTATAAAAAACCATTATATTACTGTTTTTATGTACAGTAATGGTTTGCGAAGGATTTTGCAAGCTAAGAGTATTGATTTTCGCTGTCTTAAATTTGACAAAAAACTGTAACTTTACTTTAGTTAAGCAATCACTTGTTGTGCCAGCTGCATTTTCAGGATTTCGGATCATGGTGATAATGCGTTTAGGTACTCTTTAAGTGACGAACTTTTTGTTCCTTGTTTATTGACTTTCCTGAGCAATATTTAAAAACTCATAAAAGAGTAATAAGGACGAACAAATGAAAACTATAAAAAGCTTACTAGTTGTGGGGTTACTATTTTTACTGCCGATTACTGCTGTAAACGCGCAATTACCGGAAGTAACAAAGCAAATGCCACAGTTTGAGACCGTGAGTATAAATAACGCTGATACAAAGGTGCTTGCTCAGTTACCGGGGATTGGCGAAAAAAAAGCTCAAGCCATAGTTGATTATCGCCAAGAAAACGGTGATTTTGAAAATTTAAGTGATTTATCAAATGTTAAAGGTATTGGTAAAAAGTTATTAGAAAAACTAGAAGGTAAAATATCGCTTTAGATAAGCAGGTATAACCAGAGCGCTAACTGCTCTGGTTATATTGTTTTAATGCTTCAGCTAGATGTTTTTTTGCAAAGTTAATTTCGATAGGTGTAGTGAGTAATGGGTAGCAAAGCCCGCCAATAATTAAAAACGGAATTAAAATCCACCCTTTGAACACAGTAAATATTAAAAACAATGGGCTAAGCAGTACTAGCTTTATAATACGCAGTAACACTCTATCAGTAGGTGAAAGCATGCTTAAAGACAAAGCAATTACCTGCTGACGCTGGCGAATTTTTAGCTGTTTTAATTCATCTATTTGGCTAGAAAAAAAGGTGAACATATTAAATCGTCTTTTTAATTAATAAACGGCAAGTTACTAAAATAAATAACGTTACAGTAAATAATGCAAATATGATTTCCATCCAAGCTGGCATACTTAAGCTCGCAAATTGCCAATCTATATTGCCACAATCACCTGTTGCTTGAAAAAAACTTGGGATCCACTTGTGCAGCGGCATAAACGATGGGAAGTTTGGTTCAAACTCACAGCTAAATGCAAAAGGATCTGTAGTGGTTTGCATATCGATATGTTCACGGGCGATTAGGTAACCCCAAATACTCGATACACCCCACACTAAATATGCAAAGGCTCTTACAAGTTTGTTTTGAGGTTTAGCCGAGCCAATAATACCTGCGCCTAATAAACCTAACACAGCGGTACGCTGATAGATGCACATAATGCACGGCGCTAAGCCCATCTGGTATTGAAAAAATAGTGCGGTGACTTCTAGTAAAAAAACAATGCCAGTAAATAACAACCATGGTGTACGTTGAGTGGGGAGGTGTGCGAGCCAGTTCATAAAAATTCCGCATTTAAATAAGACGTTAGATTATGTACTAGGATAAAGTAAGCAGCAACAAAAAGGAAAAAAAAGCTACCGAAGTCGCTTTTTTTAAGATGAGCTAAATGGTTGCTTACAACAACTCCTACCTTAGCTAATTGATACTCAATAACTAGTGCGAATAAATATTTTGATTATATCGCTCTACCTTTACATTTTATGTGAGCAGTTCTCAAAGGTGCCTAAATATTCAAGTAAAACGCGCTGTTATTAAGGTGTATCTTTTTATTTTTACTATACATAGTCACTGGCAAGCTAATGTATATATAAAATTAAGCATAACAAATTAATTAATAGTAACTATGTACCTACAATGAACGTTAGTAAGCTAAAAATACAAATATGACTATTTTATGCAAAGTTAAATTTGATCATTTGCTAATTTGAAATTTCTACTCATTTGCTTGGCTAATATAACTTACTTTACTTGTTAGTTGTGTTTCGTCTGGTACAATCAGTCAGTTATTCGTGAAAAACGATAAGTGTTGATTAATTCGAGTGGGAATTGAATGAGAATTTTTAAAGCGAAAAGCCCAGCAGGTTTTGCTGAAGAATATATAGTTGAGTCTATTTGGAATGGCGATTTCCCTCCAGGTTCAATTCTACCAGCAGAGCGAGAGCTTTCAGAGTTAATTGGCGTAACAAGAACAACTTTACGTGAAGTTTTGCAGCGTTTAGCGCGCGATGGCTGGTTAACCATTCAGCATGGCAAACCAACTAAAGTAAATAACTTTTGGGAAACATCGGGCTTAAATATACTTGAAACACTAGCGCGCCTAGATGAAGACAAAATGCCAGAGCTTACAGATCAGCTTTTATCTGCGCGAACGAATATAAGTGCTATCTATACACGTGCCGCTATTAAGTTAAACCCAGAACGTGTAATTGAAATTTTATCAGAAAGTGATGAGTTAGAAGATACAGCTCAAGCATTCGCTGATTACGATTATAAAGTACATCACGAACTTGCCGTTGCAGGTAACAATCGTATTTATGTACTTATATTGAACGGCTTTAGAGGTTTTTACTTTAAGATTGGTTGTCATTACTTTTCAGATGCGGGTACTCGCGAGTTAGCTCGTCAGTTCTACAAGGATTTAACTGTTCTTGCTCAAAACAGAGAGCATGACGGAGCTATTTCGATGATGCGTAAGTTTGGCCATCAAACTGGCGAAATTTGGCAAAAAATTCGTGATGATATGCCTTCCGATATAATGGATTAAATTGATATTAAAAACCTGCATTTGCAGGTTTTTTTGTATCTCTAATGCAGTATTTACTTATATTCGGTATTTTCGATTGCTCATATCGCTAAATACGATTGTTCTTTTATATCGAATAACTCTAGAATGCCAAATAATTATATGTTTGCGCTATTGGTTTTTAATTTTTAGTGCCCATATAACTATCAGTATTGCGTTAGCAATCTAAAACAAACTCAAAATATTTGGAGAATAAAATGGGTGTATTAGTAGGCCGCCAGGCACCAGACTTTACCGCTGCAGCTGTTCTAGGTAACGGTGAAATTGTAGATAGCTACAACCTTCACGAAACTATTAAAGGTAAAAAAGCAGTAATCTTCTTTTACCCACTAGATTTCACGTTTGTATGTCCTTCTGAACTTATCGCATTTGATAAGCGTTTTGAAGAATTTAAAAAGCGTGGCGTAGAAGTAATTGGTGTTTCTATCGATTCACAATTCTCACATAACGCATGGCGTAACACGCCTGTAGCTGACGGCGGTATTGGTAAAGTTCAATACGCACTAGTTGCAGACGTTAAACACGAAATCTGTAAAGCATACGACGTTGAGCACCCAGAAGCGGGTGTTGCATTTCGTGGTTCTTTCTTAATCGATGAAGAAGGTAACGTACGTCACCAAGTAGTGAACGATTTACCACTTGGCCGTAACATCGACGAAATGATCCGTATGGTTGACGCTTTAGCATTTCACAGCGAAAACGGCGAAGTTTGCCCAGCTGGTTGGACTGAAGGTAAAAAAGGTATGGACGCAAGCCCTGAAGGTGTTGCTAAATTCCTATCTGAAAACGAAGGCGAGCTATAATTTAGCCCTTTGCTTTTAATAAAAAACCGCCAAATGGCGGTTTTTTTGTTTTAAGCATAACCCATTTTAAATGGCTTTTAGCTAATTAAAACGAGAAGCTAACTTTAGTATAGAAGTAACGGCCTCTAGGGTTGTGTACACCTGAAGCATAACCGTATAAATCAGCGTCACCATCACCAATTGCAAATGGTGGCTCTTCATCAAATAAGTTATTTACACCTAACGATACTTTAGTTGAGTCAGTAACACGGTAAGACGTTTGTAAGTCTACCAATGTTTGCGAATCAACCATGCGTGATGTGTTGCTATCAAAGTCTAAATTACCGTCAAAATCAATATCAGGAGTATCTTCAAACTCACCTACATAACTGATGTTTACGTTTGTATTAAACTCGCCAATTTCCCAGTTTGTAGAGAAAATCCAGCGGTGCTCTGGATAGCCATACTCACCGGTGTAATCACGACCATCTTTTTCAAATTTATCTTGGTAAGCCCATTCTAGGTTAAATTTAAACAAACCTAGGTCATCAAGTGAGTGATTGTAGTTAGCTGAAACATCAATCCCAGATACTTCTTGCGAAGAAACGTTTTCAAATGTGCTGTAAATTTTTTGAATTGTTCCTAAGCTGTCGCCACCTGTAGGTGCTAAACGCACACATACAGTGCTATCTTGGTTATTACACTCAGAGTTATAAATTGGACCAAACTCTTGCTCATCAATTTTGTTATCTTGAGTGATGCTCCACACATCAATACTTAAACCGAATTCAGCTGTAGGCGCCCAAATGAAGCCTACATTCCATGATTCTGATTCTTCAGCTTCAAGATCAGGGTTACCAGCAAATTCAATATTGTAATCAAGTGCATCACAATCCAAGCCGGTTGCTTCACAGCGGTATGTATCTACAAAGAATTGGCTTTCTTGAGATGGACCCAAACCAACTTGTGCCAAAGAAGGCGCTCTAAAACCTTGTGCCCAAGAGCCACGTACTGTGATTTCATCAGTAGGTGCCCAGCGAAGAGCTACTTTAGGATTCGTTGTTGTACCAAAGTCACTGTAGTCATCGTAACGACCAGCAAGTTGTAGCTCTAAATTATCAGCAAGAGGGATAGAAAACTCAACATAGGCTGCGTATTGTTCACGATCTGCAGACGCAGATACAGACTCAGTACCGAATATTAAACCACGTTGAAATTGATCATCAGGAATGTCATTAACGTCTTCTTCACGGTATTCAATACCTGCTGCCATCATTACTACGTCATCGCCAAAACTAAAAGCTTCGCCTGTAATGTTTGCATCAAAAGAGGTCATATGAGACTCACCACGACGCACTAAGCTTGTTGTAATACGATCAATTACAGCAGGGTCGTTGTATGTGCCACCAAATGGGTTGTAGTTTCCTGCATCAATTTCTTGTTGTAAGAAATCAGTACGAACCCAGCCTTGTGTTCTATCACCTGTTTGAAGAGATTTACTACGGCCTTTTTGTACCGCGGTTTCCCAGCTCCAGTCGTTAAATTCACCTCTAAGCCCTGCAACAAAGCGAAGCGTATCTGATTCAATATCCCATTGGCGTGCGCCAGCATCAACGGTACGGTAACGACCAATTTGAATGTCTTCACCAAATGGATTGTTAGGGTGATTCGCTGGGACAGTTAAGCCTGCATCTTCATCAAGTGGAGTAGGGGCTCCGGCTGCAACAGACGTATTGTGCTGTACTGCCATTTCTAAAAAGCCTGTAATGCCATTGTCAAAGTTATATTCAAATTGAGAAATAGCACCTACGCGCTCAGACTCTGGTGCAATATAACCGTATGGGCCGTAATCAAATAAACAACTACCGCTTGAAGTTGCGTTTTCTGCAGGACAAGCCGGATCAATTGTTTTAACACCATCTACATAAAAATATCCCGGGAAACCACGAGATGAGCGAAAATCCTCCCCCCCATAAGGTGACTGATTTGCTGTACCTAAGCTGCCCATTTCATCAGATGATAGTGAGGTGTTTTTAAAGTAATCAATGATCACAGAAGCACTACTTTTCTCGCTAGTAGTACCCCATACTAAGCTTGCTGTTGTTTCTTCATAGCTTGGGCCATCAGTACCACCGTAGCCTAAATTAACTTCAACACCGTCAATGTCTTTTTTCAAGATAACGTTTACAACACCGGCTACTGCGTCTGAGCCGTAAATAGCAGATGCGCCATCTTTTAAAATATCTATACGCTCAATTGCTGATACAGGAATGCTGTTAATATCTACAAATGAGTTTGTGATACCTTCGGCAAATGCACTAATAGATACACGGCGGCCATTGATTAGTACGAGCGTAGCATCAGCACCTAAACCACGTAAACTAACAGCAGCAGACCCATTTGCAGTTGAATCTTGGTTGTTACCACGTGTAGAGAAGGTACCGCTACCCGCTACAGGCATTCTTTCGAGGAGTTGTTGTAGGTTGTCATAACCCATGTTCTCAATATCAGCTCTTCCGATTGATTGAACCGGAGAGGGCCCTTCGATATCTGAACGTTTAATTCGTGAGCCAGTTACTTCAATGCGCTCTACTTTTTTAGCTTCTTCAGCAGCGTAAGTTGTTGTTGTAAAACCTGCTGAAAGTGCGATTGTTGCACCTGCAATTAAGCTAGGTGTAAATGCAGTTGATTGCTTCATCCTTAAGTCCTTGTTGATATGTTATAAATTTAGTTGCTCAATACCAATCCTTTTTAAATTGTTAAATAAATCCCATATTTAAGCGGATTGATATAACAAGCGACGACATTAATATCATGTAACTTAAGTGTTAGCAATTAGACTCAAATGTGATTTTAGTATGGCTTTTAGTATGTTTTTGGATGATTTTAAAACAGATGTTAAGCGCTGAAGAAGGTTGAAATAGGCGTATATGCTTTATTTTGGAAATAAAAAATACAGCCTAAATGAGAGTAATAATTAAATTAATTAATTCACAATAAAATTGTAATAAATTATTTACATATATACTCTGTGTGAATAGTAATCTTGTTGTATATTAATAAAACAAATAATAGTTAACTTTTTTATAAAAAAACGCCTAACTTAGTTAGGCGCTGTACTTATACTTTGTGCTTCATTAAACGTTCTTTTTCGCGAGACCAATCTTTATTTTTTCCATCTTCGCGTTTGTCATGCATTTTTTTACCTTTCGCTAAATGAAACTCTAGTTTCACCCAGCATTTTTTCCAATACATGGCTGTGGCTACCAACGAGTAGCCATCGCGTTCGGTTGCGCCGACTAATCTATCAAGCTCTCTTCGGCTTAATAGAAGTTTGCGGTATCGCATAGGATCGCAAATAACATGGGTTGATGCGCTGTTTAAAGGCTGAATTTGACTGCCTAATAAAAACGCTTCGCCATTTTTAAGGTGAATGTAAGTTTCTGAGATGTTTACCTTACCTGCTCGGATACTTTTCACTTCCCAGCCTTGTAGTTCAACACCTGCTTCAAACTTGTCGTGTAAAAAATACTCATGACGCGCTTTTTTGTTTAGCGCGATGGTATTACTATTCGATTTTGATGATTTGTTCTTAGCCATAGTGCCCTATAATATACGTATTAAGAGATGTTTTACATCGATTTTTTAATTCTGCATTTAAAATAATCAGGTTAATTTAAGCGCCATGAAAATTTGGGGAAACGCGCAAAGCTTGCTAAAATTCGCCCACACAGTTGGGAGTGAGTATGCCACAAATAGAAAAAAGTGCGCTGGTTATGTACAGCACCAAAGAGATGTTTGATCTAGTTAATGATGTAGAAGCTTATCCAGAGTTTTTACCTAACTGTTCAGACTCAAAAATTGTTTCACAGCATGATAATAACATGACAGCGAGCTTAGAAATATCTAAGGCGGGTATAAAAAAGTGGTTTACTACCGAAAATACATTTATTGATGAGCAAACTGTTGCACTGCGTTTAGTTGATGGGCCATTTAAGATGCTACAAGGGCGCTGGCACTTTCAAGCATTAGATAAAACAGCATGTAAAGTTAACTTAGAGCTTGAGTTTGAATTTTCGAGCAAGTTAGTTGAGCTTGCATTTGGCAAAATATTTAATGATGTTGCTAAAAATATGGTGAGTGCTTTTACTCAACGAGCTAAGCAAGTTTACGGATCGCGATTATGATTAATATAGAAGTTGTATTTGCATTGCCTACTACGGCGACAAGCTTATCTATAGAAGTGCCACAAGGTACTACTGCCGAGCAAGGGGTTATTCAGTCAGGTATTATTGAAAAGTGCCCTGAAATAGACCCAACTGCGCTAACATTGGGCGTATGGAATCGAACAGTAAAGGCTAACTATGAGCTAAAAGAGGGTGACAGAATAGAAATTTATCGCCCATTAATAGCAGATCCTAAAGATGCTCGAAGAAAGCGTGCAGAAAAAGCTAAAGAAGAAGGCCGCGCTAACAAAATTACAGGCGGGCGCCCTCTGTAAAATAAAAAAAGGTGAGCAATGCTCACCTTTTTATATTGTTAAGTTATTTATTGCTCTATAGGTGCTTATTGCTCAAGCGGAGTATTAAACTCTTCAGGTTGGTCGTAATCACCTAGTACAGCAACTAATTTCTCGTTTTCAAATTTAATCACCAACTCTTTTTGTTGCTCGTTTTTACGACCTTTATTGAAGCTATAAACATAGTGCCATGTGCTTTTATCAAAGGCATCTTCAGCAATAGGGCGACCTAATACATAAATAACTTGCTCTCGAGTCATGTTTACACGAAGCTTATCTACATCCGATTGTTCTAAAAAGTTACCCTGTGGGATGTTTATTCTGTATACCCAGCTAGAACAGCCCGCTAATGAGCTAAATGTTAAAGCGACGATAAGCCAAAGAGAAAAAGTTTTTAACGACTGCATTGTTAGTTGTGATCCTTATTTTTTATAATCTGCATGATACCGATTAGTCACTGAAGGTAAAACCCTTTTAAGCAATTGTTTTTTGTTAAGGGTGTTAAGGTAATGTTTTGACCATAAATAATGAAAAAAGTTTACAGCGTATTGATGCAAAGGCATTAAAAAACGAGTCTATGTGGTTTTTATACATAGTTGAAACACGATTTGGGCATTGGTATACAGGGATCACAACGAACGTTGAAAAACGTTTTGCAACTCACCAAGCAGGTAAGGGGGCTAAAAACCTAAAAGGTAAGGGTCCGCTTTTACTTATACACCAACAGCAAGTAGGTAATAAAAGCGAAGCGAGTAAGCTGGAATATAAGCTAAAAAAACTGACTAGAGCAAAAAAAGAAGCGTATGTATTTGCTTACACTTGCAAAGATTAAGCTAGGATTAGGGCGTGTTGATCTTTGATGGTTGAATTTTCAGCAGTATGTTTGGTTTTTAGGCAAGGCAGAGCCTATGAAGTGTGGTTACTCCCCATAAATAGGCGATAACGCAGCATAAATGCCAAACATGCGTTGCCCTTCGGGTTCTGCCTAGGGGCGATAAACTCTTTGTTACTCGGTTTTTACTTAGCCCACTAGGTTACAAACCTCGCGCCGCGATTTAATCGCCCCTAGATTGAACAAATTTCAATCCGCAAAGATCAACACGCCCTAGTTAATTAATACATCAACTAATAGTGCATCGAGTTTAAAGCGACATATCAACATTTTAAATGTACACCTTGCACTCCAATAGGCTTTTAAAGGTAACTTCTAATCAGCTACATTAACAACCAGGTGTACGGATAACTTAAAACGAGTATGTGGTGGGTATGATAAATGGTGAGTTAATGGGGGTTATAAAACACCTTTAAACAACACTAAATGTTTATAGTGATGCTCAAAGGTGTCATTCAATCGCTTTTATTTTCTTAACGGTGTTTTTCAAAAGTAGCAACTAATGCATCAAGTGTTTGTGCACTGTTTGCTAAGTCGCGAATAGCTTGTTCAGTATTAATTTGCTCGCTCATTGCTTTATCGCTAATTTCACTGATTTGTTCAATGTTCCGCCCTACATCAGCAACTACATTGCTTTGTTGCTCAGTAGCCGTTGCTATGAGTGCAGCCATATCATTTATTTGATTAGCCGTTTCGCTAATTGCATCAAGAAGCTCAACCGAACTTTGCATTGCCCCCACACTTTGCTGGGCTTTATTTTTTGATTGGCTAATATCATTAACCACATCGTCAGAGATTTTAGTGAGCTCTTCAATCATAGATTGAATCTCAGTTGTTGATTGAGATGTACGATTAGCCAATGCACGTACTTCATCTGCTACTACAGCAAAACCGCGTCCGTGTTCACCTGCACGAGCAGACTCAATGGCAGCATTTAGGGCAAGTAAGTTAGTTTGCTCTGAAATGCCTCTAATTGAGTCAACAATGCTTGCTATATCAACTGTTTTTTTAGAGAGCAGAGTAACCTGCTCGGTTATGCCGTCAATATCGCTAGCTAGGGCTGAAATTGTTGCCTGGCTTTGCAATACTTGTTTATGGCTTTGAACGGTATTTTCGCGACTGTTATCAGTTAGTTTTGCTGTGTTTGCCGCGCTTTGAGCTATTTCTTGCACGGTCGCGCCCATTTCATTAATTGCAGCTGCCACAGAAATTGTTTGCTCTTTTTGACTATCTATTGCTTGTGAGTTTCGTTTTGCTTGTTCAAAAACATGATCAGAGCTTTGACGAATATCATGGCTTTCGCTTGCCACTTGAGTAATCGCTGTTTCTATTTTATTGATAAACTGATTAAAGCCATTACTTAAATTATTAAGCTCTGGTTGGCTCGATTCAGGTAGTCGGTACGCTAAATTAGCATCACCAGATCCCAACCTTGAAAATAGCTCAGCCATTTTAGAAAGTGGAGATGAAAGCGAGCGAGCAAGTAAATAACTAACTAAGCTAGCAATGATTGCAATTATCAAAGTGAAGGTAAATATTTGCCACTGTAGTGTACTAACACTTGCAAATACTTCACTTTTTGGTACTTGTGCAACAACGTATAAATCAGTGTTTTTAATAGGTGTAGCGGCGATTAGTGTTGGTTCACTATTTAAGCTTATTTCTTCTAGCGCAAAGCCGTTTTGGTTAAATAATTGGTTGTGAATATTTGCAGTATATAAATCATCAATATTCGCTTTAGCTACTTTATTGGCATCTTTATGAAGTTGAATTAGGCCGTTTTTATCTGCAATAAATACAAAGCCTGTTTTTTCAATTTTAAACTGTTGTAAAAGCTTTTGCATATCTGTGATGCTTTTAGCTAAACCCGCTAAACCAGTGCCATTTGCTTGCTGGTGATTTACAAACATTTTTACGTCATTAGCAGACTCTTGATAAATACTTATGGAGTAGGGCTGTTTAGATTGTGTAAAACCAAAAAACCAGCCATCTGCGGCATCATTTTGTAGCACACGTAAAAAACCGTGTTGGTTCCAATATTGTGCTGTATTTCTATTTGCCCAAGATGCAGTGGCTAAATCAAATTGTGAGGCGACTCGGTTTAACTCTTTTAATAACAGCGTGTCGTCTTGGTTATTAGACTCAGCCCACTGTAATATAAACTCATTTGATGATAGCTGCTGTGCAGCACCTAATAGCTCGTTTATTTCACCACCGATATGGTTACTTATTGTTTGCAGTTTGCTTGGCAATTCTGATTCGATCATACGTTGCTCAATAATATCTTCAGAGCTGTATAACGAAGTTAAGCCAATAAGTGCAGCTACGCATATAGCAATACCGCTTCCAAGAGCCGTTATTTTTTGAGTGATTGAAAGGTTTTTTATCATCATGATATTAATTATTTTTACAACTGAGTAGAGAGCTATGTTAGCACATTATTTATTTTGAGCTAACTATTGGCTAAAGCACAATTAATGAACTTACATTGAATTTATTAAGTTTTTATTAATAGGCATTAAAAAAGCCCATACGCAAAACATATGGGCTTGGTTTCTAACAAGCGAAACTTAATGTCTAGGGTTATACAATCTTTTTCATTGCTGACATGTAACCACGTAGCTTAGCGCCAACTTTTTCTACAGGGTGCTCACGTAGAGCTGCATTAATTTGAATCAACGTTTGGTTATCAACTTGGTTGCTTTGCTCGCCAAGACCTTTACCAATAACATCAGTATCAATGTTTTTCATAAAATCAGCTAATAGTGGCAAACATGCATGGTTATATAAGTAACAACCATATTCAGCTGTATCAGAAATAGTACGGTTCATTTCGAAAAGCTTTTTGCGGGCAATTGTATTAGCAATTAACGGCGTTTCGTGCAATGACTCGTAGTAAGCCGACTCTTCAATAATGCCCGCTGCGGTCATTGTTTCAAAAGCAAGTTCAACACCTGCTTTAACCATAGCTACCATTAAAATACCGTTGTCAAAAAACTCTTGCTCTGAGATTTCTACATCGCCAGCAGGTGTTTTTTCAAAGTTAGTTTCAGCTGTTTCGCTGCGCCATTTTAGTAAGTTAGCGTCGTCGTTATTCCAGTCTTCCATCATTACTCGTGAGAATGTACCGTCGATGATGTCATCTTGGTGCTTGTTATAAAGCGGGCGCATAATAACTTTAAGCTCTTCACTTAACTCAAACGCTTTTACTTTTGCTGGGTTTGATAAGCGGTCAAGCATGTTAGTAACACCACCGTATTTAAGAGCTTCGGTGATTACTTCCCAGCCGTATTGAATTAGTTTAGATGCGTAACCTGCATCAATTCCTTTTTCAATCATTTTATCAAAACATAAAATAGAGCCCGTTTGTAGCATGCCACAAAGGATAGTTTGCTCACCCATTAAGTCTGATTTTACTTCAGCAATAAATGACGATTTTAAAACGCCTGCACGGTGACCACCAGTACCTGCTGCGTATGCTTTAGCTTGTGCTAAGCCATGGCCTTGAGGGTCGTTTTCTGGGTGAACAGCAATAAGTGTTGGAACACCAAAGCCGCGTTTGTATTCCTCACGTACTTCAGAGCCAGGACATTTTGGCGCAACCATGATTACCGTGATGTCTTCGCGTACTTGCATGCCTTCTTCAACAATATTAAAGCCGTGAGAGTATGCAAGAGTAGAGTCTTTTTTCATAAGCGGCATAATTGCACTTACTACTGCTGTATGTTGTTTATCTGGCGTTAGGTTTAATACTACATCAGCAGTAGGGATTAATTCTTCGTATGTGCCAACTGTAAAGCCATTCTCAGATGCATTTAAAAACGATTGACGGCGCTCAGAAATAGCAGATGCACGTAATGTGTAAGAAACGTCTAAACCAGAGTCACGTAAGTTAAGGCCTTGGTTTAAACCTTGTGCGCCACAACCTACAATAACTAATTTTTTACCTTTAAGTGCGTCAACGCCATCGGTAAATTCGCCAGCGTCCATAAATTCACATTGCGCTAATTGCGCTAATTGCTCGCGTAAAGGTAAGGTATTGAAATAATTCGCCATTGTTAGTGTCCTATAAATTTGTTTGTTAGATGCGCGGCATTTGCAGCGCTTACAAACACCTTATGCAAAAACGTTACTTGCGTAAAATGATATATTTGAATTAAAGTATTTCATAATATGAAACGTAGAGCGTGATATGGACCATAAACACCTAAACTATTTTTTAGCCCTAGCTAAAACTTTGCACTTTGCTCGTGCAAGCGAACTTTGTCATATAAGTGCACCCACACTAAGTCGCAATATAAAGCAGTTAGAAGAAGAAGTGGGGGTTGCATTATTTTTACGAGATAACAGAAGCGTAAAGTTAACACGTGAAGGGGAGTCGTTTATTGATTACGCAACAGCAACGCTTGCAAACTGGCAACGTTTTAAAGCTAACGTAAAAGATCCTACCCAACACATTTATGGCAAGGTAAGTATATTTTGTTCAGTGACTGCCTCTTATAGTTTTTTACACCAAATATTGGAGCAGCTGCGAGCGCAACATCAATATATAGAAATAACTTTAAACACGGGCGACCCAGCGTTAGCTATTAATAGGGTGCTTGATGGACATGAGTTAATGGCTATTGCAGCTAAACCAAGCAAGTTACCTGCGCAAATTGCATTTGTAGATATTGGTTACTCTCCACTTGTATTAATAGGCCCAAAAATTCAATGCCCGCTTAGTGAAAAATTGATACAAAATAATGAAATAACGGATTGGTCAGATCTTGAATTTATAGTGCCAGAGCAAGGCTTTGCAAGACAAAGGTTAGAGCTGTGGTGGCGTAAAAATAATATTCACGGAAAAATATATGCACAAGTTGCAGGACACGAAGCTATGGTTTCAATGGTAAGCCTAGGCTTAGGTGTTGCTATGGTTCCTAAAATAGTGCTAGATAACAGCCCGCTGCAAGATAAAGTACAGATTTTGACACCTAAAATGCAAGTGCCTGAGGGGTTTGATATAGGTTTAGCGGTATTAAAAAAAGAACTAAACGACCCTGCTATCAGTGCATTATGGAATATAGCCCAAACTTTGGACGCAAAAGCTATTTAATATGCCCTGAAAAAAAGTAGTTCAGTAAATAGTATGGATAGTGGTTGCTTAACGGTTTACTATTACTTAACATTGAAAACTAATAAAAAAACAATGCCGCATGAGAGTTTATCTATGAACCAAGCAGTATCACTTGCTCATTCTGCCCAGTGCCTCAAAAAGGCAATCCCATTAATGGTAAAGTACCGTATGCCGGTCACCCCCATTAACTACGCAATTTGGTACTGTTATATTCAAGGGAATAACCCTTCTCTTAATGCTGAGTTAGATCAAATTATTGAGCAGCAACAAACCTGTTCTCAAGATAAAGCCAAGGAGATTTTTGATAAGCATCTAACGCAAGACGATTTGGCTTTTTTTCAAGAAATGACAGAAAAATTCCATACAACTATGGAACAAGTTCAGCAAGATATAAGCATAACACTTGATCATTCTAAAAGTTTCACTACAAGCCTCGTAGACTCTCAAAATGAATTAAACATGCTTGCAGATGTAAGCTCATATAATGAAATTTTAGGCTGTGTTGAGCGTTTAACTGATGAATCGATCGCCATGCAAGATTATGCGCGAGAGTTTCAAACTAAGTTAGCTGTTGCATACAATGAAATTAAGGATTTAAAAGAAGCGTTAAATATTTCAAAAGAAGCTGCAGATACAGATACGCTTACGGGCTTTTATAATAGAGGTAAGTTTGATACCGACATTATAGATTTTTGTCGTCAATATTCAGAGCAAGAACAAGAAAGCTCGCTTGCTGTACTTATTATGTTTGATATTGATCACTTTAAACGCTTTAACGATGACTTTGGCCATCAAAAGGGCGACGAAGTATTGAAGTTGGTAGCTAAAAAAGTAACAGAAAACACAATAGATACTGCCAAAGTGTATAGGTATGGCGGGGAAGAGTTTTGTATTACAGCTTACTTTGACACAATTAACGATATTATAGCGTTTGCAGATCGTATTCGTATTGATATTGCAAAACTAGCTATCCGTAAAAAGCATGATGTAACAACTAAACGTGCTATTTCGGCTAGTTTTGGATTAGCTATTTTACGCCCGTTTACAAATAGCGCTGTGTTAGTAGAGCGGGCAGATAGAGCGTTATATATAGCTAAAACTCACGGGCGAAACCGTATTGAGATAGCACCCGATATTTAATCCTCACTTTTTTAAACATAAAAGTTAACATTGTTGTATACAAATTGTGAATAATTGTAACCAGCTAGAGCTACTTTAAAAAGACCTTGCTAGTATGGGTGACTCACTTATTTTTATACTTTGATTTACGCTAATGCGGAACTCCTTTTCATTAATCACAGCTTTATGCTTTAGCTTGCTGTTTAGCTGTTTTTCAGTGCGTGCTACACAAGATAGTAATCACGCTGATGAATTTACAGAGCAAAGCATATCAATTAACCAGTGGCATTTAAGTTTAAGTGCGGGAGTTGGTGCAATAACAAACCCATTACACGGCGGAGATAACATCCCGCTGGTGGTAATTCCTCAAGTCGCTTTTTATGCAAAGCAATGGTTTTTTGATAACGGTCGGCTTGGTTACTCATTTTTACAAACTCCAAAACATCATCTTAACTTAGTGACTGAATTAAATACTGAGTCTCGCTTTTTTATTGACTGGCACCCAAAAAATATTTTTACATTACAAAGTAGTGCGTTTAATACTCAGCAGGTTATAGAAGATGAAAGTGAAGCGCGCTCCGTAAATATAAATACCCTACATAAACGCCAGCTAGCTCTTGATGCTGGACTGGCATATCATTATGTAAATGAAGAACATGTATTTTCTGTTCAAGCGCTACATGATGTAACCGATGTGTACTCCGGTGTCCGTGGTGCACTGCAATGGCAGTACCATACACTGTTTGGGCAGCTTAAAATAAAACCTACCCTTGGAATAAATTACAAATCTTCGGAACTAAATAACTACTTTTATGGACTTAAAGACGGTGAAACTCAATTTGGTAAAATAGACGTTGGTAGTAGTTGGCAACCTTATGCTAAAATCGACGCCCGTTGGCCACTGAGTAAGGCTGACTCTCTTCGTTTTCATATAGCATATTATGACTATTCGGCTATGGATGGCAGTCCGCTTTTTGAACGCACTTATTCAATGACTGCTTTTATAGGATTTGACCGTACTTTTTAATATGAAGTATTCAATATTAGTTGTGTTTATTACTACTTTATTTAGTGGTTTTAGTATGGCACAAACCGTTAACCTTAGCGTTTCTCCCAAAGTCTGTGTTGTTTCTGAGCAACAAGAATTTTGCGATCTTGATTTACAGTTCAACTGGCAATTACATGCCTCTAGTGATGTGTGTCTGTATCAACAAGATGAGCAGCTGCAGTGCTGGCAGCAGCAACGTTCTGGGCAATATAATTATAAAGCGCGTGTTCAGGTGGAGACCATATACTCCTTAATCAATCCTCATACGGGTGTGTTAATAGCAACAACACAAATTGAAGTACAAAGCGCCCATGCTAAAAAAAATAGGCGTAGGCTTCGCTCTCCGTGGAGCTTTTTTTAATTTAGGAGCAACAAATGCCAAAAATTTTACTTGTTGAAGATGATCTCGGTTTACAGCAGCTAACAAAAGATTACCTTGAACATAATGGCCTAGAAGTCGATGTATTAGATCGTGGTGACGAAGTGTTTGACTACTTAGAAAATAACACTCCCGATTTAATGATATTAGACGTAATGCTGCCAGGTAAAGATGGCTTTAGCGTTTGTCGCCAAGTAAGAGATAAGTTTACTCTACCCATTTTAATGCTGACTGCTAAAGGTGAAGACTTTGACCAAGTACTTGGTTTAGAGCTCGGCGCAGACGATTATGTAATAAAACCAGCAGAGCCGCGTGTACTTTTGGCTCGTGTTAATGCATTACTTCGTCGTGGGCAACCGATTGTAAAACCAAGTGAAGAACTTCAGTTTGGCGATTTAATGATTGATAAAACAAGCCGAATTGTAAAGCTAAGTGATTCTGAAATAGTATTAACATCACATGAGTTTGAGCTATTATGGCTACTTGCCTCAAATGCAGGCGAAGTATTGAGCCGAGAACATGTTCATCAGCATATGATAGGGCGTCAATACGATGGTCTTGATAGAACGGTTGATGTGCGCGTATCACGAATTCGAAAAAAATTAGGCGATAATAGCGATAAACCTTATCGTATAAAAACTGTATGGGGACAAGGCTATTTATTTGTTTCTGATGCGTGGGATCTCTAGCACTATTTAAGGTTAATCGGCTTTAATGGGAAAACTGTTTACCAGCTTATACTTATATATCATTGTTTCATTATTTGTTGTAAGTGGTGTTATTGAGCAGCTGTGGCCCTATGAAGAGTCGCAGCAGCAAGTTCTATTAGATGACGAGTTTGGGCAATCGCTCTGGTTGCTCTCACAAACCCCCAACGGTCTTCAACAGCTCAAGCATAACTTTGAAAGTAAAGTTATTGCCAGACGTGACTTAATACTTCCTCAAAAGCAACAAACACAACTTAAACAAGATCATTACTTATACTTGTACGATAAGCAGCAGCGCATTGTATGGTATGTAGAGCTTGGCAATAATGCATTACTGCAGGTTGGGCCTGTAGGTGTTTTAACACCAGAAGCATCATCTGTTTGGCCTTATTTATTATTACTCGTTATTGTTGGAATACCGGTAGGGCTTTGGAGCTTTTTATTGTGGCGCGATTTTACAAAACTAAGTAAAGCCTGTGAAGCTGTTGAAGGCTTACAAGACTTTGACTTAAATGACACATCAAAATCATTTTTTTTGCCAATTACCGATACATTAAAAGTAATGCAGCAGCGTATTGAGTTTTTACTTAGTGCGCAACAA
Source organism: Pseudoalteromonas sp. H103 (assembly GCF_001469205.1). Classification (NCBI taxonomy): domain Bacteria; kingdom Pseudomonadati; phylum Pseudomonadota; class Gammaproteobacteria; order Alteromonadales; family Pseudoalteromonadaceae; genus Pseudoalteromonas; species Pseudoalteromonas sp. H103. The sequence goes on along the minus strand of NZ_LOFG01000012.1, from coordinate 233,408 downwards.
GAGCTTACTTCTTCTGTATCGCATGAATTTAGAACGCCATTGGCGCGTTTAAAGTTTGCCATTGTTATGCTGCAAGAGCAGCTACTTAATGAAAAGGGTGAGAAGTACCTGGCAAATATGCAAACCGATATTAGCGAGCTTGAATCTTTAGTTTCTGAGATGCTTGAGTACGCACGCTTAGACTCACAGCAACCAAGCATTAAGCCAGTAAATTGTGATTTAGTGGGTTTGATAAAAACGGTTGTTGAAAAGCTAAACTTTGAAACGCAGATAAATCTTTCTACGGACTTTCCTGATAAATTTTATTACGACTGCGATAGCCACTTCATGTCGAGAGCTTTACAAAACTTAATAGGAAATGCCTTAAAGTATACGTATTCACAGGTTAAGATTTCTCTTTTAACTGAAAAAAATCATATTTTACTTATCGTTGAAGACGATGGAGAAGGGATTACTCCCACTGAGCGAGAAAGCGTATTCAAACCTTTTACCCGATTAGATAAAAGCAGAGCAAAGGATACTGGTGGTTTTGGCTTAGGGCTTGCTATAGTTGCTAAAATTATTCATTGGCACCAAGGTGAGTGTAAAGTAGAAAGCTCAGCCTTAGGTGGTGCTAAATTTATTGTGTGTTTACCGCTTAAATTCAAGACATAAAAAAAGCGCCGAGAGGCGCATTTTTGTGGTTAAAAACCAAAATCAACAAGTAGCAATTAAATAGACCGGCTACCTTCAAAAAAGTTCTCAATTAATTTATTTTTTTTCAAGCAATGGCATAAGCATTTGCTCAAGCCCATTTAATTTTACTTCATACATCATCGCTAATTGGCTGCCGAGTTTTGTGTCGGGGAATCCTTGTTGCTTAAACCAAACCAAATAGGGCTCGGGTAGTAACAATAAAGGACGACCTGCATATTTTCCAAAAGGCATTATTGTGTTGATTGCTATTTTGAGTTGTTTTGGATCCATATAGATAACTTAAATATTTATGCGTAGTTAAGTGTAAGGGATTTTAGAGAGATAAAATAGGCTGTGACGGGCAAGAAACAGCCTATTGAGCGAGGGAGTAGGCCCTCTGACTTAAGAATTTATGTTGGTAAATATAACCCTTGTAAAACGTTAATTAGCTGGAGTCTAATTACGTTATTATTTTTAACATGGGTTCTTATTTAACCAACACGGCTAGTCTACCTGTTTTTTATTGCAGTGGTGAGTAGGCTTGTAAAGGAATGTAAATAGAATGGGTTTTTATTTTAAAACTAATAACAAAGAATTACGTTCTTTGTTATTAGTTAGCGTTATCAAATACGATTTATTCGTTAAATAGCTCTTGTTTAACGTGTTCAGCAAAACCACTACCAGCCTCTAGGTAAAAGTTATAAGTAGAATGCACACCCATTTCTTCGAGTTCTTTTTGCTGGTCGGGATAGTTTGCAATGGCGGTAACTTGGCCTTTGTAGCCAGAAGCCTGAAGTTGCTCTAATGCAAAAATATTTTGCATATGCTTGGGCATTGCAAGCATAACCATTTCAACGTGTGAGTGATTCACTCGTTGCCAAAAATCAGGGTCTGTTGCATCGGCAATGAGTACATTTCTTCCTCTTTTAACGTGTTTATCTACCACTTCTGGCTTTATATCAATACCTGCAACAACATTTGGGTGCGTAGCATTTATTGTTTCATACGCACCGGTACCTATACGGCCCATGCCAAAAATAACTATTTTAGTGTTATTTAGGTTAACCGGTAGCTCTTCGGCCAAACGTGTTTTACTTTCAAACTTCAATAGCCAATGCTCTATTTTTACGTACAACTCGTTTGAGCGTTTATTCAAAGGCGAAGCGATAACAAACGTAATAGACACTGCAATTGCCATCACTGCCAGCCACTCAGAGGTGATCATGCCGGTAGTTGCTGCCACAGCACATACAATTAAGCCAAATTCGCTGTAGTTAGATAAACTAAATGTAGTTAGTAAAGAGGTGCGTGCACGCAGTTTAAATAAATTAGTAAACACATAATAAAGGCCTGCTTTAATTGGTAGTACCAAAATAAGTATTATTGCAACGATTAAAGAATTACCCGTAAGCTCTGCATTTAAGCCAATACTTAAGAAAAAACCAACCAATAATATATCTTTTAAGTTGAGTAAGGACTTTGATAACTCGCCTGCTTTTTTGTGCGGGGCAAACATCATCCCAATTATTAGTGCACCTAAATCGCCTTTTAGGCCTGCAAATTCAAAAGCATGATAGCCAGCAACGAGTGCGAAAAAGAACCCAAATAAAGGTAGTAGCTCACCATGCTTTGAGCGGTTTAATACGCCGTACATTACGGGTCTAAGTAAAGGCAAGGCAATTATTAAAGCAATAGCCCATAAATTTGGTACTTTCCCTGTGCTTATTGCTAAAAATATAACCGCGAAAATATCTTGCATTACTAAAATACCAATGGCTATTTTACCGTGTAAGCTTGCCATTTCTCCGCGCTCTTCAAGCACTTTTACTGCAAAAACAGTGCTTGAAAAGCTAAGAGCAAAGCCAACTAATAAAGCACTTTGCCAGCTTAAGTCAACAAACATAGGTACTGCAAACACACCAAGCAATAGCATAAAGCCACTAAATAATGCGCTACTAAAAATTATATGTAAGGTCGCAGGCGCCCATACCTGGGGTTTTACTAAGCTGTGTACTTTAAGTTTTAAGCCAATACTAAAAAGAAGAAGTGTTACGCCAAGTGCCGCAATTGTGTCCAGTAGTTCAGTACTTTTGTAGCCTGATAAATTTAAAGCAAAACCAGCCAGTAAAAAGCCAATTAGTGGAGGAAGTTTTAACTGATAAACGGCAAAGCCACATACAAATGCGGCGGCAAAATAGATTAGTTCCATAATTCTTAATATCACTTCATTTGGCATTGCAGTGTAACGAAAAATTTATACCATTGAAAATAAAAATAGTGCTAAAAATGAGCGCGTTTAATCAATTACTTGCTCAGTTACGTATAAAAAATGCACATTAAACACGTATTTAATCGTAAATAGCATGTAAATAACATTTTTTCACTGACATTGGCTTTTAAATATGGTTAAGATGCTTTAACGAAGGAGTTTAAGCATGAGCAAAAAATACAGTCGCTCAGCTTAAGGAGAAATATATGTTTAAAAAGATTTTAGCGTCAGTGGGTATTGGTGCTGCGAAAGTAGACACTATTTTAGAAACTGAGCACTTACAACCAGGTCAGCTTTTTAACGCGCAAATAGTTATTACAGCGGGTGATGTAAGCCAAGAGATTGCAGGTTTAGATTTATTATTAATGACCCGTGTAAAAGTGGCCGGTGATGATGGCGATTATTTTACTAATCATGTAATCGATCAGTGGCGCATTACTGACATAGGGTCTATTGAACCTGGTGAAGTAAAAAGCATTCCTTTTGAAGCTCGTCTTCACCCTGAAACACCAATTACTGAAATTAACGCGGGTTACAACCAATCTCATGTATGGATTGAAACAGGTTTAGATATTGATTTAGCACTTGATCCTTCAGATAAAGACCATTTACACATTTATCCTAATGAAGCCGTTAAAACATGCATGCAGGCAATGGATAAACTAGGATTCAGCTTGATGAAAGCGGATGTTGAAAAGGGTCATTTACGTGCATCTACTTTTCAGTCTCTGTCAGGCTGTTATCAAGAACTTGAATACAAACCAAATAGCCGCAGCTTATTTGGGCTTCAAGAAATTGAGCTGTCGTTTGTTCCCGAGGCACATAAAACTCACGTACTGATAGAGCTTGATAGAGCCTTTAGAAGCGATGGTTATGTAGATTTAACTATAGAGCATGACCATGTTAATTTGTCGCAGTTGTGCGACCAACTAGAGCGCTTATTTACTTGATAGTAGAGCGTAGTTTAGTAAAACCCAGCCAAGGCTGGGTTTTTTGTTACAGGATTTTATATGACGTTTAAATGCGAACCGTTCGACTCTCTTGACTCTCGTACTCTTTTTACAATAATTCGTGGGCGTATTGATGTATTTGTAGTGGAGCAACAATGTCCTTATCCCGAGCTAGATGATGTAGATATTGCTGCGAATACTATGCACTTATATACACTTTATAATGATCAGTTACAGAGCTATGCGCGTTGCTACGAAAAAAATAAACACTACAGTGCAATAGGGCGAGTACTTGTCAGTGAAAGTGCACGTGGAAAAGGGCAAGCTACGCTGCTTGTTAACGAGGCTATAAATTGTTGTAAGAGGCACTGGCCTGAGCGTGATATTTATATTGGCGCTCAAACTTACTTACTTGAGTTTTATCGCTCTTTTGGTTTTGAAGATTATGGTAATGAATACTTAGAAGACGGTATTGCCCATCAAGATATGATTCTAAAAGTGTTATAAATCAGTACACATATAAAAGCTCACAAATGTGAGCTTTTATATTTTAAGCTTAGCTTAGCAAAGAGTGTAAAAACACCATGCCAATGGCCAGCGGGCACACAAACTTAGTGTACCAAGGCCATACTTTCCAAAATAAAGAGTTATGGACCTCAGGGTTACCTTCTTGTATTGCTTTAAGTAGTGAGCCTCTATACCAAATCCAACCAACAAAAATACAGCACATTAGGCCAAGCAATGGCTGTGCTACTTTAGTCGTTAAGGTGATCACTAAACCAAATAAGCTACCAAGGTTGCAAACAATAGTAATACTAACAATTGCAATGAGTGCTCCAATTAACCAAGTTGCTTGAACGCGTTTCATCGCAAAGCGCTCAACAGTGTATGACACAGGTGCTTCTAGCATTGAAATAGATGAGGTTAATGCGGCAATACTCATTAACGCAAAAAATGCAAAGCCTACAAATAAACCTACGCCGCCCATACCGTCAAATAAAGCGGGGAGTACTTGAAACACTAATGTATCTTCAGAGAGTAATTTACCTGTTGATGCTGAAAATATTTCAACACCTTGTGCTTGTGCCACGTACATGGCTGGAATGATCAGTAAGCCTGCAACAAAAGCGATAAATACATCAATAAGCGTTACATAAGCACCTAAAGAAACCAGATTTTCTTTTTTGCTAATATATGAGCCATAAATAATCATTACACTAGTGCCTAGCGATAATGAGAAGAAAGCTTGGCCTAGTGCACTTACTAATAGCTGTGCGTCAAAAATAGATGAAAAGTCTGGAACTAAATATGCTTTTAAACCTTCCATAGCACCATCTTGTGTCATTACATAGGCGATAAGTGCAAATAAAATACCTAACAGGGCGGGCATTAATCGTTTAGACCATTTTTCGATGCCGTTTTCTACGCCTCGACTGATAATAGCGACAGTTAAAGCAATAAATACTAGAGTAAATATAATGTTTCTAGTAAGTGATTGCTCGCTTAGCCATGTCGATGCTGTGTCGGCGCCGACTAAAGTGGCTATGGGTTCAGCGGTAGCACTGAGCATCCAGCCTGCAACAATAGCGTAAAAACTTAAAATAAAGCCTGCACATAAAATACCACCAAAACCAACAGTAAAAGCAAAACGCTTTTGCCAAGGTTTACTCGATATTTTTTTAAGTGATGACACTGCATTAGCTTGACCGTGACGGCCGATCATCAGCTCTGCCATTAAGGCAGGGTAGGCCAAAAAGAAAGCAAGCACTAAATAAGCGACTAAGAATGCAGCACCGCCATTACTTGCTGTTTGTGTGGGGAATCCCCATATGTTGCCCAAACCAACGGCAGAACCGGCGGCGGCCATAATAAAACCAAAGCGAGAGCTAAACTCGCCTCTAACTGCGCTCATATTATTGTACTTCTCTATTGTGTGACGGCGCTGACAATCTACTGGAAATGTAAATAAATAAAAAGTGCTTATTTGCTGATTTAGCACAATTTAATAAGTCGAGTGTATGTATTAACCATCAATTTTATTTATTGTTATCGAGTCGTTTAAAATAACGAGTTGATTTTGTTTAATAATTGTTAACTTTATTCTGTAACTATTGCTTTACGGATTGTAATGCTGAGCAATAGTGAGGGTAAAACAAGCCCCACCTAGTTGATTACTTTTAGTGACTTTAACATTACCGTGATGCCAATCAGCTACTTTGGCAACTATGGCCAAACCAAGACCATAACTTTTATCGGCTCTATTACGGTGATCTTCTTCTCTAAAAAATGGGCTAAATACATTATTAAAGTTTTCACGGGCGATTCCCGGGCCATCATCTTCTACGGTAATTATAAGCTGTTGCTCGTGTAATTTTGCGCTTAAGTAAATATATTGAGTCGCAAAATCGCAGGCATTCGTTAATAAGTTTGTAATGGCACGTGCAAGCCAATGAAGATCGGCACTTATTAAATCGTCGCTACTGTTAAGCTGCACACTTAGCATTTGCGATTCAAGCTTTGGCGCAAGCTGTACTAAAATATCTTCAAGGTATGGTTTAATATTTGTTGAAGAGTAGGTCAGTTTATTAGCATTTTGCTCAAGTGTTGCAAACGCTAAATAACTGCTCAGCATAGACTCCATATGATCCAAATCGTTTTCCATTCGTGCTAAATATTGCTTTATTTTATGCTCATCATGGCTATCAAGCGCGGCATCTAATCCAAATCGAAGGCAGGCTATAGGAGTGCGTATATCGTGAGATAAGCTTGAGGCCATTAATTTATTTTCGGCGACGAGCTTTTCTATCTGACTCGCCATGCGATTAAAGGTGAGCTCAACATCTTTTATATAAGTAAAGTGCGACACTTTTATACGGGCTTGAACGTTACCGGATGCAAATTTTTTGGCAGCCTCGTTTAATACAGTTAAACGTTTTGCTAAAGGGGCAATAATAAAGCCCATAAATACACACAAGCCTGCATAAAATAGCAGTGTTAGCATTATGTCATTACGTTGCTCGCCATCAGAGTGTTTATCTAAGCGCATAGATAAATGAAAAGGGTTTAGTATTTCACTGCTGTAAAGCATATAAAAGCCTTGCTGATCTTCTAAAATCAGACCATCTGGGGTGTGCATTTGTAATAATAGTGATGGCGGTAAGGCTAACGACTCGTTAGGTTTGTAATCAATTAAAATATCAAACTCTTGGGCAAGTTGTTTTACATAGCTGCTGCGCTCTGGTGTAGGAATGTTGGCGAGCTGCTTACTAAAACCAGTAATCATTCTACTTTGTTGGCTAAACTCATCTTGTGGCGTATGTGCGCGCTGGCTAAATGCATCAATAAGCCAGCCTAAAACCACAATAGATAACAGTGCACTGCCTAGGAGTGATATATAAAACTTTTTCATTTATTTATCACTTTATTACCACGCAGTAGAAACAAGTAAATAGCCACGGCCCCAAATAGTTTTTATTTTTTCTGGGTTTTGTGAGTCATCATTAAATTTTTTACGAAGTGCAGATATAAGCACATCAACACTTCTATCAAGTCCGTCGTACTCTCTGCCTTTAGTTGCTTTAAATACAGCATCGCGTGATACAACTTGGCCTGCATTACTTGCTAGGTAATGTAGTAATAAATACTCGGCGCTTGATATGTTTATATCTTGCTCATTAAGGGTTACATTTCTTGATTCGGTATTAATACTAAGCGCACCGACTTGAATAAGGCTTTCGTTAACCTGTGGCGTATTAGGTTCATTGTTTTGGCGCAGCGCGGCTTTGATTCGTGCTAATAAGGCACGCGGGCGAACAGGTTTCATTATGTAATCGCTCGCACCGACTTCGAGGCCTATGACTTCATCCATTTCTTCATCGCGGGCGGTGAGCATTATAATAGGTGCGCTATAAAAACTGCGAAGCTCTCTGCAAACACTAATGCCATCTTGTCCTGGAAGCATAATATCAAGCAGCACTATATTAGGGTTCAATGTTTTTACTTGGCTAACAACTTCGTCACCCCGATGACAAACATGAGTAGTGTAGCCTTGCTCTGTTAAATACTCAGCTACCCACTGGGCAAGCGATACATCGTCTTCAACAAGTAAAATGGTGCCGTAGTTATCCATAAAATATCCTTAGAACAAGTGGTATTAAAATAGTCGCCAGCGACGTTTTTTTTGTCTGTTTTGATAAACCCATTGTAGCTTTACTTCTGCTGTGCTGATGACTTTAGCTGTATTGCTATCAAATAGTTCAAATGAAATGCTTTGCTGTGAGTCAAAAGCATAATTAAAAGTGCCGCTTTGCTGTTTGAGCCAACATTGCATTATGTACTTTGATGTTGCATCACGCAGACAGTAATTACCAATTACAGGTTGCTCCCACGTGAGTGTAACATCAGCATAGCAATTACGCCCTTCGCGCAACGCAACGCAGGTATCGGGCAATGCTATAAGTGCTTCTGGTGGCTCTTGTGCTTTTAAAAGCCAAGGGCTTGGGAAGATCAGTAATACACAGATCCATCTAAAATACATAACGTAGGCCTACCTTGGCTTTATGTTGATATCCTTGGGAAATAATAGGGCTGTCGTCGATTTCTTTTGAAAACCATGTAGTGAGCCAACCCGCTAAAAATACCCAGTCGCGGCTCAAGGGGTATTCTGCATGAAACTCAAACATAATACTGGTGCTGGCATTACTGCTATATACAGGGCGAAGGCTGGTGGCTTCATCGTTATCTATACCAAAATAGTAATTAGTAAAGTCAGCGGAGTAGGCGCTAATACCCACCCCGGATCTAAATTCCCAATTTCGCCATGGTAATATTTGGCTAAAAAAGCTGTTTATTACCCAGCCATTGTGGGCACCCGATACATCATGAAGGTATTCAAAAGAGAATTGTGAGTTTTCGAATCTGCGGGTTAACCTAAGACCTACGTCAAAATCGTAATTACGCTTTTTTATCCCTTGCAGCTCTTTTATAACGCCATTGTTATAAAAGCCAAGGCCTTTTTCATCAAACCCGGCTTGAGTATTGGTGCCTAAAATATCTAGGCCCCAATCAAATTTATCGATAAGGCTGTAGCCTATAACAAGGCCGCCGCTTAGCTGGTTATGATCAAAATCGAGGTAAAATCTGTCGTAAGAAATAGCAAGGCTGAGGTCAAGTTCGACGCCTTTATCGTAAGACTCAATCCCAACAAGGTAAGAGTCTTCAATATAAAAGCCAGCGCCTGCACTCCAGTCCCACGCAAAACCTTGAGTTGGTTCTAGCGTGTTATCGGCATAATAGCGATTACTTGCCATACTCGATGTGCTAAATATGCAGCAAAAAAGCAATGTGATGCTCAAAAAAGTATGATTAAGCAAAGCGTTTCTCATCCCTAGGGGCCTAATTATTATTTGTTATTAAGCGTAGTATATTGTTAAGGCGTTTCTTTAATCTGTAAAAAAATGTAGTAAGTGTAAGCTGGCTAAAATCTACTGCACTTTAATTTTATCGATTAATATACTGCTTAGGTAAAACTGCATCATAGGTGTTAATGCGCTTACTTCTGTTCTATTACACGGGCCGCTTAATTTAGTAAGACTCGATAACTTAGAAAGAGTTTTGTACTGGGGTATCTGTATATCTTTTCCAAGCCTTGCTATACGTGCTTCATCAGTATTTTGCTGATGGATAAACGAAGCAATTTCAAGCTCATTAGTAATCTTTTGCTCTTCACTAAAACTATAAACTAATGGCTCACGATGAAAACTTGCACTGTCTATTGATGATTTAGCAAACCATACAACATCACCCGACGCTTTGTGTGTTAGTCGCATGCTAACTTGGGCAAATATTGCAGCGCACTGCTGAGTTGGGTATTGCTGAGCAACTTTTGTATAAATAGGAAATGGGTTTTCAGGTTGCTTTATAGCGTATTTAGTATCGTCAGTGAATGTTAAGTCTAACTGTTGGATAGTAAGTGTGTAGTCGCTATTATTTTTAGTTGTAACTTTTAATTGTTTGTCGTTAAGTGCTTGGCTAATTTGTGATAAAAGCTTATCGGTTACACTTGCTTTGTCGGTAATAATTTTAACTGTTTGGTTTCTTAGCACCTTGTGCGCAGGTAGCTGAACAGACTTAACTTTTGGCGAAGCATGCTCGGTGGTGTACTCAAGTTGATAGGTTTGACTTTTTAATGTTGGCTTTACTGGCATAGCCAAAGGTTCGGCCGGCTGCTGAGTAAGAGCACAACCAGTTGATAATAAAATAAAAAGTGATACAACTAAAAAACGCATAAGTACAAAACACTCACTAAAAGCCAAATATTCGTCGTATTGTACGTTAGTCGAAACAAAACTTCATGATATTATCTACGCAGATGTAGTTAAAAAGATAAAAATTGTAAAAAATGAAGTACCTCAACCCTTTATTATATTGCCTATCTGCTTTGTGTTTACTGTTTAGTGCTGTGAGTTTTTCAGCAAAAGCAGATCCTAATTGGGATGCATTTGTAAAAAAGTATGGTCGCTACGCACAAAAAAAATTAAAGAACAAAGGCATACCTGGTGCCGCTCTTTCTATCGTTAATATAAATAATGCGGATTATATTCATACTATGGGCGTTACAAAAATACGTAATGGCCAAAAGGTTAATAAACACACTCGATTTAGACTTGCGTCAGTGTCTAAAACATTTGCAGGTTCCTTATCGGCTAAGCTTGCAAATGAGGGGCTGCTTGAATTAGACAAACCAGTAAGTGACTATTTAAGCGATTTTAAAAATACCGTTTATAAAGACGATTTAAAGGTGTTCCATTTACTTAGTCATTCTAGTGGGTTAGTGCCAAATGCTTACGATAACTTAATTGAATCTCGAATGGATTACCCCGATATCGTACAAAAACTGCTTACGGTAAAGCCTATTTGTAAACCAGGAGAGTGCTACGGCTATCAAAATGTCATGTTTAGTCTCATTGATGATGTGATATTACAAAGCACTCATAAAAATTATGCACAGTGGTTAAGAGAAGCTATTTTCGACCCTTTAAAAATGAGTGATGCAAGCTTAGGTTTTGAAGCTATGGTTGAAGATAAAAACTTTGCATTACCGCACATCAGAGGGACAAAGCGTTGGTATAGCGCCAAGCTTAAAAAAAACTATTATAAGGTTGGTCCCGCAGCAGGTGTAAACGCCAGCGCTAGCGACATGGCTATTTGGTTAAAAGCACAGCTAGGCTCATACCCAGATGTATTATCTTTAGACGCTCTTGCAAAACAAACTCGCCCTTATACTTATACAAAAAAAGAAAGATATCGCCGAGTATGGAAAAAACACGTAAATAATGCGTATTATGGGTTGGGCTGGCGGGTTTACGATTACGCAAAAGAAACGCTTTATTATCATAGTGGTTGGGTACAGGGCTACAGAAGTGATGTAGTTGTATTCCCTCATTTAAATATTGGTTTTAGCTTAATAGTTAATGCTGAAACAGGGGTGATTAACGAGCTAACTACTGAGTTTATTGACCGAGTGCTTGAATATAAACGAGGTGAAAAAATATGAAATATAAAATTATTTTACTTACGGGTGTAATTTCTTTAGTTACCTTATTTAATAGCTCCTTAGTGTTTGCAGTACCTGATGAAATATATTTATTTCGTCACAGTGAAAAGTTAGCAGGCAAAAACCCAGAGCTTTCTGATACCGGAAAATTACGCGCTAGTCACTTGGTCACTTTATTCAAAAAATATAAAAAGATTCAAATATACAGTAGTAAATACAAACGGACTCTTCAAAGCGCAGCTCCATTGAGTGAGTATTTTAATGAGAAAATTAGTACTTACGATGCAGGAGAGTTACCTGCTTTTAAAAAAGAACTGCTTAAACTTAACGGGGTAGTGGTTGTTATGGGGCACAGTAATACAACACCGCAATTAGCGACGCTGCTTTCGGATAAAAAAGTAACACCGATGAATGAGAGTGAATTTTCACGTTATTTTTTATTAAGTACAAATGCTAATAAAAATAAGACGGGATATTCTGTCGTAGAGCACAAAATGATCTTTTAAATAGTATTAGTTAAATAATAAAAAAACCAGCATTAAGCTGGTTTTTTTAATTAAACGTACTAAATCCTTTAAATAGGATTGATTAGTTACGCGGTAATTGGATCTTTTTCTCAACACTTTGGCGATAAAGCACAATAGTGTGACCAATCGTTTGTAGTTTAGTCGCGCCAGTTTCACGAATAATAGCATCAAAAATTAGGGCTTTAGTTTCGCGATCGTCAGTGGGTACTTTCACTTTGATTAATTCGTGAATTTCTAATGCACTTTGAATTTCAACTACTACGCCTTCGGTTAAACCGTTAGAACCTAGTAAAACTACAGGCTTGAGGCTATGTGCCTGACCTTTTAAAAACTGCTTTTGTTTGTTTGATAATGTCATGTTTATACAAATTTTGCTGAATATGGCTTGAATTAAGGGTATTCTAACGCCATCTAAAGAATATTACTAATTAGTTGCGTGTTAATTTATGACAAATAAAAAACAGTCAGCCAGTTCACAGCGTTGGCTGAAAGAACATTTTGATGATAAATATGTTCAAGAAGCGCAAAAAAAAGGCTGGCGTTCTAGAGCGGTTTTTAAATTAGATGAAGTACAGAATAGAGATAAGTTACTTCGCCCTGGTATGACAGTGGTTGACTTAGGGGCTGCTCCTGGGAGTTGGTCACAATATTTGGCTGAGAAAGTAGGTGACAAAGGACAGGTTGTAGCGTGTGACATATTACCTATGGACTCACTTGCGGGTGTTGACTTTTTACAAGGCGACTTTCGTGAAGAGGCTGTATTAAATGCATTGTTAAAACGCATTGATGGTAAAAATGTTGATGTGGTACTCTCTGACATGGCACCTAATATGAGTGGCAATAACTCTGTAGATCAAGCCGGTAGCATGTACTTAGTGGAACTTGCACTAGATATGTGTAACCAAGTTTTAAAGAAAAATGGCGCATTTATTGTTAAAGTTTTCCAAGGAGAAGGCTTTGATCAATACTTGCAGGATGTACGTAATAGTTTTAAAGCAGTGAAAATACGCAAACCTGATGCCTCACGTGCCCGTTCTCGGGAAGTATATATAGTAGCGACTGGATACAAACTGTAGTACAGTTGCTTGGCGTTTAGTTGAATTTAAATTAATTGGATACAAGAGGTTAACCCCTTGAGCGATATGGCGAAAAATTTAATACTATGGCTGGTAATTGCAGTTGTGCTGATGTCAGTCTTTCAGAGCTTTAATGGCGGCGATCAAGTTGATCGTCAAACAAGTTACACTCAATTTGTAAAAGATGTACGTAGTGGCTCTTTACAAGAAGTTATTATTGACCGTGGTACAGGAAATATTACGGGCACTAAAAGCAGTGGCGAACGTTTTCAAACAACAATGCCAATGTACGATGAAGACTTAATTAATGATTTGCTTAAAAATGATGTAAATGTGAAAGGTGTTCAACCTGAAGAACAATCATTTTTAGCAAGTATATTTATTTCTTGGTTCCCGATGATACTGCTCATTGGTGTATGGATATTCTTCATGCGTCAAATGCAAGGCGGTGGCGGTAAAGGTGCGATGTCGTTCGGTAAGAGCAAAGCGCGCTTAATGAGCGAAGATCAAATTAAAACAACCTTTGCTGATGTTGCCGGTTGTGATGAAGCAAAAGAAGACGTTACCGAATTAGTAGACTTTTTACGCGACCCATCTAAATTCCAAAAGCTAGGCGGCAGTATACCTAAGGGTGTACTGATGGTTGGTCCTCCTGGTACAGGTAAAACGTTGCTAGCGAAAGCGGTGGCAGGTGAAGCAAAAGTACCATTTTTCACAATTTCAGGTTCTGACTTTGTAGAAATGTTTGTAGGTGTTGGTGCATCACGTGTTCGTGACATGTTTGAACAAGCTAAAAAAGCAGCCCCTTGCATTATCTTTATAGATGAAATTGATGCCGTTGGTCGCAAACGTGGCGCAGGTATGGGCGGCGGTAATGATGAACGCGAGCAAACATTAAACCAAATGCTAGTAGAGATGGATGGTTTTGGTGGTAATGAAGGCATAATTGTTATTGCTGCGACTAACCGCCCAGACGTACTTGATCCTGCATTACTTCGCCCGGGTCGTTTTGACCGCCAAGTAGAAGTAGGTTTACCAGATATTCGCGGCCGTGAACAAATACTTAAAGTTCACATGCGTAAAGTGCCATTAGGCGACAACGTAGAAGCGGCTGTTATTGCTCGTGGTACACCTGGTTTTTCAGGTGCTGATTTAGCAAACTTAGTAAATGAAGCTGCTCTTTATGCTGCACGTGGTAATAAACGTGTTGTTAATATGGCTGAGTTTGACGCTGCTAAAGATAAAATCATGATGGGCGCAGAGCGTAAGACCATGGTGATGAGCGAGCAAGAAAAAGAAATGACGGCTTACCACGAAGCAGGCCATGCAATTGTTGGCCGTATGGTACCAGAGCATGACCCTGTTTATAAAGTATCTATCATTCCACGTGGTCGCGCGCTAGGTGTAACAATGTACTTGCCAGAGCAAGATCGTGTTAGCCATTCTAAAGAGCTTTTAGAGTCTATGATTTCAAGCCTTTATGGTGGCCGTATTGCTGAAGCACTTATTTATGGTGCTGACAAAGTAACAACCGGTGCAAGTAACGATATTGAGCGCGCAACTGATATTGCACGTAAAATGGTTACACATTGGGGGTTAAGTGAAAAACTTGGACCGTTACTTTACGCTGAAGATCAGAATGAGATGTACATGGGTGGCGGCGGAAGTCGTGCATCGAGCATGTCGGATGATACGGCTAAAGTAATTGATGCTGAGGTACGCTTGTTCTCAGATCGTAACTATCAACGAGCAGAAGATATATTAAAAGAAAACATCGATATTCTTCACTCAATGAAAGATGCACTGATGAAATATGAAACAATCGATGCTAAACAAATTGATGATTTAATGGCACGTCAGCCAGTTCGTGAACCTCGCGATGCACATGACCGTCATGAAGCTAAGCCTGAAAAAGCCCAAGCACCTCAAGAGCCGGTTATTGAAGAAACTCAAAAACCAGATGATTCATCAAAAAAAGATGAAACAAACCTTGATGACAAAGCTGAATAATCGTTAAAATAGTTATGAAAGCCCCGTACTTCGGGGCTTTTTTGTATCAACTATTTAGAAATAAGAATAAAAGGTTGGCAATGACTAACGAATTAAAGCTTCCAAGAGGCCGTAAGCTCAGCCTAGAAACTCCAGTTATTATGGGAATATTAAATGTTACACCAGATTCTTTTTCTGATGGTGGGCAGTTTATAGACCCCATTACAGCACTCAATCAAGCTATGCAGTTGTTAAATGATGGCGCGCAAATAATTGATATAGGCGGTGAATCTACCCGTCCTGGTGCCCCTGATGTATCTCTTGAAGATGAGCTTGCGCGCGTCATTCCCGCAATTAAGGGCATTCGTGAGCACAGTGACTGTATTATTTCTATAGACACAAGTAAGGCAATGGTAATGGAGCAAGCTTTACTAGCCGGGGCCGACATTATAAATGATGTAAGAGCACTTCAAGACGAGGGCGCATTAGAGGTTGTAGCAAAACACAGCGATGTGGCTATTTGTCTGATGCACATGCAAGGCCAGCCTCGTAGTATGCAATCAGCCCCTCATTACGATGATTTATTTTCAGAGATAAACACTTTTTTTACTCAGCGTATTAACGCATGTGAAACAGCTGGGATTAAGCGAGAGCAGCTTATTCTTGACCCTGGATTCGGATTTGGAAAAACATTGAGCCATAATTATCAAATATTGGCTCAGTTTAATGACTTTAATCAATTTGGCTTACCCTTACTTGCTGGTTTATCGCGTAAGTCGATGATAGGTAATTTATTAAATAGAGACACTAGTGAGCGCCTTGCAGGTAGCTTAGCCGGTGCATTAATAGCAGCGCAAAATGGCGCAAAAATTATTCGTGTACACGATGTAAAAGAAACCGCAGATGTACTTGGTGTATATCAAGCATGCGATAAAGGAATTACACAATGAAAGAAAGAAAATATTTTGGCACTGACGGCGTACGTGGTTTAGTAGGTACAGCTCCCATAAACCCTGAATTTGCAATGAAATTAGGTTGGGCTGCAGGGCGAGTATTATCACAAAGCGGCACAAAGAAAGTAATTATAGGTAAGGATACCCGTATTTCTGGCTATATGCTTGAAACCGCACTAGAAGCAGGCCTTATTGCTGCAGGTATTGATGTAGTATTGCTCGGCCCAATGCCAACTCCCGCAGTTGCATATTTAGCACAAACATTTAGAGCTGAGGCGGGCATTGTTATTAGTGCTTCGCATAACCCTTATTACGATAATGGTATTAAGTTTTTTAATGGTCAAGGCTTAAAACTTGATGATGCTGTTGAGCTTGAAATAGAAGCGATGCTTGACGAGCAGATGACCTGTGTTGCATCTGACAAGCTTGGTAAAGCATCACGCTTAGTTAGCGCTGATGGGCGTTATATTGAATTTTGTAAAAGCCAGTTTCCTCAAGGTCTTTCACTAGAGGGGCTTAAAATTGTTTTAGATTGCGCAAATGGCGCAACCTATCATATTGCACCTTCAGTAATGCGAGAGCTTGGTGCTGAGGTTATTACTCATGCTTGTGAACCTAATGGGGTTAATATTAATCACGAATGTGGTGCAACGCATGTAGATACATTAAAACGTAAAGTACTAGAGCACAAAGCCGATGTGGGCATTGCCTATGATGGTGATGGCGATCGTGTAATGATGGTCGATCATAATGGCCGTGTATTTGACGGTGATGACTTAGTTTATATTATAGCGTGCCAAGCCGCAGATGATCATATGCTGGGCGGTGGAGTAGTTGGTACCGTTATGTCTAATATGGGCCTTGAAAATGCCTTAAAAGCTAAAGGTATAGACTTTGCGCGCAGCAAAGTGGGCGACCGTTATGTTATGGAAGTGCTCCAACAAAAAGGCTGGAAAATTGGCGGGGAGAGCTCAGGCCATGTTTTAAATTTAGACTTAATTAGTACCGGCGATGGTATTATTTCAAGCCTTCAAGTACTTGCCGCTATGGTTGCGCAAAATCGAACATTACAAGATTTAGGTGCCGGTTTTACCAAGTACCCAATGAAAATGATCAATGTACGTTATACACCCGGTACCGATCCTACAAAAGCAAGTGAAGTACTCGATACGGTGGCAGAAGTTGAAAAAACTTTAGGTGATAAAGGGCGTGTTTTACTTCGTAAATCAGGTACCGAGCCAGTAGTTCGTGTTATGGTTGAAGCTGAACAAGAAAAAATAGTATTAGACAGCGCTAAAAGAATTGCAGCGGTTGTCGAATCTATGAGCAAACAAACTGATTGATAACAATAACCTCTTGTAACTTTGGGCGAGAAAAGTTAATATCTCGCCCGCTTTCTAATATGGAGTGGAAAAATGGCAACACGCAAGGCGATGGTCGCGGGCAACTGGAAAATGAACGGCTCTTTAGAGCTAGTTAAACAAATGTCTGATGCTATTAACAATGTACAATCACAAGAGATGGACATTGTTTTATTTCCTCCTTTCCCTCTAATATCAGCAATGATTGCAAGTGGAGTTGTAACTGGGACACAAACTGTTTCAGAAAATACGCCAGGTGCTTTTACTGGTGAGGTAGATGCTCAGCTTGTTAAAGACTTAGGTGCACAATATGTACTTGTAGGTCATTCAGAGCGCCGTAGTATTTATAACGAGAGTAATGCAGCCGTAGCTGATAAATTTGCTAGAGCACAACAGGTAGATTTAACACCTATCTTGTGTATTGGTGAAAGTGAAAGCGAGCAAGAAAACGGTCAAACCGAACAAGTAGTTGCTGCACAAATTGATGCAGTAATTGAAAAATTAGGTGTAGCAGCACTGAAAGATTCTGTGATAGCATACGAGCCCGTTTGGGCCATAGGCACAGGTAAGACTGCATCGCCGGAGCAGGCACAAGCTGTTCATAAATTTATCCGCGATAAAATTGCATCACTAGATAGCGATTTAGCACAAGGGCTTACCATCTTATATGGTGGTAGCGTTAACGAAAAAAATAGCGAATTATTATTTGCGCAAACAGATATAGATGGCGGCCTAATTGGCGGAGCTAGTCTTAAAGCAGATTCATTTACTGCAATCTGTAACAGTGCAAAAAGGACCGTATAAGATGTACGAAATTTTATTAGTAGTTTATTTAGTTGTAGCTTTAGCTTTAGTTGGTATGGTTTTAATCCAACAGGGTAAAGGCGCTGACATGGGCTCATCATTTGGTGCTGGTGCTTCTGGCACTGTTTTTGGCTCATCAGGTGCAGGTAACTTCATGACTAAAACAACAACCAGCTTAGCAACAGTCTTTTTTGTATTAAGCATTGTTTTAGGTAATCTTACTGCTGGTCAAATTAAAAAGACTGACGAGTGGGAAAATCTTGAGGCAGCACCTGCAGCAGAAACTGTATTACCTGCTGAAGAAGATGTGCCAGTTTCAGCTACTAAAGAGCAAAGCTCTGACGTGCCTAACTAATTTTAGTTTAAAACTAACGTTAAACGATTTATAAACCTCAAATAAGTCATTAAGTTTAACACTAAAGCGAAAGCTTAAAATGCGGATGTGGTGGAATTGGTAGACACGCTACCTTGAGGGGGTAGTGCTTTCGGGCGTGGGGGTTCAAGTCCCCCCATCCGCACCAAATTATAGAAACCAGTAACAGTAATGTTACTGGTTTTTTTATGCCTGTAATTTGTGTTGAGTGTTATTTGAACTGCTGTTTTTTTTATGGAGCAATTAGTTATTTAAATTTTTGAATTATTTGTAAAAAAAACTAGAAATATTACAAATTTAGTTAACACTTATGAGTAATAAGCCGATAATAGATCTAGACAATAAAATAAGGTATTCACAATGGCTTCAGGCTTCTCTTTTCAAAATCTCAGCATAAGTAAAAAAATACATGCGATTACGAGTATTGCTGTCGTTGCATTTTTAGTGATTGTTTTGATCAACTATTTTGCTATGAATGATAATAGAATTGCACTTGATGAAATGGAAAAATCATCCTACCAAGTTGTTAAGTTGACATCAGCTAACGTTGGCATTTTAGAGAAGCTAGACGAACTTTATACTCAAGCGGTAACATTTGGTGAGCAGGATTTAGTGGAAAAAGCGTCCGATACATATAACCAACTTGAATTAAATATTATCGCGATAGAAAAAATAAATGCGTCTTATATTCATAGTGACACTAAAGAGCAACTCGCAAATTATGAAAAAATATCGGCGACCATTGCAAATGGTATGGTAAATGGGACAGCCGATTTTAGTAAAATTCAACAACAAGCACAGAGAAAAACAGCGCTTTACAATGATGTCCTTGAAAAGTTTAAGGCAGCACAAGTAAAAGCAGATGATCGCTTTTTTGAACTTGTTGCAAGCACAAAGGACCGCTCTGATTACGCGCTTACATTAATGTTAGTTGTTTCTATTGTATCGCTTATGTTACTGCTCTTTATGGCTATTTGGATAGCCAAACGAATTGCTTCTTCAGCGAGTGATGCGGCAAATAATTTAAGCCTGTTAGCAAGCGGTAAAGGCTCTCTAAGCACTAAGTTGACAGTTAACTCTGAAGATGAAATAGGCCAAGTATCTATAAACTTTAACTCTTTTATCGGTATATTGAAAAAAACGGTATTAGAAATAATAGCCGTTTGCGAACCATTAATGGAAAATTCTACTCGTTTAGTGCAGGGGATGGAACAAGCGGAGCGCGCAACGACCAAGCAAACCAGCGACGCTGAGATTGTGAAGCAATCGATGGAAGAGATGAAGCAGAGTGTTGGAGATATTTCTCAATCAGCGGCAAGCGCTTCTCATGCCGCGCAAACGGCAGAGAAAGAAGTGGAGCAGAGTCGAACTCAAGTGCAAACATCAGTAACCGCTTCTCGCACGTTGAGTGATGAGATTAATCACGCTGCTACAACTATTAATAAATTAGCAGACGATACAAAAAATGTGTCGCAAATATTAAATGTTATTACATCAATAGCCGAGCAAACAAATTTACTTGCACTTAATGCTGCTATTGAGGCCGCTCGTGCTGGTGAGCATGGCCGAGGCTTTGCTGTTGTTGCTGATGAAGTTAGAGAGCTTGCATCGCGTACTGCTCATTCAACAAATGAGATCCGAGAGCTGTTGACTACTTTAACTGAAGCGGCTAACGAATCAGTTACTGCAATGACAACTGCAAGAGATATGGCTACCGATAATGCAACTGCAGCTGAGAAAACAGGTATTTCTATAGAGAAAATTGCAGAGCAAATGTTAGAAATCAATGGAATGAATTCACAAATTGCTGCTGCCACCGAAGAACAAACGTCAGTTGCTGCTATGGTTGTAGAAAATGTTACAAATATGCATGTATCATTTGAAGATACAATGGACTCGCTGACCGCCGTTAGGGATGTAGCTAAAAACCTTCATTATCTTTCAGATAACCTGCTAGATGCTACTGCAAAATTTAAAATAGAATAAGCAAAGCGTAATTATAAAAAAACCACCTAATTGGTGGTTTTTTTATAAAATATTAGTAGCATTTAAAAAGTAGCTATCACTTTAACCTTATCTGTGGCTTTGCTGCTATCAATATAACCGATAGAGTCTGCATTAGCGGCTACAAAGTCTATAACAGCTTGGTCTGTATCCAACTTTTCAGGCGGTGTGCCTTTACCGGTAAAAACAAGTTTTGACCAGTAAGCGTTTAATTGACTACTCGATTTACCAACCACCTTTGAATTGAATTCATCAGCAATAGCTGTACCGTTTTGAGTTGCTGGATTAACCTTATTACCGTTATCAAAAGACTTAGTTTTTCCTAAGTAAATCTTCTTTATAGTGTCTGTATCTAGTGCATTTGCATTACTAGGGTTTACTATCACTGCAACTTCAGCGAAAGCGCCGAAAGAACATACCGAAAGTGCACTAACTAGAATTAATTTTTTCATATTCCGCTCCAATTAAAATACTAAGTCAACACCAACGGCTACTATATCCGTTTCAGTGTTAGTGACGTCATCATCAAATCGGCTAAAGTCAATTTTAAATGCAGCTGAAGGGTGGAAGTCGTAGCGCGCTCCAATAGTGACTACGTTGCTCTCTGCACGCATGCTATCAAGGGCAAAGTTCACAGTCGTATTTAATAATGGAATTGATTCAAGTGTATTAAAACGTGATGAATCATGTTCATCATCATTTTTTTCATAGGTGAGGTGAACGATAACATCATCTATACGGTAGCCTGCAGAGGCATAGTATTGTGATTGTTCAGCCAAAATACTTCCCTCGACTTCAAATTGAGTATATTCAGCATCAAATAAGAAGTTTTCATAATCAACAGAGAAGCCAATTCCAAAAAAGGTTGTTTCGTCTTCGTCAGTGATAAGATCATTTGCTGTGCTAGTTAAACCGCTCGTATTGAGTACATCAATAAGTCCAATTAAGTCGCTGTCATCAGATGAAATGCTAGTGTCGGCCATAATATATGCAGCTCGCGCACTGAACCAGTCGTATGATAAGCTCCAGTTTATACCACCTAAATTATTTAATTCAGCAGGTAAGCTATCTCCAAATACATCTATATCGCCATCAAAGGCGCCATAAAAGCCTTGTAAAGTAGAGTCCCAATCTCCTAATTGGCTGTTATAAACTACGCTAAGTCCTTCATAAGTAGAAAAAGGAATACCGTACACAGATCTAGGTGGGCGAACCCAGCGATAAGCATAGCCAACGTCTAAAAAGTCAGAGTACTTGTAAAAAGGGACACGCATTTTACCAGCGCTAAATTGCAGTTCATCGCTGTATTCATAAGTAACATATGCCCATTCGAATGTTGCGTCAAAGTCATCCTCTCCACGCGCAATAATTTGAGCCGTAGCGGTTAGCTTTTCTTGAAGATCAGCAGATAGTTGTAAAGCAAACTTACTCTCATTTTTAAATGAGATATCGTCATCATATCCATATAAGGTCTGATCACTGTCTAAACTTTTACCACCGACAATAGATGCAAAACCATTAATACGTACCTCAGCGCTTGCATAACTTGTTGCAAGTACAGCACATACAGCTACTGCTACAGATAGCTTTTTCATATGTATTTCCTATTTGTTATTTAGATGTTGATTTCATGAGGATTATAGAAGTGATAATGTTTTTTATCTAATAAATTTAGCAAGTTAGTAAAAATAAATTTAGTTGCGATGATCGTAGGTTTTTAACATGAGTGTTTTAAGTGGCGGCAAAGAACGGAACAGTATGATTTTATTAGAATAAATTTTAAACCTAATTATTAAGGCTTTCTTATAATAACGGGAACTATAAAACTAAAATTTATCTATACATTATTTGATAGAGAGGCTAAAACAAACATTTTAGGTAATTATCAAGGCTATGAGCAAATTGGCCCAATTACATTTTAATTATTAATTTTATTTAAGTTTTTTTGACACCAAAGTAATGCTTGCTGTTTATTTTTAACGGCAATTTTTTGGTAAACTTTATGTAAATGCACACGAACGGTAGCTTCACTTATAAATAAAGTGTCTGCAATGGCACTTGAATGCAAACCAGAGAAAAGTAAATTTAGAACTTTAATTTCTTTACATGTTAAGTTATTTGATTGCAGTGTAGTTTGTTGTTCACTGGCAAGCATTTGTCTCATCCACCCATCAGTGACGGCACGAGGAAACCATAATTTACCTTGTTCAATCGCTTCTAGTCCTTGAGTAAAAAGCTCTTCTTCGGTGCCTTCATAAAATAAACCTTTTAAATTAGGCCATTCCTTTAATGCTAATACATCACCGTCTTTAGGGACGTCAAAAATCGCTAACCCTTGATGGCCATTTTGCTGCATAAATTGATTAATCAGCTCGTAATTAGTTATGACATTTAAGGCTTGATAATTAACAAGTAAAACATTGTAGTGAGCGGCAACACAAAAAAGGGAGGTATAATTTGGGTTTTTAAAACATTGAATATGTTTATCTGTTGTATTTGCAATATTCATAATTTTCTATCCATAGACTGCATTTTAGTACTATATTCTTATTGTTAGTTAATTTCAATGATGAGCCTGTGCCTTTTTGTATTTTTTTTATACATATTAGTACATTTATAATAGGTTGTTTTATAAGCGATTTTAAAACTAAATGATAGGGATTCTTTTTATTTACAAGAGGTTATTTGTTTTATTTAATTTTTTAATATCTGTCTCAGCTAAAGATAATTTATTTTAAGCGAATAGTATTTGCTAAAACTTTATAATATTTTCAATTAATTTAAAAAAACATACATTTGTTCACAATATTGTCATATAATGTCCCTCCAGAGGAAAGGTGCTATCACGCATCTTTTTTTATGCCTAAAATTTATATTTTCTTAATATAAATGCATAACAAATTACACGGTATCCTTTGGAGAATATTTTGAAACTACGCACACTCTCACAGTTAAGCCTAGCAATTGTTGCTGCACTATCTACCTCAGTAAATGCTGAAGAAGCTAAAACAACAGCAAAACAAGACGCGTTTGAAAAAATCGAAGTTACAGCTCGTAAACGTACAGAGAGCTTATTTGAATCTCCAACCGCTATCACATCAATTGGGGCGAACCTTATTGATAAAGCCAATATGAGTAACCTTGAAGATATTGGTAAATATGTTCCAAACTTAAATATCACCCGCTATGGCGTTGGTAATGCAGCACATGCGTCTGTATTTATTCGTGGTATTGGTCTGCAGGATCATATTATCACTACTGATCCAGGTGTAGGCGTTTATTTAGATGGCGTTTATTTAGGTCGTCAAATGGGCTCAAACTTATCACTTCCTAATGTTGAGCGTGTTGAGGTTCTACGTGGCCCACAAGGTACGCTATATGGTCGTAACACATTAGGTGGCGCGGTAAATGTAATTACTAAGCAACCGGGTGACGAAGGTATTGTTACTACTTCGGCAAAAATTGGTAGCCGCGGGCGTATTGCCGGCGATGTTTATTTTAATAACTCACTAAACGATGAACTAAGCATGTCAGCTAGTGCATCATACAAAACACGTGATGGTGTTGGTGAAGCTGTTAATTTAGCCAATCCCGAGAAAGAAATTGGTGAGGAAGAAGAATTTAGTGGTCGTGTTGCCCTTAAGTGGCAAGCGAATAGCGATTTAGCATTTACTTTCTCTCTCGATGGTGTTGATAACGAGTCGGGTCAATCGCCTTACACGATAGAATTAACTGAGCCGCTAGATGCAAACGATGTATTCAATGGTGACTTTCCACTACTTACACAAGACATGATCCCGTCAGACCCTGATGATTTGGGTACTACTGTTGCTGGTATTGAGTCTACATCTTATTCAGGTTGGGGGTCGTCATTTACTGCTGATTGGGCAATTAATGACACATATACAGCTAAGTTTATTTCAAGCTACCGTACTTCTGAATATGAAGGCGGTCTAGATGATGATGCCTCACCACTTAATTTATCTGAATTCCCAGAAGAGGGCGGAGCTGACCAATACTCGTTTGAAATTCAACTCAATGCTACCTACGATAATATGGACTTTGTATCAGGCCTTTATTTCTTTAATGAAGATGGATTTACACGTTCAGGACCATTTGTATTTAGCCCGTTCAATACGCCTAATGGATTATTAAACGATGGTGTAACTCCTTCGTTTGGTGGTTATGGCGACTTTGAAATTAACCAAGAAACTAATTCATACGCAGTTTATTTTAATACAAGTTACGACTTAACTGATGATTTAAGTATTGGTGGCGGCCTTCGTTACTCAAAAGATAAAAAAGATGCAGACGCTATCTTCCCAACATTTGCAGAGCGTAAATATGTAAGTGCTGAATTTGACGCTGTAACGTGGGATGTAAATGCATCTTACCAAATTAGTAATAGCATGAATGTGTATGGTCAAATACAAAAAGGCTATCAAACAGGCGGTTTTCCTCCTCGCCCATTTGGTGGACCGGATCAGTTTGTATCATTTGATGAAACTAAAGCGGTTAACTACGAGATGGGCTTAAAAGGCCAAGTACATGAAAATGTATCTATGATGCTAGCGGTATTCGTAACTGACTACACCGACTTAGCACTGCCATTTTCAGATCCTACAGCAGGAGGGGGCTTCGTAACAATTGTAGAAAATGCAGGCCAGTCTAAAGCACAAGGTATTGAGCTTGAAACAACGGTTGCAATAACAGACGACTTTACCATTCGCAGTGCCGTTGGTTACTTAGACTCTGAAATTACAGAGGTCGATGCAGGCGTTCAAGGGATTGGTAAAGGTGACTCACCAGCACTTACACCTCGTTGGACTGTCATGATTGCACCTTCTTACTTTATGGATTTAGATAGCGGTGCAACAGTTGCGTTTAACGCTAACTATTCATATCGTAGCGATATGCAAGGACAATCGGTTTACAACGAAAGTGAAACTATAGACTCACGTGAGTTAGTTGGTTTTAATGTATCTTACACGAACCCTTACGGCGACATGGAAGTTACGATATACGGTGAAAACGTATTGAACGAAGTTTACGATGTAGGTCGCTTACAACAATCTGGCTTTGTTGGTGTTATGCGCAGCAACGACCGTAGTGAGTTTGGCTTAAAATTCAAAAAAGATTTTGAGTTATAAGCTAAAATATTTTTAAAAAGTATGTAACTTACGAATACGACTATTTTATTTTGTAATATAGGCCGAATCAGCTTTTGATTCGGCCTTTTTAGTTTGTGTATAGGCTAAATTGTTCGTTACAATAGCGCCTCTTAATTGCAAACGAGTCCTCAAATGAAAATTCTTGCCGATCAAAATATGCCTTTAGTTGAGCAGTACTTTGCAGACTTTGGTGAGGTTGAACGCTTTGATGGCCGCAAATTAACACCAGAACAATTAATTGATGTAGATGTACTACTCACTCGTTCTGTCACAAAAGTAGATACTGCGCTTTTAGAGTGTGCTAATAAGCTGAGCTTTGTTGGTACAGCAACCATTGGTGTAGATCATATAGACACTCATTTACTAAGCGATAAAAATATTGCATTTAGTAGTGCCCCAGGTTGCAATGCTATCGCTGTTGCTGAATATGTAATCAGTAGTTTATATGCTTTAAGTCAAGAAAATGCACAGCCACTTAGCGGTAAAACAATAGGTATTGTAGGCGTTGGTAATATAGGCAGCTGTCTAGCTGATAAACTAAAAGCGCTAAACGTTAATGTTTTACTATGTGATCCAATAAAACATGAGCAAGGCTTATTAAAAGAGCACATAGAACTTGATGAGTTATTGGCTAAAAGCGATGTTGTTACTTTACATGTTCCGCTAATCAAAACTGGTAAACATAAAACGCTTCATTTGATAGATCAAACACGTTTAAAAGCACTTAAACCTGGGTTAATTTTAATTAATGCTTGTAGAGGTGAAGTTATTGATAATCGAGCATTACTAAAAGTAATGGAGCAAGGTGCAGACCTAGATTTAGTGTTAGATGTATGGGAAAACGAACCAGACATATTAACACCGTTGCTTGATCATGTTCGCTATGCCAGTGTGCATATTGCGGGGCACACTCTTGAAGGGAAAGCCCGAGGTACGCAAATGTTATATCAAGCATTATGCGAGCTAAAAAATGTTAAGGGCGTTAAATCACTCGATGATTTTCTACCTGAGCCTGTAATTACTCAAGCAACTTTACAACCGAGCTTTGAAGACGAAGACATAGCACGTTTAGTACACTTAATTTACGATGTTCGCCGCGATGACGGCATTTTACTTCGTCACTTAGCTAAAGATGGGTTTGATAGCCTACGAAAAAACTATCCAGTAAGGCGCGAATTCAGTACGTTAGAAGTGCAAGCAGCACCAGATCTAATGGCAAAGTTGAATCAGCTAGGCTTTACAACAGCAAACTAATTTAATCTGTGGTGTTGTTTTAACACCGCTAATAGAGGAAAAAATATGTCGCAAAAATATAACGTTGCCGTACTTGGTGCTACTGGTTTAGTAGGCCGTCAGATCATAGAAACACTTGAAGAACGTAAGTTTCCAGTGGATCAACTTTTTTTACTTGCTAGTAGTCGAAGTGCTGGTGAAGACATAAAGTTTCGTGGTGAAACCATAGAAGTACTAGACGTTGAAGGCTTTGACTTTAGCCAAGCACATATTGGTTTATTTTCAGCCGGCGGCAGTGTATCAGAAAAATATGCACCTATTGCAGCAGAGGCTGGATGTGTAGTTATCGACAACACATCACACTTTAGAAATGACTTTGAAGTACCACTTATAGTGCCTGAGGTTAATGCTTCAAGCTTAGCTGACTTTAGAAATAAAAATATTATAGCGAACCCTAACTGCTCAACCATCCAAATGATGCTGGCACTTAAACCGATATACGATGCTTATGGAATTGACCGAGTAAATGTATCGACATACCAAGCTGTGTCGGGTGCAGGTAAAGAAGCTGTAGATGAACTTGCCAAACAAACAGCCAATTTAATGAATGCTCGCCCTATGGAAAACGAAATATTTCCAAAACAAATAGCATTTAACGTAATTCCACAAATAGATAGTTTTGAAGATAACGGCTATACCCGCGAAGAAATGAAAATGGTTAACGAAACACATAAAATTTTAGGTGATACGACTATTGCAGTTAATCCTACATGTGTGCGAGTACCTGTATTTTTTGGTCATTCTGAGTCTATTAACATAGAAACACGCATGCCTTACGATTTTGAGCACGTAAAGCAATTATTAAACGATGCACCTGGTGTTGAGCTAATTGATGATGAAGGTGATTACCCAACTGCAGTATCTGATGCAAGCGGCAACGATACAGTTTATATTGGGCGATTACGCGCCGATATTTCACATCCCCATGGTTTAAATATGTGGGTTGTAAGTGATAACACTCGAAAGGGCGCTGCAACTAATAGCGTTCAGATTGCAGAAGAGTTAATTGCAAATTATCTATAAAATTAGTAATTAATAAAGAGGTTAATATAAGCGGCAAACTTTTATAGTTTGCCGCTTTTGTTTTTAGGATGTCAAAATATTGCCGCTTTAGTTTGTTAATAAACTAAACACCTTGATCTTTCTGATTAAAATAGAATTACGAAAAAAGTTTTAAGGTATTTATTTTCAAAGCGTTGCAATGGATATTAGGCCGCAACTGGTTTATAGTTTGTAACTGGAATAGAGCTTGCAATAAAAATAGATTGTAATAATAAATTAGAATCAACCATTTGGTTGGTAACGGCAAGAATAATCAGTGTTTACGTAGTTACAAAGGTAGATAATTACGTAGCATTATATATTAAAGGATCAGCATGCGCGGTTTAGCTTCACTTATTATATTAGCGTCTGCATTGGTAGTAACTCCGCTTTACTCTCAAGACAGTACCCAATTAAAGGGGCCAAAGGGCGCTGACTATGGTGCGCAAGGGCGATCAATTGGGCCAATAAAACCAACCGATACTCTGTGGCGTATTGCGGCGAAAGTACGTCCCGATAACTCAGTTAGTATTTATCAAGTTATGCAAGCCTTGTATAACAAAAACCCAAACTCCTTTTTAGAACAAAATCTTAACCACATGCAAAGTGGTGCTTTTTTAAAAATACCTACTTTAGCTGAAATCAGAAGTGTCGACCCACAACTAGCCAAACAACGTTCTGAGCAAGATGATGGTTTATGGGAAAAGAAAAAGAATGGGACGCTCACGCAAAGCGAAATCACGTCAGCACAAACAAAAGTTACACAAGCACGTAAAATAGACGTAGATGATGCTAAAAAAGAGATTCAAAAAGAATTAAACGAAATAAAAACTGAGCAAAGCACTAAATTAGTGGCTTTACAGGAGCAATTTAAAAACTCTGTAAGCAACGTTGAAGAGATTTTAGTTGAAAATAACCAGCTCAAAAAGCAATTATCAGGAATTTCAAAAGAGCTCGAAAATGTCCGGTTACAATTAGGGCAAGACAGCGAAATCCAAAAGCAATTAAAAGAACTTATTGTTAAACAAAATGAGATTATTGCACAACAAAAAGAAAAAGTAATAAAACCAGAAGAGTCATTTGATTTTAATTCGTTATTTTCAAACCCAATAGTGCTTGGCTTATTAATGTTTATTCCTGGGTTACTGATCATTTTTGCTATGGTGATGTTTTTACGAAAACGTGCTGACGGCAAAGAAGAAACTCAAAACGATGACGACTTTTTGCCACAAACGCCTACTTATACTGACGACGAAGACATTGTAACAGGCTTAAATGATGACCCTATAGTACCAGACCCATTAGATGACTTAAGTGTGCAGCTTGATGATAATCTCGACAATGACATGCTGCCAGACGATGATTTAGATGATGATAGTTTAGATGATTTTTCTGAAGGAGAAAACTTACTAGATCAGGATGAACTAGAAAGCTTGTTAAGTGATGATATTGTTTTTGATGATGAAAATACTGATGACGATGATCTAGATATTTTTATGCAGCAAGGCTTTGATCAAACTTCAGACGACAGCCTAGAAGATATTGACTTAGATTTAACTGATGAACCTGTAAATAATGACGAGATTTTATCAAACGATGATCTAGATAGTTTATTTGATGAAGATGATAGCCTGCCTGAATTTGATGCTGAGCAAAAAGGTGACACGGCAGAAGATGATAGCTTAGAGACTCACGATGAAATGGCGGCATTGAGTGAAGAGTTAGCTGGTGAAGATGATTTTGATATTGATGACTTACTTGATCAAACATCGAATGAGCTAGATAGCGAGAACAATGCTCTTGATGAGCCTCAAGCAAGTGACGACTTTGATTTAGATGACATAGATAGCTTAATTGATGAAGCAAATGAGACTACGAGTACTGATGAAGATTCATTAGACAGTGATTTACTTGAAGAAGACGAGTTACTAGACACAAGTGATGATTTTGATTTAGACGACATAGATAGTTTAATTGATGAAGCTAATGAGTCCACAGATACTGATGGAGATTCATTAGGCGGCGATTTACTTGAAGAGAATGAGTTACTTGAAGAAGATGAGTCACTAGACACAAGTGATGATTTTGATTTAGACGATATCGATAGTTTAATTGATGAAGTAAACGAGCCTACAAGTACTGATGAAGGTTTATTAGGTGGTAATTTACTTGAAGAGAATGAGCTGCTTGAAGAAGGTGAGTCATTAGGCACAAGTGATGATTTTGATTTAGACGATATAGACAGCCTCATAAATGATCAATTAGATGAACAAGGTTCAAGAGATTCTGAAATTGATAGTGCGTTAGCGGATTCGGTAGAAGATTTAGCTGATGCCCAAGAAGAGTTAGATATTGATGATATCGAATCTTTAGCTACTACATTAAACGAAGAGCAGGGGCTTACAGAGGAGCCAGAACTTGAAGAAGAGCCAGAGCTTTTAGAAGAACCAGAGCTTTTAGAAGAACCAGAGCTTTTAGAAGAACCAGAACTTGAAGAAGAGCCTGAACTTGAAGAAGAGCCTGAGCTTGAAGAAGAGCCAGAGCTTGAAGAAGAGCCAGAGCTTGTAGAAGAACCAGAGCTTTTAGAAGAACCAGAGCTTGAAGAAGAGCCAGAGCTTGTAGAAGAGCCAGAGCTTTTAGAAGAACCAGAGCTTGAAGAAGAACCAGAGCTTGAAGAAGAACCAGAGCTTGAAGAAGAACCAGAGCTTGAAGAAGAACCGGAACTTGAAGAAGAGCCAGAGCTTGAAGAAGAGCCAGAGCTTGTAGAAGAACCAGAGCTTGAACCAGAGCCAGTGCTTGAACAAGAGCCAGAGCTTTTAGAAGAACCGGAACTTGTAGAAGAGCCTGTGCTTGAAGAAGATCCAGAGCTTGAAGCAGAACCGGAACCTATAGAAGAACCAGAGCCAGAGCTTGAACCAGAGCCAGAGCTTGAAAAAGAGCCAGAGCTTGAAAAAGAGCAAGAACTTGTAGAAGAGCCTGTGCTTGAAGAAGAACCGGAACTTGAAGAAAATCCAGAGCTTGAAGCAGAACCTGAACCTATAGAAGAACCAGAGTCAGAGCTTGAAAAAGAGTCTGAATCTGCGGATGATTTTACTGATACATCACAATCGCTTTTAGACCCAGAATATTCGCTTGAAGAATACACTGACGACACACTAAAAAGCGTAGATGAACTTTTAAATGAGTTACAACAAACAGATGATGATTACGTAGAAACGCCGGATTGGTCTTTAGACGAGCTTGATGATGACATGGAGGAGATTGAAGTCGACCTAGGTGACGATCCACTCGCGGCTGATGAAGCTGATCTGACGCAAGATGATGAAAGCCAGGAAGATGAATTAGTAACTCCTAGTGAAGAGCTTGATGAATACCCTGAACTAGAATTGGATGATTCACAACCTATCGAAGATGAACCTTCGTTTGTTCCTGAGGAGCTACAAGGAGATTCTTTGGACGGCGATGCTAAAGGCATGTCGCCAAGTCAGGCTGAACAAGATTTAGCTAGTTCACTAATTGGTGATGTTGACCTAGATAGCCTAGAAGATGATTTTGATGATGAACTTTTAATTGATAATGACTTTACTGAATTAACCTCTGACAATGAGCAAGCGTTGGGTGTTGATGCTAAAGAGCAGGCAGATTTATTAAATGATGAATTAAACCCAAGCGAGTTAGAAAATGAAAATATTGATAGCTTACTTGAAGAGCTTGAAGATATAGAGTTACCTGAACAAGCAGATACTCAGTCATCTTTAGAACATGAGGAATTAAATAACTCTGAACTGCTAGAAGACGCTGACACAACTGAACATACACCACTGTCGGCTAGCCAAACTGAGCAAGATTTAGCAAATGCGCTTTCTCAAGATGTTGATTTAAATTCTTTGGATGATGACTTTGATGATGAACTATTAATTGAAAATGATTTCTCTGATTTTGAGGACGATTTAGAGGCTTTAAATGAGCTAGAGCTTGATAACGAAGTTTTAGCTGAACCTGATAGCCCAGAAACCATAGACGAGCTGCCTGCTGAACCAGAAAAATTAGATGATGTTCTAACGCAGACGACAGAGGATAGTTTACTCGAACAAGCCTTTACTGATGAGTTGACACCGCAAACAAACGCGGAGCGAGAAGCGCAACTAACGCAAACGAATACTACTGATCAAAACAATGTTATTTCAGATGATGAACTCGATGAAGAGTTTATGGCTGATTTAACACAAACTGACTTTGATTCATTACTAAATGAATTAGCACAGCCAGAAGAACTAAATGTTGATAATAGCAGTGATTTTGATGTCGATTTTGATAGCTTATTAAGCGAAGACTTAGGCGAAAATTCAGGCGTGGATAAACCTCAAAATGCGCAAATTAATGAAGTAGATACGTCAGTAGAGGATGCCTTCGTTGATATAGATTCGTTGCTTGAGCAAAGTGACGATGCTGAACTTGAACACGAACCATATAACGATGTAAATATGGATGTAGGTTTGAGCGAGTTTGACGCATTATTAGCCGGTGATAACCCAACTGATGTAGATGCTGAAAGCGGTGGGTATTCTGCCAAGCTAGACCTTGCTCGTGCATACATTGAAATCGACGACTTTGACTCTGCATTAAATGTGATTGACGAGGTTATCGACAAAGGCCCTGAGGATGTTCAAGAAGAAGCACTTAGTTTAAAAGCAAAACTAAAGTAGTTTTTTAGGCATTATAAAAACCGCAATAAGGAATTTATTGCGGTTTTTTTGTAGGTATTCATTGGATCACAACACACTGGCTTTTATTGCATCGCGAGATAGCATAAAATGCCCCGTTCATTAGTACAGTAGGTAAAGCAGTAATTATGCGAGTAGCACTTGGAGTTGAATACAATGGCGCACGTTACAGTGGTTGGCAACGTCAATCACATGTGAATAGTGTACAACAAGAAGTTGAAAAGGCGTTGTCGCGTATTTGTAATCATCCTGTAGAAGTTACCTGTGCGGGACGCACTGATGCTGGCGTTCATGGAACAGGCCAAGTAATACATTTTGATACTGATGCTCAGCGCGATATGGTTGCATTTACTTTAGGCATGAATACGTTAATGCCCAAAGATATCGCTATTCGCTTTGCTCAGCCAGTTTCTGATGACTTTCATGCTCGCTTTAGTGCAACCGCTCGTCGTTATCGTTATGTTATTTATAATTATCCGTTTCGTGGAGCTGTATTAAACGAAGGTGTTACACACTTTCATCACCATTTAGATGAAACTAAAATGCAGCAAGCTTGCCAGTATTTAATAGGTGAGCACGACTTTACCTCTTTTAGAGCGTTGCATTGCCAAGCAAATACGGCAACACGTACAATTCATCACTTATCGGTACAGCGTCAAGGTGATTACGTTATTATAGATATAAAAGCGAATGCTTTTTTACATCATATGGTGCGTAATATTACTGGTTGCCTTATGGATATTGGTTTGCACAAGCATGAGCCTGTATGGCTAAAAGAGCTTTTAGATATTAAAGAGCGAGCAAAAGCCAGCGCCACTGCAAAAGCCGCAGGTTTATATTTAGTTGATGTTGACTACCCTGAACAATTTAATGTACCTAAAACGCCATTAGGGCCTTTATTTTTGCCTGATGTTGATATTTAATCAGCATCTGCTTTTAGCTATTTACTAAGTAGCAGCAACTACTAAGACCAGTTTTTTATACCGTGTTAGTGTAATTCATGTTTTAATTGAAAAAATTTGTCTGTGAGTTATTACTTGCAGGCTCGCGACACAGAACAGCATTAAGAGAGTTGCAAATGAG
The DNA here is from genome assembly GCF_001469205.1 of Pseudoalteromonas sp. H103. NCBI lineage: Bacteria > Pseudomonadati > Pseudomonadota > Gammaproteobacteria > Alteromonadales > Pseudoalteromonadaceae > Pseudoalteromonas > Pseudoalteromonas sp. H103. Next base: position 199,560 of record NZ_LOFG01000012.1, on the reverse strand, counting down.
TTGGCTAGAAAAAATCTTACCAAAAACGACAAAATCATCAGGTCGTAAAGAAATCCCAGAAGGTGTTTGGGCTAAATGTACATCATGTGACTCAATTTTATATAAAGCTGAGTTAGAAAAGTCATTAAATGTATGTCCTAAATGTGCTCATCACATGCGTGTAAGTGGCCGTAAGCGCCTTGAAAGCTTTTTAGATGAAGCTGATCGTGTTGAGCTTGGTACACAACATGAGCCTAAAGATATACTCAAGTTTAAAGATTCTAAAAAGTACTCAGACCGTATTAGCGCAGCTCAAAAAGCAAGTGGTGAAAAAGACGCACTAGTTGCCATGAAAGGGCGCTTAAAAGGCGTACCTATAGCAGCTGTAGCCTTTGAATTTTCGTTCATGGGTGGCTCTATGGCATCTGTGGTAGGTGCACGCTTTGTAGACGCTGTAGATGAATGTTTAGAGCATAACATGCCGCTCATTTGTTTTTCGGCCTCAGGTGGAGCACGTATGCAAGAAGCGCTAATGTCGCTTATGCAAATGGCTAAAACAAGTGCCGCTCTTGCTAAAATGAGCGAAAAAGGTTTACCGTTTATTTCTGTAATGACTGACCCAACTATGGGCGGCGTATCAGCATCTTTAGCAATGCTAGGCGACATTAACGTTGCAGAGCCAAAGGCTTTAATTGGTTTTGCGGGCCCTCGTGTTATTGAGCAAACTGTTCGTGAAACGCTACCAGAGGGTTTCCAGCGTAGTGAATTTTTACTAGAACACGGTGCAATTGATATGATTATCGACCGCCGTGAAATGCGCGATACCTTAGCGCGTATTTTAGCTAAATTTATGAACTTGCCTTCTACTGAACAAGAGCATAGAGTAGCGTAAATTTCAGCTTTACTGATTACACGCTATGACAAAAACAATCCCTAGCCAATCATCAAGCCTTGATGATTGGCTTTGTTATTTAGAAAGTGTTCATCCGGCTAACATAGAAATGGGCCTTGAACGCGTTGCCAGTGTTGCCAATAACATTGGTCTTTTAAACTCCCCTAGCAAAATTATTTTAATTGCAGGCACAAATGGCAAGGGCACAACAGCGCGTTGTTTAGAGTCTTTATTACTTGCTCAAGGCTTTTCTGTTGGCACATACGCCTCACCTCACTTAATACGCTATAACGAACGAGTCCGCATAAATGCTCAAGAACTTGATGATCAATATCATGTAGATGCATTTCATTTGTTAGAACAAGGGCGTAAAGACACACAGCTTACTTATTTTGAATATGGCACCTTAGGCGCTCTTGCTATTTTTAAACGCTGCCAAGTTGATTATGTGTTGTTAGAAGTGGGGTTAGGTGGGCGTTATGACGCAACAAATATAGTGACACCATTTGCCAGCGTCATCACTACAATAGATTTAGATCATAAAGAATATCTAGGCGACACCCGAGAGCTAGTCGCTTACGATAAAGCAGGTATCTTTCGTGAAAACACTCCCGCAATTATAGGTGATTTAAATATACCTCACACCATGACCGATTACGGCGATGAAATTAATGCCAATATGGTTTTATCGGGCAGTGACTTTATTTTTAAAGAAAATGCGCACAGTTTTACCTGGCAGTATAAAGAGCTTGATTTAGAACTAGTTAAACCCGCAATTCCAAGTCAGAATGCTGCAACAGCTTTAACAACGTTAAGTGTGCTAAACCTATTACCTACAGAGCAAGTAATTAAGCAGTGCTTAGCTAGCTTAGCCGTTGAAGGTCGTTTTCAACAACTAAGTGAAGTGCCTTTGGTTTTTACTGATGTGGCTCATAACCCGGAATCTGCTCGTTATTTAGCTAATAAGTTATCAAGCTACGTAGATAAAGGCTTTAAAATTCATGCATTAGCCGCTATGCTTGCTGATAAAGATAAAGCAGGTGTACTTAAAGAAGTAAGCTACTTAGTAAGTCAGTGGTCGGTAGCGAGTTTAGGTGGTCCGCGCGGAGATAGCGCAGAAAACTTAAATAACGCACTTCAAAGTATCTCTCAGGCTAATAATATACACAGTTATAGTAGCGTTGCAGAAGCCCTAGATGGAATTTTACCACAACAAAAAAACGACACTGTTTTGATTGTTTTTGGTTCGTTTTTTACAGTCGCTGGCGCTATTAATTACTTTAAAAAATAGAGAGGATATCGGTGAACTCAGGTTTTATTAATCGCTTAGTCGGAACGAGTATAGTGGTGATCGCAGCAATTGTGTTTATCCCTAATATTCTAGATGGCGAAAAAGTACACTATAAAGAAGGCTTCAAAGCTATTCCAGATAGCCCTGAGTTCAAAACAATTGATCTTCAACAATCAATCGACGAAAAAGTAGCTGATTCAGAGCCGCTAAAGCAAGATGAAATAGAAGATATAACCGCCGATGATGATATCTTAAAGCAGCAGCCAGTGGTTACAGAGAGCGATTATGCTGAGCAACCAAAGCTTGTTGAAGCAACCATAGAGTCAAAAGAGCAGCCAAAGGTTAAAGACGTTGCGCCTGTTAAAGCAAAGCCTATTGCACCTCGTAAAAGTGATGAAAATCTTACTAGCATGGCTTATGTTATTCAATTAGGTAGCTTTTCTCATGTTGCTAATGTTAAAGCGCTTCAGGCTAAATTAAAGGCTCAAGGTTTTAAAACATTTACTAAACCTATAAAAACCCCAAATGGAACACTCACAAAAGTGTTTGTTGGACCATCGCTCAATAAAGCAGAGCTGCAAAAACAGCTCCCTGAGCTAAAAAAGCTTACCAAACTTAATGGTAAAGTGACTCAATACGAAGTGACAAAATAATATTTAAAAAGGCTCATTTAATGAGCCTTTTTTATTTTTAGACAATTATTTTTTTTAATGCTTCAGTGCACATTATGTGTATTTTTATATGTTAATTATTTGTATTAACACCAACATGGTAATCTCCCGTTTAAACTTGCATACAAACGATGTTTGGGTATAGAATGCGCCCCAAATTAGCGACTAATTGGTTCTTATGATCTGGGTTGATTACGCCATTCTTGGCATCATTGCACTGTCTACCATCATCGGTTTAATACGCGGCTTTGTAAAAGAAGCAATGTCATTAGCGGTATGGGCTGGCGCCTTTATCATCTCTAGTTTATTTTACCAATATTTAGCTTCCTTCCTAACAACCATTTCTGAACCCCTTTTAAGAAATGCGGCGGCCATAGCCATATTATTCTTTGCGACGCTACTGTTAGGCGGTTTACTAAACTATATTTTAGGTGAGCTTGTACATCGTACTGGTTTATCGGGTACCGACCGTGTTTTTGGCATAGTGTTTGGTGCTCTACGAGGCGTGTTGGTCGTGAGCGCGTTACTCTTCTTTCTTGATGCTTTTACTGGTGCACCTAGCACGCACTGGTGGGGCAATTCTATTTTGATTCCAGAATTTGGCTTTGTTGTTGAATGGTTTTTTTCGTACCTCGAAAACAACTCTAGCTTTTTAAATTCAGTAAACCGTTAATCGGCGAGGATAAATTACATGTGTGGTATCGTTGGAATAGTCGGAACGTCTCCTGTAAATCAGGCGATATATGATGGCTTAACCGTTTTGCAGCACCGAGGCCAAGATGCCGCGGGTATTATTACCATAGAGAACAATACGTTTAGCTTACGCAAAGCGAATGGTCTTGTGAAAGATGCATTTCACACCCGTCATATGAAGCGACTACAAGGTACAATTGGTATTGGCCATGTGCGTTATCCAACTGCAGGCTCTTCTAGTTCATCTGAAGCGCAGCCTTTTTATGTTAACTCACCATTTGGTATTGCACTTGCCCACAATGGCAACCTTACAAATGCTGAAGCGTTAAAAGAGCAGTTATTTTCAGAAGCTCGCCGTCACGTAAATACAACTTCAGATTCAGAAATTTTGCTTAACATCATGGCACATGAATTAAGCAAATCAGACAAGTTACATTTAGACCCTGAAGATATTTTTACAGCAGTAACCGAAGTAAACAATAAAGTAAGCGGTGGTTATGCAACAATTGCAATGATCATTGGTCACGGTATTGTTGCTTTTCGTGACCCGAACGGTATTCGCCCATTAGTCTTTGGTAAGCGTGAGACCGAAAAAGGCACTGAATATATGTTCGCTTCAGAAAGCGTAGCGTTAAAGCCTGATGGCTTTGAATTTATTCGAGACGTAGCACCTGGTGAAGCTATTTATGTTACAGAGTCGGGTGAGTTTCATTCGCTAAGCTGTGCAGAAAAAGCATCATACTCTCCGTGTATTTTTGAATTTGTTTATTTTGCTCGTCCTGACTCTACCATCGACCGCATGTCTGTTTACGCAACACGCGTAAATATGGGCACTAAACTAGGTGAAAAAATTGCTCGTGAGTGGGCTGATAAAGACATTGACGTAGTTATCCCAATCCCTGAAACATCGTGCGATGTAGCTCTAGAAATTGCTCGTGTGCTTGATTTGCCTTACCGCCAAGGTTTTGTAAAAAACCGTTATATTGGTCGTACGTTTATCATGCCAGGCCAAGAAATGCGTAAAAAGTCAGTGCGTCAAAAACTAAACGCTATTGACCGAGAATTTAAAGGTAAAAATGTACTATTAGTTGATGACTCAATTGTACGTGGTACTACATCAGCACAAATAGTTGAAATGGCACGTGAATCCGGCGCTAAAAACGTATACTTTGCATCGGCAGCACCTGAAATTCGCTTCCCAAATGTGTATGGTATTGATATGCCATCGGCAGCTGAGCTTATTGCTCACGGCCGTGAAGTTGAAGATATAAATACGAGCATTAGCGCAGACGGTTTAATTTTCCAATCATTAAACGATTTAATAGCCGCAGTAAGCCAAGAAAACCCTGAAATTACAAAGTTCGAAACATCTGTTTTCGATGGCCAATACATCACTGGCGATATAGATCAGGATTACTTAAACAGAATAGATAAATTAAGAAATGACTCAGCAAAAAGCACACGCGAAAACGCTATGTCTGCTAATTTAGAAATTCATAATCAAGATGAAAATGAATCAGATTAAGTTGTGATTAAAAATCATCAGGTATAAAAAAAGGAGCTAAATAGCTCCTTTTTTGCGAAGGAAAGAAGGGAACACTTCTATCAAACAACACATATTGATTTGGTTATGTGAACATCGGGCTTACAATCCCATTTGTCCAAAGCATTGCTGTTACTGCTAAAATTATTACCAGCAGAATCAATCCACAGGTCACCACTGAGCTTGCGTAAATAAACCCCCGTTCTTGAGGTATGTGCATCAAAATAGGCACTCCGGTATACAGTAAATAAACAGAATAAGCCAAAGCCAGTATTCCTATACACACAACAAACCAAAGTTCAGGCCAAAATGCGCCAAGTGCCGACATAAATACAGGGGTTGCCGTATAAGCGGCAAGCTCTAATGTTTGAGTAAATGTAGGTTTAGCGCCAAACGTTATAGCCATCCAATGTGCTAAATAGGCAAGTGCAAAAACACCTCCAATTAATGCTATGTACATCGCAGCTGCAATGAGTAGGGCACTATCGTGAGTTAAAAAAACGGGGGCACCAGTACCTATACTCCATCCTAAATATACAGATGAGTAATACCCCATAATTGAGGGAAATAAAGCAATAAGCAGTATATGCGATAAGCTATAAGTTAAACTTTCGTGACGGTTATCTATTGTTTGCCATTCTTCGAGTGGGTGGGCATAAATGCCCCAAAGGTGATTCAGTATCATAGCGGTACTCCATAAAAGGAACGTATTACTGTTGGTTTTAATTGTTTATAGTTAGTTTGTTTTTTATACAGTATCTATATTTATGGTTTAGTTCATAAACAAAGTCAAGTTAACTCGTTATTAACATTTTAAGTAGCTTGTTTTACCAAGTTTTATTCTTCGTTATTTTTCGTGTTAAAATGCATTTTTATTTTTTGAAGTAACGAGCAGCAACGTGCCACACAGCGAACTTTTAGCACCTATTAATAATTTTTTATTGTGCGAAACTCCCAATGAATGGGTTATTGAGGCAGTAAAAAAAGAGAACTTATCGGTGATATTAATTGATCACTTAATTTGTGAGTTAAAGGCGGCGCAAAGTGCGATGTTTTTAATTCGTAAATATGCTGTAGATAAAGAAAGTAGCGATGCTTTGCTTGAGTGGCTTAAGCCTTTTGAAACGCTTATTTATAAACGTGAAGGTGACTGGCGTGACCTGGCTGCAAAAAATAAACTCACCAAGTCTATTATTCCTAAATCGAACTCTCCTTACGGACAAGATTTGATAGATAAAATGGTTATGCTTATAAAAGAAGAGCTGCATCATTTTTATCAAGTGCTCGAAATAATGGATGAGTATGGAGTTGAGTATCAAAGTATTACGCCATGTCGATACGCTAAAGGTATGCTACGCAACGTAAAAACATTTGAGCCAAATGCTTTAGTCGATAAATTAATTGTAGGTGCCTACATTGAAGCACGCTCGTGTGAGCGTTTTGCAAAGCTTGCGCCGCATGTAGATAAACGCTTAGGCGATTTTTATATTTCATTACTTCGATCTGAAGCGCGTCATTACCAAGATTATTTAACACTAGCTCAAGAAATTGCCGATTTTGATATTACAGAGCGCGTCGATTTTTTTGCAAAAATAGAAGCTGATCTAATCCAATCTCCAGATGATGATTTTAAGTTTCATAGTGGGGCGCCAACACCTAATAGCTAATTACTTATTATTGCTACTAGGGCTTATTACATTTAAAAGTTAAAATTGCATTTAGATTAGGCCTAATGGGCAGCGCATGGTTAGCGTTCATACTAGGTTACTGCCAATTTATAGGCAGTAACCTCACTGAACAGGTTCTGTCTTGTATAAAAGCCAAACATGCTGTTGTAATACTAATTTGCAATAATACTTAATCATTTTGCGGGGCTAAGCGTGTCGCCACCTACGGTAAAAGCTCTCATTTACGACTGCATGGATGCAGAGGGTAGAGCAATGCAGGAGCAATTGCCAAGAACAACTAAATAGTAATTTTTTGCCTAGCTACCAACAGGTTTTTCCAGTCTCAAAATAGAACACTTAATTAAGCAAATTGGTATAATTCAACCTAGAAAGATAAACACCCCAGTTAGCTCTCAAAATTATTAGCAAACGCTTTTAAATAGTGTTTAATGTATTCATCACTAAAGTGATGCTTTTTTAATACTTTAGCAATAGAACCATTTTTTATAATGGCTTCAAGGCCTGCCTCAAATTGAGTAATCCTCTTGTCATTGTCAGGACTACTTTTAGGTACAATTAAATGAAGCTTATGAATTGCTAAATGTGGTGGTAGGTATTCAATTACTTGTTCTTCGTTTTTTAGTAATTTAGAACTGTGCTTAATCCAATACTCACCTACTTCTTTGGTACCCGCAACCAAATCTACTCGTTCGTTTTGTAGTAAAAATAAGCTATTAACTAAGTTAGCAGTTGAGGTCAGAGATAATCTGGGGTCGTGTGAAAAATCAGCACTTATAGGGTCACCGGCCTCTTTACAGATATTATAAGGCAGTAATGACTCAAGTGAACCATCGTAATTAATTACACTTTTTTTAAGTTTAAAAAGCCCTGAATGAGCAATTGCTAATGGGCGGGAGTAATCAAAAATATCGCTTCTTTGTTTTGAAAAAAAAGCACCAAGAATAGCTGTTTTTTTTTGTTTTTCTAAAAGATTAAGAGAGCGATTCCAAGAAGTAAATTCTATTTCGGTATTTATGTTCTGACTTTTTAAAGCGAGTTTAGTTATCTCAAATAACCAGCCATTATTTGGTAACTCTTCGGAGAAGTAGGGAGGGAAATTTTCGGTCACTATATGCCAAGTTTGCTCGCTTTTAGCTGTATTCGCATAGAAAGCTAAAACTATAAAAAGCAGCACACGGAACATTTATTATCCTTAACTATTTAAATACCTTACATTTAAGGATAGTCAGAAAATAAAATTATGCGAAAGGTGTACTAATTAATTTTTGTGATTGTGGTGTAACCACCAAATATGAGCCTTGAGTGTACCAGTCTCCTAATACTGTGCGCGTAAGCGTTTTATTGTTTAGCGGGTATGTATGAACGTTAGGACGATGAGTGTGGCCGTGTATCATGTTGCTCACATCATGCTTTTTAAACGTTTCTAGAACGGCTTCGTCTACAACATCTAAGATTTCTATTGGCTTGTCGGCTTGGCTTAGTTTGCTTTTTTCACGTGCGTTGCGGGCTATTTTTTTTCTATACCAAAGCGGCATAGCTAGCATAAGCTTTGGCCACCACCAACCACGACTTTTTTTACGGAATTTTTGATATTCAGTATCTTGAGTACACATTTCATCGCCATGTAAAATAACGGTAGGTGTACCGTATAAATCAATCACGGCTTGTTCGCTTAAAAGTGTCATGCCAGCTAAGTTTGCATATTGCTCTCGCATAATAAAGTCGCGGTTGCCATGTATAAAATATACTGGCGTACCTGCATTACTCACAGTTTTTAAATGCTTAGCTACATCGCTTGCAAGTTCAGTGACGTAGTCATCACCTACCCATACTTCAAAAAAGTCACCTAAAATATAAAGCGCATCAACGTCTTGATTTAGAATATTAGATTCTAAAAATTTAAAAAAAGCAGCGCTAATGTCAGGTCTGTTTTCACTTAAATGTAAATCAGCAATAAAGTATGTCTTACGAGTCATAGGGATGTCTTTTCGATATAAATAAAGCGGGCGTATGTATATTGCATAAACACCCGCTGATACTCCACATTACGTGGATAAACGTACTATTAGCTAACAGTAACGCTTTCGATGATCACGTCTTCAAGAGGCACGTCTTGGTGAAAACCGTTGCTACCTGTCGCTACACCTTTAATTTTTTCTACAATGTCCATGCCTTCAACTACTTCAGCAAATACACAGTATCCCCAGCCTTGAGATGTTTCGCTGCTGTGGTTTAAGAAATCGTTGTTGTTAACGTTAATAAAAAACTGTGCAGTAGCTGAATGAGGATCAGGAGTACGTGCCATTGCTAAAGTACCTACTTTATTAGATAGGCCGTTGTTAGCTTCGTTTTGAATCGGATCGTTAACGTCTTTTTGTTCCATACCTGGAACAAAACCACCGCCTTGAACCATAAAGCCATCAATTACACGGTGAAAAATTGTACCGTTGTAAAAACCAGCATTTGCATACTCTAAAAAGTTTTTAACTGTGTTTGGTGCTTCCGCTTCGTGCATTTTAATGGTGATGTCACCAAAGTTTGTGTGTAGAACAACCATGAGGTTTCCTATATCTGGTTTAAATAGTCGCGCTATTTTATCTTAGTTAGCTAAGATTAACAAAGCGCTAGAGCCCATGCTTTGCAAGTGGTAACATACATTTTCTTGATAACAGTGAAGGACACCAACTAAATGGTACAAATATACAACACACTCACGCGACAAAAAGAACAATTTAAACCTATGGTCGAAGGAAAAATCGACATGTATGTGTGTGGTATCACCATTTATGATTACTGTCACATAGGTCATGCGCGTACATTTGTTGGGTTTGACGTAATAGTCCGCTACCTTCGCCATATTGGCTACGACTTAAAATACGTACGCAATATTACCGATGTTGACGATAAAATAATTAAACGTGCAAATGAAAATGGCGAGTCAATAAACGATTTAACACTTCGTATGACTAAAGCAATGCATGAAGATTTCGATAGTTTGAACATGTTACGTCCAGATGTTGAGCCAACAGTAACGGGCCATATGGATGAAATTATTGAAATGGTTGAGCGTTTAGTTGCTAAAGGTCATGCGTATGTTGCGGCTGATGGCGATGTATTATTTGATGTTTCAACGTTTGAGCAATACGGCGCGCTATCTCAGCAAGATTTAACAATGCTTCAGTCAGGCTCACGTGTTGAGGTGGCTCAAGATAAAGACGACCCATTGGACTTTGTTTTATGGAAAAAAGCCAAAGCAGGGGAGCCATCTTGGTCATCTCCATGGGGAGAAGGGCGCCCAGGTTGGCACATTGAGTGTTCAGCAATGAGCTCAAAGCATCTAGGTGAGCATTTTGATATTCATGGTGGAGGTTCTGATTTACAGTTTCCGCATCACGAAAATGAAATTGCTCAATCATGCTGTGCAAATAATGGTAAATACGTAAATACGTGGATCCACACAGGTATGGTGCAAGTTAATAAAGAAAAAATGTCTAAATCTTTAGATAACTTTTTTACTGTACGTGAAGTATTAAAAGCTTACGACGCTGAGTCTGTTCGTTACTTTTTAATATCGGGTCATTACCGCAGCCAATTAAATTACTCGCAAGAGAATTTAGATCAAGCACGTTCGTCACTTGAACGTATTTACACAGCGCTTCGTGATGTAGAGCCGGTAGAATGCGATTTAGAAGGCAACGAGTTCGTTGCCAAGTTTAGAAAAGCAATGAATGATGACTTTAATACACCAGAAGCACTACCTGTGTTGTTCGAACTTGCAAAAGAGTTAAACCGCGTGAAAGATACTGATACTGATACAGATCAAGCTGGTAAGTTAGCGTTTATACTGCGCAGCCTTGGTGAAGTGCTAGGGGTTGCTCAACAAGCACCTGAGGCTTTTTTACAAGGCGGGCAAGATGATGAAGAAGTTGCAACGATTGAAGCTTTAATAGTAAAGCGTAATGAAGCACGTGCGAGTAAAGACTGGGCTGCTGCTGATGAAGCACGTGATGCGCTTAATGCTTTAGGTGTAATACTTGAAGATTCAGCCGGTAAAACAACGTGGCGTAAAGCGTAAATGTTTTAAAAAATAGCTTTAAATAAAAAGGGTTGCCAATTGGCAACCCTCTTTATTTAATCTACATTTTAGTTAATAGATTAATTAGATTAATTATATTAATTGATTTTAGCTGTGGTATTTTTCACATGCTTCTAATGTGTTTTCAATTAAGCTTGCAACTGTCATTGGGCCAACGCCGCCAGGTACAGGTGTTATAAAGTCAGCTTTTTGCTCAGCAACACTGTACTCAACATCGCCTACTAATTTACCGGTATCTAAGCGGTTAATACCTACATCAATAACTATTGCTCCTTCTTTAACCCAATCACCAGGGATAAACTCAGGCTTGCCAACAGCAACTACTAATAAGTCAGCACGGCGAACGTGTGTTTCTAAATCTTGTGTAAATTTATGACATACCGTTGTAGTACAACCTGCCAGTAATAACTCAAGCGACATTGGGCGACCAACTATATTAGATGCACCAACCACAACCGCATGCATCCCTTTATAACGCACACCGGTTGAATCAAGTAAGGTAATAATGCCCTTTGGAGTACAAGGACGAAGCGCTGGCATACGCTGCGCTAAACGACCTATATTATAAGGGTGGAAACCATCAACGTCTTTGTGTGGCGTGATGCGCTCTAAAATCTTTTCAGCGTCTAGGCCTTGTGGCAACGGTAATTGAACTAAGATACCGTCTACTTCAGCATCATTATTTAACTCATCAATTAAATCTAAAAGCGTTTGTTCAGTAGCGTCTGCGGGTAAATCAAAAGATTTTGAAATAAAACCAACTTCTTCACAGGCTTTGCGTTTTGAACCAACATAAACTTGGCTTGCAGGATCTTGTCCTACAAGTACTACTGCGAGTCCTGGTGCACGTAAACCATTTTTAACACGTTCAGATACACGTTCTGCTACTGCACTACGTACTTGTTTTGCGATTGCTTTACCATCAATGATGTTTGCCGTCATGGGTGACCTTTAATTAGGGTTAATTAACTTGATTCCGATACTTTAAAAAGTGAATGCATAAAATAGGGGTAGTAATGCCTATAAAGAATCTATTCTTTAAATTATCACTTTTTAATATAGAGGCTATTTTCGCAGAAAAGCACTAAAGCGCCAAGGTGCTTTTAAGCTATAAAACGTAAGAAGCGTAAAAAGAGTTTAAATTTTAAACCCTACATTGCAATATTTAACCATTGTGAGCTAAAAATAAGCAGTTGATTGGTTTTCTTAAAAAAACGTTTGACCTAACCCCGTCAAATCACTATTATGCACCCCGTTGTCAACGAGGTCATTCGTTAACAATAGTAAGCATCGGCGATTAGCGCAGTTTGGTAGCGCACTTGGTTTGGGTCCAAGGGGTCGCAGGTTCAAATCCTGCATCGCCGACCACTTTTTAAAAGTAAGCTTATTTGTACGCTATGAAGTTTTCGATGCGCCCATAGCTCAGCTGGATAGAGCAACGCCCTTCTAAGGCGTGGGTCGAAGGTTCGAATCCTTCTGGGCGCACCATGTTGAAAACGTGTAAATATAGCGGTGATTGTAGCTCAGTTGGTAGAGCCCCGGATTGTGATTCCGGTTGTCGTGGGTTCGAGCCCCATCAGTCACCCCAATTTACATTGAGTATCGGCGATTAGCGCAGTTTGGTAGCGCACTTGGTTTGGGTCCAAGGGGTCGCAGGTTCAAATCCTGCATCGCCGACCACTTTCTTATAAGTGGTCTTAAATTCAAAGTTTAAGTATTCACAATATATATCGGCGATTAGCGCAGTTTGGTAGCGCACTTGGTTTGGGTCCAAGGGGTCGCAGGTTCAAATCCTGCATCGCCGACCACTTTTATTATATCAAATAATGAAACGTGAAAATTAATACTCTATATTCCATACCTTATCTTTATATTCAAATTCATTAATAAAATTTTAATTACTTACAATCTAATTAGTTTGTTTTTTATTCTGTTGTGTGCGATCAGTGCCGATCTAGCCTAAATAATTGTCCCCTACACTCGACTCTCATGATTATTAGGTTATAATGCCGCGTCTATTGTTTAACATAGTGCCCGAAGGGCAGAGCAGCAATGATATCTCATGGTAGCGACGGATGTATTTAAGCATTAAATTTAGCTTAAATTTTATCAAGACTCATGAAGGTACTTTGTTTGTAAGGAAGGCGAACAGTCGCCAAAATTGAATATTGAGGTAAATCATGCAAGTTTCTGTTGAGACGACTCAAGGCCTTGAGCGCCGTCTGACCATCACCGTTCCTGCAGAGAACGTTGAGACCGAAGTAAAAAAACGCTTACAACAACTGTCAAAAACACAGCGTATTGATGGTTTCCGTGCTGGTAAAGTTCCAGTTTCAGTAATTAACAAGCGTTTTGGTCCTGCAGTTCGTCAAGAAGTTGCTGGCGAAGTAATGCAACGTAATTACATTGAGGCAATCGTTGCTGAAAAAATTAACCCTGCTGGCGCACCATCATTTGCTCCAAAATCTCTTGAAGCAGGTAAAGATTTAGAATTCTCAGCTACGTTTGAAGTTTACCCTGAAGTTGAAGTTCAAGGTTTAGATAAAATTGCTGTAGAAAAACCAGCAGTTACAGTAACTGACGAAGATTTAGCAAACATGCTAGAAACACTTCGTAAACAGCACGCTTCTTGGGCTGATGTTGATACAGCTGCTGGCGAAAACGACCGTGTAACTGTTGATTTCGTAGGTACTATCGACGGTGAAGTATTTGAAGGCGGTAAAGCTGAAGACTTCCCATTAGAACTTGGCCAAGGTCGTATGATCCCAGGTTTTGAAGATAACATCGTAGGTAAAAAAGCAGGCGAAGAAGTAGTTGCTGATGTAACTTTCCCTGATGACTACCACGCTGAAAACCTTAAAGGTAAAGCGGCTCAATTCACTATCACAGTGAAAAAAGTTGAAGCGCAAGAGTTACCTGAATTAAGCGAAGAGTTTGCAACTAAATTCGGTGTTACCGAAGGCGGCGTAGACGCGCTTAAAGAAGAAGTTAAAAAGAACATGACACGTGAGCTTGACCAAGCAGTTAAAGCTAACGTGAAAGACCAAGCAATTAAAGGTCTTTTAGAAAACAACGAAATTGAAGTGCCAAAAGCACTTGTTGATCAAGAAGTTGACGCACTACGTCAGCAAGCAGCTCAACGTTTTGGCGGCGACGCTAAAAACATGCCTGAGCTTCCAGCTGAATTGTTCCATGAGCAAGCTGTAACTCGCGTTAAAACTGGCCTTTTATTAGGTGAAGTGATCAAAGCTAACGACATCAAAGTTGATGATGCTAAAGTTGAAGCACTTATCGCAACAGTAGCGTCTGCATACGAAGATCCAACTGAAGTAGTAGAATACTACAAAGGTAATGATCAACTAATGCAGCAAATGCGTAATGTAGCAATGGAAGAGCAAGCAGTTGAAGCTATTTTAGCTAAAGCAAATGTTTCTGACGTTGAAAAAGCATTTGACGACATCATGAATCCGCAGCAAGGTGCTTAATAAGTCATTGACTTAAGCTCTCGCTAACGATTAAATGGCTCGTGTTACTCTGTTTATGCAGTGTGCCCGGGCCATTTTAGTTTGTGGCTCTTAATTTGCGAAAAATGATAACTATGCTTTTCTTATAGTGAAGGATAAGTATAAGCGCATAAGGAATTAAATAAGTATGAACACTGGTATTACAGATCCCCTAAACGCATTAGTCCCTATGGTTGTTGAACAAACGGCTAAAGGCGAGCGCTCGTATGATATTTATTCGAGATTATTAAAAGAGCGTATTATCTTTTTAACAGGCCAAGTTGAAGACAACATGGCAAATCTAATTTTAGCGCAAATGCTATTTTTAGAATCAGAAAACCCTGACAAAGATATCTTTTTATATATCAACTCACCAGGTGGTTCAGTTACTGCAGGCATGGCCATTTACGATACAATGAACTTCATTAAACCAGATGTAAGCACAATTTGTGTTGGTCAAGCAGCAAGCATGGGCGCATTTTTACTTACAGCGGGTGCTAAAGGTAAGCGTTTTTGTCTACCAAACTCACGTGTAATGATTCACCAACCATTAGGTGGTTTCCAAGGTCAAGCGTCTGATTTTGAAATACACGCTAAAGAAATTCTGTCTATTAAAGACAAACTTAACCGCTTAATGGCTGAGCATACAGGCCAACCATTAGATGTTATTTCACGCGATACAGATCGTGATAACTTTATGAGTGCATCACAAGCTGTAGACTACGGACTTGTAGACTCAGTATTTACAAATCGCGATAGCAAGTAAGCGTGTAGGCAAGCAAACTATTGCTTGCCACTATGAGTTACTATGCGAAAACCAGTAAATTTTGGTATAGTTAAAAGCGAATTTGAATAGTTGCCAACCGGTTTGGCAGCCAACGTATAAAATGAGGTAGCTGAATGTCTGACACTCCTACAGACGGCGACAAAAGTAATAAATTGTTATACTGTTCTTTTTGTGGCAAAAGCCAGCATGAAGTTCGTAAATTAATTGCAGGTCCTTCAGTATACATTTGTGATGAATGTGTAGAGCTGTGTAACGATATCATCAGGGAAGAAATCAAAGACATTGCTCCTAAGCATAATGCGTCTGATAAACTACCTGTGCCAAAAGAAATTCGTAATCACCTAGACGACTACGTAATTGGTCAAGACCATGCTAAAAAAGTATTATCAGTAGCGGTATACAACCACTACAAACGCTTGCGTAACCAATCTACAAAGCAGGAAGTTGAACTAGGTAAAAGTAATATTCTACTTATTGGCCCAACAGGTAGTGGTAAAACATTACTTGCAGAAACGCTAGCACGCCTTTTAGATGTGCCGTTTACTATGGCTGATGCCACAACATTAACCGAAGCCGGTTATGTAGGTGAAGATGTAGAAAACATCATTCAAAAACTATTGCAAAAATGCGATTACGATGTAGAAAAAGCCCAGCGCGGTATTGTTTACATCGATGAAATTGACAAAATTTCTCGCAAATCAGATAACCCATCAATTACACGTGATGTATCAGGTGAAGGTGTGCAACAAGCACTACTTAAACTGATTGAGGGCACTGTTGCTTCGGTTCCACCACAAGGTGGCCGTAAGCACCCACAGCAAGAGTTTTTACAAGTAGACACATCTAAGATTTTGTTTATTTGTGGTGGTGCATTTGCAGGCCTAGATAAAGTAATTGAGCAGCGCAGCCATAAAAACACCGGGATTGGTTTTGGCGTTAACGTAAAAGAGTCTGCGGCGAGCCGTTCTTTAAGTGATACATTTAAAGACGTAGAGCCAGAAGATTTAGTTAAATATGGCTTAATCCCTGAGTTTATTGGTCGTCTACCGGTTGTTGCTACGTTAACTGAACTTGACGAAGCAGCACTTGTGCAAATTTTAAGTGAACCTAAAAACGCGATTACTAAGCAGTTCTCTGTATTGTTTGGTATGGAAGATGTTGAACTTGAATTTCGTGATGACGCCTTAGCAGCAATTGCTCACAAAGCAATGGAGCGCAAAACAGGTGCTCGTGGCCTTCGTTCGATTGTTGAAGGTGTATTACTTGATACCATGTACGAACTACCGTCTATGGACGATGTAAGCAAAGTGGTTATTGATGAAACCGTTATTAAAGGTGAGTCAGACCCAATCTTGATTTATGAAAACAATAAACAAGACAAAGCAGCATCTGAGTAGTTTTTAAGCTATTTGCATAAAAAAGGAGCCTTAGGCTCCTTTTTTTATAATTAATTTAGTCGAGTAGGGGAAAATTGTTGAACTTTAATTAGTTTATCCCCATATACTTGAGTAATCTTTTAAATAAATAAAGTGCGAAGAGAAAATATAATGACGCTTGAGAGAACCGACCGAGTCGAAATCCCAGTCCTAGCACTGCGCGATGTTGTGGTATATCCACACATGGTGATCCCGCTTTTTGTTGGCCGTGAAAAATCAATAAAATGCCTAGAAGCGGCAATGGACAAAGACAAACAAATTTTCTTGGTTGCACAAAAAGATGCAACTGTAGATGAACCAGAACAAGACGATATTTATCGTATTGGTACTATTGCCACTGTACTTCAGTTATTAAAATTACCAGACGGTACAGTGAAAGTTTTAGTTGAAGGTACACAACGCGCACAAATTGAAGAATTTGTAGATAACGATGACTTTTTTGTTGCTAACGCCCAATTTATTGAATCTGATTCGGTAGACGAGCAAGAGCAAGATATATTTATTCGCAGCGCTATTAGCCAGTTTGAAGGCTATGTAAAACTAAACAAAAAGATTCCACCAGAAGTATTAACCTCTGTGTCGGGTATTGATGAGCCAGCACGTCTTGCCGACACAATGGCAGCGCATATGCCGCTTAAAGTGCCTGAAAAACAAAAAGTGCTAGAAATCTCAAGTGTGACTGAACGCTTAGAGTATTTAATGGCGTTGATGGAAGGTGAAATAGACTTACTGCAAGTTGAGAAGAAAATTCGTACCCGCGTGAAAAAGCAGATGGAAAAATCTCAGCGCGAGTATTACCTCAACGAGCAAATGAAAGCCATTCAAAAAGAGCTTGGTGAGCTTGATGATGTGCCTGACGAATTTGAAGCGCTTAAAAAGCGTATTGAAGACTCTGGCATGCCTGATGAAGCTAAAGAAAAGGCCACTACTGAGCTTAATAAGCTTAAAATGATGTCGCCAATGTCTGCTGAAGCCACGGTTGTACGCTCTTACATTGATACGTTAATTAACGTGCCATGGAAAAAACGCTCTAAAGTGAAAAAAGATTTAGCGGGCGCGCAAAAAATCCTTGATAGCGATCACCACGGCTTAGATAAAGTTAAAGAACGTATTATTGAATACCTCGCAGTGCAACAGCGTACAAATAAGCTTAAAGGGCCTATTTTATGTTTAGTGGGTCCTCCAGGTGTTGGTAAAACATCTTTAGGGCAATCAATAGCGCGCTCTACTGGCCGTAAATATGTGCGTATGGCCTTAGGTGGGGTACGTGACGAGGCTGAAATTCGTGGCCATCGTCGTACTTACATTGGTTCTATGCCAGGCAAGCTAATTCAAAACATGTCTAAAGTGGGCGTTAAAAACCCATTATTCTTGTTAGATGAAATTGACAAAATGTCATCAGATATGCGCGGTGACCCAGCATCAGCTCTTCTAGAAGTATTAGATCCTGAGCAAAACAGCCATTTTGCCGATCATTACCTTGAAGTTGATTACGATTTATCTGACGTTATGTTTGTAGCCACATCAAACAGCTTTAATATTCCAGGCCCATTATTGGACCGTATGGAAGTTATTCGTTTATCGGGTTACACCGAAGATGAAAAGCTAAACATTGCAAAAGAGCACCTTATTACTAAGCAAGTTAAACGTAATGGTTTAAAAGATAACGAAGTAGTAATAGAAGATAGCGCTATTATTGGCATTATTCGTTATTACACGCGTGAAGCGGGTGTGCGTAACCTTGAACGTGAAATATCTAAACTGTGCCGTAAAGCCGTTAAAAATATCTTGTTAGAAAAAGACACTAAAACAGTGACTATCAATCAAGCTAACCTAGAAGACTTTTTAGGTGTGCAGCGCTTTGATTATGGTAAAGCTGAAGATGGTAACCGTATTGGCCAAGTAACTGGTTTAGCATGGACAGAAGTAGGTGGCGACTTGCTAACTATTGAATGTGCAGCTGTTCCAGGTAAAGGCAAGTTAAGTTACACAGGTTCACTGGGTGATGTAATGCAAGAGTCAATTCAGGCTGCGATGACTGTTGTACGTAATCGTGCTGATACATTCCGTATTAATAGTGATTTTTACGAAAAACGCGACATACACGTTCACGTACCTGAAGGTGCAACACCTAAAGATGGCCCTAGTGCCGGTGCTGCTATGGTTACGGGTTTAGTGTCGAGCTTAACGGGTAACCCTGTAAAAGCCGATGTTGCAATGACAGGCGAAATAACACTACGTGGTGAAGTATTGCCAATTGGTGGCCTTAAAGAAAAGTTATTGGCTGCTCATCGCGGTGGAATTAAAACAGTCATCATTCCAAAAATTAACGAACGTGACCTAAAAGAGATCCCAGACAACGTGCTGGCAGGTCTTGATGTTCACCCTGTTACGTGGATTGACGAGGTGTTAAAGCTTGCTTTAGTGCATCCTGTTGAGAGTTTTTCGCCCGAAACACCGAAAAACCAATAAAAAACCCAAAAAAAGTGCTTTTTAGGGCTTTTCAAATCTAAACGGTATGATAAGTTAAGCACTGGTTTTCAAGCCTAGCCCTTATGGGGCCTAGGCTTAAGAAAAATATAATCATGTGAGCATTAAAAGTTTGCTCTAAAATTTTCAAAAAAGTGATGTTAGTTTAAAAAACCATCGCTCTTGATAATAACAATGAAAGAGGATGATATTGTGAATAAATCTCAATTAATCGATCAAATCGCAGCTGACGCTGACATTTCTAAAGCGGCTGCAGGTCGTGCACTAGATTCATTCATCGGATCTGTATCTGGCGCGCTTAAAGATGGCGATTCAGTTGCACTTGTAGGTTTTGGTACTTTCTCAGTACGTGAACGTGCTGCACGTTCAGGCCGTAACCCACAAACTGGTGAAACTATTCAAATTGCTGCAGCTAATATCCCAGCTTTCAAAGCCGGTAAAGCGCTTAAAGACGCAGTAAACTAATCACTGTTTTACACACATTAGTTATGGCGAGTGTAAAGATACTGATTCACCACAACAGATGAATTAAGTAACTTTACCGCCAGTTACTTCAAGTGAAAAAGCGTATCTGGTAAGATACGCTTTTTTTACATGTGACAAGGTAAAATACCTTGATCAAAAAGAGATAAACAAATGCTTGAGAAAATCAGAGAGGGCTCACAAGGCCCTGTAGCCAAAATAATTTTAGGCGCGGTGATTTTATCTTTTGCCTTAGCAGGGATCGGTAGTTACTTAGGTCAAACCACAGAACAACCCGTTGCTGAAGTAAATGGAATTAAAATTAGCCAAACCGAATTTAATCGTGCTTATCAAAACGAACGTAGCCGTTTAGAGCAACAATTTGGTGAATACTTTACACAAATTGCAGCCGATCCAAATTATATGGCACAAATACGTCAAGGTGTAATTGACCGCTTAGTACAACAAGAATTGCAATCACAATTAGCGGCAGATTTAGGCCTTCGCGTGAGCGACGACAGCGTACGTAAAACCATTTTAGAACTACCTTACTTTCAAATTGGCGAAAAGTTTAATAACGACCGTTACTTACAAGTAATTCGTCAAATGAACTTTCAACCAGATGCATTTCGTGAATATCTTCGTAAAGATATGACGCGCAGCCAATTAGTATCAGCTGTAGCAGGTACTGACTTTGCATTAGAAAGCGAGCTTAAGAGTGCGATTGCACTACAGCAACAAACGCGTAGCATCGACTACTTAGTCGTTAACAAAGAAGCACTAGCAAAAGACATTGAAGTATCAGAGCAAGAAATTTCTGATTACTATGACCTAAACTCTTCACAGTTTTTATCGCCAGAGCTAATTTCAGTAAATTATATTGAATTAAATGCGTCAGATATTAACGTTGAGTCGGTAACTGAGGATGATGTAAAAGCGTATTACGAGCAAAATAAAGCGCAGTACATCGAGCCTGAAAAACGCCGTGTATCGCATATCTTAATTGATAACAGTGAAGACGACGATGCAGCTAAAGAAAAAGCTAACGCGCTACACGCTCAACTTGAGCAAGGTGCAGACTTTGCAGAGCTTGCTGAGTCATCGTCTGATGATATTGTAAGCGCTGAAATGGGCGGCGACCTTGAGTGGATTGAGCGTGATGTAATGGACCCTGCATTTGAAGAGGCAGCGTTTGCACTTGAAAATAAAGGTGACTTTTCAGAGGTTGTTGCATCTGAGTTTGGTTATCACATTATTAAGCTTACAGATCTTCAGCCACAACAAGTAAAAGCGTATGACGATGTTAAAGCAGATTTACGTGCTGAGCTTGAGCAAACTGAAAAAGTAGATGCATTTTACGAGAAGCAAACTGAAATGGGCGCATTAGCGTTCGAAATTTCAGACCGTTTAGATGATGCCGCAGAAGCTGCAGACGTTGAAGTTAAATCTACAGAGCTTTTAGCGCTTAACGCACTTCCTGAGCCATTAAATAACCCTGCGGTTATTACAGCGCTAACATCAGTTGATTTACTAGAAGATAAAGTAAACTCTGAGGTTATTGAACTTGGTGATGAGCACGCAGTTGTTGTTCGTATTAACGAACACAAACCTGCAGCAACTAAACCTCTTACAGAGGTAAGTGAGCAAATTAAAACTCGCTTAGTTAACGAAAAATCATCAGAGCTTGCTAAAAGTAAAGCGCGTGAATTATTCGCTCAAGTACAAGCAGGTAAGAGCTTAAATGAAGTTGCACAAGAGCAAAGCTTAACAGTTCGCCAAGAAGCGCAATTAACGCGTCAAAGCTACACTGTATCGCCAGCTATTGTAACGCAAGCGTTTAAAATGGCTCACCCAGCAGATTCTGCAGTGGTTGATATTGTTGATTTAAATAATGGTGACTCAGCAATTGTGGCGCTTAAATCGGTGACTGATGCACAAGTTGCAGAAAACATTGATGCACAAACTAAGCAAACAATTACTATGGCGCAAGCTAATAAAAACTACATGGTATTTATTGAAGCGCTAAAAGCACAAGCTGAGCTTAACTTACCACTTGTTGAGCAAGCGGCTGAATAAGTTGTTTTAGCAAATATACTAAAGGCGCCTTGAGCGCCTTTTTTATTGTCTTGAATTAGGGGGTGCCTATAATACTAATCATTTTACGGGGCTAGATAGGCCTCGCAATAAACTCAATCCGATTACCGCTAGGCTCTCTTATCATCATGTGCTGCGTAGGGCCTTTACCTAAATTCTCTGGTGCAAATTCTATAGTAATATTATTTTGCATTTTTAAGTGTTTATACAGCTCGCTTAACTTTTCAATACTCTCAACACTGAGTGCTAAATGGTGTAGGCCCACATTCTTTGCTCGATTAAACTCTACACGTTTTTTATCATTCTTAACTCGCCACAATGTAATGGTTATTTTTTTGTTAGATAAAAAGTAAGCAGGATAAGTCGGATCATTTCCCAGCACTTTAAAACCAAGTACATCAGTAAAAAACACTTTAGATGAATCTAAATCTGAAACAGTTAAACCTAAATGATCGATTCCGCCAACCCAGTTTTTAACTTTGTTAGGGGTATCGGCAATAGCAGAGGCAGATAAAAGCAGTAAGGGAGTAATACAAAGTAGTGTGTGCTTGAGCATGGAACGGTCCTGTTAAAAAGTAAAAGTTAATAACAAGACCTTCTAAAATGCGCTTACATTACAAAAAACTGCATTAGCAGCTTAATAAACGTTGTGTAACTTTTGATTGTGGGTTTTGAAATACCTCTTTAGTGCGGCCGTATTCCACCACTTCACCTTTATCAAGCACGACTACCAAATCGCTAATATGGCGAACTAAACTTAGATGATGGGTGATCATGACATAAGTGAGGCCTGTATCACGCTGTAGTTTAAGTAATAAATTTACGATTTGAGCGCGTATCGAAGGATCTAAAGACGAAACCGCTTCATCGAGTACAATTACCTTCGGATCTAAAATTAAAGCTCTAGCAAACGCTACACGCTGTAATTGCCCCACACTAAACATATGCGGGTAATAATGTTTATGATCGATTAATAAACCTACTTTAGAAAGCGTGGCATCTATTTTTTCATCACGCTGAGCTGTATCAAATTCGGTATTGTACTGCAGGCAATCGTTAAGCATTTCACCTATGGTTAAACCAGGATTAAGCGAGGCACCTGAGTCTTGAAAAATCATGCGGATATGCCGACATTGATTATCGCGTACGCCGTTATCTTCAATAATAATATTTTCGAGTAAAATTTGCCCGCTATCTGCGTTATCAGCGCCCGAAAGCAGCTTAGCTAATGTACTTTTACCTGCACCGGTTTCGCCAATTATGGCGATACTTTCACCTTTGCCTACGCAAAATGAAATATTTTTAAGTACCTCAAACTTTTTGCGAGTAAAAAGCCCTGCGCGTACATTAAAGGTTTTACAAAGAGCTTGTACTTTTAACAGTGGCTGCATTACTTCATGTCCTTAATTAACGGAAAGTGACACGCATAACTATGACCATGATGCTTAGTTAAAGCGGGTGTAACGACACATGCTTTTTGTGCTTGTGGGCAACGCGGCCCCAATCGGCAGCCAATAGGCAAATGTTGTAATGTAGGAATAGTACCTTTAAGCGCATAAAACGGCTCTTTATGGGCTAAGCCTTGCTCGTAGTCGGGCAAGCTTTTTAATAGCGCTTGTGTATATGGATGTCTAGGTTGTTTAAATATTTGATGAGTAGGGCCTGCTTCTACCATTTGTCCGCAATACAAAACATGGATGCCGTGTGACCAATGGGCAATTTCTTCAAGTTCATGGGATATCATCAAAATAGACATGTTTTTAAGTTGGTTTAAGCTTTTTAGTAATCTAAAAACTTGCGCGCGTGTGGTGCTTTCAAGCGCTGTAGTAGGCTCATCAGCAATTAAAAGCTTAGGCGTACGAGCAATGGCCATGGCAATCATTACTTTTTGGCACACGCCCTCTGAGAGCTCATGCGGGTAACTACTAAGTACAGCTTCGTGATTTTTAATACCGACCTTATGAATAAGTGCTTTTACGCGGTCTTTTCTCTCGCGGTTGCGCTTTAAAAAGAAACCTTTACGAGCAACTTCAGGCAGTGTTTCGGCTATTTGGTCAAATATTTTTGCGGTAGGGTCAAGGCATCTACTTGGATCTTGGTAAATCATGGCGATGTCTTGGCTTACTATTTTACGGCGCTGCTCTGGGCTTAAGCGCATTAAATCAACACCGCGCCAGTGTATACGGTCGGCTGTTATATGCCAGCGTTCGTTTAATACGCCAATAATCGCTTTTGCTATTAAGCTTTTACCTGAACCAGACTCACCTACAAGTGCATGTACTTCACCTTCTTTTAGGCTAAAGCTCACTCTGTCTACGGCTCTAATTACCGTCTCAGAGGTGCGTAGTTCAATCGTTAAGTTACGAACATCAAGTAATTGCATTTAATCTGCCTTACGTGCTTTAAGCACTTGTCGCAGGCCATCACCTACTAAATTGGTAGATAATACGGCTAAAAATAACAGTACACCGGGCAAGGCTACCGTCCAAGGTGCTAAATAAATCAGGCCTAAGTTTTCAGCTAAAATTGCGCCCCATTCGGTTGTGGGAGGCTGTGCACCCAACTTTAAAAAGCCAAGGGCAGAAATATCCAATATTGCGGTAGAAAGCGCCATAGTGAAAATAACCACAATGTGCTCGTAAATATTTGGAAAAATTCCCCGCGATATAATATGCCAGTTAGATGCGCCATCTAGCTTAAACGCGGTGATGTAATCTTTACTCAGCTCATCAACAATTAAGTTACGAACCGAGTGAATAAACTGTGGCAGTAGCGCCAATATAATTGCCCATACGGTATTCATTAAACCAGGGCCAAGTATGGCTATTATAATTATTGCCAATAATAAAGAAGGTATTGAGAGCGTTATATCAAGTAAATGGTTTAAAAAGCTTGAACGAAGGCCTCGGCTAATACCTGCAAAAGTACCCACTAAAACACCAATAATCGTTGTTAATAATGCGGCGACCACAGACAATCCAAACGTATAGGTTGCGCCATTCATTAAACGAGAGAGAACATCTCGGCCTAAATCATCGGTGCCTAAAATAAAGCGCACATCGCCCATTTCACGCCATGAAGGTGGAATGAGTAAGGCATCGCTATGTTGTTGATTTACACCATAAGGCGCTAAAAATGGCGCGCTGGCTGCTAATAAAGCAAACGCCATAAAAATCCATAAACCCACAAGAGCGGGGTGGTTATTTTTAAATTTTCGCCAAAATCGCGCAAGTGGCGATTTATTCGACTCTTCAGAAAATAAATTAAACTTTGCCATGGGCCTGGTTCCGCGAGAGTGGGTCGAATAATGTGTAAGTAAGCTCAGCTATAATAGTGGCTAATATAACAAATAAAGACACTGCCATTAAACCACCTTGAATAGCCGGGAAGTCGCGCTGATAAATACTGTCAATTAACCAGCGGCCTATACCTGGCCACGAGAAAATAACTTCGGTTATCATGGCAAGGGTAATTAGCGTACTAAATTGCAAACCTATTTGTTTTATAACCGGTAATAATGCATTACGAAGCGCATGGTGCATGATAAGTTGACGCCGGTTAAGGCCTTTTGCCCTGGCTGTTTTAATAAAGTTTTGATCCATTATTTTAAGCATAGACTCACGTGTAAAGCGAACCAATACCGTTGTAGGGTACATTGCCAGTACAATAGTGGGGAGTGTTAAATGGCGCAGAGCATCTACAAAAGCCATGCCTTTATAGGGGAAGCCCGCCAAAGCAATATCAATTAAAATAAACCCAGTACTTGCTGGTATTTCATAAAGTAAGCCCATTCTTCCCGACATAGGAAACCAGCCAAGCTTTAATGAAAAAATCATTATTAATAATAGTGCAAGCCAAAATACCGGAATAGAATAACCCACCATAGTGGTTGAGTTTATGAGTTTATCGGGCCAGCGTTTATGATAGCCAGAGCCTAAAATACCTGCTGGTACACCAACAACAATTGATACAATAAGTGCATATAAGCTAAGTTCAAGCGTTGCTGGTAATAAATCAAAAATATGACTAAATACACTGCCACCAGAGGCAAACGACAGCCCCCAATCACCTTGAAATATTCGCCCTAAAAAAGCAATGTACTGCATAAAGTAATTGCTGTTGTATAAATATTTGTCTTCAAGTTCGCTATGCTGAGCGAAGTTGCTGCTAGGTACACCACTTAAATTACTTAATGGATCGCCAGGGAACAAATAAGCGAGAGAAAAAGTAAAAACGCTGAGCATTAAAATCATAAAAAACAATAAGCCAAGGCGACGTAAAATATAATCTACGATCATTATTTTTTCCTCGCATTGGCAAGAGAAATAGCACCAAATGGGCCAAGCGTTATGCCCTCTACATCGGCACTACTGGCTTGAAAACGCAGACCATGAGCTAAAGGCAGTAATGGCAGCTCTTTAATTATTAAGCTTTGTGCATCTTCGTAGTATTTTTTACGTTTGTTTAAATCTGTGGTGTCGAGTGCTTGTGTAAGCATTAAATCAAATTGCGGATTACACCAATTTGCAGGGTTTTTACCGCTAAATGTAGCGGTGCAGCTTAATAGTGGGCTAAAAAAGTTATCTGGGTCGGGTGTATCAGCGGCCCAACCAAGTAATACGCTGTCGTGGCGATGTTCACCAATGCGCTGAATAAAGGTGTTCCATTCGTACTCTACAATACTTACGTTAACACCTACTTTTCGTAAATCACTTTGCATTAGCTCAGCCATTTTACGTGCATTAGGGTTATAAATTCGGCTCACTGGCATTGCCCAAATGGTCATATCAAAGCCATTAGGTAGGCCTGCTTCTATGAGTAGTTTTTTAGCAAGTTCGGGGTCAAACCTAGGCATATCTTCTTGTGGCTCAAATGCCCACGATGTTGGCGGTAAAATAGATTGTGCACGTGTGCCATTTCCGTAATAAACAGCCTGCATTATTTTATCGGTGTCTATAGCATGCGCCAGTGCTTGGCGTACGCGAATATCGTCAAATGGCGCTCGTTCAGTATTAAAAGCCCAATAACCTACATTTAAATTGGTTTCTTTTTCTACGTTTATGTCATCGCGCTGAGCCAAAATACTGAGTTGTGCGCTACTTGGGTGAGCGGTTATATCACATTCTTTAGTTAGCATTTTTGCAATGCGGGTGGTGCCATTAGGTGTTATATCGTAAACCAATTGCTCAAGGGCTACATCGTGCTTCCAATACAGCGGATTACGGTAAAAACGCACTAAATGGTCGCGGCGGTACTCTTTATAAATATAAGGGCCAGTGCCTATAGGGTATTGATCGAATAAGTTTTCTTGGTTATTTTTTTTAAGCTGCATGGCGTATTCTTCTGAAAGCACCACGGCAAAATCGGTAGCCATATTCGCTAAAAAGCTGCTCTCAGGGTTAAACAGTTCAAAACGCACTTGATAATCCGACACGCGAACAATTTTACGAATTAGCTGATCAATCCCCACACTTTGAAAATACGGATAATTAGCATCGCCCACAAAGTGATATGGGTTATATACGTCAAATAATCGACTGAAGGTAAATATAATATCGTCGGCATTAAAGTCCCGCGACGGGGTAAAATACGACGTAGTATGAAACTTTACGTCTTTACGAAGGGTAAAGGTTACCGACTTTCCATCTTTACTAATTTTCCAATCGGTAGCGAGCTCGCTTTTAAATTCGGCCGTGACGGGGTCAATGCTAATTAAGCGGTCGTATAATTGATTGGCAATAATATCAATAGTTGAACCTGTAGTCGTTACTTGAGGGTTAAACGACACAGGGTTAGCTTCAGCGCAATAAACTAGCCCTTGGTTTTTTTCTTCTATGATTTCTTCTTTGCTATCAAGGCAACCAACTAAAGTGGTGGCAAGCAAAACAAGTAATAATTTATGCACCCGCATAACCTCTAACTATTGTTGATCCAACAAGTTGTATTTTTTAAGATAACCACGTAATTGATGATACGTTAAACCAAGTACTTCTGCAGTTTTCTTTTGATTAAATTGGCTATGTTCGAGTGCTTTATTAATCATATTTATTTCAAACTCGTTAGAACGCTCTTTTAAGCTACACGGAAACTGTATTTCTTCCCCGGGCTCTGCTTTAGGTAAAGCACTCGGCGCAGGAGCCAAAGCGGGCTGTTGTGCAACAACTTGCGCTGGGATAGGGGCTTTAATACGCGCTTTTGGTCTAAAGCGGCTTTCAAATGGGTCTAAAATAATCTGATGAACGGGAATATGTTCGCTGCCATGGCGATATAAGCTGCGCTCAACTACATTTTTAAGCTCACGTATATTACCTGGCCAATCGTAACTTAACAGGGTTTCGGTCGCGCTTCGAGTAAAGCCACTAAATAACTCCCACTCTAGGTCGCGGGCCATGTTCATCGCAAATTGCTCGGCAAGTAACATAATATCGTCTTGACGTGCGCGCAGTGGCGGCAGAGTAATTACATCAAAAGCTAAGCGGTCAAGTAAGTCGCTTCTAAATTCACCTTGCTGTGCAAGGTGCGGTAAATCTTCGTTAGTTGCACACACTAAACGGGTATCAACTTTTACGGTTTGCTTACCGCCCACACGTTCAAATTCGCCATACTCTATTACACGTAGGAGCTTTTCTTGTACCATAGGTGATGTGTTTGCCAGCTCATCTAAAAATAAAGTGCCACTATTGGCACGTTCAAAGCGGCCTTCATGGCGTTTGCTTGCACCGGTAAAAGCACCGCTTTCATGACCAAACAATTCGCTTTCGAGGAGGTTTTCGTTAAGGGCTGCACAATTTAGTTTTACGTAGTTTTGATCCCAACGTTTAGATAAAAAGTGCAAACGCGCAGCGATGAGCTCTTTACCCGTACCGCGTTCACCAATAATTAATACCGGTTTATCTAAATTAGCTAACTGCGATACCTGATCAAGTACAGCTAAAAAGCTATCAGATTGGCCGAGTAAATTATCCTGTTGGCGATATTGGCTCATATTTCCTAACTCTTGGTCATTTTTACTAACAGTTAGTGTATTTCATAATTAGGGATAACTAAAGGAATTTGTATATTTAGTTTAACTTAATGAAAATAAAGTGTATTTTAGTTTTTTAAAAGTTGGCAAGCATATTGATACTAGTTACAGCAGACTAACTAAGTTTAAATTACAGAGGTAAATGTTATGGGAATTTTTTCACGTTTTGCAGACATTGTTAATTCTAATATCAATGCCATTTTAGATAAAGCAGAAGACCCAGAAAAAATGGTTCGTCTTATTATCCAAGAGATGGAAGACACATTAGTAGAGGTACGCTCTACGTCAGCTAAAACACTCGCTGAGAAAAAAGAAATTGTACGCCGTGCAGAAGAATTAAAGGCGCAAGTAATTGATTGGCAAGATAAAGCCGAGTTAGCTCTTAGCAAGGATCGCGACGATTTAGCACGCTCAGCATTGCTTGAAAAGCAAAAGTCGGCTGAAGCCGCAGCTGCTGTAGAAGGTGAGCTTGAGCATGTAGAGTCTCATATTGAGAAACTACAGCAAGAAGTTACCACGCTGCAAGAAAAGCTAGCTGATGCTAAAGCACGTCAAAAGGCAATTATTTTACGCCAACGCTCGGCTGAGTCGCGCCTTGAAGTGAAAAAAGCGCTTGATAGCTCTAAAGTAGACGATGCACTTAATCGTTTTGAACGCTACGAAACTAAAATTGATGGACTAGAATCTCAAATAGAGTCGTACGATTTAGGTAAGAAAACATTAGCAGACGAAATTGCAGACTTACAAAAAAATGAAAAGATAGATGATGAGTTAGCCGAACTTAAAAAGAAGCTAGCTGATAAATAACTTATAAAGGGGTACTTAAAGTGCCCCACTGCTTAAAACATCGAATACGGATTGCCAGGAGAGGATTATGTTTGATCCAGAGATACTAGTTGCACCATTTATCTTGTTTATGATTTTTGTTGCGCCACTGTGGTTAATTTTACACTACCGTAGCAAAAAACAAGTAAGCCAAGGTTTAAGTGAGCATGAACACCGCCAATTACTTGAGCTTGCTCAAAAAGCCGAAAAAATGGCTGACCGAGTAGAAACCCTTGAAGCATTACTTGATCAAGAGTCACCACAATGGAGACGCAAAGTATGAGTGCCAAACGCGAATTATTAAGAGACCCACAACGCGGTAAAATAGCCGGTGTATGTGCGGGATTAAGTGACTACTTTAATATGGAGTTATGGTTAGTTCGCATTATATTTGTTAGTGCGGTACTGCTAACAGGTGGCCCATTATTTGTGGTAGCGTATATTGCAGCGTGGTTTATTTTAGATAAAAAAGACCCCACAACTACACATACAAGCAGCGCAACTAAAACTGACGATCCGCTAGAAGTTAAATTTAAAGTATGGCAAAAAGGCGAGCCTCCGCGCCGCGCATTGCAAGACTTAAAAGAGCGTTTAGGGCGAGTAGATTCGCGCCTTCAAGATATGGAACGCCATGTTACTTCAAGCGAGTTTACGGTTAGCCGTGAAATCAACAAACTTTAAAGGATTTAATAGCACTTTGTTCGGTGATTAAGCATCAATGAAGTGCTAGCCCATTATGAGTAGCACTTCATTTGCCAAAAAAACCTTTAAAAGCATTAAAGGTTCAGCCCAAAAAGCCCTTCATCGTAGTTTAGATCAACACGTAAAATTAGCTGTAACGGGTTTGAGTGGTAGTGGTAAAACGGCGTTTATTACCGCGCTTGTTAAACACTTAACCACACAAAGTGATGATAAAAACTTACCCTTTTTTGATGTAATGCGAGAGCACCGCCACATTGCCACTAAAGTTGTTCCGCAAGAGGCGTTAAAGGTGCCTACGTTTGACTACCCACGAGCACTTAACGCATTACTCCCAAGCGATGGGGAGCCTACATGGCCTGCATCAACCGAGCGTATTAACACCCTGCGTTTGGCTATTAAATACCAAAGTGCCTCAGGGTTACGTGGGCA
The DNA here is from genome assembly GCF_001469205.1 of Pseudoalteromonas sp. H103. Taxonomy (NCBI): domain Bacteria; kingdom Pseudomonadati; phylum Pseudomonadota; class Gammaproteobacteria; order Alteromonadales; family Pseudoalteromonadaceae; genus Pseudoalteromonas; species Pseudoalteromonas sp. H103. Next base: position 168,955 of record NZ_LOFG01000012.1, on the reverse strand, counting down.
TTTTTCGCCGCAATCTACGCTGTATTTAGATATTATTGACTACCCAGGTGAATGGCTACTTGATTTACCTATGCTTGAGCAAAGCTATAGCTTGTGGTGCGATCAACAATATCCGCTATTGTTACAGCACCCGCGTGTGAACACCTCTACTGAATTTTTAAACGCGCTTGAACAGCTTGATTTAAATGCCCCCGTAGATGAAGGGTTGCTTGCGCACATTGCAGCGCTTTATCAAAGTATGCTGGTGGGCCTTAAAAAAGACACCAAGCTTGCCATGTTACAACCTGGGCGAATGCTTATGCCTGGCGACTTACAAGGTGCGCCGCTTTTATTATTTTTTCCGGTAAATGCACAGCATATAAAAAGCGATGAAGTGGTGCCTGGCTCTAACTTAGCGCATTTAATTAAGCGTTTTAACGCCTATGTAAAAGAAGTAGTTAAGCCATTTTATAATGAGCACTTTAAACACTTTGACCGTCAAATTGTGCTAGTAGATGTACTCAGCGCTTTAAACGAAGGCCACGAAACACTCCAAGAGCAAAGTAGTGTAATTAATCAATTGCTCGCACACTTTAATTACGGCGAGTCGGGATTTTTTAAGCGCTTATTTAAACCCAACATAGATAAAATACTCTTTGCTGCCAATAAGTCAGATCATATAAGTGCTAAGCACCACAAAGACTTAGCACTACTGCTTGATTCGCTAGTGCATGAGCAAAGCAATCACTTAAAGTTTGATGGCGTACAAATAGAAACCATGGCTATGTCGTCAATTACTGCAACGCAGCCGCGCCAAGTTGCCGATAAAGGCCAAACGTTAGATTGCATTTATGGCAAACCACTTAACGAGCAAGACTGGCTAACTTACTTACCACCACAGCCACCTAACCGCATGCTTAATAAAAATGAGTGGCCAGCGCAGGGGTTTGAGTTTTTGTCGTTTGCGCCTATGCCAAACCCCGATAAGCAACTTAAACATATTCGCCTTGATCATGTGATGCAGTACCTGTTAGGAGACAAATTATCATGAACGATACACACCAAACATTTCAAGCGGGTAGACGTATTAATACCCAAGCAGATGAGCAGATTGAGCCTAAACTTGCCCCTGCAAAAATAGTTGCTCAAGGTCAAAGTGAATACATTGAAGAGCCTGATGATGAGCTTCTTGAAGATGAAATAGAGTTAGAGCCGCTATATAAAAAGTCAAAATGGCAAACGCTTAAAGGTGTGTTTGTTGTCAGCTTTTTAGTACTGGTGCTACTTGAGTTTGCTTATTCGCTAGTATTTGCATTTCAGCAATCGGTAATTTTAGGCGGCGTATATTTAACAGCCGTGGTAAGTGGTGTGCTATTAATTGGGCGCATGCTCTGGCGCGAATATAGAATGCTGCGCAGTTTAAAGCGCAATCAGTTACACCGTCATGAAGCGGATAGGCTTTTAAATAGCGAGCAAGTAGGCGGCGCATTGCCGTGGCTTGAAAAGCTAAACAAGCACCAACAACTCGACAACTTCGAAGCGTTTAAAAACCAAGTAGCTACCCATCATAGCGACAAAGAAATAATGACCCTTTACGCGAATAGCTTACTCATAACGCAAGACACCAAAGCTAAAAAGCTTATAAATCGTTTTGCGACTGAATCTGCACTGCTAGTTGCCTTAAGCCCACTTGCGCTGGTAGATATGATGGCCGTGCTTTGGCGCGGTACTAAGTTAATAGAACAAATTGGTAAAATTTATGGCATTGGTTTTGGCTACGCGAGCCGTATAAAGTTATACCGTATGCTGATAAAACAAGTGATGTTTGTAGGCAGTGCTGAGCTTGTATCTGATTTAGCAGCCACAGCACTCAGTGCTGAGCTTTTAGGTAAGCTTTCGGGGCGGGCTGCGCAGGGCGTAAGCGCCGGTATTTTTACAGCGCGTATTGGTTACAAAGCAATGGAGCTTAGCCGCCCACTGCCAAGGCTTGAAAACAAACGCAGCTTGTTAAAAGGTACAGTGCAAAGTATTGCCAGTAAAATTATGAACCGTAATAAGGGCGAGCCAACGCAATAAAACAGTGGCAATATTTGTGTACAAAATCGTACTGAACGGTTTTTGCACAAATAGCCATCTGAGCATCCGGCATGCTTGTGATTTAAAGTGCGGTGCGTTTTATTTATGTAATTGACACACATAATAAAAACGAGATCACACAATGAGCAAGCATCATATTAATACCCAATGTATCCATGGCCCACAAAAAGCAAACGATCCTCACGGCGCACTCACGTCGCCTTTGTATCAAACCTCTACCTTTCATTTTGAAAATGCAGCACAAGGCGCCGCACGTTTTGCAGGCGAAGAGCCAGGTTATATTTACACCCGCCTAGGTAATCCAACCACCACCGAACTTGAGCAAAAAGTAGCACAGTTAGAAGGCTGCGAAGCTGCAGCTGCCACCGCCACAGGTATGGGCGCTGTTTCGGCATCGGTATTGAGCTTTTTATCGCAGGGCGATCACCTTGTTGCATCAAGCGCGTTATACGGTTGTACGTTCGCGTTTTTTGCACACATGTTGCCGCGCTGGGGAATTGAAGTCACTTTTGTTGATATGACCTGCGAGAACGAACTACGCGCTGCCATTAAACCTAATTCCAAAATGGTTTTTGTCGAAACCCCGATAAATCCGACAATGGCTGTTATTGATTTAGCCTTAATTGGCGCGCTCGCTAAACAACACAATTTAATTAGTGTGGTCGACAACACCTTTTTAACTCCGTTACTGCAATCACCTAAGCAGTACGGTATAGATATTATTATGCACAGCGCCACCAAATATTTAAACGGCCATGGTGATGTTGTAGCAGGGCTTGTGTGTGGGTCGCTTGAGCACATTACCTTAATAAAAATGACGGTACTTAAAGATATTGGTGCAACCATAAGCCCGCACGACGCTTGGCTAATAAACCGCGGCTTGAAAACTTTAGCTATACGCATGGAGCGTCACTGCCAAAGCGCACAAACAGTAGCTGAATACTTAGAGGGGCATCCGCAAGTTAATATTGTTTATTACCCAGGGCTTAAATCGCACCCAGGTAATAAATACATAGGCAATCAAATGAAAGCCGCAGGCGGCGTTATTGCATTTGAAATTAAAGGCACCCTTGCCCAAGGAACGCAGTTTATAGATAGCATGAAGCTTTGCACTCTCGCTGTAAGTTTAGGTGATGCAGAAACGCTCATTCAGCACCCCGCATCAATGACGCACTCTCCTTACACACCCGAGGAGCGAGCAGCTGCAGGCATAAGTGATGGCTTAATAAGACTCTCTGTCGGGCTTGAAGATGTTAACGATATTATTGACGACTTAAACCAAGCTTTTACATTAATTTGTTAGGTGTATTTATTTATGTACAGTTGGGTTTGTCCTTAGAGCCTTTGATTTAGTTGTTGTATCATATTAATGCCGGTGGTGTAATTTTAACTATACACTTTGGTGGATCGTGCTAAATGTAGATATCCGCCTAACTATTAAACTTTTCTTCACTTTTGCATAGTATGGCTGCATTAGATATTCACTCATCTTGAGTATCACACTGACACACATTTAGGGCTTAACCCCAAGAAGGTTATTATGGCTAAAGCAAGTAAATACACCTCTAAAACACCAGACGAAAATGGTGTTATACACTGGAGCGAAGAAGAAAATAAAATTTGGTCTGAGCTTGTAGCACGCCAACTTGCGTGCATAGAAGGCAAGGCGTGCGATGAGTACATGGAGGGGCTTAAAAAAATAAACCTACCACACGATCGTATTCCGCAGTTAAGCGAGCTTAATGAAGTGCTTCTTGCCTCCACTGGTTGGCAAGTAGCGCCTGTACCTGCGCTTATCGATTTTGATGAGTTTTTTAGGTTATTGGCAAATAAACAATTTCCGGTAGCCACGTTTATTCGTAGCCGTGAAGAGCTTGACTACCTTCAAGAACCTGACATTTTCCATGAAATATTTGGCCACTGCGCCATGCTAACTAACCCTGACTTTGCCGAATTTACACATAAATACGGCCAACTAGGTTACGCAGCACAGAAAAAAGATCGCGTGTACCTTGCACGTATGTATTGGTTTACGGTTGAGTTTGGTTTAATGCAAACCGAAAACGGCCTGCGTATTTACGGCGGCGGTATTTTATCAAGCCCGGGTGAAACGCAATACGTGTATTCAGACACACCAGAAATAACGCCTATGAGCGTAATTGATGTGCTGCGTACGCCGTACCGTATTGATATTATGCAACCACAGTACTACACCATTAATTCGATTCATGATCTGTTTGATATATCGCAAATGGACATTATGACTTTGGTTGAACAAGCTAAAGAGCTTGGCTTGCATGACCCAAAATTTCCACCAAAAGAAAAATTAGCTAGTTAACTTTAATTTAAAAGAAACGCTAAAGTAAGGATTTAAGATGTCTTCATTAAGTGAACAAAAATGCGAAGCTTGCCACGTAGATGCACCAAAAGTATCTGACGAAGAGCTTGCACAATTAATTACTAAAATCCCAGACTGGGTACCAGAAGTACGCGACGGCATTATGCAGCTTGAACGTGTTTATAAATTTAAAAATTTTAAACAAGCTATCGCATTTACTAACAAAGTGGGCGACATGGCAGAAGATGAAGGCCATCACCCTGGTTTATTAACCGAGTGGGGCAAAGTAACTGTAACGTGGTGGAGCCATTCAATTAAAGGCCTACACAAAAACGACTTTATTTGCGCAGCTAAAACAGACGATGTGTTTAACGCGCTTTAAGGTTACTTCAGGTTAGTCTTCGCAATAAAAAGCCCGCTAAATTAACTTTAGCGGGCTTTTTTATACGCCATCGTCACTAGCATTGATAGAAATTGAATGAACCTTTAGCTGTTTATCAGAAAACTTATTTTTGAGAATGCCGATAGTTTTTTCTTGCTGCCTACAAGGTGGACAAGGGCCTACATCTTCATCTATCGAAGTGTAAATTAACGTATACTTTTGCTGAGTAAAATCGGGTAATGTTATTAATAGTTGCTCTAGATTACTTTTAAGTAAATCAGAATCAGGATGGCTTTGTTTATTTTTAAAAATAGATAAAATATTTGGTAAATATTTATCTGAGTAATGCATTAACTCGCCTTTGCTGTTAAATAAAAACATTTGCGGAGCGGTATTATTAATGGGCGACTTAACTATCTGATAATGCGAGAAGCTATAATTCTCGGCGTACGTGTTACCGCTATACAAAAGTAGTAAGGCTATAATTGATTTGTACATGTTTATCCTTAAGTTAAGTTGTTCCAAGAGTTACTCAGTGTTTTTTTAATCTCTATAGCAATAATACATACAACCACTAACAAAATGACTAAATGCACTGTAAGTATCGTGCTTAGGTCAAAAACGGATTGATGAAATAAAAAAGTTTGTAGTTTTTTATGTTGGGTGAAAAATAACGCAATAATAACTATATGAGTTATCACAAATGCAGTAAAAAAGAGCTTTAAAAATAAATAACATATTTGGTAGCTGCGAGCGCCCATAGCACGTCTTAATGCAAGCTCTGTGGATGACTTAGCAGTAAGCTGTTTGATACTACTGTAGTTGTATAAAAACGCAGAGAGTAGAAGAATTGAGGAGCACACAACGGTAATTACAAGTAATGCATTTCTAGGGGCTTGCTCATTTTTTACTAAAGACGAAAGGGGGGTAAGTGATAAATCGTTAAAGTTTACACTTAATGCTTTTACTGCCTTTTGGAGTTCCTTTTCAACTTGTGTGATGGGCGCATGAGTTTTAATTATAATTGTTTCAAAACCTGTCAGAGCACTTATTACACTATACACAGTGGGCTGAACAGGTGTATCGGCTCCTTCATTATAAATATCATTAACAACGCCAACTACTTTATGTTTTACTTTGCCAGTATCAAATTGGGCTAATAAATAAGCTTGGCTTAGTTCTGTGCTTGCAAAGTATTGATCCCATAAGGCTTTGTTAACCACAACTTTTTGATATTGCTGCCACTGAACACTTTGGCCTGAGATAAGCTTAGCGCCAATAGTTTTAAAATATTGAGGGCTTACTCGATGGCTTGCAGTACTGGCATTTTTACCTGCGCTTATAGCTTGTCCGGTAACGGTGTACCATGAACTAAAACCACTTCGTTTTGATAGTGGTGGGGCCGAACTAAGTGATACTTCTTCAATAATGGGCAGTGAATTTAATTGCTGAATTAATTGTTGAGCAGAGTTATTTGCATTAAAGGCCTCGCTAGGTGATTGCGGGAAGCTAAAACTAGCTATTAAAATATTGTCAGCAACAAATCCCACGTTTTTATTATTTAAATTAATCTGGCTGTAAATAACTAAACTACTAATGTAAACACTTGTGATGGCAAGGCTAGTAAGTAACGAAAGTAATGAGAACACTTGTATTTTTTCGCTTGTTGTTGCGCTTTGACCGCGTCCAACACTGCTGTGTATCCACTTTCTTTGAAAGTAATTAAGCGCCGATAAACAAGTAATAATAACGATGTAAAATACCGCCAGCGTAAATAATGAAAAAGAGCTGCTTTGCTGGTTCAGGCTTGGTAATAAAATTGCGCTGATACTGTCGCTCAGTGGATAAAAAACGCACATTACAATAATAAGCAGTAGGCTTGTGAGTACGATATCAATAATTTGCTGCACAAAAATGTGTGTGTTATTGGCTCCGCATAATTTGCGTATAGTTTCTTCTTGTTGCTTTTTAATTGACTCTGCACAGTAAAATGCACAAAAGGCAATAAAGCTAAATGAGAGTAAAATATAATATAGTAACTGCAATAAGTTTAGGCGCTTTATTATTTTATTAAAGTGAGTTGGGTTGACGCCAATACCATCACTAAACTTAAGTTCGGTGTTATCAAATATAAACATTTCGTTTTGTAAGTGCTTATTTAGCAAGTTTAAGAAAAGTGTTTTATTTTTAACGTTTCCTAGAATATACGTAAATGTATCTGGGGTCAGGTTACTTTCTTGAGGCAAAATACGCTTGAGTTGCGAGTAAGGAATAACAAGTTTAGGTTCATAGGCGCGTTTAAAGCTTTTAAACTCTTTTGGCATTACAGCAACAATGTTTATGCTTTTATTATTAACCACAAGCTGTTTGCCAATAATATCAGTGACACCTTTAAAATGAGTATGCCAAAACGAATAGCTAATAGCGGCACTTATTGCGCTGCCTTGTTTTGGGTAATCTAATTGTTCAAAGCTGCCTAAAGCAGGAATGATACCTAATTGTTTATAACCCCCCGATATAAAGCTTACCTTAACGGCCTCACTATCATGATTAACCGAAAGCTTTAATGATAAATCGATAGAGCGTTCAAAAACGCCGACTAAATCTGGGTGCAATACGGTTATTTCATCAAAAATGTATTCATCAACGGGTAAGTCATTTTGAGTGTCACTTAGGTAAACTTGTTTAATGTTATGAATGTTATTTATTGCAGTGTAATCGGCTGATAAAAACTGACTATGAATGTTACTTATATTTAAAATTAAACATAAAGGAATACTCAGCAACAAACAGCTAAGCCATAATTTAGTATTTTGCTTAGCATATTTTAGCCAGTTAAAGGTCAGATCAGTAATAAAGTTCAGCATTAAAAACCTTGCGCACTTAGCTGTCCGTCTTGAATATACAAACGCGTTTTTGCTGTTTTAGCATGGTTTTCATCATGGGTAATTAAACAAATTGTTTTACCTTCGTCGTTTAGCTTATTGAGTAACTGATATATTTGCCCGCTATTTCTCGAATCTAAATTACCGGTTGGCTCGTCGGCTAAAATAACAGAGGGATCATTTATTAATGCTCTAGCAATAGCAACTCTTTGTTGTTGCCCGCCAGACAATTGGCTTGGTTTTCTATCAATAAACTCAAGCATGCTTACTTTATTAAGTGCAGCTTTAACTTTATTTAGGTAGTCCTTTCTAGGCACTGATTTGTTGTAACTCAGTGGTAAAGCAACGTTATCAAATACGCTTAAATGATTTAACAAATTAAAGTTTTGAAATATAAAGCCAAGCTCTCTGTTTTTAATAGCTGCAATAGCATCGGGTGTTAAGTCTGCTGTGTTAGTGCCTAAAATAGTGTATTGCCCTTGGCTGGGTAAATTTAACAAACCTAAAATAGAAAGTAGGGTACTTTTACCACTGCCTGAGGTGCCCGTAATTGCAATATAATCGCCACTGTTTATTTTAAAGTTTATAGCTTTAAGTGTATTCACTTTGGTATTAGGATATTGATAAAAAACATTATTAAACTCTATCAGCGGATAACTCATCAAAAAGCACCTATCAAGTCAAAGTTATTTTCAGTGGCGTAATCAGCAGGCAGTAACAACACATAGTTACTTTTTAATGGTTCATTAAAGCTTAACGTATCTCGCTCGCTCGATTTGTAATTTATATGAGTAAGAATAGCTTTACTTGATGGTGTTACTTCATAAATCTTCCACTGGCTATGACTATCAAAGTCATTCGGTTTTGGAATATTTTGAACGAGTAGAGATTTCTCTAAATAAATATGAGCTTCTATTGCTTGGCTGCTTCTAAGCCATGATGGTGGGGGGGCGTTTAATACTAAAAATACGTTAATAGCACCATTTCTTATTACCGTATCAATATAATCAACCTTAGCTGCAATTGTGCCACTGGGCGTAACTATGTCTGCTTTTTGGCCTATCTTTAACTGAGTAGATGAATATTGAGGAACTTGTATTTTAGCGAGTAAGTTGTCGGTCTCTATTAACTCAAACAACGATTGCCCTTGTGTGACCGCTTGACCTAATTTAGCTAAGTTTTGGCTTACGGTACCGTCAAAGTTTGCTGTGAGTGTTAATTGCTCTTGGCGCCCTTGTAAATAACTAAGTTTGTTTTTGGCGATGTTTACTTTGTTATCAAGCGCAATTAATTGCTGATCAAATGCATCTTTAAATAGGCCAAGTTCATCATTTTTAGCATTAACTTCAAGTTCACTTTGCTTGTAAAGCATTTCGCTTTGTTTAAAGCGAATTGCAGAAATAATACCTTGTTCCAATAAAACTTTATTAGCATTTAATTCAAGCGATTGCTGCTGTAATGCCATTTGGGCTTTAGATAAGTCTACTTTGATTTGCGAGAGCTTGATTGTTAAATTGCTTTTATCAATAGCCACCTGAGATTCTAAATTAAGCTGCTCATAGCTCGCATTATGTATATCTTGTTCCAACTCGTAGTTAGTTAGCTTTGCCAATACTTGGCCTTTTTTTATAGCTTGCCCTTCACGAATTGTAAGTGCTTTTATATTGCCTTTTAGCGGCGCAGACAAAAGCTCTCTTTGTGTAGGCTCTATTGTACCAATCCCTTTTAATACATTAGGTGAGGATATTTTAGTAACAAGTATTGGTTTCAAGTAACGAGCAGGTATGCCATCAGAGAATAGTGCTAATTTAATTAAATAGGCAAGAGCAATTAACAACAATAAAGCCCCAATTATGAATGGAGCTTTCTTTTTTTGTTTTACGATTAAATACTCTTCCATTAGTACAACCTGCTAAGTGCTTTTATTATTTTAAAAATAGGCTAAACGTTATTTAAGTTAGAGTTTTCACTTTCCTTATAAAAAGGATGTGAGGTTAATATCTAGCAGACTAACAGTCTGAATATTCATCAACTCGTCCCAAAACACACTCAGTTATATCACCACTAAGTTAACGATGTAAATTTTATTTTAATGTAACTTAGAGCAATAGAAATTTAATTATTTTACTTCTGATGATGTGGGGTAGAGAAACTATTATGTTGCTATACAAAAACGACTTTATTTGCGCAGCTAAAACAGACGACATATTTAACGCACTGTAATTAAAAATTAATTATGCAAACTAAAAAGGCACTTTTCAGTGCCTTTTTAGTTTGCATTAATTGTGTATTGAATACGATGCTTATTTAAGATTTATCGCTATTTAACATGTCATCGTGCTCGGCCATATCCCAAGGTAGCTCACCTGGGCTGTTACCTAAAAAGTGTAAGTAATTCTCAAATTGATCAAGAATATCCTTCACAATATCATCTTCACTGTAACCATACACATCGTAAGATTGCCCACCACGGCGTAAGAAAACATCAGCCTTGTAATACATTTCGATGTTATCAATATCGGGCTTTAGTTCTGAATAGGCAAAGCTTGGCATAGGGTGTTCGGTTAGACGAATGTCATACACAAAATCAACATGCTCATGGCGTAGCACAGTTAAATGAGCACGGCCTAAGTCGGTATCAAAATCAACCTCTGCATGCCATTGTCGCGCTTTTAATTCAGCCTGAACGGCTTGCATTGCTTGTACCACCACACTACTAATGAAGGTGTGTACTTTTTCTCTATTAGGGTAATTAACCATGGCGGCTAAACGGCGCTTCCAATGAGATAAGTTAACATTACGGCCATTAAGCGCATGTGCTTGTAAGCTAGTATCGCGATGGCCTTCAATGGTGAGTGCTCGCCAAAGCCCGGCGGTTGCAATAAGCATAATAATCGCAAAGGGTAAGGCACTGGCTATAGTCATAGTTTGTAGCGCACTTAACCCACCTGCTACTAATAAAACAGCAGCCACAGCGCCCTCTAGCACAGCCCAAAATACGCGTTGCCATGCAGGCGTATTAATACTCCCGCCAGAGGCGAGGGAATCAATAACTAATGATCCTGAGTCAGACGAAGTAACAAAAAAGGTAATGATTAAAATAACCGTCAGTAGCGAAATAATAAATGATAACGGTAACACCTCAAATAACTGAAACAATGCAACAGCTTGGTTTGCTTGAACATCAGTAATTAAAGTATTGAACCCTTCATTCATTATTAGATTTAACGCGGTATCACCAAACACAGAAAACCACAAAAAGGTAAAAATAGTTGGGACTAGCATCACGCCAACAACAAATTGCCTGATGGTTCTGCCGCGGCTAATTTTAGCGATAAACATGCCAACAAATGGCGCCCAAGCAATAGTCCAGCCAAATATAAATAGTGTCCAGTTACCAATCCAATCACTACGGCTATACGCCTGTAAATTAAAAGTACGCTCAACAATACCGCTAAGGTAGCTGCCGGTATTTTGTAAAAACGATTCAAGAATATGAATAGTAGGGCCAATAAAAAATACAAAAGCCATTAACGACACTGCAAGTGTCATGTTTACAATAGATAAGCGTTTTACACCTTTATCCATACCTGCCACTACAGAGAGCGTAGCCGCTGCGGTAATAATGGCAATAGCAGTAATTTGTACTGTGGTATTAATAGGAATACTTGGCCATAAATAATGCAGCCCAGCATTAATTTGGGTAACGGAAAGTCCTAGTGTTGTAGCAATGCCAAATAGCGTGCCTAATATGGCAAACACATCAACAGTGTGACCAATAGGGCCATATATTTTATCACCAATAAGTGGATACAACGCTGAGCGAATCGACAGTGGAAGGCCATGGCGAAATGCAAAATAAGCAAGGACTAAGCCGACAATCCCATAGATTGCCCATATGTGAAAACCCCAATGAAAAAATGCAATTTGCATAGCTTGCTTGGCAGCATCAACGGTTTCTGCTGCGCCCGCGGGCGGAGATGCATAATGGAGTACGGGCTCTGCTACACCAAAATATAGTAATGCGACTCCGTAGCCGGCCGAAAATAGCATGGCAAACCATTCACCGAAGCTATATTGCGGCTGCGCATGATCAGGGCCCAGCTTAATATTGCCCCAGCTGGAGGCTGCAACACAAACGATGAAAACTAAGAAGATGGCGACTGATAACATATAAAACCAGCCAAAGGTTTCTGTTATCCACTTGAGGGTGACACTAAATGCTTGCCCTGCAAGTTCAGGATTGCTACTTGTACCAATTACCAAGAGCAGAATAATAAACACTGCAGGCAAAAATACCGGTAGCAAAATAGTTGAGCGTAAAGCAGTTTTTGTCATATTAATCCTTAATATTAATTGCTAACTTTCAATTATGCTTTACTACCTTATTATATCTTGAGTGAGTTGGCTAATTCAGTCATTTGTTTTGTATATGTGTGTTGCTTTAAAGCAAGTGTTTTTTATTATTTTGATTAAACACCCACTTTTACTTTATAAAGTTATGTTTACGATGATATTTTAAATCTTATTATGATCTGTGAGTGAATCTTAATGGAAAGAACAATTAGGGATGAAAAAATTTCAGGTTTTAGAGATCTCGTTAATTCAAATTCTAGTTTTATTTATAACACTTATCATAATAAAAATGGCAAAAACCAATGGAATCTAATTTGTTCTTGTATGGACTGGATCACTGTATCGATTAGGTATTTACAACATACCTCAGGGTTTGAGGAAAATATTGATGTGCGTGTAATGCAGATGTTTTCTTTAATTTCTGCAATAGATCTCGTTTCAGAAGCAATAACCCAACTACACCGAGTGTTTATAAACCCGAGGACTTTACCTTTCTCCGGCGAAAAGGAGTGTTTTACAAATCGTTTATTTGATGAGGACGACAACAGCTACTTTAAATCAATAAGAGCTTCATTTGGTGCTCATCCCGTAAATTTGAATCATTCAGACTGTAAAAGGTTTGCTAGTTGGCCTTATGATGACCACATGGATAATGATGAGCTTACTGTTAACTTATATAGTAATAAAGTGGATGAAAGTGATCTTGTGATGGTTCTTAACTCTCACGAACTATTTTTTTTCCTTCTTAAGAGATACAACTATCTTGATGTTCTATCTCAAGCAATAACAAAATTATTTAACGATTTTAAGCTGAATTTAACTAAGCAGCCTATACAGACTAAAGCATCTACTTTAGATCAGTTATATATTTTAAAAGATGAGTCTAAGGTAAGATTAAACAATGATTATTATAATGATGTAATTGATAATTTAATTATGGTTTACGAAGCCGAGCCTTTAGAGCCAGACCTTGAAATTAAAGCTACTAATTATAGAAGGTCGCTAGAGCCATTAATTGATGAAATAAAAATAAACCTCCAATTGATGAATATTAAAGATTTAGATAATGACGGGCTTCTTGAACCTAAATCAGACTTAAGTCAAAAGCTAAGTTATGAGTTAGGGAAGTTTTACAGTTGGCTACATGAGAGTGGCTATGATCCATTAGTTAGTTATTATTTAAAAAGATTCAATACAGAAACAGACTACATGTATGACTTCAAGATAGAAGATCCAGTTAATACGTTATTGATTAAGACAAAAATAATGCTACTTGATTGAGAGTTTATTGTCATAAGCAAAAAAGCTCCAAACCAAAGGGTTTAGAGCTTTTTTATATACAATTAAAGTTTAGCTAAAACACTTAACTTCAACATAGGTTGAGTGAAACGAAACCCAACCTATGTTTAACACCAATCAGCTTAGGGCTTACAGCTGAAAGTTTATCGCTTCTTTTTAATCATCAATCGAGCGTAGTAGGGCGTTTATGCCTACTTTTTCACGTGTTTGCTTATCTACTTTTTTCACGATGATTGCAGCATAAAGGCTGTGAGTGCCATCTTTTGACGGTAGTGCACCTGGTACAACTACGGCGCCTGCTGGTACGCGGCCGTAGTGAATTTCGCCGGTTTCACGGTCGTAAATACGGGTGCTTTGGCTGATGTAAACGCCCATTGAAATTACAGCGCCTTCTTCTACTACTACGCCTTCAACAATTTCAGAACGTGCGCCAATAAAACAGTTGTCTTCAATGATGGTTGGGTTAGCTTGTAGTGGCTCTAAAACGCCGCCTATGCCAACGCCGCCAGATAAATGTACGTTCTTACCAATTTGTGCACATGAGCCTACAGTGGCCCATGTATCAACCATGGTGCCTTCGTCAACGTATGCGCCAATATTTACGTACGATGGCATAAGTACGACGTTTTTACCTACAAAGCTGCCTTTGCGGGCTACCGCATTTGGTACTACGCGCATGCCGCCTTGCTGAAATTGCTCCGGCGTGTAGTCGCTAAATTTAAGCGGTACTTTGTCGTAAAACTGGTTTACGCCGTCGTTCAGTGGTTGATTGTCGCGAATACGAAACGACAGTAATACGGCTTTTTTAAGCCATTGGTGTACAACCCATTCGCCTGATATTTTTTCTGCAACGCGGGCAGCGCCGCTATCAAGTAGTTCTAGTGCGTCGATAATAGCTTGTTTAACATCGCTAGATACGGTGCTTGGGCTAATGCTGTCGCGGTTGTCCCACGCGTTTTCTATCATGGTTTTTAAATCTGACATGGTGTGTCCTTATTCTGTTTCGGCGTTGAATTTTTTACGTAATGCCTGATGAATTTTAACTTGCTCTTCATCAGTCAGCGCTTGATATTCGTTATTTGATACGACAAAGAAATCCTCAGCACGTTCACCTACCGTTGTAATGCGGGCAGCATGAATATGTAATAAATGCGCTTGGAAAACTTCGGCAATTTTGGTTAATAAGCCAGGTATATCTACGGCCTGTATTTCTATTAAACTGCGGTCCTTGCGTGCATGGGGGCGCAGCACAATTTTCGGTTTAATATTAAAGTCTTTAAATCGTTGTGAGCGATTCTTTTTAAATCGAATCTTTTTACGTGGATCGCTAAGTGCTTGTTCAAGGCCGCGTTTAATAGATTGCGCGCGGCTGCTTGCGATAGGCTCACCATTTACTTCAAGTATTACAAAGTTAAATAGTACGTAACCGTCTTTGGTGGTAAGTACTTGAGCATGTTGTATTTGTGCTTTTTTAGTACCAATTACACTTACTAAGCGAGCAAACAATGGCCCAGAGTAGGGGCTGTATACGAAGACTTGTGTTCCACCATGCATGGCTTTATCTGATACAACTACACTTGGCTGGCTTAAATCGGTGCATTTAAGCAGATGTTCGCTGTGCCACGATATTTGTTGCTCACTAAAAGCGGTAAAGTAATTTGCTTTAAAACGGCTCCAAATTAAGTCTATTTGTTCTTCAAAATGACCTAAATTAAGTAAGCGCTGTTTAGCTTGGTGCTTTTTATCGCGAATTTGGTCGCGTTGATCCATTGGGTTTTCAAGCCCTAGACGTAGCGCACGTTGAGTATGTAAGTAGAGTTCGCGCAGTAACGTGTTTTTCCAGTCGTTCCATAAGTTGTCGTTGGTTGCGCGAATATCGGCAACGGTTAAACAATATAGGTAATCGAGTTGGCGTTCTGTTTTTACGCGTGATGCAAAATCTTTAATTACACCTGGGTCGTTTATATCTTTACGCTGTGCGGTTACCGACATCAGTAAGTGGTTACCAACAAGCCAAGATATAAGCTTGCCGTCTGACGATGGGAAGCCATGTAATTTAGAAAAAGCAATGGCATCCACTGAGCCAAGCTCTGAATGATCTCCACCACGGCCTTTAGCAATATCATGAAATATTCCGGCTAAATAAAGTAGCTCGGGCTTATCCATACGGGTCACTATTTCACTACAAATAGGAAACTCACTGATACCGGTTTTATCAAAAAATTGGTAAATATTTTTAATGAGCTTGTGGGTATGCTCATCTACTGTGTAGGCATGAAATAAATCAAACTGCATTTGCCCAAATATATTACGCCACTGTGGTAAATATGCGGCTAACATGCCGTGTTTATGCATAAGCGTAAACGCGCGGCCCATGCCATTAGGGTGTTTTACCAGGCGTAAGAATGCTTCGCGACACGCAGCGTAATCTTGTAAATCGCCCAACAAACGCCTACGAACTTGGCGAATGGTGCGTATGGTGCTTGGGTAAATATGAGTGATTTCAGGGTTGTCGGCTATGTGTTCAAATAAAACAAACAGCTGGTCGCGCCTAAAAAATACAGATGGATTTTTTACTCTTATTTGATGGCCAACGCGTTCAAAATTTCTATCAAGTTCTACAACTGGCGCTTCTATGGTTTCTGGAATAATGCTTTGTTCAAAGTACGAAAGTAGCATTTGATTAAGCTCGCGCACGCGGCTCATTATTCTAAACAAACGCTTCATCATGCGCTCAACCGACGATTTACCATCACTACCAAAACCTAAAATTTCTGCAGCATTGGGTTGATGATCAAACAATAATCGGTTTTCTGAGCGACCTGCAGCTAAATGCAGCGCAAAGCGAATATTCCATAAGTTCTCTAAGCACTCTGAAAGCTCCTGAAACTCTTCATGAGTTAAATAGCCGTGGCTTATTAGCTCTTGCAGTGTTTCGGCTCTAAAGTGCTTTTTAGCAACCCAAATTATAGTTTGTAAGTCGCGCAGGCCACCTGGGTTTTCTTTTATATTGGGCTCTAGGTTATACGCTGTGCCGTGGCATTTTTTGTGGCGAAGATTTTGCTCTTGCACTTTAGCAACAAAAAACTCACCTGAGCGCCAAACTGGGGTTTCGATAATATGCGTTTTGAGTTTTTCAAACTCAATGTGGTTACCAAAAATTAGACGGCTTTCAAGCAAGCTGGTGGCAAATGTAACGTCTTCACGTTTTTGCTCAATGGCTTGCTCAATGGTGCGCACACTGTGGCCTATCTCTAAATTGAGATCCCAAAGCATGGTAACAAATTGGCCAATTTTTTCGCATATTTCTTCGCTAGGTTGTTGAGTTACTAGCAATAAAAAATCGATGTCGGAGTAGGGGTGTAATTCACCACGGCCGTACCCGCCTACAGCAATAAGCGCTAAATCAGGTTCGCGCGCTAAATCGTAAACATGAAATAACTTTATTAGTAGGCGGTCAATAAACTCAGCCCGGGCATTAATTAAATTACCAACCGGTTGTTTAGAAAATTCGTTATGTAACCATTTATAAAAATAGCTAGAACAATCGCGATAATCACTAAGTTGCTCAGCATCGCTAAGCAACTTTTTTACTTTGTTGGGTAATGCCACGTGGGCTGGCTCCTTGTTGAACCTTTCACACGGATAAGGTTTTTCTTATCAAGTGTTTCGGTTTTATTAGTGTTCTATGATCCGCTCGATAGTATCATCTGATCGAAGCGTTAAAATTTCAACTCCATTCTCAGTCACTAATAATGTGTGTTCCCACTGTGCAGACAAGCTACGGTCACGTGTAACAACAGTCCAGTCATCTTTAAGCAGTTTACATTGGCGCTTGCCCGCATTAACCATTGGCTCAATAGTTAAACACATACCCGCTTTTAGTGTTTCACCCGTACCCGCTTTACCGTAATGCATTACTTGTGGCTCTTCGTGAAATTCGCTACCGATACCATGGCCGCAGTATTCGCGAACAATTGAGTAGTTAAAGCCTTCTGCATATTTTTGAATAGCTTCGCCAATATCACCTAAACGTACACCTGGTTTTACCATTTTAATAGCAAGGTATAAGCTTTCTTGTGTTACTTCTGCAAGGCGCTTTCCTTGAATATTTGGTGTACCTACGTGAAACATTTTTGAGGTGTCGCCGTGGTAACCATCTTTGATAACGGTAACGTCAATATTTACACTGTCGCCATCTTTTAAAGCTTTGTCGTTTGGAATTCCGTGACAAATTACATGATTTACAGAGGTACAAACCGACTTAGGGAAACCATGGTAATTTAGCGGAGCAGGAATCGCTTCTTGCACATTTACAATATAATCATGACAAATTGTATTTAACTCATCAGTAGTCACACCTGGCACTACATGTGGTCCAATCATTTCTAGCACGTCTGCCGCTAAACGCCCGGCTATACGCATTTTTTCAATTTCTTCAGGGGTCTTGATCACAGCGCTCATTGAGGCTCCAAAGTTGCGTTTTTTAACATTTATCGTCGCACAAATTTTGCACGCGACGTTGAGTATTTAATTTTAATATGGTATAAAGCGCGCCGTCTTTTTACAAATAAATTCTTAAATGATTTTTTGTATTTAAGGCAAACACAATTTTATTTTAACACACACACGTATCGTCACATACACTTGGGTGCATTTGAAGTTTAAATACTTCGGTGTTGGTGCTATGGGATATGTGGAGGCCTAACCCTAAACAACTATAGAGGATCTATAAAATGGCAAACGTTTCAATGCGCGATATGCTTCAAGCTGGTGTTCACTTTGGTCACCAAGCACGTTACTGGAACCCTAAGATGAAGCCTTTCATCTTCGGCGCACGTAACCGTGTACATATCATCAACCTTGAGCAAACAGTACCAATGTTCAACGACGCACTTAAGTTTTTATCAAGTGCTGCTGCAAACAAAGGTAAAGTTCTTTTCGTTGGTACTAAGCGCGCAGCAAGCGACGCAGTTAAAGAAGCCGCTTTACAAAGCGACCAGTTCTTCGTAAATCACCGTTGGTTAGGTGGTATGTTGACTAACTGGAAAACTGTACGTCAATCAATCAAGCGTCTTAAAGACCTTGAAGTACAAAGCCAAGACGGTACTTTCGAGAAATTAACTAAGAAAGAAACGTTAATGCTTAACCGCGAAATGGAAAAGCTTGAAAAGAGCCTTGGTGGTATCAAAAACATGGGCGGTCTTCCAGACGCGCTTTTCGTTATCGATGCTGACCACGAGCACATTGCTATCCGTGAAGCAAACAACCTAGGTATTCCAGTTGTTGCAATCGTTGATACTAACTCTAACCCAGACGGTGTTGATTACATCGTACCTGGTAACGATGATGCTATCCGTGCAATCAACCTTTACACAAGTGCTGTAGCTACTGCTATCACTGAAGGTCGTGAGAACAACATTGTTGCTCAAGCTGAGAAAGACGACTTCGTAGAAGCTGAGTAATTAGCTGTCATCAAGTCTTCATCTTTTTAAGGTGAAGACTTGCTATTCTTGTCGAGCGGGTAACCCGCTTATCTAACCTGATTTCAGATTTGAGGATTTACTAATGGCTGTAACTACTGCCCTAGTTAAAGAATTACGCGAGCGTACTGGCGCTGGCATGATGGATTGTAAAAAAGCGTTAACTGAAACTGATGGCGACATCGAGTTAGCGATTGAAAACATGCGTAAAAGTGGCGCTGCTAAAGCTGCTAAAAAAGCAGGTAACATTGCTGCTGAAGGTACTATCATCATCAAGCAAAATGCTGGTGTTGCTGTACTTGTTGAAGTTAACTGTCAAACAGACTTCGTTGCAAAAGACGTAAGCTTCTTAGCATTTGCTAACAAAGTTGCTGACGCTGCAATCGCAGAAACAATCTCTATCGAAGACTTAC
Organism: Pseudoalteromonas sp. H103; assembly: GCF_001469205.1. Lineage (NCBI taxonomy): Bacteria > Pseudomonadati > Pseudomonadota > Gammaproteobacteria > Alteromonadales > Pseudoalteromonadaceae > Pseudoalteromonas > Pseudoalteromonas sp. H103. The sequence continues at coordinate 149,723 of NZ_LOFG01000012.1, read as the reverse complement.
AAGCTAAGTTTGAAGAAGACCGTGTTGAGCTAGTTACTAAGATTGGCGAAAACATCAACGTACGTCGTTTACAGTACATCGCTGGTGAAAACCTAGTTGAGTACCGTCACGGTGAGCGTATTGGTGTTGTTGTTGCTGGTGTTGCTGACGAAGAAACACTTAAGCACGTTGCAATGCACGTTGCTGCTTCAAGCCCTGAGTACTTAACGCCTGCTGATGTTCCTGCAGACGTTGTAGAAAAAGAAAAGCAAGTTCAAATCGACATCGCGATGAACGAAGGCAAGCCTGCTGAAATCGCTGAGAAGATGGTTGTTGGACGCATGAAAAAATTCACTGGTGAGGTTTCTCTTACTGGTCAAGCTTTCATCATGGAACCTAAAAAATCTGTTGGCGAAGTTCTTAACGAGAAAAACGCAACAGTTACTGGCTTTGTACGTGTAGAAGTTGGTGAAGGTATCGAGAAGAAAGAAGAAGATTTTGCTGCTGAAGTTGCTGCTCAAATTGCAGCCGCTAAAGGTCAGTAAGATTAACTATTTGTGATGCATAAGGAAATTAGATGCAATTAAAGTACTATTTGGTTTTGCGTCACGCATAGAAATTCTTTAAAATAACCGCGCTTTTATGTTTATCATAAGCGCGGTTATTTTTTACCCATATTTTAATAAAAGTTGGCCCCAATACTATGACTATCAATCGTAAACCTATTTTTAGACGTGTTCTTCTCAAATTAAGTGGTGAAGCTTTAATGGGAGACGAAGGCTTCGGCATCGACCCAAAAGTATTAGATCGTATGGCTCAAGAGATTAAAGAGCTGGTAGAACTCGACGTAGAAGTGGGTTTGGTTATCGGCGGCGGTAACTTTTTACGAGGCGGATCGCTTGCTGAAGCAGGTATGAACCGCGTAGTAGGCGATCACATGGGCATGCTTGCAACCGTTATGAATGGCCTTGCAATGCGTGATGCGCTGCACCGTGCATTTGTAAACTGTCGTTTAATGTCGGCAATCCCACTAAACGGTGTATGTGACGCTTACAACTGGGCTGAAGCAATTAGTTTATTAAAATCTGGCCGTGTTGTTATTTTTGCAGCCGGTACAGGTAACCCTTTCTTTACTACCGATTCTGCAGCGTGTTTACGCGGTATCGAAATTGAAGCTGACACAGTAATTAAAGCAACAAAAGTTGATGGTGTTTACAGTGATGATCCTGTTAAAAACCCAGAAGCGACGCTTTACCGTCACTTAAGCTACAATGAAATCATTGATAAAGAATTAAAAGTTATGGATTTAGCGGCGTTTACATTAGCCCGCGATCATAATATGCCATTGAGCGTATTTAACATGAATAAATCAGGCGCGTTAAAACGCGTAATTATGGGTGAAGAAGAAGGAACACTTATCTCTTCACAAGCCTCAGATGAAGTAATCAAATAATTAGGATTAAACCGTGATTAACGATATTCAAAAAGATGCGCAAGAGCGCATGCAAAAGAGTGTAGCAGCACTAGGTAGCCAATTATCTAAAATCCGTACTGGTCGTGCTCACCCTGCAATTTTAGACGGCATCATGGTGTCGTACTACGGTGCAGATACCCCACTTAACCAAGTAGCTAACGTGACGATTGAAGATTCACGTACACTTGCCATTGGCGTATTCGATAAGTCTTTAGCGCAAGCTGTTGAAAAAGCAATTATGGCGTCTGACTTAGGCTTAAACCCTATGTCAGCAGGTACCGTTATTCGTGTACCTCTTCCTCCGCTTACGGAAGAACGTCGTAAAGATTTAATTAAAATTGTACGCGGTGAAGTAGAAGGCGGCCGTGTTGCTGTTCGTAACATTCGTCGTGATGCAAATGGTGATGTTAAATCTCTACTTAAAGAAAAAGATATTTCTGAAGATGAAGCGCGTCAAGCCGAAGATGCAATTCAAAAGCTTACAGATAAGTTTATCAAAGAAATGGATGCTCAATTAGCAGCCAAAGAAACAGAATTGATGGAAATCTAAACAGCTAATTTTATTAGTTTTGAAACGCCGTCTGGGGTATACTAGGCGGCGTTTTTTTATGGAATAGTCAATATTTATGGTTCTAGACGCTGACACAATTTCACAGCAAAGTTTACCTAAGCATGTTGCCATCATCATGGATGGGAATGGACGTTGGGCTCAAGCTAGAAATAGACCTCGTGTGTTCGGGCATAAAAAAGGCGTGGACGCTGTTCGTCAATCAGTTCAGTTTTGTACTAAATTAGGGATACAGTCGTTAACCTTATTTGCTTTTAGTAGTGAGAACTGGCGCCGCCCAGAAGACGAAGTAAACACTTTAATGGAGCTTTTCTTATTTGTTTTAACAAAAGAAGTAAAAAAGCTTCATAAAAATAATGTAAAACTGACCATTATTGGAGATTTATCACGGTTTTCAGAAAGCTTGCGCAGCAAAGTAGACGCTGCACATAAGTTAACTGAAAATAACACCGGGCTGTGTTTAAATGTTGCAGCAAACTATGGTGGTCGTTGGGATATGGCTAATGCGGCTAAACAGCTTGCTTTGCAAGTGGCGCAGGGCACACTCAACGCAGAAGATATTACAGAAGAGCGCTTAGCGCAGCATATGAGCATGGCAGATCAGGCAGAACCTGATTTACTCATTCGCACAGGTGGCGATGTTCGTATTAGTAACTTTTTACTATGGCAAGCTGCTTATGCAGAGCTTTACTTTACCGAGACACTTTGGCCTGATTTTAATGAAGCAGCTTTTGCTGAGGCCATTGCGTGTTACGTTGCCAGAGAGCGACGTTTTGGTTGTACGGGCGAACAAATAAAACAATTACTCGCTCAAACCTAAATAGAATAAGGGTCACAATTTTGTTAAAACAACGCATTTTAACCTCTCTAGTGCTAGCACCATCTGCACTGGCGCTGGTTTTTTACACACCACTTACGTTATTTAGCTACTTTGCAGGTGCAATTGTTATGCTGGGTGCGTGGGAGTGGTCAGCATTTATGGGCTTATGTGGAAAGCTTAAACGTGGCGCTTTTGTGGTATTAATAGCGGCTTTGCTTGGCTTACTTAATTTACATTGGCCAATCGAATCGTTATGGGTAAATGGCAAGTTAGCCGGGGATGCAAATTACTTATTTACACTGTCCTTTGCATGGTGGATTGTAGCCAGTTACTTAATTTGGCGTTATCCAGCCATGGCTAAAGCGTGGAACGAAGGGTTAGTTATGCGTGGTATTGCCGGGCTCCTAACGCTTGTGCCGTTATGGCTTGCTCTTAATACCCTACGTAGTGCGCAATATGCTGAATCGACCCACTTTGGCTCTGTACTAATTTTAGTGGTGCTAGGCATAGTGTGGAGTGCTGACGTAGGCGCTTATTTTTCAGGTAAAAGCTTTGGTAAACACAAACTAATGCCAAAGGTGAGCCCTAATAAAACCATTGAAGGGCTAGCCGGTGGTGTTGTTGCTTCAATTGTTTTTGTTTTAGCTTTTTGCCACTTTACCGATGTTGATTTAGTCGTTTGGCCTATTTACGCTGTGATGACTGCATTTATTGCCTTATTTTCTGCTGTTGGCGATTTACTTGAAAGTATGTTTAAGCGCGAAGCCGGCTTAAAAGATAGCGGTAGTTGCTTACCAGGACATGGTGGTATTTTAGACAGAATTGATAGCTTAACTGCAGCAGCGCCAATGTTTGTTATGTGTTATGCATGGACCTTGAGTTTATGAACCAAAAGCAACAACTGGTTATTTTAGGCGCTACGGGGTCTATTGGTTTAAGTACATTGGATGTAGTAGCGCGAAATAAAGAATTATTTGATGTATTTGCATTAACAGCCGGCCAAAATGCTAAAAAAATGGCTGAACTGTGTATCGAACACGAGCCGCTTTATGCTGTTATGGCCACTCAGGTAGCCGCAGAGGAACTTAGTTCTCATTTAAATAATACGCCTTGCCAAACTCTAGTTATGCACTCAGTGCAAGCTATGAGCGATTTATGTGCTCATCCTGATGTAGACACTGTGATGTCGGCTATTGTGGGTGCTGCTGGTTTACTACCTACGCTTAGTGCTGTAGAAGCCGGTAAAAAAGTATTGCTTGCCAATAAAGAATCGTTAGTAATGTCAGGTCAGTTGTTTATTGATAAAGTAAAACAACACAAAGCGACCTTATTGCCGATTGATAGTGAACACAACGCTATTTTTCAATGCCTACCTCATTCATTACAAAATGCACAAAGCGATAAAAACCTGCAAGATAACGGTGTAAGTAAAATTCTTCTTACGGGTTCTGGCGGACCATTTTTAACGCGTGATATAAATACCTTAAAAAATGTAACAGTTAGCGAAGCCGTAGCGCATCCTAATTGGTCTATGGGGCAAAAAATATCGGTAGACTCTGCAACAATGATGAACAAAGGCCTTGAGTTTATTGAAGCTAAATGGCTATTTAATTGCGATACCAGCGACATTGACGTTGTTATCCATCCGCAAAGTATTATTCACTCAATGGTGCAATACCATGATGGGTCTATTTTAGCGCAAATGGGTAACCCTGATATGCGCACGCCTATTGCACATGCACTCGCTTATCCTGAGCGAATAAATGCAGGCGTTAAACCGTTAAATTTCTCTGATATATGTGATTTTTCGTTTACTAAGCCTGATTTTGCTCGCTACCCTAACTTACAGCTAGCTATAGATGCGTGTAGTGCAGGGCAAGGCGCTACAACAACGGTTAATGCAGCAAATGAAATTGCTGTTGCAGCATTTTTAAAAGGCCAGATTGGCTTTACTGATATTTATAAAATTAACGCGCAAACACTTGAAGCCGCAACATTTAGTAATGTTAAAAGCCTAGAAGAAATACTTGAGTGCGATAAATTAGCGCGAATTAGCGCTTCGCAATTTATAACAAAAGTGACTCACTAATATGTTTGATTTTTTTTGGAATCTTGGCTCGTTTATTTTAGCACTAGGGATTTTAGTCGCTATACATGAATACGGTCACTTTTGGGTTGCCCGAAAGATGGGTGTTAAAGTGCTGCGTTTTTCAATTGGCTTTGGTAAGCCGCTTTTAAAGTGGCACGATAAATACAAAACCGAATACGTAATTGCTGCGATTCCGCTTGGTGGTTATGTAAAAATGCTCGATGAGCGTGTTGATGAAGTACCTGCAAACGAGCGTCACTTATCGTTTAATGCTAAATCGGTTCAAGCACGCATTGCCATTGTAGCTGCAGGACCAGTGGCAAACTTTTTGTTTGCAATTGTAGCGCTCGCAGCAATGTACATGGTGGGTGTGCAGTCGGTTAAGCCTGTGGTTGGCAGTATTACTGAGGGCAGCCGAGCCGAGCAAGCGGGTATTATGCCATCACAACATATTATAAAAATTGGCGATGACGATATTGCTACATGGCAAGATGCTACATTTTCACTTATGTCTAGTTTAGGTGAGCAAAGTGTTGATGTTACTGTGCGTGATGAAAATCTTCAGACGCGTGTTAAAACGCTTAATTTAGATGGCTGGAAGCTTGATCAGCAAGATGTCCCACCGCTTAGCTCTCTCGGTATCGTGCCATTTAGGCCTCAAGCTACACTCACAATCGCTGCTGTGACTAAAAATTCAGCAGCAGAACAGGCAAATTTACAAGCTAAAGACATTATATTGGCTGTAAACGGTGAAACTATAAGCAATTGGCAGCAATTAGTTAATCTTATTACGCAATCGGCTAACAAATCTTTACAATTTAGTGTAAAAAGACAGGATAGTATAAAAACCATTACAGTGACCCCGAAAGGGCGCGTTGATAATAATGGTATTGAGCAAGGCTTTTTAGGTGTTGCCCCTGTTGTACAACAGTGGCCAGATGGCTACGTTGAGACTAGACATTACGGCCCGCTCGATAGTATCGTGCGAGGCACAAAAGAAACATGGCGCTTAATTACCCTAAGTTTTGACATGATTGGTAATTTAATTACAGGCCAGGTTTCGGTTAAAAATTTAAGTGGTCCGGTTGGCATTGCAGTCGGCGCTGGAACTAGCGTAAGCTATGGCTTAGTGGCCTTTTTAAGCTTTTTAGCCTTAATAAGCGTGAACTTGGGTGTATTTAATTTATTACCCTTACCAGTGCTTGATGGCGGACACTTAATGTATTACATAATTGAACTTTTTCGTAAAAAGCCGGTCTCTGAAAAGACACAAGAGTTTGGTTTTAAAGTGGGCGCCTTGCTGCTCATTTTTCTAACATGTTTCGCTTTGTTCAATGATGTATCGCGTTTGTAGTTACAGCGTGACAATTACTAATTAGAACACGATTGTAAAGCATCATTAAATTGATGCTATGCGGTAATACAGTTGTAAAGGATAAAGATAATAAAATGGCTATAAAAAAACATTTGGCAGTAACAAGTTTATTGGGTGCAAGCTTTGCAGCCCTAGGCCAAAACTCCTTTATTGTTGAAGACCTAAAAGTTGAAGGTTTGCAGCGTGTAGCACTTGGTGCAGCGCTTACGCATATTCCTATTAACGTAGGCGATAACGTAGATGACTACACGATTTCAAAAACAATAAAGTCACTTTATCGTTCTGGGCACTTTGACAACATAAAAGCGCTTCGCGATGGCAATAACGTTATTTTTAAAGTAACTGAACGTCCTACCATTAGCTTTATTGAGTTTGAAGGCAATAAAGATATAAAAGACGAGCAGCTTAATGAATCTCTAGATCAGCAAGATATTCGCCAAGGTGAGCCACTTGATAAAACCGTTATCGATAATATCGAAAAGGGCCTAGTTGAGTTTTTCCACAGTATTGGTAAATACAACGCTAAAGTAGATATCAGTGTAACTAAGTTACCTCGTAACCGCGTTAAACTTAAATTAGAGTTTGATGAAGGTGATGCCGCGTCAATTCGTCAAATTAACTTAGTAGGTAATGAGCTTTTTTCTAATGAAGAGCTTTTAAAGCTTGCTGAATCGCAACAAGATTTACCTTGGTGGCAGTTTATGGGTAGCGATCGCTACCAAAAGCAGACCATTGAAGGCGATTTAGAAAAAATCCGTAGCTACTACTTAGACCGTGGTTATTTACGCTTTAATATCGATTCAACTCAAGTATCTGTAAGCCCTGAACGTGAATCTGTTTACGTTACCGCTAACTTAACTGAAGGCGTTAAATATACCGTTAAAGGCTTTGACTTTATTGGTGATTTACTTGGCCGTGAAGAGTTAATCAAAAGTGTTATTCCACTTCGTGCAGGCGAGTTATATAACGGTTCAGTAGTCACTTCTTCTGAAGAATTTATTAAAAGCTACTTAGCACGTTTTGGTTATGCAAATGCTGAAGTACGTACAATTCCTGAAATTGACGACGAAAAGCAAGAAGTTCAGTTAACGCTTTCGGTAAATCCTGGTAAACGTGTATACGTTCGTCGTATTATTGTTGGTGGTAACCAAAACACCGCTGATGAAGTACTTCGCCGTGAGATGACACAGCTAGAAGGTGCATGGTTATCTAATCAAAACCTTGAACGTTCAAAACTACAAATACAGCGTTTAGCATACATGGAAAGTGTTGATTTTAACGTAGTACCAGTCCCAGGTGTTGATGACCAAGTAGATGTAGACTTTACAGTTAAAGAGCAATCAGCAGGTAGCTTTAATGCAGGCCTTGCATATGGCTCTTACCTTGGTTTGCAGTTTAATATTGGTGTGACCGAATCTAACTTTTTAGGTACGGGTAATCAAATTGGTTTAAATCTAAATACTTCAACAGGTTCTGAAAGCATTAGCTTATCTTACACCGACCCTTACTTCACACCTGATGGTGTATCGCAAGGTAGCAGTATTTTTTACACTAACTATGATGCAAGTAAGTTTAGCTTAGTAGATTACAAATCGAAAAGTTATGGTTTAGGCACTAATATTGGCTTCCCAATTGATGCTGTAAATCGTGTTAACTTTGGTGTTCGTTGGATAAAAGAAGAGCTTTCAGATATAGCTGAGTACGAACAAACTCGTGTACTTCGTGAGACTTTCTTAGATCCAGAAAACCCAGATGCTGGCTTTGACTTTACCAAATATGAGCTAAGTGCAGGTTGGTCGCGTGTTACCGTTAACCGTGGTTTATTCCCAACAGCGGGTTCGCGCCAAACATTAAATTTAACAGCAACTACGCCTAACTCAGACCTTCAATACTTTAAACTGAACTATGATTCGCGTTTTTACTGGCCAATCTCAAATGATCACCGTTGGGTGTTCTCAACGCGTGCAGCGCTTGGTTACGGTAATGGTTATGGGTCAACAAATGGTTATGAGCAAACATTACCATTCCAAGAGTTCTTCCGTATAACGGAAATGGAACTACGTGGCTTTGACCGTAATACAATATTACCTCGTGCTGTATCACGTATACCGCAGTCTATTCCTGGTACACCAGGCGCAGATGGTACAACTACAGGTAGTATTGGTGGGGCAGACGAATTTGATGTGTTAATCCCACAAGGCCGTATTGGTGGTAACGCTAAAGCGGTTGCAGGTATGGAGCTAATTGTTCCTACACCGTTCTTAGATGAAGAAAATACCAGTTCTGTACGTACCAGCTTCTTTGTAGATGCTGCGAACGTATGGGATACTGAATTTAGCGTAGACCGCTATCAAAACTTAGCGCCAGATGAGCGTGCTAAATTAGATGACTATTCAGACCCAATGCGCTTTAGGGTTTCAACCGGTCTTTCATTACAATGGATCTCTCCAATGGGTCCAATGTTGATTAGTTTTGCGTATCCATTGCAAAAAGAAGAAGATGACGATACGAAAACGATCAGCTTTAACATTAGTAACACTTTCTAAAGGAGTTTTTTGTGAAAACATTATTTAAATCAACAGCAGTAGCAGTTTTAGCAACATTAATGATGGGTACTTCAGCGAGTGCATTTGCACACAAAGTAGGTATCGTTGATATGCAAGAAATCTACAAGCAAATTCCTCAAATGGCTAAAATTGAACAGTCTTTACAAACTGAGTTTGCAGAGCGTCGCCAAGAGCTTGAGAAGTTACAAGGCGATATTCGTTTTGAAGCAGAAAAATTTAAGCGTGAAAGCACAACCATGAGCCAAGCTCAAAAAGATGCACTACGTGACAAAATTCAGGGCATGCAAAAAAATCTTGCTGAACAGGGCCGTCCTTTAGAGCAAGAGATTAAAGCACGCCAAAACCAAGAACTTGCTAAAGTTCAAGGTGTGATCATCAAAACAATTGAAGAAATTGCTAAAGATGGCGACTTCGATGAAGTTAAAGTAAAAGACACCACAATTTACTTTAACCCTAAAGAAGTAACTGATCTTTCATCTAAAGTTGTAGCAGCTGTTAGCAAGAAATAATCTATCTATGCAAAATTATACGCTTTCGCAAATTGCGGAACTTCTAGGCGCCGAGCTTCAAGGTGATGGCGCTTTAGAAATAAAAAAAATAGCGACACTTGCAAATGCCCGTTCTGGGCATATTGCATTTTTAGCGAACTCAAAATATCGTACGCAGCTTGAAACCACTCAAGCCAGTGCTGTAATAGTTAGCCAAGCTGATGCTGAATTTTTTCAAGGCAGTAAAGTTATTGTTGGCAATCCATATGTGAGTTACGCAAAACTAGCGCAATTTATGGATACCACACCTCGCTCTGCTTCTACAGGCATTCATCCAAGTGCAACTATTCATTCATCAGCTATTGTTAGCGACAGTGCCGCTATAGGCGCTAATGCAGTAATTGAAGCTGATGCAGTGATTGGTGATAACGCGCAAATTGGTCCGAACAGTTTTATCGGAGAACGTGTTAAAATAGGCTCTGGCACTAAGCTTTGGCCTAGTGTGACTATTTATCACGATGTTGAGATTGGCGCAGATTGTTTGTTTCAAGCAAATAGTGTTGTAGGAAGTGATGGGTTTGGCTATGCCAATGAGCGCGGGCAGTGGGTGAAAATACCGCAACTTGGCTCAGTGATCATAGGCGACAAGGTAGAAATAGGGGCAAGTACCACTATTGACCGCGGCGCACTAGATAACACGATTATCCATAGCAATGTTATTATTGATAACCAGTGTCAAATAGCACACAACGTTGAAGTTAACTCGGGCACAGCAATTGCTGGCTGCACCGTACTTGCAGGAAGCGTTACCATTGGCAAAAACTGCCAAATAGGCGGCATGACTGCAATTAATGGTCACATGTCTGTATGTGATGGTGTTATAATTACCGGTATGAGTATGGTGACTAAATCAATCACCGAACCGGGTATTTACTCATCAGGTATGCCCCATACAACTAACAAAGAATGGCGTAAATCAATTGCTCACTTGCGTAACCTTTCGGACATGAAATCTCGTCTTAAAGCGCTTGAAGCATTGGCTAAGTCATAACGTTGAACACTAATAAGGATGCTATTTTGGCAAACGAATTAAATAGCCTTGATATTCAAGAGATTTTAAGTTTATTACCGCACCGTTACCCGATGCTACTAATTGATCGTGTTATTGATTTTACACCTGGCGAGTCTTTACATGCTATTAAAAATGTTTCTATAAACGAACCTATTTTTACTGGTCATTTCCCAAATCAGCCAATTTTTCCTGGTGTGCTAATATTAGAAGCCATGGCGCAAGCAACGGGTTTGCTAGGTTTTAAAACAGTAGAGAATCGCAGCGAGAACGAATTATATTTGTTTGCAGCGGTTGATAATGCTCGTTTTAAGCAGCCGGTAATTCCTGGCGATACTATGCACCTTCATGTAGAGTTTTTAAAAGAACGCCGCAATATATGGAAATTTGCTGCTGAAGCAAGAGTCGATGGCAAAGTAGTATGTAGTGCCGAAATTATGTGTGCGAGAAGAGAGTTTTAATAGTGATCCATTCTACAGCAATAATCGAACCTGGCGCTAAACTAGGCAACAATGTCTCAGTTGGTCCGTATAGTTATATTGGCAATGATGTTGTGATCGGTGATGACTGTATTATTGAGTCTCACGTTGTTGTTAAAGGGCCGTCTACCATTGGCTCTGGAAATCATATTTTCCAATTTGCGTCTGTAGGTGAAGCCTGCCAAGACAAAAAATACAACAACGAGCCTACTACGCTAATTATGGGCGATAACAACGTTATTCGTGAGTGTGCAACCATTCACCGAGGTACTATTCAGGACCAAGGTGTTACTAAAATTGGTAGCAATAACTTATTTATGGCTTATACCCACGTGGCTCACGATGCAGTAATTGGCGATAACGTTATTTTTGCTAACAACGCAAGTGTAGCGGGGCATGTGCACGTAGGTGACTGGGTTATCTTAGGTGGTAACTCAGGAGTGCATCAATTTTGTAAAATTGGTGATCACGCATTTATTGGCATGTACTCGGGTGTTAATAAAGACGTACCTCCGTTTGTTACTACTATTGGTATGCCTGCAGGCCCTGCAGCAATCAATAAAGAAGGTATGAAACGCCGTGGCTTTGAAAGCGATGAAATAATGGCAGTACGCCGTGCTTATAAAGCATTTTATCGTAAGAGCTTAGGTGTTGATGAAGCAATTTCATCACTAAGTGAAGACGCTGCAAAGTATCCTGCAGTGCAAACCATGATAGATTTTGTTAAAGGCTCTGAGCGCGGCATTGTAAGATAATTACAAGCTTTGCTTTGAGCATTAAAAACCACCCTAGATGATAAATCGAAGGTGGTTTTTTATTGCCCAGAGTTTAAAGCCAATTCAGTTAATACTCAGGGTACTCAAGTTAGTATGCGCTTAATTTTTATAATAAAAGCCATTCTATGCGTTTACCTAAGTTAGTTGTCACTCTTTTTATTACTTCAGTTTTAGCCGCTTGTAGTAGCCAGCCACTCATTAAGTCATCTATAGGAGAAATAACTCAAGTAGGAAAAGCATCTTTTTATGCTGATAAATACCACGGAAGAACAACTGCTAATGGAGAGCGCTTTAGCCAGCAAGCTGCAACAGCTGCTCATTTAGAATTCGATTTTGGTACTAAGGTGGTTGTTACTAACCTCGCTAATAATAAATCAGTAATAGTAAGGATAAATGACAGAGGCCCTTATGTACGTGGCCGTATTATCGATTTATCAAAAAGCATGTTTAAAAAGATAGCCGACCCTAAAGTCGGCGTTATTGACGTGTCTGTAAAGGTATTAAAACCGGGTAGTTAGTGCCACATAATCTGGATAAGCGCTACTGAGCTCTTTATGAGAGCCTTGTGCAACCACTTTACCGTCTTCTAACCATATAACATTATTCATTTGAGTAAGAAGAGCTGGGTCGTGGGTAATTGTAAGTACGCTTGCGTTACCCATTACCTGCATAATGGCGTTCATTACGGTTTGCTTAGATTGGTTATCTAGTCCTTCGGTAGGCTCATCAAGTACTAAAATAGCGGGGTTTTGTAATAAAGCCTGAGCAATGGCTATACGCCTTGATTGCCCTTGGGATACGCTTCGCCCACCGGTACCTAAACGTGTTTTTAAACCCTTTTGTAAATCATTAAACCAAGGCTCTAGCTGCGCAAGTTTAATGGCTTCAAGCATTTCTTCTTTTGTAGCACTTGGTGCAGCATAGCGTAAATTTTCACTTAGGGTGCCATCAAAAATATGATGCTGCTGCGCTAATATATTTATAACGCTTGCGCGGGTGTCATTGCTTAGTGAGTGTAGTTCTTGCGAGTTATTTTGATCACCCAACGTAATGCTGCCTTGCTGAAGTGGCCATAGCCCAGTTAGCAAATTTACAAGCGTGGTTTTACCGCTCCCGCTTCTACCTACAATGGCTACTTTTTGTTGCGCTTTTAGCATAAAGCTCACATCAGTTAATGCATTATGCTCATCGTATTTATAGCTAATGTTATTAAGTGTTAGTGCGGTATTATTTTTATCAAACTGAGTATCAATTAAAGCGCTGTGATTGTTGCTCTGAGCAGATACTTTATCTTGAAGTGTAAATAGTCGCTCTGCGGCTTTTAGCACATTAGGTAACTCTATAAAGGCATTAGGGAGGAGCAATACACTTTCAAAGCTTGCCAATACAAATAGGCTTAGCATAGCAAGCTCTACATTTACCATGGCCCCGCTGTAAACTAATGGCACAATAGTAACAATGGCGCCTAGCATGGCTAATTGCACTACCAGCAAGCTTAAGCCATCACTATTTGCCAGTGCTTTATGGCGACTATAAAGTTGCTGGTTGTACTGTTCATTCAAATCATCACATTTTGAAATTTGATCGCCACCTGCTTGATAAATACTAAGCTCTCTAAGGCCTGTTAGTGTGTCAGAAAGTTCGGCTCTAAGTTGAGCGCTTAGTTGTGTTTCTTTGTGGCTATTTTTGTTTAATTTAGCACTTAATAGAGCTGGTAAAACAACACCAATTAATAAAATGCCAGTAAAACAAATAAGTGCAACGTTTGCATTATAGGCCGCCATAAACACCATAATAATAGGTATGCTTAATAGCGCTACTAGCATAGGCAGTAATATGTTTAAGTAAAATTTATCTAGGGCATCAACATCGTTCTGTAGGCGATTTACTAAATCGGCGCTGCGGCTCATTGCTAAATCTACATTGTTTAGCTTACTTAGTGTTGCAAACATATTTACGCGAATTTCACTAAGCAATAAAAACGTCGCGTTATGTGTTACTAAACGCTCACCATAGCGTGATGCGGTTCGAACAATCGCTAAAAATCGAATAGTCCCTGCGGGTGTAAAGTAGTTCATTTGCACGCCAGCAATACCTGCAGCTGCCATTGAAGCTAAAAACCAACCCGATATAGCGAGTAAGCCCACGTTTGCAAGTACAGTTAAAGTGGCTAAAAAAGTACCCAGCAACATAGCTTTATAGTGCGGGCGGCAAAGCTTTAATAGCCTAATAAAATTAGTCATTATTAGCTCCTTGCACTTGAGTGCTTAGCAGTGTTTTAAACGCACCATTTTGCTTAGCAAGGTGTGAGTATGTGCCTTGCTGTGCTACCTCACCATTTTGCATAACAATAATATTGTTGGCATTTTTTACTGTATTGAGTCTATGAGCTATAACCAGTACCAAATGTGTTTTTGCATAATCGTTTATTGCACGCTGAATAAGCTGCTCTGTTTGGCTATCAAGATGTGCCGTTGGTTCATCGAGTACTAAAATAGGCGCTTGTTTTAAAAATGCACGAGCAAGGGCGATACGTTGCTTTTGTCCGCCAGAAAGCCCTTCGCCTTGCTCGCCTATCAATGTATTAAAGCCATTAGGCAACGTGTTTATAAAATCTAAAGCGCCAGCTTGGTGTGCTGCTTGCTCAAGCTCTAATTGTGAAGCGTCTGGTTTTGCTATTTTGATGTTATCGCTAATGCTTTGATAAAATAGCGTTGGCGTTTGCGGGATCCAGGCAATTTTATTTTGTAGCGTATTAATATTAGTTGCATCTAGTGGCTTGTCATTAATACTGATTTGCCCAACCACCTGAGGGTGAAACCCTAATATGCAATCAAATAAAGTGCTTTTACCTGAGCCACTCGCCCCAACTAAAGCTACTAGGCCTTTATTGGGTAGGGCTAAGTTTATATTTTTTATACCTTCATTACTGTTTGGGTATGTAAAATTTAAGTTGTTAATGCTTATTGTATTTATAGGCTCGCTAACGTGGGCGTTGTTTTGCTGTGATTGTTCAGGAAGCGGCGCATTTAAAATAGTTACCATGTCGGCTGCAGCGCTAATACCTTGCAAGCGAGCGTGGTAGTGGCTACCTAATTGGCGAAGTGGTAAATAAAATTCAGGTGCAAGTAGCAGCACTACAAAACCGGTTGCAAAATCTAGCGTGCCAAAAAATAGCCTAAAGCCAATTATTACCGCAACGAGTGCCACGCTAATAGTGGCTAAAAATTCCAGCGCAAATGACGATAAAAAAGCAATTTTTAATACATCGAGTGTGGCGTGTCTAAAATCATCAGAAATTTTAGCAATATGTTTAAGCTCAGTGCGGGTGGCATTAAATAGTTTTAGTTGCGTTAAACCTTGTATGCGGTCAAAAAAGTAGTTACCTAAAACGGCAAGTTGTTTCCAACGTTTTTGATTTAAATCTTCAGCTTTAGATCCAACTAAAATCATAAAAAAGGGAATAAGCGGAGCGGTTAGTAAAAATATTAAACCCGCTTTATAGTCGGTTGGAAAAATCACCACCAAAATTGCTATAGGAATAAGGGCACTGTAAGCAACACCAGGCAAGTATTTAGCGTAATAGTCGTGTAATGCTTCAACGCCATCGTGCAAGGTGTTAAGCGTTGCTCCTTGACCATGTTGTTCAATGTAGCTAGGCCCTAATTGGGTTAATTTGGTTAATAAGGTTTGGCGCATAGCCGATTTGATTTTAAGTGCAGCAAAGGCACTTAGCCTTTCACTTAGCGCTAAAAAAAGCGCTCGTAGTAAAATAATGCCTGCAAGTGGCCAAAGTAAATGTGTTACTTGAGCAAGGCTTTCACCTTCAAACATTACATTATGAATAGTTTGGGCGAGTAAGTAAGCCCCTGCAATCATTAAAATAGCGTTAAAAGTACCCAGTGCAATGCTTAACTTTAACCACATTGCAGCGGGTTTACTTTGTAGCTTTAAAAAAGCGCGCAGAGACTGCTGCTGCGCGCGATCTAATCGAGGGTTAGTCGTCATTTTTAGCTGAGTTTTTCTCGTTTAATAAATCATGCATAGGTTGTTCATCATCAGCTATGCTGTTTTTATTTTGGTGAAACTCGTACCACATTACGTTTATTACACCTAAGGTACAGGCTAAAAGTACACCTAAAATCCAAGCAAAATACCACATAATTTAGTCTCCTTAGTAGCTACCGTGAGTGTTGTTTTCAATTTCATCTACCGTTACTCTGCGCCACATTTTTACGTAACACCACGTGGTGTAGGCCAGTATAAGCGGTATAAAAATAACTACGGCAACAAACATAATATTTAGCGTTTTATGACTAGATACGGCATCCCAAATAGTTAAGCTAATATCAGGATTATTAATTGAAGGCATAATGAATGGGAATAGTGATACGCCCGCCGTCATAATAATGCCTATTAACATTATACTTGTAGAAATAAGGCCAAGCGCAGGTTTATTAATTTTTGAGAAAAACAATGCGCTTAGTGCCATTACAAACCCTAAAATAGGGAAGGTCATTGTCCATGGTCGTTCACTGTAGTTATTAAGCCAAGCACCTTTTGCTGTAGTTACCACTTTAGCTAAAGGGTCGGCATGGCTTTGCGTGTCTGGCATAGAGATAATTTGATAGCCATTGATATTAGCCACCCAAACACCAGCTCCAGCAAAAAGCACAATAAATACCATCAGTGCATAGCGGCCATACTGCCCTGAACGTTCAGCTACTGCATCAGCGGTACGAAGTTGTAACCACATACCAGCATGAGCAATTAACATAGCCACACTAATTAAACCTGCAAGCAATGCAAATGGGTTTAATAAACCAAAAAACGAGCCTTGATAACTTACACGTAGTAAGTTATCAATATTAAACGGCACGCCTAAAAATAAGTTACCAAACGCCACACCAAATACTAAAGCCGGAATTGCACTGCCTGCAAACAAGCCCCAATCCCAGTTGTTGCGCCAGCGTTTAGAATCTATTTTAGAGCGGTAATCAAAACCAAGAGGTCTAAAAAATAATGCAAATAGCACCAGCATCATAGCAAAATAAAAACCCGAAAATGCGGCTGCATACACCATAGGCCACGCTGCAAATAAAGCACCGCCAGCGGTAATAAACCACACTTGGTTACCATCCCAGTGTGCGCCAATGGTATTAATTACTGTGCGACGTTCTGAGTCTGTTTTACCTACTAGGCGTAGCAGCATAGCCACGC
Source organism: Pseudoalteromonas sp. H103 (assembly GCF_001469205.1). Taxonomy (NCBI): domain Bacteria; kingdom Pseudomonadati; phylum Pseudomonadota; class Gammaproteobacteria; order Alteromonadales; family Pseudoalteromonadaceae; genus Pseudoalteromonas; species Pseudoalteromonas sp. H103. Next base: position 132,819 of record NZ_LOFG01000012.1, on the reverse strand, counting down.
CCATATCCATACCATCGGTAATAGCAAAGCCAATAAGCAACACACCAATGAGCAACCACCACAGCATTTTTAATGTTTCATAATCAAAAATCATAATTGCTCTCCTGCATCTTTATCTGCTTTGTTTGGTAACTCAAAGTGGTATTTACCAGTATGTAATGAGCTTGGTCCTTGTTTAATAAAGCGAACCATCAACCAACCTTCAACAATAGCCAAGCCAGTGTAAAAAATAATGAATCCAGTTAAGCTAATTAAAATATCGTTTACCGTTAGTGACGAGGTCGCTAAAAAGGTGGGTAAAATTTCAGATATTGCCCAAGGCTGGCGACCATATTCAGCAACTATCCAACCAAATTCAATGGCAATCCAAGGGAGTGGAATACTCAATACCGCAGCCCACAGTAACCAACGTTTTTGCTCAATAATACGGTGTGCATTGTAGTAAAACGCTAATATAAATACACCAAGCATAGCTACGCCACAGGCGACCATTATCCTAAACGACCAAAACATAGGGCCTACTTTAGGGAAGGAGTCTTTAACGGCTTTTTGAATGTGCTCTTCTGTCGCGTCTACCACATTAGGTGTATAGCGCTTAAGTAATAACCCATAGCCTAAATCGGCTTTTAAAGTGTCAAATTTAGCAATGTTTTGTGGGGTATCGTCACCGCTTCTTAGTTTTTCAAGGTACTCGTATGCAATCATGCCGTTACGAATACGCACTTCGTGTTTTTTCTCTAAATCAGAAATCCCAATTACTTGCTCATCTAAAGAGCGCGTCGCAATTAAACCCAGTGCGTAAGGAATTTTTACCGCCGCGTGGGTTACTTGTTCGTCCGAATCAGGAAAACCAATAGCTGTAAATGCAGCAGGGGCCTCTTCTGTATGCCACTCAGCTTCTATTGTTGCTAGTTTTACTTTTTGAACTTCGCCTACTTCGTAGCCTGACTCGTCACCTAATAAAATTACACACAATATTGAAGCCAAACCAAAGCCCGATGCCACCGAGAACGAGCGCTTAGCAAAGGCTAAATCACGGCCTTTCAATATGTACCAGCTACTAATACCCAACACAAACATAGAGGCTGCTACATAACCTGCCGATACAGTATGAATAAACTTAACTTGTGCTACAGGGTTAAATACAAGCTCTGCAAAGCTAGTCATTTCCATACGCATAGTTTGATAGTTAAATTCTGCCCCTACCGGATTTTGCATCCAACCATTAGCAATCAAAATCCAAAGCGCCGACATATTTGTACCCAGCGCCATTAAAAATGTTGCGCCTAAGTGTTGGCGTTTAGTTAACCTGTCCCAGCCTAAAAAGAACATACCCACAAAGGTCGATTCTAAAAAGAATGCCATTAAGCCTTCAATAGCGAGCGGCGCACCAAAAACATCACCCACATAATGTGAGTAATAAGACCAGTTAGTACCAAACTCAAACTCCATGGTTAGGCCCGTTGCCACACCAATTGCAAAGTTAATACCAAACAACTTACCCCAAAACTTAGTCATATCGCGATATATTTCGCGGCCGGTCATAACATAAACCGATTCCATAATGACTAAGATCCAGGTCATACCTATGGTTAAAGGTACGAATAAGAAATGGAAGAGTGCGGTAACAGCAAACTGTAATCGCGATAGATCCACAAAGGTTTCATCTATCATTTTTAGCTCCTTGAGGGTGACGGGTTAACAAGGCAATACAAAATTGGCAAAGTTAGATTTAATGAACTTTCAGTAATTACTGAAAGTTTGTAATATTATTTACGCTTGTACAATTTTTGTCAATATATATATTAGGAAAAGTTAATATATATTACACATGCTACATCAGTATTAAAAACAAACAATGTTTAGGTGTAATTTAAGCTATAAAAGGTGGTTAATTTAAAGCGTTTAACCAAACACTAAAACACGGTAAACTAACCCTTATGAACGCCTGGTTTACTTGTGAAATAAAATCAAATGAATAAAGAGAAAAAACAACTACGTATTGGTATTGTGGCAGGTGAACTGTCGGGCGATATTTTAGGTGAAGGCTTAATTAAAGCGCTTAAAGTACATTTCCCTGATGCTATTTTTGAAGGGATTGCTGGGCCAAAAATGCAGGCGCAAGGCTGTAAAACACTTTACGATATGGATGAGCTATCGGTAATGGGGCTTGTTGAAGTATTAGGACGCCTGCCTCGATTACTTAAAATACGCAAACAGCTCGTACAGCATTTTGTTGATAACCCACCCGATGTATTTATTGGAATAGACGCCCCCGATTTTAACCTACGCGTTGAAAAACCATTAAAAGATGCAGGCATTAAAACTATTCAATACGTGAGCCCATCAGTGTGGGCATGGCGTGAAAAACGCATTCATACAATAAGTGCTGCTACTAACTTAGTGCTTGCATTATTACCGTTTGAAAAAGAATTCTACGATAAGCACCAAGTACCTTGTACATTTGTAGGGCACACATTAGCTGACGATATAGCCCTTGAGCACGACGACAGCCAAGCACGTGCAGAACTAGGTTTAAGCCTTGATGACAAAGTACTTGCGTTACTACCAGGTAGCCGAGGCTCTGAAGTAGGCTTATTAAGCGAAACCTATATAAAAACAGCTGCGCAGTTACAAGCGCAAAACCCAGACCTTAAAATTGTGGTGCCACTGGTAAACGAAAAGCGCAAAGCGCAGTTTACTGATATTTTAAATGCCACAGCACCTAGCCTTAATATTAGTTTGCTAGATGGGCAATCAAAACTCGCTATGCAAGCGGCAGACGCCATATTACTTGCATCGGGCACCGCGACACTTGAAGGCATGCTCTATAAAAAGCCAATGGTAGTGGGTTATAAAATAAAGCCGATGAGTTATTGGATTTTTAAAACTTTATTTACCTTTAATATTAAGTATTTTTCACTGCCTAACTTATTGGCCGATGAAGAGCTTGTGCCTGAATTTTTACAAAGCGAATGTAACGCAGCCAATTTAACAGGTGCACTTACGCCTATGCTAAATACCGATAACAAAGAATTAAAAGCACGCTTTTTAGCTATTCACGAAAAAATTAGATTAAATGCCAGCAAACAAGCAGCTAATGCTGTGGCGGAGTTAATAAATGCAAATTGAACGACCTAACGTAACCTTAATTGCCGGTGTAGATGAAGTAGGGCGCGGCCCGCTTGTAGGTGATGTTGTTACCGCTGCGGTAATACTCGACCCCACTAAACCTATTGCAGGTTTAGCTGACTCTAAAAAGCTAACAGAAAAAAAGCGCCAAGCACTTGCTTTAGAAATAAAAGAAAAAGCACTGTGTTACGCATATGGCCGTTGTAGCCCAACTGAAATTGACGAGTTAAATATTTTACACGCCACCATGCTTGCTATGAGTCGCGCGGTTGAGGGGCTAAGCACACAGCCTGAATTTGTATTTATAGATGGTAATCGTTTACCTAAGTTAACTATGCCCGCGCAAGCGGTTGTTAAGGGCGATAGCCTAGTGGCCGAAATATCAGCGGCGTCTATTTTAGCTAAAGTAGCGCGTGATGATGAAATGATTGAACTCGATGCACGCTACCCACAATATGGATTTGCAGGGCACAAAGGTTACCCAACTAAAGCGCACTTTGCAGCACTTGAGCAATATGGCGCAATAGATGAGCACCGTAAAAGCTTTAAACCTGTGCAGCGCGTATTAATGCAAGCTAAGGGTGAGGCGTAAACCATGGCTGCACCAGAGTTTGTACATTTAAGGGTTCACTCAGACTTTTCGATGGTAGATGGCCTGGCCAAAACCAAGCCAATAGTCGCTAAAGCGCAAGAGCTTGAAATGCCAGCGCTTGCTATTACCGACCAAATGAACTTTTGTGGTTTAGTGCGGTTTTATGGCGCCACGCACAATGCGGGTATAAAGCCGATTGTGGGTGCTGATTTTTGGCTGCGCAGCCCTGAATTTCCAGATGAGCCATGCCGTATAACTATTTTAGCTAAAGACAACGATGGTTATAAAAATATAACTTTATTAATATCTGAAGCGTATCAGCGAGGGCATGTATTTCATCGCCCGGTGATTGACCGTGAATGGCTAGTAAATCACAAAGAAGGGTTAATTATTCTCTCAGGCGCTAAAGATGGCGATTTAGGTAAAGCGCTTTTAAAAGGCAACCCGGGCGTTATTGAATCTGTTGTTAGCTTTTACAAGCAGCACTTTAGTGATCATTACTATTTAGAGCTTGTACGAACTAACCGCCCGCTCGAAGAAGACTACCTGCACATGGCAGTAGAGCTTGCCGCTAAAGAACAGTTACCGGTTGTAGCCACTAACGAAGTGGTATTTTTAAAGCCTGAGAACTTTGAAGCGCACGAAATCCGAGTGGCCATTTTTGATGGCTACACCCTTGATGATAAACGCCGCCCTAAACGATTTTCACAAGAACAATACCTAAAAACGCCTGAGCAAATGGCTGAGCTTTTTAGCGATATTCCAGAGGCGCTACAAAATACCGTAGAAATAGCCAAGCGCTGTAATGTAACGGTGCAATTAGGGACTTACTTTTTACCAGATTACCCTACTGGTTCACTAAAAATTGAAGACTTTTTAGTTAAAGTTTCAGAAGACGGCCTTGAAGAGCGACTACAGTTTTTATTCCCAGATGAAGAAGATAGAAAAGTAAAACGCGTTGAATACGACGAACGTTTAGCAATAGAGCTTGGCGTAATTAACCAAATGGGTTTTCCGGGTTACTTCTTAATCGTAATGGAGTTCATTCAGTGGAGTAAAGATAACAATATACCGGTAGGCCCTGGGCGTGGTTCAGGTGCAGGCTCGTTAGTAGCATACGCACTTAAAATTACCGACCTCGACCCGCTTGAATTTGATTTACTCTTTGAGCGATTCTTAAACCCTGAACGTGTATCAATGCCCGATTTCGACGTCGATTTTTGTATGGACAGGCGCGATGAAGTAATTGATCACGTGTCGGCATTGTATGGCCGTGATGCGGTATCGCAAATTATCACCTTTGGTACCATGGCGGCAAAAGCGGTAATTCGCGATGTAGGGCGTGTACTTGGTCATCCTTATGGGTTTGTTGATCGCATTTCGAAGATGATCCCTGGCGATCCGGGTATGACCCTTGCCAAAGCGTTTGAAGTTGAGCCGCGTTTACAAGAAGCATACGATGGCGACTCTGAGGTAAAAGATTTAATCGACATGTGTCGCATCCTCGAAGGGTGTACACGTAACGCAGGTAAACATGCGGGTGGCGTAGTAATATCGCCAACCACTATTACCGACTTTGCTGCACTTTATTGCGATGACGAAGGTAAATTTCCGGTTACCCAGTTTGATAAAAACGACGTAGAAACCGCAGGCCTTGTTAAGTTCGATTTCTTGGGTTTACGTACCTTGACCATTTTGCAGTGGGCTGTGGATATGACCAACGTGCGAATGCAGCGCGAAGGTAAGGACCCAGTTGATATAAATACCATCCCACTGGATGATAAAAAAAGTATAGAGCTATTACTGCGCGCCGAAACAACGGCAGTGTTTCAGCTAGAGTCGCGCGGCATGAAAGACTTAGTACGTCGCCTTAAGCCCGATTGTTTTGAAGATATGATTGCACTCGTGGCCTTGTTTCGTCCAGGTCCACTGCAATCAGGCATGGTAGATAACTTTATCGACCGAAAACTCGGCCGAGAAGAAATCTCATACCCCGATGCGCAGTATCAGCACGAAAGCTTAAAACCAATACTCGATCCTACTTACGGCATTATTTTGTATCAAGAACAAGTAATGCAAATAGCGCAGGTACTAGCAGGCTATACGCTTGGTGGCGCCGATATGTTACGCCGTGCAATGGGTAAGAAAAAACCCGAAGAGATGGCAAAACAGCGTTCAACGTTTGAAGATGGCGCCCGAAATAACGGCATTGACGGCGAGCTAGCCATTAAAATCTTCGACTTGGTAGAAAAGTTCGCAGGTTATGGTTTTAATAAATCTCACTCAGCGGCATACGCATTAGTATCGTATCAAACGCTGTGGATGAAAACGCACCACCCAGCTGAGTTTATGGCTGCGGTAATGTCGGCAGATATGGATAACACCGACAAAATAGTAATTTTGGTAGATGAATGTGAAAACATGAAACTCACCTTATTACCGCCAGATGTAAACGCTGGTGAGTTTAAGTTTACGGTAAACCTGCGAGGCGAAATTGTTTACGGTATAGGCGCAATTAAAGGCGTAGGTGAAGCGCCGGTAGATGCTATTTTAGAAGCACGCGCAAAAGGCGGCCCATTTAAAGACTTATTTGATTTTTGTGCCCGTGTAGATTTAAAACGCTTAAATAAACGTGTTACCGAAAAATTAATTTATGCCGGTGCGCTTGATCAGCTCGGTCCAGAAAAAACCCAAGCAGGGCGTGCAACGTTACTGGCAAGTTTGAAAGATGCCATGCGTGCAGCCGATCAGCACAACAAGGCAGAGCTGCTTGGGCAAAGCGATTTATTTGGTTTATTAGCCACCGAGCCTGATGAAGTAGAACAAGCCTTTATTAAAGCCACGGGTCTTACAGATAACCAATGGCTTGAAGGTGAAAAGGATACACTAGGCCTTTATTTAACAGGGCATCCGATAAATCAGTACCGAAAAGAACTTAGGTATTATACCAGCGGTAAGCTGGTGGATTTACAGCCAACTAATCGTGATGTACTCTCTACAGCGGCTGGTTTAGTTATTTCAGCGAGAACCTTAATTAATAAAAAAGGAAATCGTTGGGGGTTAATAACTTTAGATGACAAGAGCGCCCGTATTGATGTACGCTTGTTTCCAGAACAGTTCGAAATGTACCAAGAAATGCTTCAAGTTAACAATATCTTGGTAATATCTGGACAGGTCAGCTTTGATAACTTCTCCGGTGGCATTACAATGACCGCCAGAGAAATAAACACCATTGCTCAAGCGCGTGAAAAACGTATTAAAGCGATTAAAATGACGCTGAACATGGTGCAAATCGAGGCAGGTTTCTTCGATAAATTACAAAAAGTACTCGAACCTTATAAAATGGGAACGTGTCCGATCAAGGTTTATTACCAACGCCCCGATGCGTTGGCGCAATTAACCCTAGGGATCGAATGGTGTGTTACGCCGAGCGACGACTTAATTCATAAGTTATCACTCATGGCGGCACAAGATGTAGAACTAGAATTTAACTGATTAGGTAGTTTAGAGCATGAGCCTCAATTATCTTGATTTTGAGCTTCCGATTGCAGAATTAGAAGCAAAAATTGAAGAATTACAAAGTATAAGCCGCGCTGGCGAATTAGACCTTGAGTTAGAAGAGGAAGTCAGCAAATTAAAAGAAAAAAGTGCTAAGCAAAAAGAGGAAATATTCTCAAATTTAGGCGCTTGGCAAGTATCGCAGTTAGCGCGTCATCCGTTGCGTCCTTACACTCGAGATTATATCGAGCGCATTTTCACGGAATTTGACGAGTTTGCAGGCGATCGTACTTTTGCTAACGATCCGGCTATTTTAGGCGGTGTTGCACGTTTAGATGGCGAACCAGTAATGGTTATTGGCCAACAAAAAGGTCGCGATACAGCTGAAAAAATTAAACGCAACTTTGGTATGCCAAAGCCTGAAGGTTACCGTAAAGCATTACGCTTAATGGAAATGGCTGAGCGTTTTAAAATGCCAATTATGACCTTTATCGACACACCAGGTGCTTATCCTGGTGTTGGCGCTGAAGAGCGCGGTCAGTCTGAAGCAATTGCACGTAACCTAAAAGTAATGGCGGCGCTTAAAGTGCCCACTATTTGTACGGTTATTGGTGAAGGCGGTTCAGGTGGTGCATTAGCGATTGGTGTTGGCGACAGAGTTAACATGTTGCAATACAGCACTTACTCGGTAATTTCGCCTGAAGGCTGTGCATCTATTTTATGGAAAAGCGCAGACAAAGCACCACTAGCAGCAGAAGCTATGGGTGTAACGGCAGAGCGTGTTAAAGAGCTTGATTTGATCAGCAACTTAGTTGACGAGCCTTTAGGTGGCGCACATCGTAATTACGATGCAATGGCGCGTAACTTAAAAACCCGTTTAAAACGTGATTTAGCAGACTTACAAGCGCTTTCGCTTGAAGACATGCTTGATCAACGTTACAAACGTTTGATGTCGTTTGGTTACTGCTAATAAAGTAGCTATTACATTAAATGCTAAAAAAAGCCGCTTATGCGGCTTTTTTGTTTTAAAATACTACCAACACAAATTTTATAGCGTATTGCATGCAATCATCAGCCATTTATCAACAAGTTAAACATTCACTTGAGCACTTTTTTAAGCAACAACAGTTTAATTTTACTGTGGCGCTTTCGGGTGGGGTTGATTCTGTTGTATTGCTGCATGTAATGCACTTGCTAAGGCAAGAAATGCCAACGCTAAAGGTAAGTGCTATATATGTAAATCATGGTTTAAGCCAATACGCACAAGACTGGCAACAGTTTTGCCAAACAGTGTGTACCAAACTTAACGTACCTTTTAACGCAGCTGCTGTGCATATAGAGCAAAAAACACGTACAAGCCTTGAAGCGCAGGCTCGCGATGAGCGTTATAAAGCACTTGATGAACTAAGCGCACCTGAAAGTGTTATTTTATTAGGCCAGCATTTAAACGATCAAATAGAAACTTTTTTACTGCGCTTAAAGCGTGGCTCGGGCCTAAAAGGCTTAGGTGCTATGCAGCAAACTCGCACTCTTAATAGTGGACGTGTATGTTTTAGGCCGCTTATAAATGTAACGCGTAGTAATATTGAAGCCTTTGCCGCCGAGTTTAATATTAGCCATATTACTGATGACTCAAATACGGATGAGCGCTTTGAACGTAATTTTTTACGCGCAAGTGTAGTGCCCATACTTGCAGAGCGCTTTAATGGTTTTGAGCACTGTGCAGGGCGAAGTATAAGCTTATTGCAAAAGCAGCAAGCGCTTCTTGATGAATACACTCAAATTGATTTAAGCCAAAGTTTAAATGACCAGCAAGCATTGTGTATTAGCCTAATAATTCACTATAGCGAGGTGCGAATGGCAAATGTTGTTCGTGCTTGGCTTGAGTTATTTACTCAAATTATGCCCTCGCAAAAACAGTTGTCGCAAATAATAAACCAAGCTATTAATGCTCAAACCGATTCGCAGATGCAGATTGATTTAACTGATGGGCAAATACGTCGTCATCAAGAATATTTATATTTTGTTGTACCGCGTAAACCATTAAGCAATGAACTTTTAATTGCAGATGAGCTAACACTTTGTGATGGCCGTTTATTATTAAAACAACGCGGTAAAGGTGTGCGTGAGCCATTTACTAATGAACAAGTAAGCGTGCGATTTAATTGTAATAGTGCTCGTATAAAGCCTTTAAAAAAACCAGGTAGTAACACCCTAAAACATTGGTTTAAAGATGCAAAAGTAGCGCCTTGGCTGCGATCGCAGGTGCCACTAATATTTTATAACGATGAGTTAGTGCAAGTAGTTGGTTATTTTGTAAGTGAAAAACATAAAGATGAAAACGGTATTATTTGGGAGTGTAAATAAATGAGTGAGCAGCCGCACGTAGGGTTGTCGTTAGTTAACAAAGCGCCAATGGGCATGTTAATAACAGCTTTAATTGCTGTTATAGCTAATGTATTGCTAGAGCTTAATATTATTACTTTGGGCTATGCTGTTGCTGGTGGTGTGGTATCTGCGGCATTACTACTTGCCTACTGGTTAGGAAAAGGTGGGCTGTTTTTTATTTTAGGCGTAAGCTTACCACTGGTTTTAGTGCTATTTACTCCGCTTGCGAGTATTACCGCATTACTTAATTTAGTGAGCGGCTTCTTTTTTGGCTTTTGTGCTGCGTTGTTTATTTATAAATTGGTGAGTCCAAAGTTTTAAGATTGGAATTTTAGCAATAAAAAAGCCTAGCGGGGGAAGCTAGGCTTTTTTATTCAATGCAGTTAAGTAAATACTAATATGCTTTTGCGCAGTTGCGTCCAGATGCTTTTGCTTTGTATAGACCTTTATCGGCTCTAGCAAATATTTCGTTTTCGCAATCTTGGCTGCTTGCCAAAGAAAAGCCAATACTGGTTGTTACTTTGTATTGAGACATTAAAGGCGATTTTCTTACTAGGCGCATAATACGCTCAGCAATTACTTTATTGGTCGTAAATTCAGGGTCTTCAATAAGTAATGCAAACTCATCACCACCAAATCTAAACACCGAATCAGTGCCTCTTATGCTGCTACATAATACTTTTGCGAACTCCTTGAGCATGTCGTCACCTACTTTATGGCCAAAGTTATCGTTAACCTGCTTAAAGTTATCTAAATCAAGTAGCATTAGGCTAAATGGGCGTTGGTAACGACGGCAGTTTTCAAGCTTTTGAAGCAAAAAGTCATTAAATTGACTGCGGTTATTTAAACCCGTTAATGCATCTTTTGTAGCAAGTTTTAACACACGACTATACATCATTGCGTTACGCAATGGGTAAACAAGTGCCGAGTGCAAAGTACGTAGCTTGCTTTCAATCGCTGCATTTAGCTTAAATTGGCTAAAGTAAATTAATTGGCCTAAGTGCTCTTTACCAATAGATAAGTCAAATATATAAGGCGTAGTATTGGTGTTGCTGTCTGAGGTTTGCGCAGTACCAAGTGTTGATTGAAACTGCAATCCAGAAAAATTAAGTAACTTTTTAGCAAATTTTGCATAAATAGCTAAAACATCTTCAATAACTAGGCTTGTTTGTAGCTCAGTAACAAGATCATGCGTTGCCGCAGACTCGTTAATTTGTGTGTGTTCAGCCGAAAACGGCAAAAAGTCGCCGCGACCAGATACACGTTGTGTCAAAATATGGACGTTTTCCATTAAAATCTCCCCCGAGAGTGTTGCTTTGCAGTAACTAAGCGATTTTTATGCCATATTTTAAAATTGCTTGATAAACATATGGTTGCTATATTTAGAGTACATTCCTTAGTTTAATTGACGCCGGAGCCCAAATTTGCAAAGTATAAACGCTCAAATTTTTGGCTTGTTAGTAGCGGCAGTGCTTTTTGTGTGGTTTTTTAAGCGCATAGGGTTGCCACCAATTTTAGCGTACTTAGCTACGGGTGTTTTAGCGGGCAGCCATGGTATTGGTTGGCTTGCTCAATCGCATGAAATTGAATTTGTAGCAGAGTTAGGAATTGTATTTTTATTATTTAGTCTGGGATTAGAGTTTTCTATTTCTCGGCTAATGGCAATGCGTAACCTCGTATTTGGGCTTGGCTCCTTGCAAGTGGGGGTTACCAGCTTACTCTTCATTATAATTTTATATTGTTTAGACTTCTCCTTACTTACCAGTTTTACCATTGGCACAATAATGGCCCTGTCTTCAACGGCTGTAGTGGTAAAGCTATTAAAAGAAACCGGTGAATTAAACCAACGCCGCGGGCAACTTGCCGTAGGTGTGTTGCTGTTTCAAGATATAGCTGTAGTCCCTTTACTTATTATTCTTCCGTTGTTTGCCTCAAGTGGCTCGCAAAGTATTGGCTGGGCATTAGCCTTTGCTTTAACTAAAGGGGCATTTGTATGTGTTTTATTGTGGGCAATTGGTAAATGGGTGTTACCCAAAGTATTTAACGAAATAGCCCAGGTACGTACCGATGAACTGTTTGTATTAACAACTATTTTGGTTGCACTGTTTGCTGGGTTATTAACTTATATGTTTGGCCTATCTATGGCCTTAGGGGCTTTTTTAGCGGGTATGATGTTAGGCGAGAGCCATTACAGGCACCAATTAGAAGCCGATATAAGACCATTTCGCGATATTTTAATGGGGCTGTTTTTTGTAACCGTTGGTATGCAGCTCGACATTTTATTTGTACTTAACCACAGTTTACTTATTATTGGTGCCTTACTTGGCTTATTAATATTAAAAATTACCGTGGTTGCGCTTAGTGCACGGCTTATGCATGAGCGAAACCAAGACTCCTTAGCGTGTGGCATTATGCTTTGGCAAATGGGAGAGTTTGGCTTTGTGTTAATTGCCCTTGCTGGGCAGCACCAGTTATTAAGCTCTGAACAGGCTTCGTTTTTAATTGCACTTGGCGTGTTATCTATGGCAATAACGCCATTTTTAATTGATAAAACGCCCTTTATTTTAAACAAATTAGGCATTTTAGAGCACCCAAGTATGGCCACAGAAAGTGTGCCACAAAGCAGTACGCTGTATAACGATCACGTTGTGATCTGTGGTTTTTCTCGGGTTGGGCAAACTATAGCGCGGTTTTTAAAGCCCGAGGCCATAGATTACGTAGCAATAGAAAGTAACCCTATTTTGGTTCAAGAAGGTAAAGCCGCTGGTGAGCCTGTAATCTTTGGCTATGTTAAGCAAAAAGATATTTTAAAATGTGCAGGCGTAGAACGTGCGCGTTTAGTTATTATTACCTTTACAGAGCTTGAGCACGCACAAGTAGTTATAGATGCCATAAAACAGCTCGCCCCCAATGTAAAAATACTGATAAGAACCCGTGACGACAGCCAGCTAGATTACTTAAAAGAGTTAGGTGTAACAGAAGTTGTACCTGAGTCACTAGAGGCGAGCTTAATGCTTGTCTCGCATGTTTTATCTATGTCGGGCGTACCCATGACACGCATTGTACGCCGAGTGAGTAAAGAACGTAGAAACCGTTACCCGTTAATGCAAAGCTTTTACGCGGGCTACTTTAAAGACAGTGAAGAAACCTCAACTGACCGTTTAGAATATTTACATGTGGTTGCACTACCGCCGCAAGCCTTTGCAGTTAATAAAGTTATAGAAGAGTTAAATTTAGCTAAACGCCGAGTAATAGTTAAAGCACTGCGCAGAGAAGGGCAAGAAATAGATACGCCCGATGAGCAAACAACGCTTTACGCTAACGATGTACTCGTACTACAAGGTAAACCAAGGAGGGTAGAGCGGGTAGAGCACTACCTGCTCGATGGAATAGAATAACGTGTCTGTTTAGGCTTAATCTAGTTCTAAAAACTTGCGTATCTCCGGTAATTTTTTCATACCGTCTTCAAAGCCTATTTGCATTAAATGCTGGGTGTAGCGTTTTTCAAATAATAGATAGCTAGTTAAACTCGATTGTGAATGCTTTTTAACACCGATTGTACGCAGTAGTACTTTAATAGCCCATGGCATGTCGTTGTAATATTGCGCGGCAATGGCATTAAAGTTTTGCGATGGATTAATTACAAACGTATCAATTTGCTTAAGCTCTTGGTGTTTATCGCGAGCGGGTAGTAGCCCTAAAGTGCGATTAATACGGTCTAAACGCTCTAAATCCGATTGCATGGTGTCGGTAAAAACACTATCGAGTAAATGCCCAGCAACAGCCGAAAGGCCCGGGTAATGAGGAGAATACCCCGGAGGATGAAGCTCTTTAGGTTGATCGACACCAATAATAAATATTTTCTCTGCACCTAAATGAATAGATGGGCTTAAAGGCGAAAGCTGATGTATTGAGCCATCACCAAAATAATGGTTATAAATATTCACACTAGGAAACACCATAGGAATTGCGCTTGAGGCCATTAAATGCTCTACATTAATACGCGTTGCTTGGCCTTCGCGCTTAGCACGCTGCCACGATGTTTGTGTGTTTGACTGAAAAAACGCCACAGAATCGCCGGTCGTGTAACTAGAGGCCGTAATCGACAATGCATCTAGGTAATTACGGTGTAAATTACGCTCAATTCGGTGTAAATCTAAAATTTCGTTTAACAGCCCTCGCAAAGGGCGATTATTTAATAAGCTCGCAGGAGGATGGTTTATATGCTCTGACTGAAAGCTGGTTAAAATATTACGTGCAATATGGCCAAATACACTTAAAAAGTCGCTTTTATACACCATAGAGGTCGAAAAGTTTTTCCAAACCGACTCAAGTTTACGCACAGCTAAATGCGCACAAGAGGCATAACACGCTAAAGCGGCTGAGTTAATTGCTCCAGCTGAAGTGCCATTTATTACTCTAAACGGCAAAGGAGCAGTACGTGGCATACTATGCGCAAGGGCTTTTAAAACACCCACTTGATAAGCAGCTCGTGCGCCACCCCCTGTTAATAACAGAGCAATTTTTGGTTTTTCTGGATCGACTTGCTTGATTTTCATATTGGTGTTTAAACTGTTCAACGTCTTTACTTTATTTATTAACTGTAAGTCTTTAAGCTAGAAGAATCAAAGGATAACTGAGTTACTACGTATAGTAAGCTTACATTTATATTTGTAAGCTAAAATAGTTACAGTAATAGTTTTTACTCATAATGAATTTTTTCCATTCAGAGCACTCTGAGTGATAATGCATTTTAATTTTTATGGAGTTTGTATGTCAGATAAACCAGAAGCGTCAGATGTTCAAAAACGTCCGCCTAATAACAACTTTTTATTCGCCGTTATTATTTTAATTATTGTGGTGTGTGCTGCCGCATTTGTACTTTTAAAACCAAGTGACGAGCCACAAAAACGCACAGAGGTAGAGCAAGCACCAAAAGAGCAGCCAATGATGGAGCTTAAACCAGAAAACGACCCTGTTGTTGATGCACCATCGGTTATGCCAGAAAAACCAGAAAACCTAGAAGTGCCAGCACAGCGCCCAGTTGAGCCAGAGCCTGAAGTAGAGCCACTACCAACGCTTGATGAAAGTGACGACGTAGTAGTAGCAAAAATCGACGAATACCTAAGTGATTCAGTAATGAGCCTAATGGTAACCGACGACGTAATTCGCCGTGGCGTTGTATTTATAGATAACATAGCCAAAGGTAAAATTGCTAAAAAGCACACACCAGTAGTTAAGCCAGAAGAAGAGTTTAGTGTTAACGAAGGTGACATTTTAACAATCGACCCTAATAGCTACGAGCGTTACACCCCTTATGTAAAAGTTTTTACAAGTATGAGTGCAGCACAAGCTGTGCGTATGTACGAAGAATATAAACCACTTATAAATAATGCTTACAGTGAAATTGGCTACGGTGATGATGAGTTTAATCAAACGCTGGAAGATGCTATCGATTTATTACTCGATACGCCAGAACCTGAAGGTGACTTGCCGTTACTACGTGACTCGGTTACTTATCAGTATGCATTTTCTGAATGGGAGCAACTTCCTGCTGCACAAAAACAACTTTTACGCATGGGCCCAGAAAACATGAAAAAAGTAAAAGCAGCACTTCGCAATATAAAAGTGCAGTTAGAGAGCAATTAATACGCACTAAAACAGCTAAATATGCCGCGATTGTATATGAAGTATGCAATCGCACTTTCTTTTTTGATTATCCCTTGAATAACACAGTAAAAGTAGAGATAATCCCTCCCGCGCCAACCAAGGCCCTCAATGGTAGTCTTATTGGTCCTCTCGCAACACTAGCAGGCGAACCTGGTCAGGCCCGGAAGGGAGCAGCCACAGTTTGTGACGTGTGTGCCGAGATGTGGCTGGTAAGACTGCCACCCAAATTCCTCATTTGGGTGTATATCTCTAACTCCTTAATATTTATGTTTTTTCACTAAATTAATCCATAATACCTAATAGTTTCCGGCTCCTTTTCTCGCTAGACAACTTTTAACTTGTACGCAATAATGTAGCAATTATATTAATTTAACACTGCGTGTTAACAAAGTGCCCCAAGGTTGGTTTAATGCCTCAAAGAAGTAAGTGGACACTCGCTGTTTTATTAGGGTTGCTAGGTGGTTTAGTTAACCTCTCGCCGTTATATTTTTTCGACAGTTCTGAGTTTTTATTTGGGCAAGTATTTGTATTATGTAGCTTAGTGTTTATTGGGCTGCGTTATGCGTGCTTAAGCCTTGCGATCGTATCTGGCTTTTTACTTTATAGGTGGGGGCATTGCTGGCCGAGTATTGTTTATTTACTCGAGCTTTTTTGGCTTTACACTTTTTGTTTACGCCGCTCTAAACCCATACTCCCTCTTGGTACTGTTTTTTGGCTGTTAGTTGGTTTACCTATAATTTGGGGAATAGGGCAGTTTCTTATTGGTCTGCCATGGTTAACGCTAGTTGTTGCAATATCAAAGTACCTCATAAATGCGTTAATTAGCTTAGCTTTAGTTGATTTATTTAGTGTATTTGTACCCCACGCCAGCCGTGCCTATCAGGGCAGGCCTCTTGCTCGCATTCTTAGCTATGTTGTAAGCGTTATTATTATATTGGTTATACTGCTTACCAGTGTAATTTTAGTGAACGATCACCACTCTCGGTTAGAGTATGAGGTAGACGCCCAGCTTGAAGAAAAAGCCAAATATATAAGCACTCAATTAAGTGATTATTTAACGTTTCATAAAAATGCCATTGTAATGAGTAGCGACGCCATAAGCGCGGGCACAGATAGTGAGCAGCAGTTAAAAAGGCTAATGAATCTATTTCCAGGGTTTGCTACAAGCTTGTATGCAAACCCTAGCGGCTACGTCGAAATAACGTCGCCTAATAACCTTATAGCGGGGTTAACTAAGGCGCAGCGTAATGTTACTGATCGCGAGTACTTTAATCAGGCTAAGCAATATCCTCTTGGTTATAGCAGTGGTGTGTTTCAAGGGCGAGGGCTTGGCAATGAAGCCATTGTTGCGCTGTCTGCACCTATTTATCGTGATGGTGAGTTTTACGGCGTAGTAGAGGGGTCGTTAAAGCTTGGACGATTAGAGCAGTTTATTCCTAATTTATTTGAAAACACTGGCGAATTAGTTGTACTGGATGATAAACAAAAAGTGGTTTTTAGCTCGCTTGAGCAGTTTAAAATATTAACCGACTTTAACGAAGATGGTTTTAATGCGCGTAATATGGGCGATAAAAATTTATTTCGTTCCAATAATAACGAGGTTTACCATAGCTCTAAATATGTTAATCCGCAGAGCAAATGGCAAGTAATCACTTTTTATAATCGTAAACATTTGAGTATGGCTGTAGCCAAAGCCTGGCTGCCAAGTATTTTGTTAGGCGCTATGCTAATTATTATGGTGGTACTGTTTGTACGCCAACTTGCAAATTTATTAGTGCAGCCAATCAGTGGTTTAACTAATTTAATGCAAAGCTTTAATAAATCAAAAAAACAGACTTTTAATACAGATTCAAGTTGGCAAGAAGTACTGCAACTTCAGCAGCAGTTTGAAATGCTCGCCACTGCGCTGCAGCATTCAATAGAAAACCTGCAAGCGTCAAATATAAAAAACCAAGACCTAAACAAACAACTCAGTGAGTTTAACCAGCAGCTAGAAAAACAAGTTGCTGAGCAAACCAATAAGCTTAAGCAAGCAGTAGAGCGTGCTAATTTAGCTAATGTGGCTAAATCGCAGTTTTTAGCAAATATGAGTCATGAACTACGCACCCCAATGAACGGTATTTTGGGCATGGGTGAGGTATTGCTGCGTGATAGTTCGTTAACCGACGAGCAAAGAGATCTTTTAGATACGCAACAAAAAAGTGCTCAAAATTTATTGAAAATCTTAAACGATATTTTAGATTTTTCTAAAATTGAGGCTAATGCAATGCAAATTAGCCCGCGTCCTACAAATTTAGCGCCTTTTATCGAAAATATTAAATCGTTGTTTTCACCCATTGTAAGCTCTGACGACGTGCAGTTTATAGTTCAGTGCAGTAACACCTTGCCAGATTGTATTAACGTAGATGATTTACGCTTAAACCAAGTAATTATTAATTTATTATCTAACGCGTATAAGTTTACTGAGCGCGGGTTTGTACGTTTATCGTTTGATTACAGTGGCCAGCAGTTATTTGTAAGTGTGTCTGATAGCGGTATAGGCATAGCAAAAGATCAGCAATCGTTATTGTTTAGCGAGTTTACACAAGCTGATGTAGGTGTTGCACGTAAATACGGTGGTACCGGGCTTGGTTTGGCCATTAGCCAAGGGTTAATTAAAAAAATGCAGGGTGAAATATCTTTAAATAGTCAGCCCGGTAAAGGCAGCATGCTTAAGTTTTACATTAATGCGCCTAAAGCTGAGTTTATAAAGCACACAGCCGCAGTACAGTCGCAATCAGTACCTAACCTTGGTAGCAAAAAATTACTCTTAGTGGAAGATAACCCCATAAACCGCCAAGTAATTGCAAAAATGTTAGAGCCAACTCATGTACAACTTACAATGGCTAACGATGGAATTGAAGCGTTAAAAGTGCTTAAGGGTAATACCTTTGACTTAATTTTAATGGACTGCCAAATGCCAAATATGGATGGTTACGAATGTACCCAAACCATACGTGCTAACGAAGTAAACACTAAGGCACATGTGCCCATTATTGCAATTACCGCTAATGCCTACGAAGATGATAAACAGCGCTGTTTAAGTGTAGGTATGGATGACTTTGTATCTAAACCTGTAAGCACACAAGGTTTGTACGAAGTAATCGCTAGGGTGATAAACGCGCATTAGCTTAGCGTTTATCACCACAACAAATTTTAGATAAAATCGAGCGTAAGTAATAAGCGTTGCTCGTTTTCAGCCACCGGGGGTGAGCGATGAACAAGCCCTGCACCTTCGTTTTCATCCCAGTACTCGCCTTTAAGCAGGGCAACATCGCCTTGCTGGAGTTGATTAATATTATTTAGGCTTTTAAATAAACCAGACTCTTCATCGGGTTTACCTAAATTACCAGTACCTAGCTTTGAGCGGTTTACATCGCTGTGATTTAACCACTGCGTAGCAACACCTTGATAGGTAGTAACTAGCCGGCACGGAATTTTGTCTACATGAAAACGCGGGCACATAGGTTTATCTAATATTTTTAGCCTTAAACCGGCGCGTTTTAAATCAAACAGGCAGCAAAACATTTCAACCAACAGTGCGATATCTTCACACAGAGCTTTAACTTCATCGCGGTTATTATCTTCTGGCTTAAGCGCTTTTATTAATTGATCAAATGCATCATCGGGCGATACCGCAAGTTCAAGTGGCTTTAAAGCATTTGCACTAATGAGTGTATTAACTGCATTTGTTAATGTTTGCTCAAGGTCTCTTTGCCAAATAACAATGTTAGTGTCTTGGTTATAAATTTGTGGCAATACATTGGCGTCACACTCTTTAGCTGCTTTTCGGTACAGCGGTTCCGCAGGCTTTATTTGCGCAGTTATTGGGGCTAGGGCATTCATTACTCTTCCTCCCAAATAGGAAACGGGTCGTTATAGGTTCTCCAAAAGTCTTTACCTTTAAGTACGGCATCTGCCGGGAGAAGGCAGTCATCAAGCGCTTTAATCATGGCTTTTTTATCTAACGACTGACCAATAAAAACAAGCTCTTGGCGCATATCACCAAAGGGCTCTACCCATTTACTGTTTATATCAGCAAGTAGTTCGGGGTCTGTGGGCCAGTCTTTTTTAGGTATTGCTTTATAAAACATACCTGCAAACCCGTAATGAGCTATACCGCCAGCTTGGCTCCACTGCGCGCAAAATAAAGGGCGCGTTGCTAACCAAAAATACCCTTTAGAACGAATGAGCTTGCCAAATTGCTCGGTATTGTGCAAAAAGTTATAAAACTTTTCTGGGTCAAATGGGCGGCGCGCAGTGTAATTAAAGCTGCTAATACCATACTCTTCGGTTTCGGGAATATGTTCACCACGCATTTCTTTAAGCCAACCCGGTGCTTGTTGGGCACGTTCAAAATTAAATAAACCGGTGTTTAGCACTTCGTTAATATTAATATGGCCGTTTGAAATAGGAATAATGTTAGCTTGAGTATTGAGCGTATTTAAAATGGCAGTGAGTCTATTTAATTCATCGTTTGTAATTAAATCAGTTTTACTAATTAAAATAACATCGGCAAATTCAACTTGGTCAACAAGTAAGTCGGCTACGCTTCGCTCGTCGTCTTCTCCTAATGATTCGCCGGTATCTTGTAAATCATTTGCTTGTTCGTAGTCGTTTAAAAAGTTAACCGCGTCAACCACTGTTACCATGGTATCGAGGGTGGCAACATCACCAAGTGAAACCCCGTTTTCGTCGGCAAAGGTGAATGTTTCGGCAACTGGGAGGGGTTCAGATATACCGGTTGATTCAATAACGAGGTAATCAAAACGCCCATCTTTGGCAAGTTTGCCCACTTCAACAAGTAAATCTTCTCGTAGGGTGCAGCAAATACAACCGTTGCTCATTTCGACTAGTTTTTCGTTACTGTGATTGAGCGATACACCACTTTTAATAGTGGCTGCATCGATATTTATATCGCTCATATCGTTTACTATAACGGCGACTTTTTTACCTTGTCTGTTATTAAGAATATGGCTAAGTACAGTGGTTTTACCAGCCCCCAAAAAACCTGATAACACTGTGACGGGCAGTTTATTTATCATTTAATAATCTTACTAAATTACAATTTTGAGTATGTTATATTATATCAATTGTGTATTCCAGTAATGCTAATTAATTTATTCATAGCTGAGCTGCCAATTTAGTGTGTTGCTTAAATACTCTTCATTCGAAAAATAAGGATGAATATGAAATTATTTACATTGCACATGTTAATGATAGTCGTTATCATTCGCGGTGTTTTATACACCTCTTTTCAGGATCAACATGTTTAACCAAAAATACTTGGCGCTTAGTATTGCTGCGTCTTTTTCTGCTTTTTCTAATGTGGCATTTGCCGAGCAAAATAACGATATTGAAAAAATAGAAGTAACAGGCCGCGCTCAGCAGTTTTACCTAGAAACCGAAAGTAAAATTGGTACTAAAACGGATTTAGATCTTATTAAATTACCGCAATCTGCGCAGGTATTAACCGAGCAACTTATTATTGACCAAGCCGCGCGCGACATTACCGATTTATACCGCTCAATAGCAGGGGTAAGTGAGTACAGTTATTCAGGCGTTACTTTTCGTGGTTTTAGAGACGATGCCAATGTATTTTACGATGGCGTACGTGGCGATCCGTACTCGGGCTTTGGTGTACCGCAATTATTTAATGTAGCGCGTGTAGAAGTATTAAAAGGCCCAGCCTCTGCGTTATATGGTGGTGGTGAGCCAGGCGGTATGATCAACTATGTGATTAAAAAGCCTTCGTACACGCAAAGCAAAGAGCTAAAGCTAACGCTTGGCAATTACGACACACGTGGTGCATCACTTGATATGACCGGCGGTTTAACCGACACCATGGCGTATCGTGTAGGTGGTTATTACGAGGAGCAAGACAGCTTTCGTAATAATGCAGATTCAAAAAACACCGAGTTTACCGGTGGTTTATTATTTGATTTAACAGATTCAACCACACTAACCACAAGTGTTGACTACATCAAACAAGACTTAGGCGGTAACCGTTTACGTGGTGTACCGGTAGATGACAACGGTAATTTTTTAGTTGACCCAAGTTACAACGCAAACGAAGCATTTGACTACCAAAACATGGAAGCGTTAGTGCTGCAAGCCGAGCTAAAGCATTACTTTAATGATGATTTTTCGGTAAGTAGCACGCTGCGTTACATGGATAACGAACGCGACCAAGCCTACCATGAGTCGCAAAGCTGGGTAGATGTAAACGGCGATGGTGAAGCAAACATTGATGACGAAACCATTAAACGCGAATACCGTAATCAATACCGCGCAAACGAAGAAACAAGCTTAACCACCGACTTTGTTTATAGCTTTGAGCAAGGCCAATTAGCACACCAAGTATTGTTTGGTGGCGACTACCACATAGTCGATACCGAGTACGATTACTTACGCGCCCGTTATGAAGCGGACGGCGTGGCTAACTTAAACATATTTGACTTAAATTACGGCGAAACCGACCCAAGTACTTATAACCTTACCGACATGAACCGCGATGGTGTTGATACTGACCGTTTTGGCCTATACGTACAAGATGTTGTAAGCATTAACGAGCAATGGACCGTGATTGCCGGCCTGCGTTACGATTATTTTAAAGAGCTAAACAAAGAAACCGGTTACAGTTACTCAGATAACGATATAACCCCGCGCGTGGCTGTTACATACCAACCCGTTGAAAACACATCGGTATACATAAACTACTCAGAAAGCTTTAACCCAGCATCATCGGGTGACCAAGAAGATGTAGAAGGCGAGGGCAACTTAACGCCAGAAACCGGTAAACAAACCGAAATTGGTATGAAAAACAAATGGCTTAATGGCAAAATTATGAGCACCTTTGCTATTTACCAAATTAATAAAGAAAACGTAGTAATGAGCAACCCTGACGACACTGGCGCGGGTGATGGCATTGCAGCACTTTTAAATATTGGTGAGGTAGAAAGCCGTGGGTTTGAAACAACGCTGGTGGGCGATTTAACCGAGCACTGGACGCTAACTGCTAACTACGCATATAACGATACACTGGTTGTTGAGGGTGTAACGGGCGATACTATTTCAAGCACCTACGGTGATGGCTCTCGCTTTGCTAATGCCCCGCGCCACCAAGCTGGTTTATGGTCGCGTTTTGCGCTTGATAGCATCGACTCGTCTATTGCATTTGGCGCAAATTACGTAAGCGAGCAAATAAGCCAAGATGGCCAAAAAGTTAAACCCTTTACTGTATTTGATATGAGCTGGACTACGCGCTTTGACGATGTGTTATTAAGCGTAAATATCAATAATCTATTCGATAAAGAATACGCAGTAAGTGGCTTTAGTGAGCGCAACGGTCACTTCCCGGGCAGCCCGCGTGAAATAGTAGGCCAAGTAACCTATAAATTTTAAAACACGTAAGTAAACGGCTACTTATGCTTTATTACACAGCATAAAAGCGCGTAACTATACGTGTAGTAAAATAATTAAACCGAGGTAGGCGCATGCTTACCTCGGTTTTTTAATGTTCAGCGTTATTAAAATTAGCCGCTTCTTGCGATGTATTAATGGCTGTAATAGGGAAGGGGATCACAATACCTTCTTGGTTATAGCGTTTATGCAGCGCTTTAATAAAAGCAGATTTAACCCAAAATCGATTAAAGTACTCTTTTGCGCGCAGCATTACGGTAAAATTAATACTTGAGTTATCAAAGGTGTGATAAACCACAAAGGTATTGTAATCATCAACACCCCATTCATGGTCAATTAGTACTTGGCGAGCAACTTCAAGCGTTACTTGTTCTACAAACTCTAAGTCTGAGCTGTAATGAACGCTTACATCAACAGGTACGCTCAGTTCTTTTTCGGGGTAAAAGTAATTAATAATACGCGATTTAGAAAGCTGACTATTAGGAATAATAATCATATTATTTGGCAGCATTTTAACCCACGTAGAGCGCCAACCAATTTTTTCTACAAAGCCTTGCTCCTTTGACTCAAGCTCAATAAAATCCCCCACACGTATGGGTTTATCTATAACAAGCTGTACGCCCGAAAAAAAGTTTTCAAGGGTGGGTTGCAGGGCGAGTGCTACAGCAAGCGAGGTAATACCCAATGAGGCAATAATAGGTGTAATAGAAATACCTAAAGTCCCCATTAAAACTAAAATCCCAACCGATAAAACGCTAACCCTAATAACGCCTTTAATAATACTTTGCGAATTAAAAATTACCGCCGATTCTTTGCTGTAGTAATTAATAGTGCCAATAAAAAAACGGTCAAAAAATAAAATAATGGCCACTAAACCCAAAATAATATTAATGGTCGAAAACGAAATAAAGTGCGCTATAGACTCATTTTTTATTAAAAGGCCTTGCTCTATAATGGTGAGAAGCACAATTATTGTGCAAAGAGTGAGCGGTTTAGAAATTGACTCTATAAATAAGCTGTCAAAAATAAACTTAGTATGAGAGGTCCACTTTTTAAGCCAGTACATTATAAAAAAGCGGATACAAAACAAAGCTATAGTTATAGAAACTAAACAAATAGCAATAACAACCCAAGGCTGCTCTGTTAGGTTATAAAACGTATTAACAGACATTACAGATCCCTTTTTTAAAAACTTAAAGGGTAAAGCAGCAAGTTATGTACCTATATGAGTAGAGGGGCTGTATTTATAAAGTAACTCAGGTTATTAAAAGGTAATATAACTGGCAGCCAGAGCGTGCCAGTTATATTTTTAGTATGGCTTAATTTAGCTTTAGATTACATAGACTCAAGTGTTTTACCACGGGTCTCTTTAATGTATTTAACAACAAAAAATATGCTAATAAGTGCCGATAAAGCATAAAAGCCGTACGCACCGGCAAGGCCAATGTTAGCCAGCATAATAGGGAAGGTCATGGTAATGACAAAGTTAGCAATCCACTGTGCGCTTGCAGCAACAGCAAGCGCTGCACCGCGAATACGGTTATTAAACATTTCGCCTAATAACACCCACACAACGGGGCCCCAACTTAATCCAAAAAATACCACAAATAAGTTAGCCATTATAAGCGCAAACGTACCCATGTTATCGCTAAGTGCAAGCTTGCCTGCTTCATCAAGGCCTGCGCTGCCAAATATATAAGTAAGCGCGCTTAAGCTAATAAACATACCCACACTGCCTACAAGCAATAGTGGCTTACGGCCAATTTTGTCAACAAGGGCAATAGCAATAAAGGTCGATACAATATTAGTAGTACCCGCTAATACATTTATAAATAGCGATTGCGACTCATCAAACCCAGCAGCTTGCCAAAGCTCAGAGCCGTAATAAAATACCACGTTAATACCTACAAATTGCTGAAACACACTCAGCGCAACACCCGCCCAAACAATTGGGTGTACTTTTTTACTGCCATCAATAAATAAATCGCGAATACTCGGCTTTTTATCGCTATGCAAGGAGCTTTTAACATCGCTTATTTGCGCAGCAACGTTGTCGTTTGAAATTTTACTAAATACCGTTTTTGCATCGTCTACTTTACCTTGTGCCACTAAATAACGAGGCGACTCAGGAATAAACAACACACCCACTAAAAAAAGTATTGCAGGCACAAGCTCAGCCCAAAACATCCAGCGCCAAGCGGCTGTATCAAGCATTAAAATATTTTGCGCGCTGCCTGCTGCATCAGCAATTAAATAGTTACTTAAAAACGCAGCAAATAAACCCAATACAATAGCGAGTTGTTGAAGTGTAGCTAAACGACCACG
Source organism: Pseudoalteromonas sp. H103 (assembly GCF_001469205.1). Lineage (NCBI taxonomy): Bacteria > Pseudomonadati > Pseudomonadota > Gammaproteobacteria > Alteromonadales > Pseudoalteromonadaceae > Pseudoalteromonas > Pseudoalteromonas sp. H103. Next base: position 107,753 of record NZ_LOFG01000012.1, on the reverse strand, counting down.
AAGGGCTGGTGGCGCAACCTCCGCAATATAAGCCGGCGCCAATACCGATGCAGCACCAATACCTAAGCCACCAAATAAGCGGTAAAAAATAAACTCGGCCGAGCTTTCGCTAATGCCTGAGCCAAACGCACTAATGGCAAAAATAATCGCGGTGATGATCATAATTGCACGGCGACCAAACTTATCAGCCAGCGGGCCCGCAGCAAGTGCCCCCACGGCGCTGCCTAATAATACCGAGGCTACGTTAAACCCCGTAGCCACACTGCTTGAATTAAACGCATTACCGAGTGCCGACACTGTGCCGTTAATAACGCCCGAGTCAAAACCAAATAAAAAGCCACCAATAGCAGCCACGGCAGAGATAAAAATTACGTAAAAAAGAGAGGTGTTTTCAGCTGTGTTGGCTGAGTGGGAAGGCGGTGTGTGCGTTGTCATTATATGCCCTGAAAGTTAATTTAAATTTAAAGGAGCATAATATCGTAAAGCGCTACAGCTGAATACATTTGTGCGGGTATAAAGGGTTTGGCGTGTATAAATTAAGCAGTGCTTTGAAGGTTTTAATTTAAGGGATTTAGTTTAAAGGTATTAGCTTAAAGGCTTTAGATTCAATACTTTGCAATTGCATAAACTGATATGAGGTTTAGTATTTGTTTACAGGTGGTTATTTGGGGGTTAAGGTAAATGCATTGAATATAGGAACATTGTCGGTTTATAAAACGACAAACGTCGTCGATTAAGTTGCTATGCCAATTCTATTCAGGGTGTGTGGAATTTGAACAATTATTTTAAGTATTGCCCAATCAATTCTCATGAAGAATTAGATAAAGAATACTCCCTGACTAACTTGTTTAATAATCAAGTAACATTTTCACGGAGAAATAACTTTAATGATCTTTTTGATTCGAGAGTCGAATTTAGAACACCGTCTCGAACGCGCGTAAGGAATACTTATAAAAAGCTCTCTGGGAGTTCAAAGCTAACATTCAAACAACTTTACATGGGTAAAGAATCAAAACACAATTTTGAATTACTTCATACAAAAATGAATGAAATATTGGATAGTTACCTTTTTTACTGCATTACGGATAATCCCACTAATAATTTAATGTGGTCTCATTATGCTAATTCGCATAATGGTTTTTGTATTGAATGGGATAAGAGTTATGTAACCCCAGATAAGGTTACATACAAAAAAACATTAGCAAATATTGATATTTTAGAATTAATAGAATCAACACTAGATTTGAGATCAAAAGATGAATTAGGTATTCAAGCGTGGGATGCTCTAAAGGTGAAATTAAATGAATGGGAATATGAAAACGAATTTCGTTTAAAGTTAAGTAATGATTCTAAGCACCTCATTAAGCAAGACTTTAAGGACTTTGCGTTAGTTAAATCCCAACCTGAGTGGATTAAATCTATTATATTTGGGTATAGAATGCCTATGAAAACAAGAGAATATATTCGTGATAATGTTAATAGAAACATGGTATTCAAAGAGATAGTTATTGCATCAGATAAATGTAGTCTTAATCTTCGAACATTGGGATAACAAGCACTTTATCGGGTGAAGATCAACAAAAATAGTTGGCTACGTTTCGCTCCGCTACACATTATAGTCAACAATTTTTGTCCGCTTAAGTGGGCATTAAAAAGAGAGACGATGGCAATGGTTAAGAATTTTTTTCTTTTAACATTACTACTTTTATCCGCATGTTCTTATGTAACAAATGAAACTGAAGTTGAGCGTAGGTATAAAAATGCAGGCTCATTAATGGGAACAGCCTTGGCCTGCGAGGACAATTTGCAAATTATCAACTCGTCAAAAGCACTGGAAATGTATGTTTCAAAGCAGGAGCTATCTAAGTATTACACGAAAGAAAAACTAGACTACTTCTTAGCTGTGCATGACAGAGTTGCGATGGAAACATGGCAACATTTAGATGAAATTAAGGAAAAAATAGGTAAGCCACATACAGTCTGCCAAAGCCCTAGCTTTAAAAATAATACTACAAAAAGTCTATATCGTTGTATTCATATGGGTGAAGCGACGGTGTGCCTGTAGTGTTGGTAACATAACAAGTGGTTAATCCCATCAACGCTAATCCATAGCTAGCTTAAAAGTATTTTTAGCACTATTCATAGTGCTAAATCTCCCCCAGTTTCTCCCTCACACCTCAAAGTTATTAAAGTACTCTTTTTGTAATTTTATAGTAAGTGCTTTAGGGCGAATACCTTGTACTAAGCTATATACCTCATCTTTTGTGTAACCTGCCGAATTTAAAATAAGCGCAGCAACCAACCCTGTGCGGCCAGTGCCGCCTTTGCAATGAATGGCAATGGTTTGTTTTTGCTGTATGGCTTGTAGTATGTCTGTTTTGTGGGTGTTCCAGCTTGATGTAAAGGGCTGTTTGGGTGCTTCGTCGTCATTTATAGGTAAGTGAAACCAGGTTATATCGTGCTTTTTGCACTCAGTATTAATTGTTTGTACGTTGTTTTTTTCAAGCTCCTTTTGCGGCATAAGCGATAGTAGCATGTGAGTGCCTGCGGCTTTTAATGTAGCGATTGAATCCGCTAGGTTTTGCGTTTTTGTACCAGGGCAAGGCGTAAAAATAATATTTGCGCCGTTATTGAGTGATAAAACATCGTACGGGTGCGCGCTCATGGTAAGTCCTTTATTTTTAATAAATTTACTTTTATACGCTCACTATAGCGTGTTTTAGTTACAAGTTTAAGATTGAATAATAAGCATAAATGCTAGATACTGTTTTTATATACAGTTGTGGCGATGTTATGAAAAAAGAATTACCAGCAAAATACTATTTAGCGCATTTTAGAGAGCTTATTGAGTTTGTAACAAGTAAATGTATGCATTTACTTGAGCCTAAACATAGTGAATTTATTAGTAAAATTAACCAACTAGATGAGCAAAGCCAATGCATGTTGGCGCGTGTATATTCGCGCAGGCCTTATTTAGTGCAGGCGCAATCGCTCAATTATGAAGAAATAACTTCGCCGCATCAGGCTATTTATACGCTAAAAACAGCGGGCATTTTATATGAGCCAAACGCACAGCATTACAAGCAGCTTATAGCGCATTTAACCAAGCCTATGTTGGTGGAGTTACTCAGTAATTACAGTGAGCAAGTAAACTTTAAAAAAAGCGCAGCTAAAGGTGAGTTGGTCACTATTGCGTGCCAATTTTTTAGTGAGCGCGCAGATGATTTAGCCCCTTTATATAGCCAGTATGTGAGAAATAACCGAGAAGATTATTACGAGTATTTTGAGTTTTTATTTGCAGGGCGCTTAAGTAGTGGCGATGTAAACCACCAAAACCGCTTTGTTATGCGCGATTTAGGGTTAACCGCTACCCGCGAAGGGCACAGCGAGAGCTTGTCACGCTTTAATACACTCGCTGAGGCGCAATCTAATTACGTTTTAAATCGTCACCGTTTAGCGTTTAAAAACATCGGCAAAACAGCCGGTAATACAAAAGATGAAACCTTTGATGACAAAACCCCTTACACCGAGCTTGCGCATTTAGTATTAGTGCAACCGGCGCACGGTGCACAAGCGCACGACATTAAAAATAAATTGCTGGTTAGGCTGTATAAACAACTTAAAAATACCGATAGCGAACTTGCCTTTAGCCTACTTGAAGGCTGCACCGATTACGCCGAAGCACAAGAAATTCAAATAAGAGAGCAATACCGCCTAGGTAATAAAGCGTGGGTTAAAGCGCAGCTAGAACAAATTATAGAAAACCCGCTCACCGACGATTTACTGTATTTTGCTGATGACTTTTTAATGCGTAAGTTTAATAAACAAACGCGTTCGCGCTTAAGCACCATGCTGGCCGACACCCAGTGTGTGCTTGAAATTGACGAAATTTACCGAGGCGATGTAGAGCAAGGTGTAAATGAGCATTACAGTGCAAAAGGGTTAACGGTTTTTAACACCGAAAACACCTTATGGCAAAGCTTGTTTGGCTTAGTATTTTGGCACGAGTTATTTATTGAATCGCCTTACCCACCGTGTAATGAATTTGATATTTACCCGCAAGTTTTACAGCTTGGTAATTTTTATGAAGCACAAAGCACGCAAATTGACGCACGTTTAAAAAGCTGTAGCACTAATCAGGCGCTGCTTAATTTGGTATGTAAGCATGCCGCGCAGTATTTTGAGCAGCCCAATGGTTTATTTAGATGGCGCAGCAATTTATTAGAGCCACTAGAGGCACTTATTTTAAACAGCCCGCTTGAAGCGTTAATTGCGCACTTAACGGCTATGAGCAAACACTATTTACAGTTAAAAGATGGTTACCCCGACTTAATGGTTATTAATAATGGCCAAGTACATTTTGAAGAGGTAAAAGCCCCAGGCGATAAACTTAGGCGCAACCAATTAACCACCATTGATAATTTAAAAAATGTAGGTTTTACAGTACATATTGCTGCAGTTAAGTGGTTTGTAGACCCTAACCGTATTTACAGCGTGGTTGATATAGAAACCACGGGTGGCTTAAAAGGCGGTAACCGTATTACCGAAATAGGCGTAGTTAAAGTGCAGCACGGTAAAGTGATTGATACCTGGACGACACTTATTAATCCGCAGCGCCATATCCCAAGCTTTATTACTAAATTGACCGGCATAAGCGATGGCATGGTTTACAACGCGCCTGTATTTGCCGATATAGCACAGCCACTACTAGATAAACTTGCAGGCAGTATTTTTGTAGCCCATAACGTAAACTTTGATTACGGTTTTATAAAAAAAGAATGCGAGGTTGCAGGGCACTTTTTTAAAATGCCAAAAATGTGCACCGTGGTTGAATCGCGCAGAGCGTTTAAAGGGCTAAAGTCGTATTCGCTTGGTAACCTTAGCGCGCATTTTAATTTAAACTTAACCAGCCATCACCGCGCATTGGCCGATGCTACCGCCACTGCCGAGCTGTTATTGCTGATCCAAAACAGTGAAACGCTAACGCAGTAAACGAGTAATTTATATTTAAGGGTATGAAACTTAAGTAATTAAGTAACGTTATTATAATTTTTTATTTATTTTTGGAATAAAGTGTTTTTGTAAATCGTCTTCTTTATGTCAATCCGACAAACTAGAGGACAAAACAATGACTAAATTAAATAAAATTGTAAGCGTAATGATGTTAAGCGGTGTGTGTACTTTTACAGGTGCAGTGCATGCCGCTGATATTGAACTATCTCAGTCAACGTCGGCGCAGCAACAAACATCTACATCTATTACGCTTTCACAAAACGGTTTAACAGCCAGTGGTAGCAACGAGTCAAACGTATCTAACGATACACAAGTAACGGCTGATGATTCGCAAGCTACAGATTCAACGGCAAATAACACGCAAACTCCAGCGCAAGAAAGCAGTGAGGCCGCAGAGCCTGCAAATTCATTAGTTGCATCTGCTAGCTCATCTTTAAATAATGCATTAAATGCATCGGCCTCGTCTTTAAATACCACAGGCATTACCACAGTCAACACTGCGCTCGATGCAACAGCGCAGTTAACCTCATCGGCGGGTAATTTAACAACCGCTGTGAGCCAGTCGTTATTACTTTCTGTTACCTCTGAACAAGGCGCTCAGCCAGACACCACAGATACACCAGCCGATGCCTCTTTACTTTCAAGTGTAAGTAGCGCTACCGATTTGGTTACCCAAGCTGATGCAACAAATGCGCTTAATGCGGGTGAGCTTACAAACCAATTAGCAATTACTAATACGGCTGCAAACTCAGTGAGTTCTGCACTGCAAATGGGTGATGCAATTAATACCAGTAATGAAGTAGTAAGCAGTGTTCAGCAATCTTTAATTGCCAGTGTGCAAGACAGTACGGTTAGTAGTTTACAAAGCACGGTACAGCAAAGTGTTAGCGGGCAGGTGAGTGCGGCGGTCACTGATCAAATTAGTAACGATGTAGCACTTAGCACCGCAAGTGAAGTAGTAACCAACATTACTAACGATTTAGACCTAGGCCTTTAGAGCGTGTTGAACTTTGCAGATTGAAATTTGTTCAATCTAGGGGCGATTAAACTGAGCAAAGCTTCCGCATCTTGCTCTCGCTCTTTATCTGCATCCATGTAGGCAACAAATAGCTTATCGCCCCTAGACAGAACCCGAAGGGCAGCGCATGTTCGGCATTTATGCTGCGTTATCGCCTATTTATGGGGAATAACCACACTTCATAGGCTCTGCCTTGCCTAAAAACCAAACATGCTGCTGCAAATTCAACCATCAAAGATCAACACGCCCTAAGCGTATTTGCAAAATGCCGAATGGGGAAACCTATTCGGCCTGTTGGAGAATAAATATGAAAGCAGTTATAACCGCCACATTGTGTGTTTTTAGTGCCCAAGCGGTGCTTGCACAAACCAACCACGTTAAAACAGCTGAGCAAAATAAGCCCTTTAAAAGTAGCTTTGAGCTAAATGCAGATGCAGAAGTTGGAGTATTAAGTAACTCGGCGCTGTCTGTTCAGGAGCTTGACGATATTTCGTCGCAAAGCGACAGCGGCATAAAAACCGCAGCCGGTGTAAATGCAAAATGGCAAGTAACCAAAAGCGCTAAATTAACCTCAAGCTATAAGTTTGAACAACAAGACTACGATGAATTTGATCAATACGATTTAGACCTGCATCAATATGGTTTAGATGGCAGTTATAGCTTTAATAGCCATGAGGTAGGGGTTCGTTACGATGGCGCAAAAGCAAATGTAGATGGCGAAACATTTTTACATTTTAATCAAGCCAGCGCCTACTATGGCCATTTTTTAAACCCGCATACGTATTTGCGTATGAGCATAAAAACCAAAGCTAAACGTTTTGCTACAGCAAAAGCACGTAATGCCGACGGCGTAGGTGGCGATGTAGCGCTTTATCATTTTATAAATAATGGGCAAACCATGCTAATGGCAGCGCTAAGTGCCGATAAAGAAAACGCCGATGACAACCAATACGACTTTAACGGCTACGGCTTTACTACTAAAGTTACGCACAAATTTACGGCCTTTAATATGGCTAACAAAGTGGGGGCAGGCTGGCGTTATCATAATAAAGATTACGATGAGCAAACAACGGATGATATTTTTGAGCAAATACCGTCGCGAGATGAGCACCGAAATGTCGTTAATGCGTTTTATAACCTAGCTTTATTTGAGCACGTAACATTAATAGCCGAGGCTGAATATGGCGATTATCAATCAAAGCTTAGTAGCAATACCTATACGCAATCGGTTTTATCGGCGTCAGTTAAAGTGCATTTTTAGGTGGGTAAATGGCACCATAACCAAAGGTGGTGTCTTTGCCATGCTCGCCTAAATCGATGGCAAGCGATGTAAGCTCGTTAAGTGCTTTGGTTTTATTATTACCATGCTTTAACAATAAACAACTTAATGCCGCGCTAACATGCGGCGCCGCCATTGACGTACCCGACTCCCTTCCAAATTTTCCATTGCCTTGGCTTGTAACAACATTTACACCAAGGGCTGCAAAGTCTATGTAATCGCCTTTATTTGACCATCTATAAATTTGGTTTGTTGCATCAATAGCACTTACCGCTATCACGCTTTTATACGCACCTGGGTATAACGGCTGCGACGCCGGCCCTTGGTTACCTGCAGCAGCTACAATTAACACGTTTTGTTTTATTGCTGCAGTAATACTTGCTTCTAAAACTGCGTTATTTGGCCCTGTTAGGCTCATATTAATTACGGGTATTTTATTACTAACTAGCCAGTTAAGTGCTTCTACTATGGCAAATAATGTAGCCCCTTGTGCATATTCAGATTGCCTATAAAACACCTCGGCACTGTAAAGCTTGGCATTGCCTAAAAGCGGGTTAAGTTTTGCGCCTTTACCTGTAATTAGCCCTGCAATGGCGGTGCCGTGTAAATTTGGCGAGCTTAACCCTTGTGGTAAAAAGCTTTGCGTAGTGATATTTGCGCCTTTAAAAGCATTGTGTTTGGTATTAATGGCGCTGTCGATCATGCCAATTTTTACGCTTTGTGTGCAGTAAGGGGCAACAGACTTATTTGGTGTTACTTTTGCGGTAGGCTCGCCTGTTTGCGCTTGGTAAATGTGGTTTCGGTCAAGTATTGCAGACTCATCTAAGTTAAGTGCTTTTAATAACTCACTTTTAGAATTAACACCTTGGGGCACGTTAAAGCGCACTAAGCTCATGTTAAGTGCGTTGTAATTTTTTACCGATACAATGGTTACATTTTGCTGCTTTAGGGTATTAAGTTGTTGGCTATTTGCCATTAATAACCATTGGCGCTCTATTGCCCTAAAGCCGTTTTCTAGCTCTATTTCTACAAATGCGGTGTTTTGGCTATTTATATTAATGTTAAGCACATTGGGTAAGCTGCTAATTGGCTCACTAATTTGCGCTTTTAGTTCATCAATCGATATTTGTGGAACAGGCACCGGAAGCGGCAGGCGTTGTGCGCGCTCTATAGTTTGTTCAATACGCTGCTCTATTGGGTTTAACTGCCCAAGCACTTGATCGACTTTTACTATATTGGCAGAGCTCGTTGCGCTAAATATGCAAAGCGAAGCGGCTATTATGTGTTTAACGCGTGTGTTTTTAATATTCATAGTGGGTTACTTCTATTAAATTTATCATGCTTGTTAGTTAACGTTTAACACATAAAAATATTTCATTATTCAAATTATTTTGATTATTTGGGAATAAATGTTTTTTTGAATCGTCTTCTTTATAAAAGGGGTAAAAATCAATGAACGAAACATTAAAAACCTTATTGCCCATGCTTAGGCGTTTTGCCTATTCGCTAACGGGTAGTAAAGCAGATGCAGACGATGTAGTGCAAATAACAATTGAAAAACTATTAGTAAAAGGCATTCCGGATGACGTTGAGCCTGCTAAATGGGCGTTTAAAATTTGCCGCAATGTGTGGATAGACGAATACCGCTCACGCAAGGTAAGGCAAAATACGGCCCAGGCCGATGTTTTACCAGAGCCAATTACAAGTAATGAGCACCAAACGCTAGAAAACAAACAAATGCTTAAAAATGTAAATACCGCACTTGGGCAATTACCCGAAGAGCAACGCGCCATCGTATCGCTGGTGGCATTGCAGGGCATGGCCTATAAAGACGTAGCACATACACTCGATATACCTATAGGCAGTGTAATGAGTAAATTATCGCGAGCACGCAGTACACTTTATAACTTAATAAAACCCGACTTTAAAAAGGAGCAAGTATGAACATTAACGACGAAACACTTAGCGCCTTTTTAGACTCAGAGCTAAGCGAGCACGAAATGGAACAAGTGCGTAAAGCCCTTGAAACGGATGATGAACTAGTAATGCGACTTGCAGAGCTAAGCGAAGTAGACATGCGAGTAAAAGAGCACGCAACAAGTATTGATGACGCCCCCCTTAGTGACTCATTAGCTAAAACGGTTGCAAAGCTTGATACAGCAACGACTAAAAACACGTCGAATAGCAATGTAGTGGCGTTAACGCCTTGGCAAAAGGCTAAGCACTCGGCTAATAAAAGCTTAGCAATAGTTGCAAGTGTTGCCGTGGTATTTGGTATTGCAATGACTAGTTATTTACAACCCAATGGGTCGCAAAATTTAGTAGCCAGTAGCATAGCCTCAGCCCTTAATACACAGCTAAGTAGTGGAGAGTATGAGCAAATTGATGGCTCAGTATTTAGCGCGCAGCTTAGTTTTAAAAATCAGCAAGGTGAGCTTTGTAGGCAGTATGCGCTAAGCTCAAACAATACCACGCAAACAAGCATTGCTTGTAAAACGCAAAGCGGTTGGCAAATAAAAGCGCAAACAGCCGCGCAGCAAAGTGATAATGGCGCGCAATATCAAACGGCGTCTAATAACAGTGAGTTAGATGCTGTTATAGATAGCATGATCAGCGGCGCACCACTAGATAGAGCGCAAGAGCAGCAAGCAATTAGTGCAAAGTGGCAGTTAAACCAATAATAGCTTTTATAAAACGAGGTGAATGATGAAAACATCTATTTTAATTATCAGTATTTTACTTATGGCGGGTTGCGCATCTAAACCCGACTACCGCCCAGCTAATAATGGATCACAAGGTTATAGCGAGCAAAAAATTAGTGACGATCAATACCGCGTCGAGTTTAAAAGTGTGTCAAACAACGTAGCCGATGCCGGTGATTATGCATTGTTACGCGCGGCTGAACTTACCCAAGCGCAAGGCTACGACTGGTTTGTTGTAACAAATAAAGAAACCTTTGTTGAGTCTAAATCGCAAGCGCCCGCGTCATCTATCAGTGCATCACACAGCCAACAATATGAGCGAAACTGTGGTTTATTAACCTGCGAAACACGCGTACGGCCGAGCAATAGTGTAGGCGTACAAGTGAGCAACAGTGATAAACGCAAAGAAGTGCACACCCTGATTGATATTAAAATGGGCAAAGGCATTAAACCCAGCGACAACAGCTATAGCGCACAAGATTTAATTGAAAACTTAAGCAAAAAAGCACAAAAGTAAGCGCTTTGTAAAAGCACTTAGCTTGTTTTAGCTAAGTGCTTTTTTCGTGGTAAAAAACCAGTAACCAACATAGTACCCACAATAACAAATAATGCGCCTAATAATGTATTTGGCCCAATTTGCTCATCTAAAATTAAATGTCCCCAAAAAATGCCAAATAGCGGAATTAAAAACGTGACAGTGAGTGCTGAAGTTGGGCCTATATCTTCAATAAGCTTAAAAAATAAAATATAAGCAAGCGCTGTACACACTACGCCAAGGGTTAAAACGCCGAGCATAACGTTGGTGGTAGGAACTTCACGCATTGGCATAAATAAAATAAGGGGCAGTACCATAAAACTTGCTGCCCACATTGAGCCGTGTGCGTTATCGAACGGTGCAAGCTTTGGCGCATTTTTTGTGTAATGGGATGCAATGGCATAGCAAAGCGAAGCGCTCAATGCTGTTACTATGGCTATTATTGATTGACTATTTAATACAAAATGGTTTTGCCCAACTAAAATTGCTACGCCTACTAAACCCAACAGCAAGCCTAAAACCATACTCTGAGTAGGCTTGGTTTTACTCCAAATAATACCCACAACAGCGCCCCAAATAGGGGTTGTTGAATTTAAAATAGATAACGTAGATGCGCTAATAGTTTGTGCGGCATAAGCAAAAAGTAAAAAAGGCAGAGCAGAGTTAAGTGCGCCAATTATAAAAAAGTGCTTTTTGTGTTGGATAAACGCTAATCGGCGCTTTAAATACAGTGCAACTATAAAAAGTGTGAGTGCCGCAAAGCCGACTCTAAATTCTATTAACACCGCGGGCCCTAAACTATTAGCAGCCATTCGCATAAATAAAAATGAGGCGCCCCAAATTGCAGCCAGAAAAAATAACCTAAGTAAACTTGCTAAGCTCATGATAGTATTTTAATTATACAAATTAGATTACAGAATAACAGGCTTTGCAAAGAGTGTAAGCCAGATTCGGTACTCGCATATAAAAATAATAAAAGGACTAGTTATGGCTAGGTGTTTAGGGGTTACAGCAATTTTGGTTGTGGGTTTACTAAGTGGATGTGGGTCGACCCCAGTTAACCTATACAGCGACAATACAATGAAGAAAAAAGAATACAATGGCATTAAAGCGTATAAAAAGGGGCTGTACGAACAAGCTTTTTATGATTTAAAAGAGCCCGCAGCACTTGGTTATAAAAGTGCACAATACACGTTGGCATTTATGTTTTTAAAAGGCCAATACTTGGAGCAATCTACTAAACTCGGGATGGGCTGGCTAGGCGTTGCAAAAGAAGCGGGGGTTGAAAATTGGTCTGCGCAATACGATGCATTTTACAGTGCAGCGACTACGCAGCAAAAACAACAAATAGACCAAACAGTGGCGTTGTATATAGTGCAATTTGGCGTTAAAGCACAAAATATGACCTGTCGACGCTCAACTTCGCCTAGGCGTACATTTGGTGAAGTTAAAATTGATTGTACTAAGCACGACGGTAGCGTTACCGAGCACGATATACAAACAATAGAATAGCGTTATGGCTTTTCTAGCTTTTTTTCAAAGTCGCTTTTTACAATATCGAGTGCTTTTAAAACCTCTTCTGGGGCAACGTCGTGTTGCTCCAAAAGCATAATTAAATCTACTGCCAGTTTTACATGTGTAGGGGCTTGATCAAGTGGATTGTTCATTTAGATCTTTCTTTTTAGATATTTGACTAATGGCGACATCAATAGCAGTTTGAACGCGCTCTTCCATATGAATTCGCTCACTTTGTGGCAAATAAAAGGCCATATCTACATCGTAGCGAATATAGCGAGGGGGAAGTTGATTGAGCACCGTACAACAAAAGTCGGCCATAACATCTTCGTTGTAAACTTTATCTAGTTTACGTTTAAGGATTTCTTCAACCACTATTTTTTCGTAAAAGTTATGTATGTCTTCATGTAATCGCATCTTGCTTCCCTAAATATCCATTGCATTTTATGAGTTTATACTAAGGCTGGGTATAAATCGACAGCAGCTTTAAATAGTTGTTTATGAACATTAATTAACGAATTTACATTACGCTGATAGCCCCCGCCAAGTACACACATGAGTGGGATGTTATTCATTTTACAATAATTGAGTATGTAATAGTCGCGATTGTAAACTCCCTCAAGGGATACATTAAATAGGCCAAGCTCGTCTTTTTGGTAAATATCTGCCCCTGCGTTATATAAAATAATGTCGGGGTTGTGAATGCGAACGCAAAATTCGAGTGCCTGTTTAAGGGTAGTTAAGTAGTCGGCATCTGTAGTGTTGGCCGGCATTGCAAAGTCGTAATCGGATTGCTGCTTTAAGCGCGGAAAGTTTTGTTCACAATGTATAGAGCAAGTGATTATATTACTTTGGTTTTGCGTTATTTGTGCGGTGCCGTCGCCTTGATGTACATCGCAATCAAAAATTAAAATAGTGTCGGCTTGATCTGTATTTATTAAATGAGCTGCTGCAATAGCAAGGTCGTTAAAAATACAAAAACCGCTGCCGTAATAACTGTATGCATGATGATAGCCACCACTTAAATTAGCGCTAAAACCATGCTTTAGCGCGTGTTCGCTACCTTGAATACTTGCACCAACCGATAATAAAGTGCGCTCTACCAATTGTTCTGAATAAGGAAAACCCATTTTTTTAATGGCTTTATTATTAAGTGACCCGTTTAAAAAGTCATTAATATAAGCTTGATTATGGCAAAGCGAAAGCTGAGCAGGCGTTGCTTTTATAGGCGAAGTAAAATGATTAGCCGTTAAGCCTAGATCTTCAATTTCTGCTTTGAGCAGTTGGTATTTCTGTATTGGAAAGCGATGGCGCTCAGGAAGCGTTAGAGCAGAATAAAGCGGGTGATAAAAAAACTGCATTAGCGTAATTGTTGTTTTTCGACTTGTTGAATTTTATCTTCGGTGGCCGAAATTGCTTTTCGGCATCTGCCTAATCGAGCATGTGTTGTTAAAATTTCCATATTAAGCTTTTGTGCTTGCGCTGGTGTGGCTTTTTCCATTTGCAGCTTACGCTCTTCAATCATTAATACCAGGCGGCGTTCAAATTCATGGTTTTGTTTAAGCTCGTCGTATAGCTCGTGCGACGATTGCATTATTTTTTGCACGGCTTGTTTATAAACTTTATTTTTTGGGCGTGGTTTAAAGTGGCTTTTGTTTTCTTTTGTCCAAATAGGCGTTGATTTAATAACACTAAACACGGCTTGCACTTGATTACCTATGCGCTCAAGAGCGTAAGTATATGCGTGGCGATGTTCACTTGGCGGTAGGCTTGCTATTTCATCTTCTATTTCTGTTACGTAGTCGGCAAGGTTCATGCTTTTAGTGCTAAATACGCCGCGATCAAACAAGCTTGGCTGCGCTTGCATATAACGGTTTTTAGAAAACAATTTAGCTTTATCAAATTGCTCGGCTTGTTGCTTCAATGTGGCAACTTGTTGGCGTAATTTATCTAAAGCGTTTGCTAGCATTTTATAGGTAAGCCTCGTAAATAAGTTTTAATGCTAAAAGTATAACCATTGTATTAAATACCGGGCGTATAAATTTTCCGCCAAAACGGATGGCTGAGTGTGCACCAATCCAAGCGCCGAACATAATAAATAAACCCATAATTAAGCCCAGTAAAAAGTTTACGTGGCCAAGCGCTATAAAGGTTATGAGCGATATAAAGTTAGATACAAAGTTCATTGAGCGAGCCAAACCACAATTGAGTAAAAGGCTCATTTTATATAGTAAGCTATTTGAGGCAGTCCAAAACGTACCGGCACCTGGGCCTGCTACGCCATCAAAAAAACCTAAAGCTAATCCTTGCAACCACTGTTTAACTTTTAAAGCGGGGCTTTTTGAAGGTAGTTGGTCGCCTTGCGTGGTACTTAAGCTGCCAAATAAGCTATAGCATGCCACCATAATTATAATGATAGGTAAAAGCTTGTTTAAAAAATCAATACTTAAATGATCAACAACAAGTGTACCAATTAAAGCGCCTATGCCTGTGGCAATAATAGAGCTTGCCCAAAACTTAGGACTAAATAGGTTTTTTTTATAATAAGTATAGCTGGCGGTTAAAGAGCCAAAGCTTGCGGCAAGTTTATTGGTACCAAGCGTTACATGCGGCGGTAAGCCTGCGGTTAATAGTGCGGGTACGGTAAGCAACCCGCCGCCACCGGCTATTGCATCAATAAAGCCAGCAGCAAGTGCCGCTGCACATAAAACTGCCAGTGTGGTTGGATCTAAAGCAAGTTCAAACATTAATAATCTATTTGTCTTTTAAAAGGTGGTAAGGTGTCGAGCATGGCTTTGCCGTAGCGCTTGGTAATTAAGCGCCTATCGAGAATGGTTATACAGCCTTCATCGCTCTCTTTTCGCAGCAGTCTACCACAGCTCTGTACCAATTTCTTTGCGGCATCGGGCACTGTGATAGACAAAAACGGGTTACCGCCTTTACTTTGTACAAATTCTGCTTGGGCTTCTTCTATTGGAGACGTTGGCACAGCAAACGGTATTTTTGTAATAATTAAATTTTCTAAATATTTACCAGGTAAATCAAGCCCTTCTGAAAGGCTTTGCGTACCAAATAAAATACTGCCTTTGCCAGCATCAATATTTTGAGTGTGCTTTTTAAGCAATGCTTCTCGCGACATTTCGCCTTGTACTAATAAGTTAAAACCTTTTGTTCTAAGAAACTTAGCCACATGGTCCATTTGCCAGTACGAGGCAAACAAAACTAGGTTAGCTTTTTTAGTACTTAAATACTCTGGCAGAGTTTGCGCTAAATGGTCGCTAAACGCTTTGTCGGTTGGTTCTATTTTACTAACCGGAATTCTAAGTGTTGCTTGTTTAGGGTAATCAAAAGGTGAGGGGACCTTAATAAATTTAACGCCTTCTTCTTTTGCTAAACCACTTTCGTAAGCAAAATGATCAAACGAACCTAGGGCACTTAAAGTGGCAGAGCATAAAACTGCACCGGCGCATTCATTCCACAATTTATCTTTTAGGTAGTAGCCTACTTCAATTGGGCAGTCGCTTAATAAATGATCGTGATGGCTTTTATACTCTAAGCGCTTTATCCACCTAGCGTGTGGTGTGCCTTCACCTTTATTTGCATAGCTATACCAAAGTTTATTTAACTGCTCTAAGCGGTTTATGTATTGTCCGCTTTCGGCTAAGACAGGGTCAGCAACGTAGGGTTTTATGTCACCATCGCTTACATCTTGGGTGAGGGTGTCGTGCATTTTGTTTAAGCAACGCAGTGCATCTAGTGTGGCATCGCTTATATCTTTAGCTTTGCTATGCAATGATTTAGGGATTTCGCCGTGCTCAAACCGGTACGTATCGTCTTTTGAGTATTCAAAGTCGGCGTTATCGAGAATATCACGCACTACTTTTAAATCTTTATTGGCGTCGTTAATGCTGTCGCACAGTTTGAAGTTTTGACCAATGGCTTTTTGACCAACTAATACCTTAGACATTTTGCCACTAAATTTGGTGAGTTTATCTAGCCAGTCTATGGTGCCTTTAATAGTGGCTGCCGCTGATGAAAAGTCGCGGGTAATATGCGCAAGGTGATGCGCTTCGTCTATTACATAAATAGTATTGTCGGGCTCGGGTAATATTTTACCGCCACCTAAATCTAAATCAGCTAGTAATAAGGAATGATTAATTACGAGTACATCCATTTGCATAAGCTGATTACGAGCAAGCTGAAACGGGCAGGTTTGGTGGGCTTTCATTTGGCGCTGACAGGCATGTTTATCACATGCAATTAAATTCCAAACTCTGTCGGGAATGGTGTCGGCCCAGCTGTCTCTATCGCCTTGCCATTTTTTATTAATGTATGCATCGTATAAATCTTTGAGGCACTTGGTTTCCATATCACTTAATGGTGAGGTAAGTGTAGGCATAAACTCCATTTGCGTTTGGCTATCACCATTAACTGCGTTATGTAGTTTATGTGCACAAATGTAGCGCTGCCTACCTTTTACTAGGTCAAACTTAAAGTCGAGCCCAGAATGCTTTTTAAAAAAAGGCAGCTCTTTAGCAATTAATTGCTCTTGCAATGCCACGGTAGCCGTAGAAATTACCAGCTTCTTTTTTTGTGCAAGGGCAAGCGGTAACGCACCTAAACAATAAGCAAGTGATTTACCTGTACCTGTGCCTGCTTCAATTACGCATATGCGCTGCTTTTTATGGTATTCGCCGGCAAGCGTTTTTGCTATTTCGGCGACGAGGTAGTTTTGGCTACTACGCGGACGATAATCAGTTAGGTTATTAGCCACATGCTGGTGTACTTGCCTAATTGTTTTTTTTAGTGAGTCAGAAAGCATGGGATGATTTGCCTAAACTATGTATATAATTACAGTGCTATGGATTTTAGAGTCATAAGAGTGTAACTACAAGCAACGATGAGATTAATTTAGTAATTTAATTAATGGTTCTAGATACGGCTTAAATTTTTTCCAGTCGTTTATGGCGTCTTTGTAGATAGGTTGCCTTACCTGTTCTGAGCTGGGTGTTAAAACAGGGCGTTTAGAATTATAAAAAGAGTAACAGCTTTCTTCTATTTCAATAGAGCAAAAACTCATTATTTCTTTTACAGTTGAGTCAAAGTTTTTGATTATGTGCTCATATTGAACGCTCAGAATATCATCTGAGTAAAGCGCCTTCCAATGCTCCATAAGCTCACAGTGCTTATTTATATATTGAGCTAGATTTTCAAAGCTATATGAGTATGTATGGCCTTCTGAGAAAGTATGTTTGTATAGGCTCCATGCTGTTGCTTTGTTATCTCGTCTAACATCAATTATTTTAGCATTGGGGAATAAAGACTTTATTAACGCAATATGTTGATAGTTAGCAGGAAGTTTATCAATAAAAATAGGCTTTTTGTTCCTTAAGGGCTCAATAAATTTAAGGTAGCGCTTTGAAAGATCTATAAGGGCTTGCTCTGTAATATTGTCTAAACCGTAAGGTGTTGTTGAAGTGTTTTTTTGCTCTAATAATTTAGCAATAGATATAATTTCAGTTAACTCATAGCTTGCATCTACCTTTGAGTGGCTAGCTAATATTTGTTCTATCAATGTAGAGCCGCTTCTTGGCATCCCAACAATAAAAACTAATTGAAAAGGTGGTGATGGAATGGTTGGTAGTTTTGTAATTAGATCTTTATTTATCGATTTTACACAGCGTGTATCAAATTTACTTTCGCGATATTTAATGTGTTTATTTTTTATTAAGTTACCGGCTTTATAATGATTAAAAGCAGTCTTACAGTCGTTTTTTTGCTCATACGCTTTACCTAGTGCAAAGTGTATGAATGCTTTTTTAGTTGGTTGAAGTAATGAGGTTGAGAGGGCTTCTAAGTCTTTTATTTCGTTATCTGTAAACTTATAAGTTTTTAAGTTAGCTAAGTTCCAATAAGTTTCTGTATTAGTGTTATCTTTTTTTAACGCTGCTTTATATAAGTCGATTGCTTGAGCTGAATCACCAATAATTTTTTTAATATTGCCCATTCTCAGTAAGCAAATAGAAGGGTGGAAGTTTTGCTCTTCTAATACAGAGAAAAGCTCAAAAGCAAGTTCAAAGTTCATTTGCTTAACATGACATGCTGCTAAGAGGCTCGTCATGCGAGGTGAAAGATCCACATTATCTAACTCTGATGTAACTTGGATAAATTCACTAAAGTGCTTTGTATTAAAAAGCGTTTCTAAATAATTGAAAGTAACAGTGATAGAAGTTGGATTACAATTAAAGTTATATTGAGATACTTTAAAATATGTTTGCAAATCACCTGCTTTAAATGCTGCTTCGCTTAACAATAGTAAGCATCGCTTTTCGTTTGGAACTAATTTTAATAAGTCCTGTATTATTTTTTGTGTGTTTTTAAAGTCACTCTTACGTAACTCTTCTTTGGCTTTCGATAATTGCTGATTAAACCATGATATCATTTCGTACTGTTTATAGGCTTCACGTTGATTACTTAACTCTTCTATCTCTTCATAGCACTTTGATAAGTGGAGCCAAGCTTGGTCTAATTCTGGTTGGCTATTAGTGATAGTGGTTAGTAGAGGAATAGCTTCTACATATAGTTTTTTTTCAATTAAATTTAATGCTTCTTTAAGCAGTTGCTCGTTAATCATTTTTACTCTTTTATTTATTGATTTAACTTACATTTACATAAAACTTATAAAGGTTCTATCGTGTATTTAACGTCAGGTTTTGTACTTTCAGCTCAGGCTAATGATACAGCACATGGTTTACAATATGAAATTTGGTTAACCACCGAAAATGGACCAATTAAGACCGTATCTGATAGTGAAACGGCTCTGTTTTTTATAAAAAGCGAAGATACAAATATAGTTAATAATGTTTTAAATGCAGAATCGGTTAACTTTTATATAAAACCTCTTGCTTTAAAAAACTTTCAGCAGCAAAAAATGAGTGCATGTTATTTTAAATCTTTAAGGCAATTTTATAGTGCAAGTAAAGCTTTAAAAAATAGCGGGATTACCTTATTTGAGGATGACATAAGACCAATTGATCGCTATTTAATGGAGCGCTTTATTAAGGGGGGGGCGTGGGTTACTGGTAATCATTTTGAGTATGAAAGTTATAGTGTAATTTTAAATGCTAAATTAAAAGCTAACTCTGATTATTCCCCCTCGCTTTCTAAGTTATCACTGGATATAGAATGTAATGAGAGCGGTGTATTGTTCTCTATTGGCCTGGTTGGGTGCGGGTTAGATTGTATTATAATGATAGGAGAGCCACAGCCGTTTGAACCAAGTGCAGGGTATACTATTATCTGGTGCGAGGATGAAGTTGCACTATTAAGATTGTTTGTAGAGCTAATTACAGAACATGACCCTGATATAATTATTGGTTGGAACGTTATTGAGTTTGATTTTTCCGTGCTTTATGAACGCGCGGAGGCTTTAGGGTTAAAATTAGCAATAGGTAGGGGAAAGCTTCCATTATATGTTCGTAAAGGTCACTTTACCCGTGTATCTATTCCCGGACGCTGTGTTATTGATGGGATCGATACGCTAAAAAATGCCACGTATAGCTTTGAAAGTTTTTCGCTCGCTAATGTTTCAAAGGAAATATTAGGGGAGTCAAAATTAATTGAGTCGAATAATAGTTTACAAGAAATTATTCGGCAATTTAATGAAGATAAGCTGTCACTTGCTGCATACAATAGGCAAGATTGCATACTTGTAAATAAAATTTTTGAAAAATTAAAGCTCCTCGACTTTGCTGTTATTAGAACCCAGTTAACAGGGCTTGAACTTGAAAAAAAAGGTGGCTCTGTTGCCGCTTTTATTAATATGTATTTACCACTTTTACATAGGAGTGGCTATGTGGCACCTAATATGGGGGACCACGGATTAACATTTGAAAGCCCAGGTGGCTATGTAATGGAGTCTTTACCTGGACTCTATAAAAATGTAATTGTTCTCGATTTTAAAAGTCTATACCCCAGTATTATGCAAACCTTTTATATTGACCCTCTTGGATTAATAGAAGGGTTAGCTAACCCTAGTAATAGTGTCGAAGGTTATAACTTCGCTAAATTCTCTCGAGAAAATCATCACTTACCTAAACTTATAAAAAGTTTAGCTTTACAGCGTCAGCTGGCAAAAGACCATAATGATCCTATGCTCTCTCAGGCAATTAAAATAATAATGAATAGTTTGTATGGCGTTTTAGGTTCTAAGGGATGCAGATTTTATGACCCAAGGCTGTCAAGTTCTATCACTCTGCGTGGGCACGAAATAATGCTACAAACTAAAAAGTGGATAGAGGAGTTTGGCTACAGTGTAATTTATGGAGACACAGATTCCACATTTATAAAATTAGACGATGAGTTAACTCATGATGAGTGCAATGAAATTGGAAAGTTTTTAGCTGATAAAATAAATACGGCTTGGGTTAGCGAGATTAAACAAACACATAATCTAACAAGTCATTTAGAAATAGAGTTTGAATCTCTTTATAGTCCTTTCTTTTTACCTACAATCAGAGGTAAGTCAGTTGGCTCTAAAAAGCGCTATGTTGGTCAATTAATAAAACACAATGAAACAAAACTTGTTTTTAAAGGATTAGAAACAGTAAGAAGTGACTGGACTAAATTAGCGCAGCAGTTTCAATTTGATTTATTCACCCTCCTTTTTAAGCAGCCTTCTAAAATTGATATTCTAGTTAAAGAGTACATTAGTAACCTTATAAGAGGGGAATTTGATCATTTATTGGTTTTTAAAAAACGGTTAGGTCAAAATTTAAGCGATTATAGAAAGAATATCCCTCCTCACGTACAGGCAGTAAAAAAGTTCCAGAAAAAAAATAGTGAATTTACTCTAAATAGAGGCGAATTTGTTACATTTGTTTACACAACTAATGGTGTGGAACTGTATCAAGGCTTACATAACTACGATTACCAAATATATTTAGAGAAACAAATAATCCCGTTATTTGATATGGTTTCGAGTTTTTGTAATTTAAATGTAAACTCAATATCCTCTGGACAGTTCAATCTAATTTAATAGTACCAATTAAGTGCTTAATCCATGTTTGCTTTCCTAGGATACAAAACTTTGTTATTAAAACCCCCTGCGTGTACCTGCTTTATTTACATTTGCACTTTTATTTTAAAAAATGATTAACATTAGTTGGCTTTTAAAGCGTTTTTGTTTAGTATTTGTATTAGTTGCAGTTAACATGCTGTAACAAAAATAAATAATTAAATAATAAGTCGCTTCTAACAAGTGGTGACCCAGGGAGAATCAAATGTTAAATAATCAAGTTTCAAAAGCGGTGCGTTTAGCCCTTGCTTTTGGCGCAGCCTCTACAGCTGCTTTTTCTGCAAGTACTTTCGCTGCAGAAGAAGAGTCAGCTGAAAAAGTAGAACGCATTGAAGTTACCGGTTCACGTATCAAACGCACAGATATGGAAACGGCTAGCCCAGTACAAATTACAACAGCAGAAGAAATCGCGGTTTCAGGTTTTACACGTGTAGAAGACATGTTAAACAGCTTACCTCAACTTGAAGCTTCATCTACTGCTTTCCAATCTAACGGCGCTACGGGTACTGCAACCTTAGATTTACGTGGTATGGGTTCGCAGCGTACTCTAGTTCTAATTAATGGCCGTCGTGCACAAGCGGGTGGTATTTACACTCAATCTGCTGATGTTAACCAAATTCCAGCTTCATTAATTCAACGTGTTGAGGTATTAACCGGTGGTGGTTCATCTACATACGGTGCAGATGCTGTTGCAGGTGTTGTTAACTTTGTAATGAACGATAAATTTGAAGGCTTTGCTGTTGATGTAGGTGCAACTGCATATCAACATGACAATGACAATGACTATATCCAAGGCCTTATGGATGACAAAGACTTTGATTACCCTACAGGTAGCTCAGGCCTAGATGGATCATCTTTTGACTTTAGTGCTACATTAGGTGGTTCTTTTGACGGTGGTAAAGGTCACGCCGTTGGTTATATTACTTACAACAAGCAAAATGAACTTCGCCAAGGCGCTCGTGATTACTCTTCATGTGCTTTAAATGCTGCGGGTACTTCATGTGGTGGTTCAGGTAATGCTGTTGTTCCAAACTTCTACGTATCTTCACCAACTGATGATGGTGCTTTTGATTGGTCTGATTACGACTACTGGACACTTGATGGTACAGGCGGTTTTGAAAATTCAGTTGGCAATCTATACAACTACGCTCCTATAAACCACTTTATGCGCCCTGATGAACGTCATACATTTGGTTTATTTGCTGATTATGAAATAAATGATAATTTCCACCCATACGTGGAAGCTATGTTCATGCGTGACCGTACTACAGCACAAATCGCTGAATCAGGTACGTTCTTCAACGAAAACTATAATATTGACTACGACAGCCCACTTTTAAGTGACCAACAACGTCAAGACTTAACTGACCGCTTTGGTTTAACATCGGGTGATCAATTTGCTACTTACATCGGTAAACGTAATGTAGAAGGTGGCCCGCGTGCCGACCAACTTGAACATAACTCTTTCCGCTTAGTACTTGGTACTGAAGGCGAAATCAATGACATGTGGTCATACGATGCATTTGTTCAGTATGGTTCTACATCATCTTCTTCGGCTTATATAAATGACTTCTTTGGTCCACGTATAGCAACAGCTCTATCTGCAAATGGTGAAGATTGTGCAACTAGCGATGGCTGTATTCCTTATGAAGTATTTGAGTTTGAAGGTATTACATCAGAAGCGGCTGGCTCATTAACAGGTACGGCTATTCTTAACGGTGTAACAGAGCAATTTATTGTTGGTGGTTATGTAACAGGTGAATTTGATTTTGGTTTACCAAGTTCAGATTACCCAATTGCAGCAGTATTTGGTACAGAGTACCGTGAAGAAACATTTAGCCGTACAGCTGATGAAGTATACGCACAAGGTTTATTACTAGGCCAAGGTGGTACTACTAAAAGCTTAAATGGTGAATACGACCTAACTGAGTTCTACACAGAAGTTAGTTTACCTATTCTTGAAGATGCACCTTTTGCTAAAAGCATTGCTGTTGATTTAGGCTACCGTTGGTCTGATTACAGTACTTCTGGTGCTGAACCTACTTACAAGTTAGCACTTGATTGGAATGTAACGGATGATTGGAAAGTTCGTACAAGCTATAACCGTGCGGTACGTGCTGCAAATAATGGTGAATTATTTGCTAACCAGAGTACTGGCTTATGGGGCGGTACAGATCCTTGTGCTACTGATTCTCCTTCATTATCTGCTGCGCAGTGTGCTAATACAGGTGTTTCTGCATCTCAGTACGGTAATGTTTCTGCGAGCCCAGCATCTCAGTACAATGGTTTCTTCGGTGGTAACCCTGACTTAGACCCTGAAATTGCAGATACAATAACGTTTGGTATTGTTGCGAACCCATTTGAAGGGTTTAACTTCTCAGTTGATTACTGGGATATTGAACTTGAAGATGCGATTGGTAATATCAATCCTGAAGAGATTGTAACTAACTGTGCACTTACTGGTGATGCTGTTTTCTGTGATAACGTACAAAGAACATCTGGCAGCGGTAGCTTATGGATTGGTGATGGCCAAGTAGTAGCTACTAACGTTAACCTTGGTAAATTGCACTGGGAAGGTGTGGATTTAAGTGCAAACTACGATGTTGAAATTGCTGGTGGTATGTTAAAAGCTAACCTAATCGGTACTTACATGCTTAGTAAAGAGTACGATAACATTCCTGGTGTAAGTGAAGCTTATGACTGTGTAGGTACACTTGATAATAGCTGTTTTGCTCAACCTGAATGGCGTCATGTTTTAACTCTTAGCTACGACATGGATACTTTCTGGCGTGCAACTGCTAAATGGCGCTACTTCGGTGAAGTAAGTGATTACAGCGGTGACGATACTCTAGCTCAAGGTGGTATTAGCTCACAAAGTTACCTAGATCTTAAAGGTAGCTTCACTATTAATGAATACACTTCATTGTTAGTAGGTGTTAATAATGTTTTAGATAAAGAGCCACCTCTTTTAGGCGGAAGCTTATCAACAAATGCTAACGCTATTGCTGGTTACTACGACACGTTAGGTCGTTACTTCCATACAACTATATCATTCAAATTCTAATCATTTGTGGTATAAATAAAGCGAGCTTAGGCTCGCTTTTTTTATGGAGAAATTTAAGAATGACGCAAGTTAGCTTATCGCAAGCTTTAAAGGAGCTAAACAGTGGTCAAATCAATAAAGGAAAAGCAACACTTAATATATTAGCTGCTGATAAAAATACTGCAGAGCAGGCTCTAATTCTATTATTCAAGGTTGCAATGAGTGAAAAAGACATTGAAGAGGCAAAGCTATTTAGCGACAAGCTAGTGTCTATAGCTCCGAGCAAATTTGACTATACAAATACATTGGTTCAACTATATTTGTCGACCGATGATTCTGATATGGCAATCAGTAAATTAAAAGAATTTATAAATATCAATTCTGACCACGCAGGTGCTCATTTCTTACTTGGCAGCTTAGCGCGCAAATTTGGTGATGGATATTTAGCTAAACAGCATCTGAAAAAGGCTCAAGAAAATCAATTCCAAGATCTTTATTTGTTAAAATTAGAGATAGCATTAGTTTATTCTGAATTGCTAAACGACCATAAAAACGCAATATTATGCCTAGAAGAAGCTATAAAAATTCAAAGTGATAATGTAAATGCTTACTTTAATTTAGCTAATATTTATGAGCAGTTGGGCAATAAAAGCAAAAGCTTAGAGTTATTCCAGCAAGTGCTATTTATAGAGCCAGGGCATGGCTTAGCGCACGCGAGACTTGCTGACATAAATACATTTGATCCTGCTTCAGCGCTGGAGTATGAAAAAATGAGTCTAAAAATTATAAAGCAAGAAAAGGACAATTTAATAGTTGCTGATTTATATTATGCCCTTGGAAAAGTATTTAATGATATTGCTGATTTTAAAAAAGCTTGGGAATATTATTTTAGAGCAAATGAGGTTAATCGCTCGTACATACCAAAATACAATAAATGTGATATTAAAAAACTAACAGAATCAACTTTAGAACGCGGGGAAGAGTTAGTTACTAGCAATGGAAATAGTGAGTTAACACCAATCATAATTTGTGGCATGTTCCGCTCTGGCTCTACTTTAATTGAGCAAATACTTGCTGCATCTGATTATATTAGTGCTGGTGGCGAAATTGACTATATTCACAAAATTTTATTTAATTTAATTGCTAATCCAATTGAGCTTGCAAATACAGCGAATACAAGAGAGTTTAAAGAGGGCTACAACCGTGAGTTAACTCTTAGGGCTAATAATAGGGCATTCGTCACAGATAAAAGGCCTGAGAACTATCTCTACATTGACCAAATCAAAAATATTTATCCGAACGCTAAGATTATATGGACAGAGCGTGATATTCGAGATAATAGTTTATCGGCATATTTTCAACATTTAGGGCCTAGCTTAAATTATGCTACTAACCTTAGCGATACACTCCATTACTATACAGCGCAGCAAAAAGTTAAAAGCCATTGGTTAAAAAAATATACCAATGATATTTTTACGGTCAACTATGATGAATTAGTTTCAAAGCCTGAGAAAGTTCTTATTCCGTTGTTTGATTTTTTAGGTATTGAATATAAAGATGAAAATAGCACATTCCATGAGAAAAAAAATATTGTAAGTACTGCGAGTGTTTGGCAAGTTAGAAAGCCTCTCTATACTTCTTCATCTGGTAGATATAAAAACTTTAGTGAGTACGTTAAGCAAAATATATCTGAAAAAGAGTTTGAAGCGTTTTATAACTTGTCGCTTTAATAGTTATATTTACAGCTCTCAGTAGAGAGCTGATATACTTTAATTCTGCGTTAGCAAATCTTTTATCTCCACAGAGGCTCTGCTTTTTCTCTATTAACTTTGAGCTTATAAAGCTTGCTTAGAACAGTCGAACAAAATCGCGTTTGAGACTCTATGTTCTATGAAAAAGAACTTGCTAAATAGCTCCCATTAACAGCACCAGCACATTGCACGGCACTATGGGAAGTCCACTCAATAGTTTTTCAATCATGGCAATATTATATAAGTTTAACCAATAGGGGAGCTGTTCATCTAGGCTGAGATCGTTCAGAGGGGCTTGAACTGGCACATTTTCTAGACTTAAACGAATTTTTTAAATCCACTTTTAAGACCTGTTTCAATAACCTCTTCAAAATAAAAGCGAATGGTTTCTAATGCTGTACGCTTATTTCTAGTTGATTTTATTCTTGTACCTATAGACTTCATTGACTTAAAGCCGTTCTGTCCTACATCCATCTACAATTGTTAAGTCGAGGAGCTGGTCAAATCAGTATAATAAACCTTCATACCCCTATTTAAGCTAAAGTCAGAAAACTCTTCTTGAAGTATAAAGCCATCGGCTAATACTGGGTTTTAATCTAAAGTATAGGCATAACATCGCATGGAACGGTTAAACGTGGTTGTGTACTTTTTAAAGGATATGTACCGTGCCATATATAGCTAGGAAATATAATCATTTGACCTGTCTTGGGACAAATACTTCGCGCTATCTCTTCTCTTTCTTTGAGGTTTAAACACGTTTCCCCTAGTTTTAACCAGCCACTTTTATTAGTGTCATTTTCATTTAATTCATTGGGCAAAGAAATATAACTTGGTGCAGATAACCAGCCAGCAGGGTGTATATGGTTTGCATGAAACCCTTTGTTACCTAGCTTGACTGACCAACTTCCATTAACTTTAAATGCATTATTATTTCTCGAACATAGAGGGTGGCTTTGGTCTTTTGGCAGATTAGCTAAATAGCTTGTTATGCAATTATTCATAGAATGCTTAAAGTCGTTTATTAGCTTGTTACTTCTAAATAAGAGGTGCCCCTCTGTTTGGCTACCACTTCTTACACTTTGATCAAGCAATTGTGTACTGTGTGCGTGTAAATTGAGTAATAAATCAGTGAAGTTTTCAAAAAATTGTCCGCTAGTGCTATAACCTTTTGGTTTTTTAAGCTCAAAAACTTTTACGTATTGATCGTAATTCGTCAGCCAATGATATTTATCGTTAGCTGATAAGCGCCACGCGGTGCTTAAGTAAGCCCAAACTTCTTGATTAAAGTAATCGTATTTTAAAGCACTTTCTAATTGTACAATTGCATTTATGTAGTCTCCATTCATTATGAGATAATTTGCTAAATCTATACGGTATCTACTTTCATGTGGTGCTTTTTTAACAAGCTGATTCAATAAGTTAAAAGCTTTCTCATGGTCATTTAGCTTTCCTAAGACAACGCTATGCGCATGAAGTATTGCTTGATCATTGGGGAATAGTTTTAATGCATTGGTTGAAACATCTAAGGCAGACTCATAGCTATCAGATTTAATAAGCTGTGATATAAAAGAATGTTCAATTACAGGGTGAGGTTCGTACTTCTGCTTTACTAATTTATAGCTACTTAAAAACAATTTGTTGTTTTTCGTTGAGTAGTAAAGTTTATTAAGGCTTTCATGTGCAGGGACATAATAAGGAGCAATTGTTAAGCATTGATTTAAGTAGCGTTCACACTGCTGGTTATTATTTAAATCTTTATAAATACAGCCTATTAAATATAATACTTCTGGTGTGGTACTTTTCTTTATTTCTATATTTAATAGTAGATCTAAAGCCTCATTAAAGCGTCCCATATTTCTTAAATTACAGGCTCTTTTATAGCTTATATAAACGTTATTTTGTTGTGCTTCAGGTAGCTTATTAATAATATTTTCAATTATATCTAACTCGCCTAATGCCTCATGCAGCTCTATTTTTAACCATAAAAACCTAAACTCTAAATTAGTTGGTGTATTTATTAATTGCACTAATTTTTTAGCTTCAAGTAAGTGACCTAATTTTATTAATGCTTCTAGTTTATTTAAAGTGAGCTTAGCTGAAACGGTTGTTGCTGTTGTGTTTAATAGATTTAAACAACTTATAAAATCGCCTAACTTACAAAGTAGTCCGGTATAGTTTTCTAGTAATGGAGTGCTTTTAGGGCTTTTTTTTAGTGCGAATTGGTATATTTCAATGGCTTTATCATTTTTATTCAAAGCAGTTAAACTAGCTGCTTTTAGTAAATGGGCATCCAGATTTGAAAGTTTAAACTCATCAATTATATCAAGAGATTTTTGGAAGTTTTTTGTATTGTACGCAGTAAGAGCAGCTTTAAAGTTCTGCATATAAATTACATCCTGTTTATTTTTATATTAACAGGATGTAAAATAAATTTGAATTTTAATTTTCGCTTTTATCAGTCGATAAGTCTTTAATATTGACTGTACCCGAATTACTTTCAGTTTTTAGTTTTAATGCTTTTAATTTTTCAATTTGATCAGCAGAAAACCGACCAAAATCCATAGTTTTATTGGTGATTGAGTCAGAAATAAAGTTGAGGTTTACAGCTCCAACACCAGAGCCACTTCCATCGGCGCCCTTTGGATAAGTAGAGTTACTTACTACCGCATTAAGCATAGCTGCGTTATTAGTTGCTGAAGAGCCGCCGATAACTCTCTCAGTTCCAAATATATCTGTAATGCTCCAATCTTCAATTTTAAACCTAATCGACTTAGCATTTTTTACGTCGTATCGCATACCTGTATCTACATATTTTTCTAGGTGGTAATGCAGATCAGTCTCGAAATTTTTAAATAAAGGTTTTGTTTGTTCGTAATATCTAGAAACGTAAAGTCTATTTTTTTTCCCAATGTATAAACCTCTATTAGAATTCACAAATTCGTCACCATTATCTTCAAGCTGATGAAATACCTTATTGCCATAGTAAGCTTCTGCTCTTAAGTTAGGACTGCCAATATTACCCTGGTAAAAGCCATACATAACAATAGGTTTATTAGTGAATTTTTTAAAAACTATTTTTTGAATATCATTTAGAGACAATGCATGCCCTGAGACGGATAAAAACTTTTCTTCTAAAATGCTATTTTTACCAAAGAGTAACTTTTCAGTGTCTCTAACAGGGTAGTGTTTGAGTAGTTGTTCAACTACTGCGGTGTTGTAGAGGTTTAACCAATAAGCTAGCTGTTCATTTAGTGATAAGTTATTCAAAGCTATCTCATTGGGTAAGCTTTCAAGGCTTACACGTATTTTATTAAATCCTTCACTTATTTCAGACTTACTAACTTCTTCAAAGAAAAACCGATTAGCTTCGTTCTTTGTATTTTTCTTTTTTGACGAACGCATTTTTGTGCCAATTAACGCTTGTGATTTAGACGCTTTTTTTCTATCCGAACGGCCAGTATCTACAACTGTTAACTTTAAAAGTTGGTCTAAATCATCATATGAAATAGTGATGTCATTATTAATACTAAAGTCAGAGAACTCTTTCGCTAAGCTCTCATCTTTAGCAGTTGCTAAGTTACTTAAAACCAAGCATGTAAGCAAAATCCACTTGTACATAACTACTCTCCTTAGGTTTTTTAAAATACAATCTTAAACAAAAAACATTCAGTAAACAAATTGCACACCTAAAATAAACAAATTTAAATAATATATTCACAAGTTTTATTTTAGTCGCGATTTTTCGTTTGTTGATCGCGGACTTTTTTTCTTGGCTAAGATTGTCCTTAAATTGAGTTTGTTGCTCTTTATGCAATAGTGATTAAATAGGGATGTGTTAATTATATGTTTATGTAAGTAATTGTAAACAAACGGTTTTTTTGGTTATTGTTTTGTTGACCTTGTGCTTGAAATGATATTAATATGCGCCAAGCAGTTAATTAAAAGTATTCGCTGCATACATATAAAAATAAAATTATTCGAGTATTCCAGGGAGAATCGTATGTTAAATAACAAAGTTTCAAAGGCTGTTCGCTTAGCGATTGCATTTGGCGCAGCATCTACAGTTGCATTTTCAGCAAATACAATTGCAGCAGAAGAAGGCGCAGAGAAAGTAGAGCGCATTCAAGTAACAGGTTCACGTATTAAGCAAGTTGATTTAGAGAACAGTTCTCCAGTTACTGTAATTACTGCGGCCGACATCAACCTTTCAGGTGAACCATCTGTAGGTGATGTATTAAATAACTTATCTTCAAACTCATT
Organism: Pseudoalteromonas sp. H103; assembly: GCF_001469205.1. Lineage (NCBI taxonomy): Bacteria > Pseudomonadati > Pseudomonadota > Gammaproteobacteria > Alteromonadales > Pseudoalteromonadaceae > Pseudoalteromonas > Pseudoalteromonas sp. H103. The sequence goes on along the minus strand of NZ_LOFG01000012.1, from coordinate 77,561 downwards.
TGGCTCTTGGACGGGTGTATCTGGTTACGGTGCAGGTTCTTCTGCAACTTCAAGTATTAACCTTCGTGGTTTAGGTTCTGACGCAACACTTGTATTATTAGATGGTCGTCGTATGCCTGGCACAAGTACTTCTTCAGGTGCTTCTGCTGATACATCTCTTATCCCTATGGCTATCGTTGAACGTATTGAAATTTTACGTGATGGCGCATCTGCAGTATATGGTTCTGCAGCGGTTGCTGGTGTAATTAACATCATCACTAAAAAAGATTTTGATGGTTTAAATCTTAAATATGAATTCAACCAACCAAGCGTTGACGGCGGTGATAGCAGTACTTTCTCTGTATCGTCAGGTTTTACTGCTGAAAAAGGTAATATTGTTTTCACTTTCGAACACTCTGAAAGCGATGCTATTTATGATAGAGATATTTGGGCACTTGATGACGAAACATACGGTGCATACAGCTCTTACAGCCCAGTATCTAACTACTTAGATAGTACTGGCTACCATGCAAATTCAGATTTATGTGATGCAGAACCTAATACTGTAAACACTATCGATGCTGATGGTAATGGCCGTTGTACATATAGCTACGGTGAAGTGACTAAGTTTTACCCAGATACGAACAAAAACTCATTTTTAACTAATTTTACATATGAGTTATCAGACGACATTCGTTTTATTGGTCGCGCTATGGCGAGCTTCAACGAAACTGATGCACGTTATGCTGGTACTCCAGTATCTACTACACCTATCTATATGAGCGAAGATAACCAATACAATCCTTCTGATGAAGAAGTACGTATTTTCACTCGTGCAGTACCAATCGGTAACCGTGATACAACAACTGAAGTAACAACAACTGATATTTTAGTTGGCCTTGAAGGCTTTACAGATATTGGCAATGGCCTTGATTGGGAAATTAACTTTCAAAATAGCGTATCAAAAACTAACTCATTTGGTAAAAACTTAGTAAATGATGTTGCTTTCCAAGCTGCTATTGATAGCGGTGAATACGATGTATTTAATGTTTCAGGCATGAGTTACGATGACTGGAGTACAAGCATGACTGAGCTTTACCAAGAAGCAAATCATACAGGTACGTACGAAGGTCGTTACGAAAGTAAACAAATCGATGGTTTAGTTTCAACTACATTATTAGACGATGGTGAATTTATTGTCGCGGGTGTTGTTGGTGCTGAGTTTGAACAAATCGACTTCACTCAAATTAGTGATCCAGAGTCTGCAAACGGATTTATTTCTGGTGGTTCTGGTGGTGATGATGTGTATGCAGATCGTGACCGTACAGCTGCTTACTTTGAAGTACAAGCTTCTTTCCCGCACGATGTTGATTTAACTGTTGCTGGTCGATATGAAAAATATGACCAAAGTGGTACTACTAACCTTGGTGAGAAAAGCACTACGTTTGATAAGTTTGTACCTAAAGTTGGTTTAACTTGGCGTCCAACAGATACTTTATTACTTCGTGGTTCTTGGGGTGAGTCATTCCGTGCACCAAACATGGGTGAGATGTTCCAATCTTACGCACTAAGTTTCCCAACTGTTCGTGATACAGCATGGTGTACAGCTAACCCAAATCAAGAACTTGATGGTTACTGTGCTGATGCCGGTGAGCAAGTGGCAACATGGTTTGGTGGTAACACTGAGCTACAGGCTGAAGAAGGCGACTCTACTACATTAGGTTTTGTTTGGGATGCAGTTGAAGACCTTTCAATTGAGTTAACTTACTACTCAATTAACTACGATGATAAAATTGATAGTGTAGATAATGATGAGCTTCTTCGTTTAGAGTTAGAGCAAGGTGGTTTAAATGCTACACCAAGCACTATCGAGCGTAATGCAGTTACAGGTAAAATCGATTACATGTACACTGGTTATATCAACAAGAGCTCACTGTCTACTGATGGTATAGACTTCACAGCTAGATACCGTTTTGATACAGAGTTTGGTAACTTCTCAAGTACATTAAACGTATCACGCGTTTTATCATTTGAAGAAAAAGCTGATGCAGATGCTGAAGTATTTGATTACGCAGGTTTACAAGACTACCCTGAGTGGAAATCAGACTTAGCTGTTAATTACGCTTATGAAGATTTCTCGGCTACATGGACTATGTTCTATGTTGGTGCACAGGATTCTGGTAACGAAGAGTATGGCGTAGATTACTATGCTGATATTCCTAGCTACTTCAAACATAATGTTCAAGTAAGCTATGTTGCACCTACAAATACTAAAATTGCTTTAGGTGTAAATAACTTGTTCGATAAAACAGCTCCAAGTATTTACGATGGGTTCCGAGATTACCGTGACTCTACATGGTCGCTATATGATCAAACAGGGCGTTCATTGTACTTACGCTTAGAACAATCGTTCTAAACATTATATAACTTAGTTATTAAAATAAGCCCTGCTGGTTAGCGGGGCTTTTTTATACCAACTCTCTTAACTAGTTAGCTATTTATGTTCAAGCTGTGTCGAGAAAAACGCAGTCTATTATTTAATTTTGTCGGTTATGACTGCTGAATATTACTACTTACTATATCTATACCGCCATAAAACTAGAGTTTTTCACTCCCTAAATTAGACATAAATTAAAGCTATAAATAAATGTTATTGAATTGGAACTATATCAAAAAGTAAGTTTTACTACGTAGCTTGCAGCAGTGAGTTAAATGACTAATAAGGAAATATTATGTCAACATTATTTAAGTTAATAATAATCTCTTATTTGTGTGTTATTTCTTTTGAAATTAATGCCCAAAAACCCCAACCTACAATTGAAGATTTTTTTAAAAATCCTAAGTTCTCTAATCTACAACTTTCACCTAATGGAAAGTATTTAGCGGTACTTTCGCCAATTAACGATAGAAAAAATATTGTAATCCTTGAAACGGAGGGCTTAAAAAATGCAAAGCCAGTTACAAAATTTGATGATCAAGATATAAATAACTTTTCTTGGGCTAATGATAATGAAATCGTTTTTGACCTTGATAGTAATGGCAATGAAGCTTTTAGCCTGTACAAAATAAATGTAAATACTAAAAGGGCCAAAGTAATTGAACTAGTTGGTTCCAAAGTCGGCTCATCAGGTATTCGCTCTGCAAGCATAGTACATATGTTACCTAACGACCCAGATCACATTATTATCCAATACAATGGCAGGAATATTAAAGCGCCAGATTTATATAAATTGCCATTAAATAGTAAATGGGATCGTAAGCATGAAAGAAATTACAAAATGGATATCATTGCTAAGAACCCCGGTGGTTATCAAGGTTGGCTCTTAGATCACGACGGCGATGTCAGAGGGGCGCTCTCAATTGATGGACTAAGAGGTAAATTTTATTATAAAAATAAAGATGAAGAAAAGTTCCGAGTTTTACGAGAGTATAATATTGAAGATGAAAATATTACTCCATTAGCATTTGATTTTGATAATAAAACACTTTTTGTCTCTTCAAATATAGGTAGAGATACGTCTGCTTTATACTACTTTCATCCAGAGAAAAATGAATTGGGTGAATTAATTTTTGGCATGCCAGAGGTGGATGTTTCAAATTTAATGCTATCGATAAAACGTAAAAAGTTGTTAGGAGTGAAATACTTAGACGAGTATCCTGAGGTAGTTTATTTCGATACTGAAACAGCACAAATGATGGCCTCTCTTGAGAGCGCTTTCAAAGATAAAGTGGTCAATGTTACCAGCAGGTCGAAAGATGAAGTGCTTAATATTGTCTATGTAGGAAGCGACACTGATCCAGGCCATTATTATTTATATGATAAGGCAAAAAACACGCTTAAATCATTAGTTTCGCCAATGGACTGGCTTGATAAAAGTCAGTTATCCCCAATGAAACCTATTAAGTTTAATAGCCGTGACGGTTTAACGATTAGAGGCTATCTTACAATACCCAAAGATAGCAACGGTAAAAGTTTGCCTTTAATTGTAAACCCTCATGGCGGCCCTTACGGTATTCGAAACACTTGGGGCTTTAATCCTGAAACACAATTTTTTGCGAGTCGAGGTTATGCAACAGTACAAGTAAACTTTCGTGGCTCTGGTGGTTATGGCCGTAGATTTCAGCAAGCAGGATACGGCGGTAAGTGGGGATCCGAAATGCAAAATGACTTAACAGATGCTGTTAAATATTTAGTAAGTGAAGGGGTTGTAGACCCAAAAAGAGTATGTATTTATGGTTCTAGTTACGGTGGCTATGCAACTATGGCCGGACTTACTTATACACCTGAGATATATAAGTGCGGTATCAATTATGTGGGCATAACCGATGTAAGTTTACTTTTTGATTCACTTCCTAAACATTGGGAACCTCAAAGAGAGTTATTAAAAAAGCAAATAGGTGATCCTGATGATGAAGCGCTAATGAAAAAAATATCACCGCTTTACCATGTTGATAAAATAGTGGCGCCTTTGATGATTGTACAAGGAGCTAAGGATCCTCGGGTTGTTAAAAAGCATGCTACAGATCTAAGAGATGCTTTAGAAGATCGTGGAATCGTGCTTACTGATGATGAGTGGATTATGAAAGATGATGAAGGGCATGGATTCCAAAAAGAGGAAAATAAAATAGAGCTTTATACAAAAATAGAAAAGTTTTTGAATAAGCACTTATAGACTTGGCAGGCTATATTTTACTCTTAATTAAAGTATAGCCTTTTAATTATGCTTATACTTAATATAAAAGCATTGTTTTATATTAAGTATTCCACTTTTTAGTTTGTGGTAAAAAGCAGTTTATATGTTTATACTTGCCTTGAAACTTAAAGGTTAATACCAACAAGCAAGAGAGATATAAATGAAAGAAGTCCGATCTTTTATTAAAACAGCATCATTAACAGAGCTCGAAAAAGCACAACAAATAATTAGTGATGCAATTGCAAAATATACTGAGCAGCTACAAGCTAAACAGGAAGTGTTGGATCTTTTAAAAGAAAAAGGACTTACGTTAGAAGATTTACAAGACACATCAGCAGATAAGCGTACTAAAGTTAAAGCTAAATATCGTATAGAAGTTGATGGTGAAGTTATTGAATGGACTGGCCGTGGCCGACGTCCAAAAGCGTTTGAAGGTGTTGATTTACAAAAGCACTTAGCCTAAAAATATAAAAGAGAAGCCTAGCTTCTCTTTTTATTTTCCTGCCAATAATTCAAAAATAAAGCTGAAAAATTTCAGCCATTATTTGCTAAAATATCCTCATTCAAATCCAATTGTTTTCCTATGAGCTATAAATTAAGACCTTATCAGCAAGAAGCAGTAGAGCGTACTGTTTTACACTTTAGAGTAACAAACGATCCTGCGGTAATTGTATTACCTACTGGTGCTGGTAAAAGCCTCGTCATAGCTGAACTCGCTCGTATTGCAAAGCAAAAGATTTTGGTACTGGCTCACGTTAAAGAACTTGTAGAGCAGAACTCACAAAAATATAAAAGTTTTGGTTTAGAGGCTAGTATATTTTCAGCAGGTTTAAAAGAAAAATCATTAAACCATCAAGTAACCTTTGCTAGTGTGCAGTCTTTATCGCGTAATTTAAATAAACTAAATGAGCATTATTCTTTACTTATTATAGATGAATGCCACCGAGTCAATGGTGATAAAAAAAGCCAATACGGTAAAGTTATAAACGCTCTAAAAGAGTATAACCCTCATTTAAAAGTATTGGGTTTAACGGCTACACCTTATAGATTAGGAATGGGGTGGATATATCACCATCATTACCATGGTTTTGTTAAAGGCACGAAAGAAAGCCCATTTAAAAGTTGTATATTTGAGTTACCGCTGAGGTATATGATTAAACATAATTACTTAACGCCGCCAAATGAAGTTGACGCAGCAATTAGTCATTATGATTTTTCGTCTTTAGAGTCTAATGCATTTGGGCAATATACGACTGACGATATGAATGCGCTTTTAAAAAATAGTGAACGTGCTACGCAAGCTATATTGAAGCAAGTAATAAAATATAGTGAAGAGCGTGAAGGTGTTATGGTCTTTGCGGCTACGGTAATGCACGCCCAAGAGATTTTAAGCTATTTACCTGCAGCACAAAGTGCACTAATAACAGGCGATACCCCTAATACTGAACGCGATAAAATTATAAAACAGTTCAAAGCAAAGCAGCTCAAATACTTGGTTAATATATCGGTGTTAACGACTGGGTTTGATGCACCTCATGTCGATTTTATTGCTATTTTAAGGCCTACAGAATCAGTTAGTTTATATCAGCAAATTGTGGGGCGAGGACTCAGGTTATCTGAATCAAAAACGGATTGCTTAGTAATAGATTATGCCGGAAATGGTTTTAATTTATTTCATCCTGAAGTGGGCGATAAAAAAGGTGATAGTGATAACGAGCCTGTACAAGTGCTTTGCCCAGGCTGTGGCTTTGCTAATATTTTTTGGGGAAAAACCGATGCTGATGGCAAAGTAGTTGAGCATTTTGGCAGGCGCTGCCAAGGCCTTCTAGAAGATGATGAAGGTAACAAGCAGCAATGCGATTATCGATTTAGGTTTAAAGAGTGTGAGCAATGCGGCGCTCAAAACGATATTGCAGCACGAAAATGCCATGATTGTGGTGCCGTTATGGCCGACCCTGACGACAAGCTACGTAACGCTCTTAATTTAAAAGACGCGTTAGTACTGCGCTGTAGTGGGTTATCAGTGGTTCAACTTAAAGACGATTTAATTAAGTTAACGTACTTTGATGAAGATGGCGCAAGCTGCGATGAAGTTTATAACCTTGCCAGTAAAGGTGGGCAGTTTGTATTTAATAAGCAATTTGGTAAGCGAGTAGGGCAAGGACAAACACCTATAAATTTTAAAAATGCAGAGCAGGTAATCAAAGCGCAGTATGATTTAGTGCCACCCGATTTTGTTATTGCACGCAAAAGTAAAAAGTATGGGTGGAAAGTGGCTGATAAACTGTTTGACTACAAGGGAAGCTTTAGAAAGGCAAATCAGTTAAGTCGTTAAACTTAACTGATTATAAAACATTAGGCGGCGTCTTCGTCCATTAATCCCCAACCATCACCGTAACCGTTATAGCTGTTAGCAATGCTTTCTAGGTATTGCTCAGCTTGTCCTAGCAATGTGTGCTCTGGCACCATTTGGACATGAGTAATTACTTCCCATACGCCAGTATCTTTGCATTTTTCAACATCAGCGTTTTGAACTAATGCATCAGAGATTATTTCTTTGGCAAACTTTTCTGCATCTGCTTGCTGCTCAAATAAAATGAAAAAATCGATTTGGTGCATTTTGCTTAAATCAACGCCAGCAGCGGCTATTTCGGCTAAAAGTAGGCCGTTATCATCATCAGGGAATTGCATTAAAAACTCATTTAAAATTAATTTTGTATTCGTAGGCACTATTGTAACCAAAATATTGTCTTAACGCGTACAAATTTTAATTAAGCTGATGCTTATTCACAGTTAAATTTACGCGCTAGATTGTCATTAAGTTAATGTGTTGCTCATTATGGCTATGCTAATATGCGCTTAATTGGTCGTTATGTATAAGATATTTAAAGTAAGGATATTTACTTGTTTATTAAGTTTTTACGTTGCATGTGTATTGTGGGAGCCTTAATCTCGGCAAACAGCTATGCAGCAGAAAAAGTCATTGAAGATTACGAAATTAAAGGAATTAGTGGCGATTTAGAAAATAATGTTGCGCTTTACCTTAAGCAATTAATTGGCGAGAAACCAACGCGTACGCTTCGTCGCTATGCACAAAAACAAGTACAAAACAGTATTAAAGCGCTTGGGTATTACAGCCCAACCGTTGAAGTTGAATACGATAAAGACGATAGCGAGTTAATTGTTAAAGTTGAGCGTGGGCCTGCAACTCGAATAGAGGCAATTAGTATTACCTTAAACGGTGAAGGTAAAAACGATACACAGCTGCAAGCACTAATAAAAAATACTAGCTTAAAGCAGGGTGATGTTTTAAACCACGGTAGGTACGACTCTGCACATAAAAAAATAGAGTCAATGCTTTTAGAGCTTGGCTACTTTGACGCTAAATGGCCTGCAAGAAAGTTAGAAGTGTCGGTGAAAAAAAATAGTGCCGTTATTACGTTTGTGATTAATACCGGAGTACGCTATCAGTTTGGTAATATTGAAATTGCGAGTAATACCCCAGCTGAAAAATACATACGTTCTTTAGCGCCATTTACTCAAGGGCAGCCGTATAAATCAACATATATAGCCGACTATAACCTTGATTTATCAAGTACTCCTTATTTTGCAAGTGTTCGTGTTTATGCCGATATTGCCGCGCGAAAAAATAGCCAAGTACCTATCAAAGTTGATGTCCTGCCCAAACCCGCAAATAGCTATGAAGTTGGGGGGGGGTACAGCACTGATTTAGGTCCAAAAATACGTTTTAAATGGAGCAAGCCCTGGATCACTGAAGATGGCCATTACCTAGAGACGAACTTAAATGTAGCGCAAAAGCAACAAGATATTTCAATGGCTTACACCATTCCAGTTGACGATCCTAATGATGACTTGTGGCGGTTCTCTGTAGGTTACAAATTAGAAGATGAACTCACAAATGATACCTACAGCGAAATACTAACGGGCCAATTACAGCGCCAATGGCTGACCGAAAATAAGTGGGTGCGTACAGCTTTTTTACGCAGAGACCAAGAAACATATCGCATTGGTGATGAGCCTGAAGAAAGTACTGAAATGCTAATGCCTGGTATTAGTTACGCTCGCAAAAAATCAAAAGGCGGGACGACTCCTTATTGGGGAGAGCAGTGGCTAATTTCGGCTGAATTTGGCCTAGATGATGTTCTCTCAAGTACTAATTTAGTAAGAGTACAAATGCAACATGCGTGGCTACGTACCTATTTAGATAAGCATTTGGTGTTTTTAAAAGCAAATGTAGGTGCAATGCTCGTTGATGATATAGAAAACGTACCTTACTCACTGCGCTTTTACGCCGGTGGTGACCAAAGCGTTCGTGGCTTTGCATACCAATCAATTTCGCCAGAAAATGATGATGGCGACCTCATAGGTGGTAAATACTTACTAACCAGTACAATAGAGTACAACTACCAATTTGCTCAAAATTGGCGCGCGGCTTTATTTGTTGATGGCGGTACGGCTACAAATGATTTTTCAGATGATTTTGAGGTAGGTGCTGGTTTTGGTTTTCGTTATTTAACACCTGTTGGCCCTGTGCGTATAGACCATGCTTGGGGATTAACAAAAGAAAGTAAAAGTACACGCTTGAGTATTACTATAGGGCCAGAAATTTAATGTCAGTATTTAAAAAAATAACAGCCGCCGTTAGTGCTATATTAATCACGCTGCTTATTATCGTTTTTTGTTTATTATTTACCGCCCCGGGTAATCAGTTTATTGCCTACAGTGCAAATAAAGCAGTCGATGGGTTACATATTGAAATTAAAGATGGTCGCTTTATTTACAACGATGCTTTTAATGTTCGTTTTAAGAATAACGGTTTAGATTTTAATGCTCAGCAATTAAAAATAGATTTATTTTGGTGGCAGTGTGATGGTATCTGTATTGATAATTTAAGCGCTAAATCTATAAAATTAACCTTGCCAAAAACAGTTGAGGCACAAGAGGAAACACCCTCTGAGCCCCTTGAAAAAATTACCTTACCCTTTAATGTTTCAATAAAAAATATAGCGGTTAATGATTTTACATTAAACCATCCTAGTGCAGATGTGAGTGTTAATAATTTTAAACTATCAGCTAAAGCTGAAGGTTCAAAGCTCACAGTAAAAAGCTTAAATATTCCTAGTATACTTGTTGCTTTAAAAGAGCAAGAACAACCTATCAAAGCACAAACAGCTCAAAACAATAAAGCCGCACTTACACAATTACCAGCACTTCCTGATATTGAATTTACATCACCAATTGATTTAGCCATTGAAGCGTTTGATATTGCAAAAGTAACAATTGAACAGGGCGCGGCGCAGTATAATATCGAAAACATCTCGCTGCTATTAAGTGTAGAAAACGCAGTTATTAATTTGCAGTCGCTTTCAGCGACATATGAGCAGTGGCAGCTTAATACCCAATTAGATGCCGAGCTTGCAGGTAACTTGCCTGTAAAAGGCCAAGTAACTTTGCAAAGTGATTTACATCAAGCAAATTTACAGTTAAATGGTGATTTAGCTGACTTAAATTTAAATTTACAAACGAGTGGGCAATATCCGCTCACGTTAACCGCGAACGCTAATTTAAAGAAAAAAAATTACCCATTTGAACTAAGCGGAAAAATTAATCAATGGCTTATTGATGCACAAAGTAACGAACTTAAAGTTAAAAATGTAAGCCTTAACGCAAATGGTAATGCCGATGACTACCAACTCAATTTGCAGGCAAACAGCCAATTAGGTGCTTATCCGGCTGTTAATCTTAATACTCAACTAACTGGCGGTTTAACTCAAGCTGCGCTTAAAACATTAAGTATAAAAGCTAACGAAAGTAGCGCGATTATAAAAGCTAATGTTGATTGGCAAAAGGGTATTAAAGCGAGTTTTAACGGCTCTCTTTCAAACCTAAAAGCGCAGTATTTTACGGATGCTGCAACTAGCGATATTTCAGGGCAATTTAAAGGTTCATTTAATGCTGCAGAAGGCTCGTGGCAACTACAAATGGATGATACTAAGTTAAACGGATTACTAAACGAGGTACCCCTTGAATTTGCGTCAAACTTTAAGCTTGATGATGCATTAAAAGCAAATATCGATAGCCTTTATTTAAGTAGCGGCACTAATAAATTAGTACTCAGTGGGCAAGTTGATGATACCTGGAAAGTTGACGGTAAAATAACACTTCAAAGTAATGCAGAGGCAAACATGCCATTTATTGCCGACGGCAACGCCGATTTAAAAGTAAGAGGCGAGAGGTTAACACCTTCTGTCGATTTAGCGTTAATACTTGATAGCTTCATTTTTAATGAAATCAATATAAATAAACTTACGGTAAAAGGGCAGTTAGATACAGCAGCTGATTGGCAAACTGACGTATCGTTAAGTGTAGGTTCTGCGCTTGTGGCTGATGAGCAAATTAATAGTGTTAAAATTGATATTAGCGGCGATAAAACAGATCACCAACTTACAGCATCAGTAGATGCCGAACAGGGCAGTGTTGAGCTTGAAGTAAATGGCAAAATTAATAACACTACCTGGAACGGTGAGCTTAGTAATGTAACGCTCAGTGACAAAAAGCTCAGCTTTAGCAACACTAAAAATATTGCTGTTATGTTTAACTCGCAAAACGGTAATTTTGATGTGAGTGCGCACTGTTGGGCTTCTCAGCAAAGCGAGCTTTGTATAGACACGCTTGCCCAAACTAAAGAGCTAGGTCAGTTAAATGCTAAGTTAAATAATTTAGCCCTTGAAGAGCTTAAACACTTTTTGCCAGATAACATTCGCACACGCGGTGATATAACGGGTGACGTTGCCCTTAATTGGCATGCAGGCGCACTTAAAACACTACGTGCCAATATAAACTCTACAGATTTAACGGCTGTATTAACTTCAGAAGAAGACCGCTTTAAATTACCCGTAGAAACACTCAGTATTAGTGCTTTTTCAGACTCTCAAAAAGGTCAGCTCGAAGCTAATTTAGAATCAAGCGTATTAGGCAAAATTAATACACAAATTAATATTGATGACATACAAAATACGCAGGCGCTTGATGGCACTATTAATATTGATAAAATATTACTTTCAGACTTACAACCATTTCTTGAAACACTCGAGCAATTAAAAGGTGATATTAGCGGTAAGGTAGCACTTGCGGGTACGTTAAAAGACCCACTATTAAATGGTGAGCTTAACGTAAACGATATAAACCTTGAGGGTGAACAGCTTCCTATTGCGCTACAAAAATCTAATATAAATATATTGTTTGATAAAACGACTGCCACAATAGAGGGTAATTTAAAAGACAATCAAGGTGGCAAAATAAAGCTAACAGGTGATGTTGATTGGCAAGGTGAGCAACCTAAAGTAAATGTAAATGTAGCGGGCGAGCAGTTTTTTGTACGCGCACAACAAGGCGTTACATTTAAAATATCGCCAGATTTAAAAATAGGTTTAGCCAATAATGCGCTTAAATTAGCAGGTGAAGTGGTTGTACCTTATGGCCGTATAATGATTGAAGAGCTCCCCGAAGGGGCTGTGCAAGTAAGTGACGACGAAATTATTGTTGATCAACAAACAGAAGCAACTGAAAAAGTACCGTTTGATTACGACATAGACTTAAAAGTGATTGTTAAAAATGACGTAAAGGTAGAGTCGTTCGGATTAGAGTCTAAAGTGGCAGGGGATTTAGCGATTAAAATGAGCCAAGGTGCGCCGATTATTGCCACCGGCGAGCTTAATTTGATTGACGGAACTTATTTAGCGTTTGGCCAAGATTTAATAATAAGTACTGGACAAGTCGGTTTTAGTGGCTCAATTGAGCAACCGTACTTAAATATTAAAGCAATTCGTAACCCTGATAACACCGCAAATGACGTAATTGCTGGGGTGACACTAACAGGCAATGTTGAACAACCAACGCTTAAAGTGTTTTCTGAGCCTGCAATGGATCAAGCGCAAGCATTAGCGTATTTACTAAATGGTCAACCTTTAGGTGACGGGGATAGTTCCTCTAGTGATGCAATGCTCACCCAATTACTGCTTTCTCAAGGGGTTAGCCGAAGTGAAGGCGTGGTATCAAAAGTAGGTGAAACGTTTGGTCTTTCCGATGTTAGCTTAAGTTCGTCAGGTAGCGGTGATAGCACAAAAGTAGAAATATCAGGCTATGTAGCTCCAAGCTTGCAAGTTAAGTATAGCGTAGGTGTATTTGATTCATTAAGCGAAGTGGCTGTACGGTATCAATTACTCTCGCAATTATATATAGAAATAACCAGTGGATTATACCAAAATGTAGATGTGCTATATAAGTTTGACTGGGATTAAGCCTACACTTTGTATTATAAGGATTATATGAAAGCGTTATATTTAGCTGTGTTAATGACAGCATTAACTGGATGTGCTCAGCACTCCCAAACCACAGCAATAGCCGTTAGTGCAAGTGATGTAATAAAAAATGCTAAGGCACATGAATGGCAAACGGTAAGTACACAAAATATTTTAAAAATAACGCTGCCCACGGGCTCAGCTTATATTAAGCTCAACCCTGAGCTTGCACCTAAACATACCGCACATATAAAAGAGCTAGCACGAGAGGGTTTTTATAAAGACACCAGTGTTTATCGTTTTGTTGAAGGTTTTGTAGCACAAGGCGGCGACAGTTCAGGGAATAAAAAAATACAAACAGCGAATAAAACGGTACCTGCAGAGTTTTATTTAGAAACGACTCAGCCATTTAAAATTACTGAGTTAAAAGGCGATGGTTACGCGCCTGTTACGGGTTTTTTAAATGGTTTTGCAGTAGCGCAAAATCAAACACATACACAAACCTGGCAAGTTCATTGTAATGGTGTATTTGCCATGGCGCGTGATAACGATATAAATAGCGCGAGTACGGAGTTTTTTGTAACCATAGGACAAGGGCCGCGCTACCTCGATAAAAACATTACAGTGTTTGGCCGAGTACTTGAAGGTATGGAGCATTTTAACCGCTTGCAGCGCACACCAACCGATGGTGTTGCATTTAACCCCATAACAAATGTGCAAGTATTGGCTGATGTTAAAAACGATAAAAGTGTATTTAAAGTAATGAAAACAGATTCTGTATCGTTCAAGCAACTCATTGATGCTCGTAAAAACCGAACTGAACCATGGTTTGTGCAGTCTTACAATTATGTGGATGTATGCGCGATGCCTATACCGACTAAGCGTATCGATTAGCTAAAAACCAATATTAAAAAAGGAGCCTAAGCTCCTTTTTTAATATAAATTCAAGATTTACTGACGATTAATCTTAACGGCAAACGGTGTATCATTATAGTGCGTTGAACGGTACGGGTTAATATCTAGTCCACCTCTGCGAGTGTAACGTGCATACACTTCAAGCTCTTTAATGTTTAGTTGCGTGGTTAAGTCGCTATAAATGCGCTCTACACATTGCTCATGAAACTCATTATGCGTTCTGAACGATATTAAATAACGCAGCAGCGATTCGCGACATATTTTCTCGCCTGTGTATCTAATAATAATGCTCGCCCAATCAGGCTGAGAGGTTATTAAACAATTTGATTTAAGTAAGTGGCTATGAAGTGTTTCTGTGACTACAGTGTCACTTTGTGCTTTTAGAGAGTAAGCGTCAATGTCGTAATTATCTATCTCGATGTCTAAATCATCAATACACTCACCAGGAAGCGCAGTGCAAGGCAGGCAATTGTAATCATCAGGGCTGTATAGCGTTACTTTTACAGGGCTATTAACAGCATTCGATAAATCGTCAATTAAATGCTGCTTAACCACTTTATTACTTTCAAAGCGAGTTTGATTAAAGCTATTTAGATAAAGCTTGAATGATTTAGACTCAATAATATGGCTGCTTTGACATTCAAAGGTAAATAAAGCCACTGCAACTTGCGGTTTACCTTTAGCATTTAACCACGAAAGTTCGTAACCTGTCCAAATGTCTTGGCCTTTAAATGGCAGCTCGGCTTCATCAATATTTAAAGCATCACGATTTAGCTTGCGCGCAATAGGGAAAAGCAAGCTTGGCGTATAGTCGTCTACATACTCAGTAGATTGCCCTAATACACTGCCTTTAAGGTCTGGAGAATTGCTGTAATCTGTCATGTTTGCTCTTAAATAGTTACAATGGGAACATTATATCTAATTTAATTGAGTTTCACAGTATGTCTGTAGTATTGCTTTTAGAACAACTTCACCATAAATTTATCGAAAATACCCTTAAAAACACCGCTAAGTATCCACTTATAGTGCATGATGAGCAATGGCCAAGCCCGTGTGAGCTTGGTGAGGTTGATGAGCAAGGCAATATTCAATGGCAAGGCGTACGCCAGCAGCCAGCAGGCTCATTAAACGATTTAGCTAAGGCATTGGAGCTTGAATTTCCAAAAGCGCTTAGTGAGCTTTATGGTCATATGTACGGTGGAAGTATTTTGGCAAGTATTGACGGCCATCAAGTCGAGCTATTACAAGCTTGGAATACTGATGATTTCGACATGCTACAACAAAACATAACTGGTCACGTGTTAATGAAGCGAAAGCTAAAACAACCCGAAACAGTGTTTATTGGCTTAACAGATCAAGACGATTTATTGGTAAGTGTTTTAATTCATAGTGGGGAAGTTTGTTTAGAGCATGTTGGCAAAAAAACACATCATGTACTTGCACCAAATATAGAGTCGTTTTTAAAAGCGCTTGAGATTTAAATTATAATTAATAAATCAGCTTAGCGTAATCACTAAGCTGACTTTAAAAACGCATTAGTAGTGGCTACTGAAAATCCCACGACACATTAGACACTAAACCGCACGGCTCACATCTAAAATCAAATAGCCCAAACCAAGGCTCATCTAGTTTCCAATCACTATTACAGCTTGGGCATTTACGTTCAAGTTCAGAGGCTTTATCAACGCCGCCAACACGGTATAAATAATAGTAAACTGGCTTTTTAGTTAAAAAACTTATGCGTTTAGTTATGTCTTTTCCGCGGCGGTATAAATCACTTTGTGTACTCGATATTTCCTCAAGAGCAGGAAACTCACAGCGTGTTGCACCATTAATTTGTATTTGATCGCATGCTTGCCAATCTTCTTGCCACTTAATTAGCGTTTTATAATCGCCATTGGCTATAGCGGGTATATTAAATAGCGGCACGGGTAAAAAGTCATCACCACAATAAAGCGGGCTACAGGTATGCACGTAAGTTGTGTACAAAATATAGCTTGATGGTTCTTTACAGCAATCAGCCCCATTTGAATGAATATCCTGGCCGATAATTTTAACTTTTGGGGCAAGCAAACCTGCACTATTAAGTAGCTCAATACTGTGCTTTACAAACGGACTGTTATTTAGAAGATGCATAGCATCCTCAGTAGGGCACATAACACGGGTGATGAAGTAACCGTCTTTTAACACGGTTGGAAATTCTTCCCCCATTATTTGGCCATTAAAACGCAGGGCATTTACTAAGCGGTTTATTGCTTGTTCGGCTTGTTCTAGGGTGGTGTCTTGGTAGCAATCAAATGTTAAATCAACAACGAACATTTATAGTCTCAAATTATTTTTGCTCTAGCATAGCGAGTAACCTATCAAGCTTTTGCTCAATCCTATCTAGTTGACTAGTTTTAGGTTCGTTATCGCTGGTTTGCTGTGGGTTTTTCATTAAGTTATGAATAGATTCAGGGTTATTTTTATATTGGCTTACTGCAGCAATTATCATTGGCATTGGCACTGATTGAGCTAAGCGGCCTTTTGTGAGCGCAACAGTGGGAGTTTTGCCTTCTTCAAGAAGGACTTTAATTGCATCAAATACAACTGAATTCATTGGGTTATAACTCTTTAATAAATAAATGCGCAGCTAGTAAAGCTGCGCGGGTGCTATGTTAGCAATAAATAGGGGAGGGCACATTAATTAATGTGCCAAATACGATTAGTTACTTTGTCTAATTCTTACATCTAGCTCATCAATTACTTCACTCCACGCGCCATCTTCTTCAAGTGACTCAGCCAAAAAGTGTTGCTGTGCTTCATCCCAAAATGGGGCGTTTTGCAGTAATGTAGTGTCCTCGAGCTCATGGTTGGCAATAAATTCATCTATTTGTTTTTCAGAGTTTGGTAAACCAAGCTGTGCAAATAGGGTGTTTATGTCGTGCTTTGTTGTATCCATAATATAGCTCCATGTAATGATAACAATTTGATTAAATATGCATAGTGCTCAGCTAGAGTCGGGGTTGACTAAGTTAAGTAGTTAGCAAATTTAATGTAATCGATATTAAATTCATCCAAAGTTAGAACATAATTATAAGCTTGGCTAGCTAAACTCTGGCTGAATTGACGCTTTTTTTACTTTAGGTATATAGTTAACTTTAGTTTAATGAGTTTTATTGTTCGGCGTATTTAAAATCAATAATAAGAGGAAACACGATGACTGTAGACACACAAACAGACACCTTTAGCGTGCAGTATTTAGCCGCAGAAGACATAAGCATTGCTGCGAGTCTTATTTATCAGGCTTATCATGACGATCCTATGTTGCAAACGCTGCTTAACTATATTGAAAATAACAAATCCGCTTATGAGAAAAAACTTCGTTCTCTTATTAGAGAAGAGCTCAGTACTTTTTGGCAAGAAAAACAGCCCTTGATAGGCTTATACCGTAATGAAAAGTTAAAAGCTGTGGCGTGTGTATTTGAGTCTAATAGTCAACTGCAAGCCCAGCGCTATTGGCATTGGCGTTTAAAACTTATGCTCAGTGCCGGTTTTTTGCAAACTAACCAATTAATAGAAAAAGAAAAAACTATAAGAGATGCATTAAAAGAGCAGGGTAATTATTACTTTTTAGCATTTATAGCTGTAGATCCACACTTTCATGGCCAAGGGCTCGGTCGATATTTATTAAGAGGGTTAAATGACTTAGTAAAATCAAATTTAAATGCAACAGGCATGGCTGTTTTTGTTACACGTAAAGAGCACTCCGAGTTTTTTAAAACCGAGGGATTTAAAGCACTAAAACAACTTACATTTAATAAAATTGAAGGTGATTTGCTGTTTAAATAAGGGTTTAGATGAATAGTTTGTAAGATTAATTGAATTTTTAGCTATTCATGTGTGAGTAAATACGCCAAAACGGACATTAGGCCGTGAGATATATCCTACATTGACGTGAGTATTAATAGATAAAGGCCTGTGCTAACAGGCCTTTTTTAATTTAAGTTGTTAATATATCTAGCTTATTTTATTTTTGCATATTTATTACACTCATTTATTTTTTGTTAAGTGCTATTACCAAGCCACTTTTGCTTTAAACTTTACTTTGTCAAGACGACATAGCTTAACGATTAAGCTACTGCCAAGGATACGGAATAGGCAACATAGCAGGCGCTAGCAGGAAGCACAAAGGACAAGTTAAAACGGATACAAGGATGAATTAGGAAGTGCAAGAGGCACTTAGTAGCTAGGAGCTACTTTAGGATATTCACGGATGACGCTACAGGAAGTAGCAGGAACGTTAGTTTACGTAGGATGGCCAAGGCGGCAAGAGGAAAATGCAGGATGCATTAAAGTGGCAGGAGCTACTTAAAAGGATTACCACGGATGATGCTACGGTATGTAGCCACGCGTTAGATTACGCAGGTTGACCAGGAAGGTTAAGGATATTGCAGGATGCAATGGGAGGGTAAACAAGGTTGTTTGCTCGTTCAGGGGATGATAATACGGATTTATAGATAAAGGATATCTAGCAGGATGCAGTCCAATTGGGGCGTAACTTTAGTTACGCCTTAGTTTTTTGTATTAAATTTAGTTTTAAGCATTAAAAAAGCGCTTAAAATACTTTTATATTTTATGCGGCGGAACAACCACACTTTTCAAAAACTCATTTTCCATTATAAGCACACCTTGATAAGCATTCTCACCATCGCTTGAAAATTCAAATATAAATTCACTTTTAATACCTGGCTTACCGTTTTTTAAAAAACCAAAACGGCGCTTAGTGCATGCAACACTCATTAGCTGTACTTGTAATTGATCGCTTTGGCGCTTTGCATGAACGTTCGCTGCTTCAGCAACTTTTCGGCTAAGCCAAAATAAATAAATTACACTACCAATAAGTATGAACGTCCATAAGCTTGCCATTAAGAGAATAACCTTCCAATTGCTCGTGCGAGAGTTTCGCTACGATTTTCTTTTCGTAATAAACCTAATAAATGAGGGCGAATAGTGGGTATTGCAACTAAATCGGCAAACACACTAGGAAACAGCTCCGCTATTTCTTGATGTTGTGCACAATTATCCATAAATATGTGTAACCGCTCTGGATCTTCTAACTGCACAAAACAGCGCCCTGCAATGGTTAAAAGTACGTCCGAATCATTACCAAGTGATGAGCTTAATGCTGCATCAACCAGTTGTGTGCTTAGCCCTTGCGCTTGCCCTTTAGACAATGAGCGCAGTGCAGCGGTTAAAGCTATGGTATCGTTATTTTCAATTGCAGCTTGACCATATGCTAATAAAAGTTCACTCAAAGATGTGGGGATTTCAACATGTTCAAGCATTGCGCTAAGTGGTTGTAATACTACAAGCGGTAAATGCGCCCACGCATTTTGTAAGTTGCTTAAATTTGCGTCGTTATCTAGACGTAGTGCAAAATCTGCAATACCTTGAAGTGCAACACTTTGCCAGTTATCAAAGCCAATTTTGCCGCTAAAGTATAATTGTGCGTGTTCGTAATATTGCGAAGCCGGTTGTTTTAATAGCACTTTAAGCTGTGCGTTAAACGCAGCTAACTTATTTGCGTTTGGTGTAAAAACATACGGGTTATTATCGAGCTTACCATCGGCTTGTTCTCCCGTAATTTCAGTGCCTAATGCTTGAATAACCATATCGGCAAAGTGATCGCGACTAGCACTTACAAGCATGCTTTGTTCATCAAGTGGAAACTTTAAAAACCACACGTATGGTTCTTTGCTTGCTTTACTATCCCAAAATTGAATAGCTAGCCATGCATGACCTGCCAGAGGATAAGGGTATGGGATTTGAGCTTGCTCAATGGCTAAAAACTGTTTTTTATCAAGCTTAGTTATATGTCTGCCAATATCAAAAGCACGCCACTGAGTACCTGCACCGTCTAAAAGTTGGCCTAATGTGGCTATGTGTTCGCTCATTGTATTCTCAACTGTTTTTACTGCTAAATTGCCCTAATTATACGCCATAGCGGGCTGTGTGGGAACAGGGTATAATTGCATTACATATATGAAAGAGGGTGGTTATGTACCAGCAAACCCAAGCTTATTTAAATCAGCTCACAGCTCTTTTAAAAAAGCATCAACTTTGGCAAGCTCAGCCAGTAGCCCCTGAGGCATTAAATTCCAGTGTTCCATTTTGTCACGACACGATGGCGTTTGAACAATGGTTACAATTTGTATTTATAGAAAAAGTTCAGCATTTAGTGACTCATCAGCAACCATTGCCTCGTAATTTTGCAATTGCGCCTATGGCACAAATGACCCTTGTGAGTAAAAATGGTAGTAACGAGATTATTGAATTACTAATTCAGCTTGATGCCTTTTTAGGAGAGCCCAATGAGTGAGCGCCCAGAGCCTATTGAATATGGCGAATTGGCTATTTTGTATCAAGATGAGAACTACGTAGCCATAAATAAACCCTCGGGTTTACTAGTGCACCGCTCTTTTTTAGATAAGCACGAAACTCAGTTTGCCATGCAAATGTTACGTGATCAGTTAGGGCAACATGTGTTTCCAGTACATAGGTTAGATAGACCTACGTCGGGTGTGCTGCTATTTGCTTTAAGCTCTGAAGCCGCGCGCGATATGAATCAGTTATTCATTGAAGGTACTATCGCTAAGCGATATTTAGCGCTAGTGCGCGGGTTTGCCCCTGAATCAGTTTTTTTAGACAAACCGCTAAAAGAAGAGCTGGATAAAATAGCTGACAAGTTTGCAGATCAAGATAAAGCGCCACAAGAGGCGCAAACTCAGTTTAATTGTTTGCACCAAGCTGCATTGCCTATTCCTATTGGTAAATACCCAACAGTGCGCTACTCGTTAGTTGAGTGTTTTCCTAAAACGGGGCGTAAGCATCAAATTCGCAGACACTTAAAGCATTTATCGTTACCGATTATAGGTGATGTAAATCACGGCGATAACCAGCACAATCAATTTTTTAGAGAGCATTTTGAGCTAAGACGACTAATGTTATTTGCAACAGAGCTTAGTTTTGTGCACCCTTACACGCATAAACCCATCACAATAAAAGCGCCACTAGGTGAAGACATGCTTAAAATATGTCAGCAACTAGGTTGGCCTGATCAAGAAAAGGATTATTAATGTCACATATTAGTATTTTTGTAGGCAGTGTTAATGGCGGCGCAGAGCGTTTGAGCGATGAAGTGGCCAATACTATTGAGCAAGCAGGCCATACTGCAAGCGTTATTAATGAGGCATCTCTTGATGATATTAAAAATGCATCACATATTTTAATTGTTACTTCAACCACAGGCCAAGGCGATATACCAAGCAATTTAGCGGGGCTGTACTTTGCTATGAATAGCACGTTTCCTATGCTTACCGATAAACCTTTTGGGGTCATTGCTATGGGTGATAGATGCTATGGTGACACCTTTTGTGGTGCTGGTCGCAGCTTTGATGAGCTATTACGCGACTTACAAGCAAAGCCAGTTGGTAATCGCCTAGAAATAGATGCCTGTGAAGATTTTGAGCCATGGCCCGTTACAGAGCCTTGGTTAAAAGCATGGCTAGAAAAACTACCAGCTTAATTTAACCAGAACTCTGGATAATAGACCTATCCCTAGCAGCTATTGACGAGAGAATTAGCCTTGTTTTCACTGAAAATCTCTGGCTAAAGAAAGATAAGTTTAAATATCACATATGATTCAATATGTTAGTAAATGTCTTAACAAGGGCGTGTTGATCTTTGTGGATTGAAATTTGTTCAATCTAGGGGCGATTAAATCGCGGCGCGAGGTTTGTAACCTAGTGGGCTAAGTAAAAACCGAGCAAAGCTTCCGCGTCCTGCTCACGCCCCTTACCTACATCCATGTAGGCAACAAAGAGTTGACCGTCCCTAGAAAGAACCCAGAGGGCAGTGCATGTTTGGCATTTATGCTGCGTTATCGCCTATTTATGGGGAACAACCACACTACATAGGCTCTGCCTTGCCTAAAAACCAAACATACTGCTGCAAATTCGCCCACCAAAGATCAACACGCCCTAGAGTTCAGATTAATTTATTAAATTAAAGTATTAAAAAAGGAGCGCATACGCTCCTTTTTGCTTTTATAGCTCTATAAATTAGCTACTTCTTACGTCTACTTTAAGCTTTAACTTTTGGCCCGGTTGTAAATACTTTTGGCCGGCTAAGTTATTCCACTTAATAATCTCATTAACCGTTAAATTAAACTTAGAAGCAATACGCGCAAGCGAGTCACCACGGCGTACTTTGTAGGTAATGGTACGATTAGTACTTGCGGTTGCTTGTGGTTTACTTGCTGATTTATAGACAGTTAGCTTTTGATTTAATCGCAGTACTGAGTTTTTCTTCAGTTTATTCCACGACGCAAGTTCGTCCATTGTTACATCATACTCGCGGCTTATATCCCAAAGTGTATCGCCACTTTTAACCGTGTGCGATAACTTAGTGCGAGTTGCTTTATTTGCTGCTAAACGCATTTGTTTAGGTAAATGTTCGCTATTAATTGCACCATCGGTAAGCGGTACTAACAGTTCCTGGCCTACGCGAATAGTGTTTGATTTTAATTTGTTAAGCGAGCGAATTGCACTGCTACTGGTGGTAAACTTTTTAGCAATAACAGAAAGGCTATCGCCACGAGCGACAGTGTACTGTTGCCAGCGTAAGCGATCTTTTACATCAGTAAGTGCAAGTTTTTGGCTAAACTGCTCTGCTTTATCGGTAGGTAATAATAAAAAGTGCGGCCCATTAGGATCCGTTGCCCAGCGGTTAAAGCCAGGGTTTAACCTGTAAAGCTCAGTAAGCGTCATATCAGCCATATCAGCAGCAAGCGCTAAATCAATCTGTGAGCCTACATCAACCACTTCGACTACTTGTGCATTGATCACCGGTTGCCACTTAACGTTAAAGTCGTCAGCACGCTTTAATAAATCGGCAAGTGCTAATAGCTTAGGTACGTATGCTGTGGTTTCACTTGGTAAATCTAGTGACCAAAAATCGGTTGGTAAATGTTTTTTACGATTCTTTTTAATCGCGCGCATCAAACGCCCTTCGCCCGAGTTATACGCCGCAATAGCGTTTAACCAATCGCCTTCAAGGGTTTTATGCAAATATGATAAGTAATCAAGTGCAGCACGTGTCGATTGAACAATGTCGCGACGACCGTCATACCACCAGTTTTGCTTTAAATCAAAACGCTCACCTGTTGCTGGCATAAACTGCCAAATACCTGAAGCGCTTCTATTAGAGTAACCAAATGGGTCAAAAGCACTTTCTACAATAGGGAGTAATGCAATTTCTATTGGCATTTCGCGTTTTTCTACTTCTTCAACAATAAAGTGAAGGTAAGGCTCTGCACGTTTAGAAATACGATCTAAATAAGCTTGATGGCGAGCGTAGTAATTTCGCTCGGTAACAACAGGGCGGTTTTGTGGTACGTCAATAGAAAGCTGGTAACGAATACGTTCCCACACGTCATCAAAAACGGGAGCTTCTTCGTCTTCACTATTAACTTGTTGATATTGTGCGTTTACCATCAATGCATTGTTGATATCGTTAGGGCTTGCGCCTTCAAGCTTTTGGTTTGTTTGAGTAGCGACTTGAGAGTCAGAGTCTAAGGTTGTAACCGTTTGACAACCACTTAGCGCAAGCGCCAAGGTAATTAAAAGAGGAGATTTATTCATAAATACCAATACATCGGGTAAAAAACTCGGCGAATACTACCCGTTATGAGTCAACATTGCCACTTAGTGACCACTTTAAACGCGAAGAGAAAATCATGCCCCAATGATAAAGGCATGATTTTAATATAAAATATAGCTAGCTATTAGATTATGCGTTAAAAATTGTCTTTGAACTTTCTCAGACTAGCAAAGTTTTCCCAAGGTTCATTGTTTTTTGTAACCAAAAGGAATTCTTTTGGTAATAATTCAGTAATAGTAGGTAAGTCACTGCGCATAAACGGGTTTATTTTAAGCTCTTGGTCAATATTACTTGGTAACGTTATTTCATCTTTACTACGAAGTTCATCTACTTTTTTGCTATATTCGAGTAGCTCAGGGTTACGAGGCTCTACTGCTTTTGCAAACGCTAAGTTAGCCTGAGTATATTCATGAGTGCAATACACCTTACAGCTTTTTGGTAATTCACGCAGTTTATTGAACGAGTTCCACATTTGCTCGCTTGTCCCTTCAAATAATCTACCACAGCCACCGCTAAATAAAGTATCGCCAGTAAAAGCGAGTTCGTCGTGGGTATAACAAATATGATCAAGCGTATGCCCAGGCGTGGCTACAATATTAAATGGCACATTAAGTACTTCGATATTATCGCCATCAATTAGAGTATGAGTAATACCATCAAAAGGACTATTGGCGGGGCCGTAAACAGGGATATTTGCAAATTGCTTAACTAGATCAGCTACGCCTCCGGTGTGGTCGCTATGATGATGGGTTATTAAAATGCCAGCTAATGATAAGTTATGTTCAGCTAAATGCGTAATTACAGGCCTTGCGTCACCTGGGTCTACTACCCATGCTTGGTTACTATTATGAGTGGTTAAACACCAAATATAATTATCAGAAAAGGCTTTAATTGCTTTGACTTGCACCATGTTACAATGCTCTATAAAGTGACAGTTAACACATAGTATAACGAGCTCATAAAATGAAACCAGCCCTTAGTTTTCAAGAAGGACCTAAACCGCTGTCATGGCAGCAGTTCCCTCATGGTGACTATTTACGATCTGACATTGAACGCAAAATGGATCAATGGTTACCGCGTAT
The DNA here is from genome assembly GCF_001469205.1 of Pseudoalteromonas sp. H103. NCBI lineage: Bacteria > Pseudomonadati > Pseudomonadota > Gammaproteobacteria > Alteromonadales > Pseudoalteromonadaceae > Pseudoalteromonas > Pseudoalteromonas sp. H103. The sequence continues at coordinate 52,868 of NZ_LOFG01000012.1, read as the reverse complement.
GTTTGGTTATCACATGCTAAAACTAGGTAATTTAAGTGGTGAAATTAATACAAGTGTTAGCACCATTAAGCATCAAGTGTGCGTTGCAGAGCCCGGCCCCTATACAGGTGTTGTGGCCGATATCGACGAATTACCTTTTTACGAGCACAGTGTTGATGCGTGTATTTTAAGCCATTGCTTAGAGTACCATTCAGATCCGCACCATATTTTACGCGAGGCACACCGCACGCTAATACCTGGTGGTTATATTGTTATTACCGGTTTTAACCCATTTAGCTTATGTGGGCTTGCGCAAATGCTGCCGTTTAGTGGTCAAAAACTTCCATGGACAGGGCGGTTTTTTACACCTGCCCGTGTTAAAGATTGGCTTAACTTATTAGGATTTGAAATAGTGAGTGATGAGCGATTTATTTACTCATCGCTAGCAAGAGGTAACAGGTTGTCGCGTTTTGAATTTTGGCGCAGTTTTGCCAAACAATATTTAAAACCTATGGGGAGTGTGTATATGCTGGTGGCACGTAAGCGAGTGGCCCCGCTTACACCTATAAAGCCTAAGTGGCATGCAAGGCCGCAGTTTGCGCCAGTAAAAGGGGCAGGGCTTAGGCAAACCTCAAAGCAGCACTTTAAGCGCTGCGATGAAAAAAATAACAATTAAGGCTGATAACCTACATCTTCAAGTAAATCTTTACTGCCTGCGGCATCGCGAGCTAAATCGTCAACTATTTCGTTGTACTTATGGCCACTATGCCCTTTAACCCACTTCCATGTAACATTATGTTCGCTACAGGCTTTATCTAGACGTTTCCATAAATCTACGTTTTTAACCGGTTTTTTCGCAGAGGTTAACCAACCGCGCTTTTTCCAATTAGCTATCCACGATTCAATGCCTTGCTTAACATATTGGCTATCGGTTGTGAGATTTACCTCGCATTCACGCGTAAGTGATTCTAAGGCTACAATCGCTGCGAGCATTTCCATGCGGTTATTAGTTGTTAATTTATAACCTTGGCTTAATTTTTTTTCGTGACCGTTATAAATCATAAAAATACCATAACCACCAGGGCCCGGATTACCTAAACATGAGCCATCGGTATAAATCTCTACGGTTTTTTGCACTGTTTTACCTTGATATTATGTACAATAAAGTGATTATAGAAAGATACCAGAGTCAGGCTAAATTCGATATGGCACGTAGACAAATAGTTTTAGATACAGAAACCACCGGCATCGACCCTAAACAGGGTCACCGCATTATAGAAATTGGTTGTGTAGAGTTAGTAAACAGGCGCTTAACCGGCAACAATTTTCACGTTTATATAAATCCACAACGTAGTATTGAAGAAGAAGCGATAGATGTTCATGGTATTACCAACGAATTTTTACGTGATAAACCCCTTTACCGTGACATAGCGCAAGAGTTTTTTGACTATATAAAAGGGGCAGAGCTGGTTATTCATAACGCACCGTTCGATGTGGGCCATATGGATAATGAATTTGCGCTGCTTAATCAGGGTTACCCTAATACCCACGATTACTGCCAAGTTCTCGACACCCTTAAAATGGCGCGTGACTTGCATCCTGGTCAAAAGAATAATCTTGATGCTTTGTGTCGTCGCTACGATATAGATAACGCAAAACGAACATTGCACGGCGCTTTACTGGATTCTGAAATTTTAGCCGATGTTTACCTTGCCATGACAGGTGGGCAAACAAAGCTAAACTTAAATCAAAATAAAGACGATGGCAGCGAGCAACAAAAAGGCGGCATAAGACGTTTAAACCCAAATAGGGCGCCTTTAGTTGTTTTACGTGCAAACGACGCTGAGCAAAGCGCACACGAAGCACGACTCGATCTTGTCAATAAAGAAGGCGGCCAATGTTTATGGCGCGCTGAATAAGGCTAACCAATGAAAACGATGTATTTTGTTAGTGCGTTATGCGCCGCCAGTTTATTTGCTGGAAGTGCTTATGGCGTTAAGCAAGTAGAAGTGCTCAAACGTGACGGGCATCAAAATGAAATCCCCTTATTAGAAAATCGTTTTCGTATAGATAGTAAAATTGAAGAAATAACCCTGCTGTTTTTTAGAAAGCCAGGCGCACCGGCTGTTATTTTAGTTAGGCCAGATGGCAGTAAATACTTTGCAACTGAAGCCGTAAGAAACCCCGACCTCGATTGGTTTGACGAGTTAACCTACGATTTGGTTACAATAAAAAATCCTATGGCCGGTCCATGGCAGGTTATTGGCAGTATTTTACCAAACAGCCGAATTGTAGTGCTTGGTGAAGTATCTTTAGAGGCGCAGCCACTCCCTCCTATGTTATTTAGAGGGGAGACAATTAAAATTACCGGTAAAATTCTTAATGACGGTGAGCCAATAGATGCTGAGCTATTTAGGGATGTAGTAAGCCTTAATGTAGATTTTGTAAGTACCAATAACGAAAACTTTGCTAATTTTGGTTCAGGGGTACAAGAAGTCGCCGAATTTAAAGATGACGGGCGCGGATTTGACGAACGCGCTAAAGACGGCATTTTTACCGGAGAGTTTACGTTAGACTTTCCTGCTGGTGAATGGACGCCAGAGCTTTACGTTGCAACGCCTCTATTACAGCGCCGTATTGTACAAGACACGATAGAAGTGCACGAACCTCCCTTTTCAACAAACGTTACCCTAGCAGAGCAAGACACTGACGAGCATAAACTGACAATAACGATAGACCCAAGCGTCGTTAAGCCAGAAACCGTCATTATTCAGGGTAAAATTTATTACCCTAATAACGAAGAGCAAATGTTTACCATAGATGCTGCTCCTAATGACTCGCGCCAACTTAACGTTAAAAATTATGATTGGGGTCGATACAGTGTTGAGTTATCTGTTTTTGGCACAAATATAAACGAGCGTGAGTTTATGGCGACGCTACCAACCTATAAATTTGAAATAGAACGTCCTATAGTTGCGGTGCCTGAAATTGATCCGGCAACGATAATTGCGCCTGAGCAAATGAAAGCAAGTGAGCCTGTAGATGAAAAAATAGCCACTTCAACAATTGTTAGCTTAATAATAGGGTGTAATATTCTTATTTTATTACTTGGCTGGTTAGCAATTCGTGTATTTGTTCAGAAAAAACCAATCAAATTTAAAGTTAAGCTGCCTTTTTTAAATAAAAAGAAAGCAGCTGATGGTGAAGTTACCAACACAGAAAAAAATCAAGTTGGCAAAAATGGTTCAAAAAATGACAAATCAGGTGAAATTTTAAACCTTTCGATGTCAGATGACTAAAAAACCTATAAAAAAACAAAAAAGCCCTTGACGAAATAGGGGCTGGTTCGTATTATTCACGCCGCTGTCAGGGGAGACTCAGACAGCAACGAAAATGCGGAGTGGTAGTTCAGTTGGTTAGAATACCGGCCTGTCACGCCGGGGGTCGCGGGTTCGAGTCCCGTCCACTCCGCCAACTCTTACACAACATATGGTTGTAAAACATATTCTTATTATGGAGTGGTAGTTCAGTTGGTTAGAATACCGGCCTGTCACGCCGGGGGTCGCGGGTTCGAGTCCCGTCCACTCCGCCAATAAGAAAAATAACAGTTTAAATATGCGCTGGAGTGGTAGTTCAGTTGGTTAGAATACCGGCCTGTCACGCCGGGGGTCGCGGGTTCGAGTCCCGTCCACTCCGCCACTATTTAAACACTGTTATGTTACAAAAATTTGTATGCTGGAGTGGTAGTTCAGTTGGTTAGAATACCGGCCTGTCACGCCGGGGGTCGCGGGTTCGAGTCCCGTCCACTCCGCCAACAAATTTAGTAATGACAAGTAATATGATATCTCTGCGGAGTGGTAGTTCAGTTGGTTAGAATACCGGCCTGTCACGCCGGGGGTCGCGGGTTCGAGTCCCGTCCACTCCGCCATTTGATATCGTAACAAAATTAGTAAGTGCATTACCCCATGCACATACCACTGCGGAGTGGTAGTTCAGTTGGTTAGAATACCGGCCTGTCACGCCGGGGGTCGCGGGTTCGAGTCCCGTCCACTCCGCCACTTGTTATTTCCTCAATAACAAGATTATGAAATTATTTCATATTTCTTTTAATAAAACATACTTTGGCTATCAGCTATCAGCTATCAGCTATCAGCTATCAGCTATCAGATCGACTCTTTTATACTAACCTGCTAATATTTCTTGTTATTCTTCATTATTCAGCTTCATATATCTGCATGAATTACCAAGAATCTAACCTCACTTTTAAAAAGGAAGCATTAAGATGAGCACATTAGGTCAACAATTAAAGCAGCTACGAAATAATAAAAAACTGAGCCAGCCAGAGTTCGCTCAGCAAGTGGGGATAGAGCAGAGCTATTTATCAAAACTTGAAAACGATAAATCAATTCCCTCGAATGAAATATTTAGATTTTTATTGATTGCATTAGATCTTTCAATTGATGAGTTTATGAAGCCGCTTGTATCGAGCCATGATAAAGCTAGGCTGATGCAAATACCCGATGTAGAAGTGTGGTTTAAAAGTAAAGCTGTAAAGAGTTCTGCTGCACAGCGAAAAATTATATACCTCGCTATGTTTTTGATTGCTTTTGGCTGTGCATTATTTTATGCAGGACATAAAAACTATCTGTTCAATGAACGCTTTTACGAATACAAATCACTGGGTGTGATCAAAAAAGATGAACCTCTGAATATTTATACTCATTGGAGCAATTATATTATTGAATCAAACCGCGAGAAAAGAGAAGAAAAAGGGCGGGAAATACTAGCCAGAAGAGTACAAAGTTTTAAGTTAATGGATAAGTATGTTGGTGAGTCATTTGTCGAAGCCGTTGAGGGAGGTAAACGTGTTTATAGTGCAGATGAAATCTCGCGAACAATGCCACATGCAGGCAATAGCTGGCTCGAATTTATCGGCATATTTGCCGCTGTATTTGGTTTGGTGTTTGCTTTACTGGAACCTAGATTAACCAAACAGTAAAAAGCCTGCGTACAAGAAAACGCAGCAGGCTTTAATATAAATTGGTCTACAATTACCCTTGTGGGCCAAATGACTCTTTTAAGTAAGTATCTAAAAAGTTTAAATAAGCGTTAGAAGCGCTGATACGGTTTTCTTTTTTAGTAAAACCATGGCCTTCATCTTCAAACAATACATATTCTACTGGTACGCCATTGGCTTTGACTGCGGCAACGAGTTCATCGCTTTCAACTTGTAAAACGCGCGGATCGTTAGCGCCTTGTATTACCATTAAAGGTTTTGTAATGTTTTTAGCATGAAATAATGGCGATATAGCACGATGACGCTCACCGTCTGTCGCAGGATCGCCCATTTCATCGTATAAGGCTTTTTTAAAACTCTCCCACCATGGTGGAATTGAGTTAAGTGTTCTTACCCAGTTAGTCACCCCAAAAATATTAATACCTACTTTGAATTCTTCTGGTTCAAAGGCAAGTGCAGCTGCGGTCATAAACCCGCCGTAACTACCTCCCATGATGCCAATTTTTTCGCTATCGACCCAATCTAAACTTTGAAGATGCTTTTTACCGTACACAATATCTTGTAAGTCATCTGTGCCGTGCTTTTTATCATCCAAATGAAAAAATGTTTTACCGTATCCTGAACTACCACGGTTGTTAACGGCAAAAATAGCATAGCCATGATTAATTAAGTGCTGCTGTGTCGCGCTGTAACCAGTACGGCTTTGTCCACCAGGGCCACCATGCACCCAAATTAGTGCTGGCACTTTATTAGTGCTACTTGCTTGTTTGGGCTTGTACAAAACACCAGGTACCTCTAGCCCATCAAAACTTTTAAAGCGTACAATTGTGCTTTGTACTAAATTACTTTGATTTATTTCTTTGCTAAGTGAATTAGTTAGTTGTTTGGCGCTAATACCACCGACTTGCCATACAAATAAATTACTTGGGGATGTGTCAGAGTTCAAATAAAACGCCATGGTTTTCTCGTCACTTGAGAAATTTACACTGCGTAAATTACCATTGGGTAGGGTGGGCATAGCGACTTGTTTACCTGTACGAGTATCTAAAATAGTTACTTTAGTACTGGCATCGGCATTTACTCCACTTACTTGGTAGCGTCCAGATTTAGAAAAATAAATAAAGTTTACGTCCCATTCGTCTTCTAAAGCCGGGCTATGTTTCTCTGTCGCTAACTCATAGCGCCACACTTGTGAAAATTCACCTTTTGCGTCTGTAGAGTAGTATAAATATTTACCGTCAGTAGAGAAGGTTTCAGGTGTATATTGTGCGGGATCATCATGCTTAGATATAAGTTGTGGTTTAAGGGATTTTTTATAAGTGTCGAGAATGTATGTATCACTGTCTTTATTGGTATTATTTTTAGATAAAGCAATAAAGCGTCCATCAGGGCTAATGGCGCCAACATCTAATCCGAGTTCATTTTGATAAACAGGAGACATTTCATAGGTTTCACTATCTACGCGATATAAATCCATAAATTTGGCATCGCGCTGATTACTGGTGATAAAAAATTGGTTAGCATCTTTGGTAAAGCCTGCAAAGCTCGCGCGGGTTTCTTCCCCTGGGGTTAAATCCTTTATTGACCCATCAACTTCACGCACGTAGACATGATATCGCTCGTTACCGCCTGAGTCTTTGGTAAATAATACGCGCTCATCATTAGGGAAGTAGCGTACAGGGTAGGTACTGTCTTCAAAATTGGTTAAGCGTTCTTTACTGCCTGTTTTAACATCGACCTCATATAAACTATAAATACCGCTTTCATCGCTACTAACGAGAATTTTTTCACCAGAAGGTGAAAAACTACTACCTATAAAGGATGTAGTATCAAAAAAAGTGTTTGCACTGTATGTCTGTATCGCTTGTGCTGCTGAGGTTTGTTCAGCAATAACATGTGTTGTATCGCTCGATTGGCTACAGCCAGCGAGTGCAATTGCACATGCTAGTGCGCCAAACTTAAGTGTTTTGTTCATTAATACAGTCCTTGAATTATTATTAGCGTATTTGAGTGTTGCTCGTACATTTTTTAAACGCAAGCTTTGGAGCTTATTCAAGGCTTAATAAAGTGTTACAAAGCGTGTATTAGATGAGTGATTAGTAAGCTTTATAATGTATTGGTAGGTTTTATATTTTTTGATACTGATCGAGCTTAAAGTTATTGCTTTAAGCTAATTAAAATTGAGTACAAAAAAGCCAGCGCTAGAGCGCTGGCTTTTGCTATTCAGATGCTTAGCTTGGTTGATTAAGCTGCATCTGCCTTTTTGTCTTCGCTTTTACGTGCGGCTTTGCCTGCCAATAAATCAGCTGGCTCAAAGTCGTCAACGTTAATTACGTCTAGACGGGCTTTTTCTACAGCAGCTAATTTGTCAGCTTCTGCTTGACTTAATATGCCAGCTTCAAGACCCATTTGCGCTACTTTATCAAGTTGGAAGAATGGCAGTTTAAGGCCTTTCTCTTTACATACTCGCTCAAATAACGGCTCTACAGCCAGTACGTCTTTAAGTGTTTGCTCTTGACGGCCTACTAAATTAAGAGGTTCGTCAGTTAAGTAAACATAGCTTGCTAAACGGTTACGCGTTTCGCTAGGTACTTGTAGTAGTTGTGCTAATTTATGCTCAAGTTTGTCTGTAGGTTTACGAACCGGGCGACCAAATGGGAATAACAATACTTTTAGTACGCCACGTAGTGGGGCAGATGGCATGTTATTGATTAAATCAGCAAGGGCACGTTGGCAGTGGTAAAGATGATCCTGACAACTCCATTGTACAAGTGCAAAATCTTCTTTTTTACGGCCTTCATCGTTGTAACGTTTAAGCGTTGCAGACACTAAGTAAAGGTAGCTTAGTAAGTCACCTAAACGTGCAGAAATACGTTCTTTACGTTTAAGAGAGCCACCAAATACTGCCATGCTGATGTCAGACATAAGTGCTAAAGAGGCACTAAAGCGAGACGCGATTCGGTAAAACTCAGCCGTTTCATCTTTATAAGGTACGCTTGTAAAACGTGCACCTGTAAGTGCAAGCCACTTAGTACGTACAAGGTTCGACATAGTAAAGCCAATGTGGCCCATTAGCGCTTTATCAAATACGTTAAGCGCTTCTTCGCGGTCTTCAATTTCACATGCACCAAGCTCTGTTAGTACAAATGGGTGACAGCGAATTGCACCTTGACCATAAATAATCATATTACGGGTCAAGATGTTTGCACCTTCAACGGTAATGGCAATAGGTGCGCCTTGATAGCCACGACCTAAATAGTTATTTGGCCCAAGCATGATGCCCTTACCGCCAAGTACATCCATTGCATGAATGGTTGAGTCGCGCATTTGCTCAGTAAGGTGGTATTTAATAATAGCTGAAACAACCGATGGCTTTTCACCTAAATCAACTGCGCCGGTAGACATGCTAACCGCTGCATCAGAGCTGTAAGCGTAACCTGCAAGTTTAGCCAAAGACTCTTCAACACCTTCCATTTTACCAATAGGTAAACGGAACTGACGACGAATACGGCTATAAGCACCTGTAGCTAAAGCGATAGTTTTAATGCCACCGGTTGAATTTGACGGCAATGTGATTGCACGGCCAACCGATAAACACTCAACCAGCATACGCCAGCCTTGGCCTGCCATTTCTGGTCCGCCAATAATGTAATCAAGTGGTACAAATATGTCTTTACCGCGAGTTGGGCCATTTTGAAATGGTACGTTAAGCGGAAAGTGACGACGTCCAATTTCTACTCCAGGAGTATCTGTTGGAATAAGTGCACAGGTAATACCCGGCTCTTTAACATCGCTTAATAAACCGTCTGGATCTTGTAGTTTAAATGCAAGACCAAGCACTGTAGCTACTGGTGCAAGTGTAATGTAACGCTTATTCCACGTAAGGCTTACACCTACAACTTCTTCGCCGTTCCATTGTCCTTTACACACAACACCGTAATCAGGAATTGAGCTTGCATCAGAGCCAGCCTCTGGCGAGGTTAGTGCGAAACAAGGGATTTCTTTACCGCTCGCTAAGCGCGGTAAGTAATGATCTTTTTGCTCTTTTGTACCATAGTGCTGTAATAATTCACCCGGGCCTAAAGAGTTTGGTACACCAACAATTGACGAAAGCAGTGTTGATTTACTCGTTAACTTTTGAAGCACACAAGATTGTGCAAACGCAGAGAACTCTAAACCGCCGTATTCCTTTTTGATGATCATGGCAAAAAATTGATTATCTTTTAGGTATTGCCATACATCTTGAGGAAGGTCAGTAAGCTCGTGCGTTGCTTCCCAATCATCTAGCATGCTACAAACTACTTCTACAGGGCCATCAATAAAGGCTTGTTCTTCAATAGTAAGTTTAGGGATTGGGTATTGGTGTAGCTTTTTCCAATCTGGGTTACCACAAAATAAATCAGCTTCCCACCACGTAGTACCGGCATCGATTGCTGACTTTTCTGTGTCAGACATGCTTGGCGTTACTTTTTTAAAGGTAGAAAAAATAGGCTTGATTATATATTGCTGACGAATGCCAGTAACAGAAAGAGGAACCGCGATGATCAAAAAGATCAACCAGCTAATTAAACCAAAAGCACCCGCAAAGGTACCAATTAATAAAGTTGCGGCAGAAACACCAAGTGCTGTGTTCCAACTCGCTCTGTGGTAAATCGCGATGCTGAGCAATACGATTAAACCGAGTGTAAATATGAGTGTCATTGCTTATTCCTTAATAGAGGTCAGACCACCTCAGTTAGAGTAGCGCTAGTGAGCCTAAGTTTCAAGTACATTACAGTGATAAATTATAGTCGAAATAGCCATAATTAATTCACAGCTTCCCTTAAAGAGGAACGAGCATGCATTGCCACTGCATTTAATTCACCGATTAGTTATATTAATGAGCTAAAAATCAGTAAATCAGCTAGCCAAAAAAGGTTTTTTAAGTAAATATGTCTGCTGTAGCGCAATGTAAAGCACAGCGTTATTTATACGTATTTTTTAAGGGTTAGTTTATTAATGTGTGAATTACTTGGCATGTCAGCCAACGTACCTACCGATATTTGTTTTAGTTTTTCAGGGCTTTTAGAGCGCGGTGGCAATACCGGCCCGCATAAAGATGGTTGGGGGATTACCTTTTACGAAGGTAAAGGTTGTAGAACGTTTAAAGATCCTGAGCCAAGCTATCAATCAGAAATTGCAAAGCTCGTTAAAGCGTACCCAATTAAAAGCGTGTCGGTTATTAGCCATATTCGCCAAGGTAATCGTGGGCGAGTGTGCCTTGAGAACACCCATCCGTTTACACGCGAGCTTTGGGGCCGCGAAATCACCTATGCACACAATGGGCAGCTTTCTAATTATCACGACTTAAAACCACAGTATTATCGCCCTGTAGGAAATACCGATAGCGAACTGGCATTTTGTTGGTTGCTTGATAAAATTCGTGAAAAATACCCAAAACGCCCATCTAATATGGCGTCTGTTTTTAGGTATGCTGCTAAGCTTTCGCACACGTTGCGTGAAAAGGGCGTATTTAATATGTTGCTTACAGATGGCGTGTTTGTATTAGCGTATTGTACTAATAACTTACATTACATAACGCGCCGAGCGCCATTTGGTAAAGCAACCTTGATTGATGCTGATATGGTGGTTGATTTTAACGAAGAAACCACACCAAACGATGTAGTAACCGTAATAACCACACGCCCACTCACTAATGATGAGCGTTGGCAAAAAATGCAGCCGGGTGAGTTTGCTTTATTTAAAATGGGCGAGTTAATTTAGCGCTAAATTAAAAACATAAAAAAACGCGATGTAAAATCGCGTTTTTTTATTCAATATACACTTTTACCAGTTTGCATAATTAATTATTGCAAATATGTGTTATAGCGCCTCTACGCTAGCATCGCTTTTGTCTGCTACAGCTGCAGGAGCCGCGACAGGTTGAGTAACGGTAAACGAGTTCATTTGTACTTCAAACTGCTCCATCCCTTTTTCACCTTTCCACATACGTACTAGCATGTAATCCATTTCAGGAGCAAACCATGCAAGCGCTTGGCGTTTGTCATTATCGTATAAGCGTTTAACTTTAATGGCTTCTACATTGCCAATAGGCAACGAAATCATTTCAGTGCCTGTTACTTCAAAGTTGTAGTCGCGGCGATTACCTTTTTTATCAATAAGCGGAAACGAGAAATTAGTTTCGCCTTTTTTTAGGCCTTCACGTACTTGTACTTGGTACGAAATAGCGTCCTGAAATTCGTCAGTCCACTCGCATTTTAGCGGGTATTCGCTAGTGCTACTTGTGACCACTTTATTTTGCGTATCAAAGTCTATTTTGTAATCTTTATCTGGGCCTGTGCCTGTACGCACCATGTTGTAATGATGTGGGGTAACTTTGCCATCTTTGTATGTAAACTTTGAGGTTTCTTCGCGCGAGTCAGAAAAAATCATCCACTCTATATTGCTGTGATAAGTAAGCTCGTAGTTATTATCGCTTAATTTTTTAAGCTCACGTACGGCTTCACCATGATTTTTACCTTTGCGTAAAATATCATAGCTTGCTTGATACTGTGTTAGTTCGCCTGCAATAAGGCTAGTAGGAAGTAAAGCGCCCGCACATAATAGCAAGGCACTTATTTTTTTATTGTGGGTAGTGCGCGCCGTGTGCAGGAAGTTGTTTTTCGTCAAGAACTGCATAATCTGCTTCCATAGTAAGTCTTTGTTCACTGAACCATTTGACCACCAAAGGATAAATTATATGCTCTTGCTCGTGCACGCGCTTTGCTAATGTCTCTGCTGTATCATCCTTGAGTACAGGTATTTGCGCCTGAAGAATAACCGGACCGCCGTCTAATTCTTCAGTAACAAAGTGAACACTTACGCCATGAACATCGTCTTTTGCATCAATTGCTCTTTGGTGGGTATTCAGCCCCTGATACTTAGGCAACAAAGATGGATGAATGTTCAACATTTTTCCAACATATTTTTGCACTAAGCTAGGAGTAAGAATACGCATAAACCCAGCTAATACAACTAGATTCGGCATAAAAGAGTCGATAACGTTCATTAATTGCGCATCATAGGCTTCGCGCGAGTCAAAATCTTTATGACTCAGCACTTTTGTAGCAATACCTGCTTGTTTAGCACGCTCTAGGCCATAAGCGTCTGCTTTATTGCTAATAACAGCCGCTATATGCCCATTTATCTCGCCACGTTCGCAGGCATCAATGATGGCTTGTAAATTAGAGCCACTACCTGAGATCAAAACTACCAGACGAGTGGGTGCCATTACTTAGCACCACCTACAATTTCTACTTGCTCTTCGCCTGGCGCTGCATCATGAATTTCACCAAGGTGCCATGCATTTTCGCCTAAGTCTTTTAAAATAGTTAAGCTTTGTTCAAGTTTGTCTGCAGGGACTACTAATACCATGCCAACGCCACAGTTAAATGTACGGTACATTTCGTGAGTAGCAATGTTACCGTTTTCTTGTAGCCAGTTAAAAATACTTGGCCACTGCCAGCTATCGCCTTTAACCACTGCCTTTGCAGAGCCTGGTAACACGCGAGGAATATTTTCCCAAAAGCCACCGCCAGTAATGTGCGAAAGGGCATGCACGTCAACTTGCTTAAATAACTCAAGTAAAGGTTTTACGTAAATACGTGTAGGCTCTAATAAATGCTCGCCTAATGTTTTACCGTCAATTACTTGGTTTGTATCAGCGTTTGATACTTCAAGTACTTTACGAATTAAAGAAAAACCGTTTGAGTGAGGACCGCTAGATGCAAGCGCAATAAGCTGATCGCCTGCTGCTACTTTAGTGCCATCAATAATTTTAGATTTTTCTACTACACCGGTACAAAAGCCTGCCATGTCGTAGTCTTCACCATCATACATACCTGGCATTTCTGCTGTTTCGCCACCAATTAGGGCACAACCAGAAATCTCACAACCTTTACCAATACCGGTTACTACATCGGCTGCTGTGTCTATATCTAGTTTACCCGTTGCGTAGTAATCTAGAAAAAACAGGGGTTCAGCGCCTTGTACTATTAAATCGTTTACACACATCGCAACTAAATCAATACCAACAGTGTCGTGCTTTTTTAAATCGATAGCTAAACGAAGTTTAGTACCAACACCATCAGTACCAGCAACTAATACAGGTTGCTTATAACCTTCAGGAATTTCGCAAAGTGCGCCAAAACCACCAATTCCGCCCATAACTTCAGGACGACGAGTTTTTTTCACTACGCCTTTAATACGCTCAACAAGTGCATTACCAGCGTCGATATCTACGCCCGCGTCTTTATAGCTTAGAGACTGTTTTTGTTCGCTCACAGGTTTTCCTCAAAATAGTTGTTTTGGGTTGCTTAGAAACGCGCGTATTTTACAACAATTGCAACTGCGCGGCTAGCGCAAATGTAATTTTGAAATAATAAACAAGGACACTTGTCCGCTGCTTGTTGTTTAAATAAACAAAAAAACGCCCGCAGGCGTTTTTTTAGTAAATAAAGACGTTAAATTAACCGTTATGCTTTTGCGGTTAATATAGCTCTAAGTGGAGCGGGATAACCTTCAATGGTTTTACTTGTATCGTTTGGATCTAAAAAGTCTATTAACGACTCGTTTTCCATCCAATCGGTTTTACGTTGTTCTTCAAGCGTAGTAATTGCACAATCTTTTATTTGCACATCTTTAAAGCCAACACGCTCCATCCACAGTTTTAATGCAGCAGTACTTGGAATAAACCACACATTGCGCATTTTTGCATAGCGGTCGGTAGGCACGAGTACTGTGTTTTCATCGCCTTCAATAACTAAGGTTTCTAGCACTAACTCGCCACCCGGGCGAAGCTGCGCTTTTAACTGCGCTAAAAAATCAATTGGCGAGCGACGATGATAAAGTACCCCCATCGAAAAAACCGTATCAAAGGCTTTAAGTTCCGGTAGGGCTTCTACACCTAGTGGCAATAAATGAACGTTTTCGTCTGGGTTGTAGTGTTTAATAGCCTGAAACTGACATAAAAATAAATCAGACGGGTCAATACCCACTACAAACTCGGCGCCTTCGCCGCGCATACGCCATAAATGATAGCCAGAGCCACAACCAATATCTAACACTGTGCGGCCTTTTAATGGCTCAATATGAGGCAGGAGGCGATCCCACTTCCAATCACTGCGCCATTCGGTGTTTATTTCAATACCGTGCACACTAAAAGGGCCTTTGCGCCAAGGCATCATTCGTTTTAATAAATGCGTTGCTTGTTTTTGCTCGCCTTCGCTCATTTCTCCTAGCGCGCCAATTTCTACTTTAGTGGCGATATCAACATGAGTTGTTTTTACTTCAGGCAAATTTTTAAGTACTTTTTGCCATTTAGGTAAATCACCATGGCTTGCCTCTAACTGCCAATGTTTTAATTGAGCGGGTAGGGTTTCTAGCCAGTGGCTAAGTGGGCTTTGTGCAATTGCAGCGTAAAATTGGTTAAACCATTGAGACATAAATTACTCTTTTTATTTAATTGCTACCATTGAGCAAAAATTAAAACATTGATACCACACCTGTGTTTGGCTAAAGCCAATATCGCTTAAACGATTAAAGTGAGTGCTGAGTGTATCGGGGCGCATTACGTTTTCAATAGCAGTGCGTTTTTGGCTTATTTCAAGCTCAGAGTAGCCATTGTGACGTTTAAAGTCGTGGTGCAAATCAATTAATAAGTTATCGCATTGCTCGTTTTCGGCTTTAATTTTTTCGCTAAGTAGCAGCACGCCACCGGGCTTTAAGTTAGCGTATATTTTTTCAAGCACGGCTTGGCGCTGTGCATGGGGTATAAATTGCAGCGTAAAGTTCATTGCCACAACCGATGCGTTTTGAATTTCAAGCTCGTTAATATCGCCAAGGGTAACAGTAACCGGTACGTCCGATTTAAAACCTTGTAAATGCATTTTACAACGCTCAACCATGGCCTGTGAGTTATCAACAGCAATAATGTGGCAGTTATCAGTGCGAATATTACGGCGCATACTTAGTGTTACTGCACCTAGCGAGCAGCCTAAGTCGTACAGGTTTGAATTACTTTGTGCGTATTCGCCTGCTAATTTACCCATAGTGCTTACAATGGTGGCATAACCAGGCACAGAGCGCTGGATCATATCAGGAAATACTTCAACCACATTTTGGTCGAAGCTAAAATCTTTTACTTGTTGCTCAGAGGCGTAAATACTGTCTTTTGTGGTCACGAAGGCAGTCTCTTTAAAAATAATGGCACTATTTTAACATTTTATGCTGGATAGTCAGTGATAAATTCAGTAGCTTGGCTAGAATTATGAATAATAAGTATAAAAGAGAACGTTAAATGAGCAAAAGTAAGATCATCAGCACCGACGATATTTTAGCAACCCTATGTCATTCGGTAACAGGTGTACTCACATCAGCCAGCGGTAACAGCATTAGTTACTCTGCAATGGTACAAAAAATAACCCGCACTTGCATGCGCCCAGACATAGGCTGCTTTGTATTATTTGATGGCGGCTTTACAGGTTTAGTCGTTACCAACTTTACCTCACAAGCAGCGATGGAAATATACGGCGACTACATGCGTAACATGGGTATGCCGGAGGAAGAAATTGCCCACAGCCATTTATCAGACGACGTATCTAATGTATTAGGTGAGCTGATGAACCAAATTGTTGGTGACTTTACTTCTAAAGTGCGCGAGCAACTACATACCTCTATTACGCAAAACCAGCCAAAAATGATGGCGATTAATAAACAAGTGCAAATATCGGTAGATACCACTATGGATCGGCCACAAGCACGCCGCGTAACCTTTACAACCAGCAAACAAAATATTTTCTACCTTGAGCTGGCAATGGATAAAACAGAGTTTATTAAACTTCACGACTTTGACATTGTAGATGCAATAGACCCAGACGATATTATTGAAAACGAAGCTAAGCAAAAAGCCGAAAAAGCAAAAGCAAAGTCAAAAGAAGCAGAACAAGATGATGCCGATGATGACTTTATGGCAGGCTTAGGGCTTTAATGTTATGTAGGTTGGGTAGAGCGAAGCGAAACCCAATACGCTTTTGAGCTGTCAGTTTAAAGCTTTCAGTGATCAGTAGAAAAGTTACCAAAGAGAACGCGATGTTAAATCGCGTTTTTTATTATTGAGAACTTTGATTACGAGTTAGGTTGTATTTATATTTTCGCTGACCGCTGACCGCTGACCGCTGACCGCTGACCGCTGACCGCTGACCGCTGACCGCTGACCGCTGACCGCTGACCGCTGTTCAATACGGATTCTCTCCCATCGCTACCACTACACAAAAAATTCGTAAATCCAATTCTAATTGGTGGTAACTCGGCTCCATGTGGCAGCAAAGTTGGTAAAAGCCTTTGTTATGATCTTTTTCTTTAAAATGCGCTAATTCATGAACCACTAACGCTTTTAATAGTGGCTCGGGAGCGCGCAATAAATCGCTGTTAATCGCTAAATCGTGCTTACGGGTTTTACCTTGCATGCGGTAGGTGTGTGTACCCAATGCGTTGGTGACCATATCGCCTTGTTTTTTAAATGCAGCGCGGCCAAACGGTGGGGCGTTTTTTAAATATTGTTTTTTAAGTTCGGTGGCGTAGCTATAAAGTAGTTTATCAGTGGTTATGGTATGCGCCTGCGGGTATTTTTTAAGTAAGTAGTTACTTACTTTTTTGTTTTTAATTAGGCTTAATACCTGATCAACAATGTTTGCCGGGTAGCCGGTAAAGTAACGTGCGTATTCACTCATTTTTATTCTCTATTTAAAAAAGCGTAGGCTGGTGGGCTTCTTTTTCGCCGCTGAATGGGTTTAATACTGGGTGATTATACCCTAGGTCTTCACAAAATTGCCTGGCAAGTAATGGGGATTCACGGTTATCGGCGGTATGAAAAAACACATACGGCGTTTTACCCTCATCAATCCATTGTTTTACTTTACCAAGCCACGGTTTATAAAAGGATTTATAGTCGTTTTGTAAATCGGCTATGACAAAACGCGCCATCGGCTGTGAGCCAGTAGCTATTGCATGTACAGGTAAGTGCGGCTTTTTTTGTTGT
The DNA here is from genome assembly GCF_001469205.1 of Pseudoalteromonas sp. H103. Classification (NCBI taxonomy): domain Bacteria; kingdom Pseudomonadati; phylum Pseudomonadota; class Gammaproteobacteria; order Alteromonadales; family Pseudoalteromonadaceae; genus Pseudoalteromonas; species Pseudoalteromonas sp. H103. Next base: position 35,796 of record NZ_LOFG01000012.1, on the reverse strand, counting down.
GCATCTATTAAAGCCTCGGTGGTTGGCTTAACTGCAAAAAGCGCCCGCGTATCCATAGAAATACGATTTATGTTATTTGCTATTAATAGTTGGTTAAGTGCTACCTCGGCTTCGCCTTTTTTAAAAAACTCAGTATGGCGTACTTCTACCCCGTAATTTAGCTCCTTGGGGAGTAAGCTAATAAACTGGGCGAGTTTAGGTAAGTCGTTTGGGCCAAATGCTTTGGGTAATTGCAGCATTATTTGCCCTGTTTTTTCAAGTATTGGAGCAAATAACGTAAGCCAATCGGTAAGCTCTGTTTGAATGTTACTAAGCTGCAGTTCGTGGCTAAAGCGACGATGAAATTTAAACGTAAATTTAAAATCGTCGGGTACGCTATTTGCCCAGCGCAATACGGTGCTTGGCGATGGGTCGGCGTAAAAGCTAGTATTGCCTTCAACTGAATTAAAATGCTGGGCGTATTGGCTAAGCATATCGGCGTTTTTACAGTGGCTTGAAAATAAATTGCCTTTCCACGCGTTACTCGACCACTGAGGGCATCCAATATATAACATAAAAATAGCGGGTAAATGACTTTGTGGCGCCAGTGTAGCAAATACATACCATGCTTGCTTTAAATTAACATTGCAAAGGTAAACACGCCCTAGCATCTTAATGCTAGTTGAGTATAATGCAGGGCTTAATTTGATTATTTTTAGATTGCTAACGGCTTTATTTGTATTGTGGTGACCTGTATTTTAAATCACACGCCTTAAAACAAATAACTTTAACCGTTTAAGCCTTTTATCTGACAGGAAAACTATGCGCTCTATATATTGCGGACAGCTAAATAAAACTCACGTAGATCAAGAAGTTGAGCTATGTGGCTGGATCAACAAACGACGTGACCTTGGTGGACTTATCTTTGTCGATTTACGCGATAGAGAAGGTTTAGTACAAGTTGTATTCGATTCTGACATTGAAGAATTAATGAGCTCTGCTAATACACTTCGTCAAGAATTTTGTGTTCAGTTAAAAGGTATTGTTCGCGCACGTCCAGACAGCCAAGTAAATAAAGACATGGCGACTGGCGAAATCGAAATTTTAGGTAAAGAGCTTACTATTATTAACCGCTCTGAACCGCTGCCACTTGATTTTAACCAAGTAAACTCAGAAGAGCGCCGTTTAAAGTATCGTTACTTAGATTTACGTCGCCTTGAAATGAGCGACCGTATTAAATTACGTGCTAAAGCAAGCAGCTTTGTTCGTCGCTTTTTAGATGAAAACGGCTTTTTAGATATCGAAACACCAGTACTAACTAAAGCAACGCCAGAAGGCGCACGCGATTATTTAGTACCGAGCCGAGTTCATAAAGGTAGCTTTTACGCTTTACCACAGTCTCCACAGTTGTTTAAGCAATTGTTGATGATGTCGGGTTTTGACCGTTACTACCAAATTGTAAAATGTTTCCGTGATGAAGATTTACGTGCCGATCGCCAACCTGAATTTACTCAAATAGATTTAGAAACCTCGTTCATGAGCTCTGATCAAGTACGTGGCATGACTGAAAAAATGATTCGTGAGATGTGGCAATCATTATTAAACGTTGATTTAGGCGACTTCCCAATTATGCCTTACAGCGAGGCAATGAGCCTTTACGGTTCTGATAAGCCAGATTTACGTAACCCGATGAAATTAGTTGATGTTGCAGATTTAGTGAAAGATGTAGAGTTTAATGTTTTCTCGGGTCCGGCTAATGATGAAAAAGGCCGTGTTGCTGTATTAACAGTACCAGGTGGCGCTAAGCTTTCGCGTAAACAACTTGACGATTACACTAAGTTTATTGGTATTTACGGCGCTAAAGGCATGGCGTGGATGAAAGTAAACGACCGTGATGCAGGCGCTGAAGGCGTTCAATCTCCAGTGGCTAAGTTTTTAAACGAAGAGGTAATTACCCAGTTACTTGAGCGTACTAACGCACAAACTGGCGATATTATTTTATTTGGTGCCGATAAACGTAACGTTGTAAACGAAGCAATGGGCGCGCTTCGCTTGAAGATTGGTGTTGATTTAGAAATCACTAACCTTGATAGCTGGGCTCCGCTTTGGGTTGTTGATTTCCCAATGTTTGAAGAAGATGACGAAGGCACGTTACATGCTGTGCATCATCCATTCACCGCACCAAAAGATATTAGTGCAAGTGAGCTTGAAGCAAGCCCTGCAGCGGCTATTTCAGATGCCTACGACATGGTATTAAACGGCTACGAAGTAGGTGGTGGTTCGGTACGTATTCACAATGCAGATATGCAAGAAGCCGCATTTAGAATTTTAGGTATTGATGCACAAGAGCAGCAAGATAAGTTTGGCTTTTTACTTGATGCACTTAAATATGGTACACCGCCGCACGCAGGTTTAGCATTTGGCCTTGACCGCCTAGTAATGCTTTTATGTGGTACAGATAACATTCGTGACGTTATTGCTTTCCCTAAAACAACTCAAGCGTCATGTTTATTAACTAACGCGCCTAGCAAAGCTAATAGCGATTCGCTTACTGAGCTTGCTATTAACGTAGTAGAAAAAGCAATTCCTAGCGAAGAGTAATTTGCTTAGCTTATTTGCTTTTAGCTAAATTTAAAAACCCATAAGTTATTGCTTAGGGGTTTTTTTATAGCTAAATTATAGTTAGTTTACTATTTGTACTAATCCACCATGACATTTAATTAAGCGAATTGGTATTTAGCACTTTGAAAAGGAATTCTTATGTCGTTCAATCTAACTTTATTTGGTGAGTTTTTAGCTTTTTTTATTGTGTTGTGCGTGCCTATTTTTGCTGTAGCGAGTTACAAAATAGGTAAACGAAAAAGTACCATGCCCGCTGTGTTAGCCTTTGTTGGTGGGTGCTTAGCGCTATTTCCGTTATTTGCTTTAATTTTTATAGCGTTGTTAGCACTTAAAAAAGACTTACCTAAAAATAACCCCTATGCCCATTAAATACACCTAATTACGGACAAGTACAAACAGTGTTAATTTCTAACAATAAGCATTATTACGATCAGCAATTTAGTACCTTGCAGTTAGCAGAGCAAGCAATTGAAAATACTGAATTTGAAGAGTGTACGTTTATAGAATGTGATTTATCGCAGGCGCACTTTAAAACGTGCCGATTTATACAGTGCAACTTTAAAAATTGTAATCTGTCGTCAGTCAAGTGGGGGTATAGCTCGCTTGAAGATGTAAGTTTTAGCCATTGTAAGTTAAACAGCGTGCAATGGGGCGATGCAGATTGGGGAGCGCTAAGTATAAATGCGCCAGTGAGCTTTAATAGTTGTGAGCTCAGTAACAGCTCTTTTTTTGAATTAACTTTAAAATCTCTAAAATTAATTCACTGCTATGCAAAAAACGTTGATTTTAGACATGCCGATTTAAAGCAAAGTAAATTTACTGGGACAGATTTTCGCGATAGTGAGTTTCTTCAAACCAATTTAACTAAGTGTGACTTTGTTGGCGCAACTGAGTTTAATATTGATTTAAACAATAATATATTAGCGGGCGCTAAGTTTGAGCGCTTTGAAGCACTTAATTTGCTTACAAGCCTTGATATAGAACTGTGTGACTAATTTACGTTATTTAGAAGCTGCAAAGTGCGAGCTTCTAAATAATGAATAACCTAGCATAGAGGTTAAACAGTCGCTTTAGCTAGGTATTAACAGCTAGGGCCATTTTTGTTACGTGCACTTGCAAGTGCACGCGCAATTTCAAGCAGTGCAGGGGTAATATCATCAGCGCCGTCTTTAACAAGCTTAGTTACATCACCCGATGAATATAAGCTATCGCGCGGCGACTTAATACCTAACTCACGAACAAAGTCTTTTGTTTTGCCTGTGCTGCCTGTTTCAATAAATTTAAAAATAATACGCTCGTTATTACTTTTAGGCTCGGCCTGTAACACGGCGATTTCTTCTTTGTAGGTTTCTATTCGACTTTGCAAAATGTCGATACGTTGTTCAATGGTGCTGTATGATTTCATGGGGTACTTTTCTAAATTAACTAAGAATAATACGCGTATTATCGCATACATTAGCAATGGCGCGCGCTAACCTTTATAGTAAAAGTTATTTTTATTTAAAAACAATAGTTTATATAAGTTTAAACATGCATAAAATAATAAAAAAGTTAATAACATTAAGCGCACTTAGCCTAAGCGCGAGTTTAATTTCACCTTTTAGCTTTGCACAAGACGATGTACTAGTAGATCAAAGTCGCAATCGAACCATTCCTGTCAATATCACACTTCCAAATAACAGTAATACATGCAGCGCGCAGATAAAGTGCCCTGTAGCTTTTATTAATGCGGGCTACGGCATTAGCCACAATGAATACACGTTTGCCAGTAAGCTGTTTAATGCAAAAGGTTATTTAAGCATTGCAGTAGCGCATGAATTTAAAACCGACCCTGCGCTTAATCGTATGCAGCCATATTTAACCACCCGCATGGAAAACTGGCACCGCGGTGTAGTAACACTTAAGTTTTTAGTTAATCAGCTAAGTGAGCAATACCCTGAGTATGATTTTACTAAACTTACTTTGTTTGGGCACTCTAACGGCGGTGATATATCAGCTTTATACGCTTCAATTTATCCAGGAGAAGTAAACCAAGTAATTACACTGGATCACCGTCGCATGTTGATCCCACGTAATAAAAATACACGCGTACTGACATTGCGCGGTAGTGATTACCCCGCTGATGCAAACGTGTTATTAAACGGTACAGAGCTTAAAGAGTTTCCTGTTAGCCAAATAACGATAGAAAAATCGCGCCATAATGATATGTACGATGGCGGGCCAAAATGGCTGGTGGATAGAATGAGTAAAGAAGTAGGGGCGTTTTTAAATTAATAAAACTTGTAGAGCTTTACTTTATTAGATAGCGCAGCCATGGCTGCGCTATTTTTATTTTAGTTACTCAACTAACTCACTGACAACAAGTGGGCTGTTATGCAGGGTTTTATGCACGGGGCATTTGTCGGCTATTTCTAGCAGACGTTGGCGCTGTGCTTCGGTTAAATCGCCACGTAGGGTAATTTTACGGGTGATGGCTTCAAGGTTTTGCGTGCATTCACCGTTGTCGCAATCTTTGTAATAGTCACGCGTGTGTTCAAGCTCTACTTTTACATGATCAAGCGGCAGCTTTTTTAATGTTGCGTACATACGCAGTGTCATCGAGGTACATGCGCCTAAACCCGCGAGTATATGATCGTATGGATCAGGGCCTAAATTATTGCCGCCTACCTTTAATGGTTCGTCGGCTAGCCAGGTATGGTCTTTTGTACTTACGTGCTGGGTAAAAATATGGTCTTTTTCTTCTACTAAGACTTTTCCACCTTCTAATTTTGCACTGTAGCCGGCTTTATCATATTTAACATATCGGTTTGCCCAATTAGCAATAATAGTCGCTGCGTAATCGGCGTCATTTTTATTGCTTAATAAGTGATCGGCGCTATCTAGGCTTATAAAACTTTTAGGATGTTTAGCTGATGCGTAAATTTTTTCGGCTTCAGAAATATTCACTGTTGCATCAACAGGGGAGTGCATAACCAATAGCGCGCGTTTTAATTTGCTTATATGGCTACGATCGTATTTTGCTATGTCGTCTACAAATTGCTTTTTAATGGTAAACTCACGACCAGCTAAGCTTACTTTAGCTTCACCCGCGGCGTTAATTTCATCTAAATGCGCTTCAAAATTATGCGCTACATGCTGCGCATCTGATGGTGCTCCAATAGTTGTAATCGCTGATATTTCTGGAATGTGTTCAGCGGCAGCAAGTACGGCTGCGCCGCCTAAGCTGTGGCCAATTAATAACTGTGGGGCTTCGAAGTTTTTACGTAAGTGATCGGCTGCGGCAACTAAGTCTTGAATGTTTGAAGAAAAATTACTGTTGGCAAAGTCGCCATCGCTATTACCAAGGCCGGTAAAATCAAAACGCAGTACGGCTATGCCTTGTAGCGTTAATGCTCGGCTAATACGCGTTGCGGCAGCAATATCTTTACCGCAAGTAAAGCAGTGGGCAAAGAGTGCATAAAATTTTATGTCGCCTGATGGGCGTTCGAGTTGGCCGGCAAGTTCTAAATCACCGCTTTTAAAAGATACTTTTTGTCGCATGGATGAGCCTTAGTGTCACAATTAAATACGTTACAATGATAGACCAGATATAAGCACTAATGTGTGCAAAATCAATGTTTATTATACTTTGATCTCGATCAAGCAAACTGCTTACTAAATGGCCTTGCGGACATTTGTCCTTATGTTTTTGGGGCGGTTTGTCTATCCTCGCACAGCGCTATAATGAAGGCTTTGCTATTTTATCTTGGCATTTTAGCTATTATATTTTAAAGCAGTTCACTTCTAACAACCTATTCACTGGAACGTACAATGCAATTACCTACTGTTGATTATAAAGCTCCCGATGCGGCTGCTCACTTTGTTGAATCGTTAAGAAATACTGGCTTTGGTGTATTAAAAAATCACCCAATCCCACAATCTTTAGTTGAGTCTATTTATAAAAATTGGCAAGACTTTTTTAACTCAGAGCAAAAGCACGACTTTTTATTCTCTAAAGAGACTCAAGACGGTTATTTTCCGCCTTCAGTATCTGAAGTAGCGAAAGGCTTTACAATAAAAGACATTAAAGAGTACTTTCATGTTTACCCTAAAGGCCGTGTTCCAGAGCAGCTCGAAGCTGACGTACGTGAGTACTACCGCTTAGCTAACGAATTTGCTGCAACGCTTTTAAGTTGGGTTCAAGCAGAAGCTCCTGCAGATGTACGTGCTAAGTTTTCTATTGATTTAAAAGACATGATTGCTGATTCTGAGCAAACATTATTACGTATCCTTCATTACCCACCAATGACGGGTGACGAAGAGCCTGGTGCTATTCGCGCCGCTGCACATGGTGATATTAACTTATTAACTGTATTACCGGCGTCTAACGAGCCTGGTTTACAAGTTCAAAAAACAGATGGCGGTTGGTTAGATGTACCATGTGATTTTGGCAGCTTAATTATTAATATTGGTGACATGCTTCAAGAAGCGTCGGGTGGTTATTTCCCATCGACTATTCACCGTGTAATTAACCCAACGGGTAAAGCGTCTAGTAAGTCGCGTATTTCGTTGCCACTATTTTTACACCCACGTCCTGATGTTGTGCTTTCTGAGCGCTACACTGCAGATAGTTACTTGCAAGAGCGTTTGCGCGAGCTAGGTGTTAAGTAATATTATATTTATTGAGTTAAATATAAACAAAAGCGGCTTTTAGCCGCTTTTGTTGTTTTAAGCAAGGTTATATCAATTCGCAATAATACTTAATCATTTTGCGGGGCTAAACGTGTTGCTACATGCGTTAAAAAATGCTCATTTATGACTGCATGAATGCAGAGCAATTGCCGAGAACAACTAAATAGAAAATTTTGCCAAGCTTTCAACACGTTTTTCCAGCCTCAAAATTGATCACTTAATTAAGCAGATTGGTATTAATTTTTTGGGTATGTTTGCCTCATTATTAAAACCGACTCAGCAATTATTTGCTCAAGTATAGCTAAATCGATATTTTCTAATTTCGTCACGTACAAACAGCTTTTACCTAGGCTATGTTTACCAAGCTTATCTAATAATGCCGCTATTTTAGGGTGATCAAACCCGGGCATAATATAAATAGAAAGCTTAGTTTTACGTGGTGAAAAGCCGGTGATTGGCCATTCGCCTGTACGGCCTGAGTCGTATTTATAGTTGTAGTGATCAAAGCCTATAATATCTTTACCCCATATAACGGGCTTTGACTGCGTTACTTTTTCAAACAGTGCTAGTAAGGTTTGTGTGTCTTCAATACGTTTTGAATCTATACTTTCTAGGCATTGCTTAAGTGTTATTTGATTAGCTTTAGTTTTTAATGTCATAGCGTTGATTTGTATTGTTATTAGCTACTTTTAAGGTTAGCACTTAATTTGCTAAGTGAATATTTCCATGCATTTCTAAGTTAGTTGCGTATAATGCGCCCTTGGCCGGTTTGGCCTCTATTTTATTGAGAGATTTTATGAGTTTTGATGGTTTAGGTTTATCACAGTCTTTAGTTAATGCGGTTTTAGAAAAGGGCTATGAAACGCCAACGCCTATTCAGGCTCAAGCAATTCCTGCAATTATTGAACGTCGCGATGTTATGGCGGCTGCGCAAACAGGTACTGGTAAAACCGCAGGTTTTACGTTACCGCTAATTGAGCGTTTATCGTCGGGCCCTAAAGCTAAAAGCAATCACGTACGTGCACTTATATTAGCGCCAACTCGTGAGCTTGCATTGCAAGTTAGCGAAAACGTAGAAGAGTATGCTAAGCACTCTGACGTAAGTTCGTTTGTAGTGTATGGCGGTGTTAAAATTAACCCGCAAATGCAGCGCCTTCGTAAAGGGGTTGATATTTTAGTAGCCACGCCGGGTCGATTAATTGATTTACATAATCAAAATGCAGTTAAGTTTGATAGTGTTGAAGTACTCGTGCTTGATGAAGCTGACCGCATGCTTGATATGGGCTTTATTCACGATATTAAACGCCTTATTGCTAAAATGCCTGCTAAACGCCAAAATCTTATGTTCTCAGCAACATTTTCAGATGATATCCGTGCATTAGCAAAAGGCCTAATAAACGATCCTGTTGAAATTTCAGTTGCAGCAAAAAACACCACGGCTAAAAGTGTAACGCAAAGTGTTTATGCAGTAGACAAACCACGTAAAACAGCATTATTAAGCCACTTAATTCGTAGCAACGATTGGCAGCAAGTTTTAGTATTTAGCCGCACTAAACACGGCGCTAACCGCTTGGTTAAACAACTTGAGCGCGACGATATAGTAGGCGCAGCTATTCATGGTAATAAATCACAAGGCGCACGTGTAAAAGCACTTGATGGTTTTAAAAGCGGAGAAGTACGTGTACTTGTAGCGACTGATATTGTGGCACGCGGCCTTGATATTGTTGAGCTTCCGCATGTTGTTAACTATGACTTACCAAATGTATATGAAGATTACGTACACCGTATTGGTCGTACAGGTCGTGCTGGTGCGTCTGGTCATGCGATTTCGTTTGTAACAACTGAAGATGCAGTAGATTTATACGGCATTGAGCGCTTTATTGGAGAGCTTATTCCTCGTGCTGAAGAAGAAGGTTTTGAACCAGTAAACCCAGTAGCTGAGCGTGCATTAGATGCTCGCCCGTTACCAGCTAAAAAGCCTAAGAAAAAACAGCCTTTCAATAAACCTAAATCTGATAGCAGCAAGCCTAACAGTAAAAAGCCAAACAATGGCGGTAATGGTACAGGCCCTCGTCGTGGTGGTTCTAAAAAGCCAGCAGCCAAAACAGATGATAATGCACAAAACCCATGGGCAAAACGCCAATCGGTTGGTGGTAATGGGCAGCGCCGTCGTCGCACAAATAACGATTAATCATTATTAATGATTGTATTGGCCTTTAACTAAACGCTAATACAAAAAACGCGCTACCTTTTTAATAAAAGTAGCGCGTTTTTTATTATCTGTAATTTATACTTATACCAATCTGCTTATATACGGGGTCTATTTAACGTTAAGAAAATTACGTTAGAACTAGGCAAAAATTTTTGTATCTAGTTGTTCTCGGCAATTGCTCCCTGCATTGCTCTACCTCCTGCATCCATGCAGTCGTAAATAAAAAATTTTTAACGACGTTATAGTGCAATTTAATTCGTTAAATTGATCAAAGATTTATGCAGGTTGGTATTACTGTACTGCCTACCTAATCAAATAGATAACGCCTAATCCTATAAACAGGGTAACACTTACACTTAATAAGGTGCCTAGCATTACATATTCGGTGAGCTTTTTATCTTTACTGGCACTTAAATCGCCAAACCTAAATACCGACTTTGCAGCGAGCAAAAAGCCAAGCCCCGCAAATTGATCAAGTAATATAAAGCTCAGCATTAATACACGCTCTATCATGCCAATGCTTTGCCCAGCCAATGCCAAGCTGCCTTCACTTGAAAAGTTAGCGGTGAGCCTCTCTAGCATCATTCTTATAAATACGGCACTTGGGCTTAATATAATTAAATATCCGCATACAACCCAGAGTACTTTAGGGTTTGTGGCAAGTGCGCTTACGTAAGCGATTAAACTTTGGTTATCGGTTATATAAATACACAGCGCTATTATTACGGCTATATGCGCTATTTGGTCGAGTAAAAACGGCACAACCCCTTTATTTGAATACGACTTAGCAATATCAATAAAGTAATGGCTAAGCATAATTACAGCTGTGGCAAGTAACACAGTACTTAGTTGCTGCCAGCCAAATGTATATTCCCAAAGAGTAAGAATTATAGCGCTCGTAATGCCATGAACTAGCACATGAAAGTAGAGCTTTTTAGCCTTAAAGTGGCGGGTATTTCTATCGTTTACCCAGCTCATAGGTTGCCAGTAAAAGTCAGCGAGAAGGTGGCCAATAATAAGCGCCACGAGCAATAACGAAAATGCCATTATATAACTCCTTTTACTATCGTTTTTATAACTTGCTCACTGTGAACTATAAAGCGCTCTATAAGTTGGTAATTGGCTAAATTAAGCAGCTTAGTAACGTTTTCGCGGCTAGTATTTAGCTCTTTAGCAAGTGCTGCATGGCTGTTATCTGTGTGCGTTAAATACACGTATAAAGCGTTGGCCTGCTTTTGCGTTATTTTGCTCAGCAAGGTATCAGCAAAGGCGAGATTAAGGTCAAAGCTTTCACCTACTGTTTGCTGTGCAATAGTAAAAACAAAGCGCTGGTTAGTTATTTTATCTAGGCCTTGCCCTGAAAGTACAAACGCAGACCCCGTTGCGGTTTTAATGTCACTGCGTGGGTTATCAATGCTGCCAAGTGCCATGCTTTGCCTAAGCTCATATCCGGCCAACTTTAAATGCAGGTAAATTAAAATCGCGGTTTTAATTATTTCTTCACTTTGGTTTATTTGCAGTTGAAATGCATCACCCCGGTAAATGTTCCAAAGCGTTGTTTTATTACAAACTGTACGCAAACTTTGCTCTAGTTGATAAAGCATGGCATCGTACTGCTGCTTAGGTATTTTTTGCGATTTAATGATATCGCCGCTGATCACACCAATCATAAAAATCCAATAAGTAACCAATTTAGGTTACATAGGCCTAAGTAACCAAATTTGGTTACATTTAATTAAGTAACCAATTTAGGTTACTTAAAGCATAATTGCAAGGAACACTCATTTATGGCGCCAACGTTAATTGGGCCATTTGCCTTTATCCACTTAGGAAAATAAATGACTTCACATAACGAGCCGCAAAACAATAAACCCCGTGTTGGTATTTTTGTTGATGTACAAAATATTTATTACACGTGCCGTGAGAGCTACCGCAAAAATTTTGATTACAATGCCTTTTGGGCGCAAATGAAACAGCAATACACAATTGATTGTGCTTTTGCGTATGCAATTCATCGTGGTGATGAAAAACAAAATCAGTTTCAAAACATTTTGCGGGCCATTGGCTTTGAGGTAAAACTTAAGCCTTTTATTCAGCGTCGTGATGGCAGCGCGAAGGGCGATTGGGACGTAGGCATAACGATAGACATGCTAGAGCAAGGTAAAAACCTCGATAAAGTTATTTTACTCTCTGGCGATGGTGACTTTGCTTTATTATTGGGGCATTTAAAACACCAATATAATGTACCATGCGATGTGTACGGCGCCGATAAGTTAACCGCCGAAGTGCTTAAACAAAGTGCTGAGCAGTTTCATGTAATTGACAATTCCTTACTCCTTTAACAGTAAAAAATAGTTAAAAAAGAGCAAGCTAAGTGCCTGCAACATGAGAGATTTTAATACAAAGCCGTTATAGATTAATAAAGCCTTATATAGGCTTTTTTTATTGCTGTAATCAATTGGGTTTGCTAAATGATTATGGTAATTTTAAAGCATAACGAGTTACCAAGGACTTACATGCTTCATTACAGCAACATGCCACTAGATAGAGGTTCTAATTTTCGTAAAGACGCTGCGTGGTTAAGCGCAAAAATGTCGGCGCAAAGTAAGTGGCTTTTGGTTAATAATAACCATACATTGTTTTATAAAAATTCCCCACAGGTGTGCTATTTAACACACCAACAAATTGCCCATTTAGATTTATCAGATGCGCTGTTTTTAGGTTCAAATGACGAGCAACACGGTGTATTTGCACTTGATGTGTCGGCCATACACGATGACGAGCTAGCCCCAATTATTGGCGATGCGCAATTTTTTGATATTCGCCAATATGGTCCACAAGTGGCTATGCAAGATGGCTCAATTGCGGCACTAGCGCGTGGTTTATGCTACTGGCACGCAACACATAGCTTTTGCGGTCGTTGTGGCAGTAAAAATAAGTTAGTTGAAGCAGGGCATTCACGTTTATGTGAAAACGAGCACTGTAAACACCCTACATTTCCACGCACTGATCCGGCGGTAATTATGGTGGTTACAAAAGTATTTGCCGATGGCGTAGAGCGCTGTTTACTTGGCCGCCAAGCAATATGGCAGCAAGGTATGTATTCATCGCTTGCTGGGTTTGTTGACCCAGGTGAAACACTTGAACAAGCGGTTGCCCGTGAAGTAAAAGAAGAGGCGGGCGTTGATGTTGAAAATGTACGTTATATTGCCTCTCAGCCTTGGCCGTTTCCTTCATCTATTATGCTTGGCTTTATTGCACAGGCTAAAACAGAGCAAATTAACGTAGATAAAAACGAATTAGACGATGCTAAATGGTTTACCCGCGAAGAGGTCGCCGAGTTTGGCAATATGGGCGACGAGGGCGAGCATTATAAGCTTCCACGAGTTGACTCTATTTCACGCTTTTTAATTGAGCAATGGCTTTCAAATAAGGTTTAAGGATTGATAATGTCGAGCAAAAATAAAAACACTCAATTAGTGTCATCAGGGCGCAAAAAAGCCTATACCCATGGCGTAGTAAACCCGGTAGTGCAACGTGCTTCTACCATTGTATTTGATAGCGTGGCCGATTTAAAAGAAGCCGCTAAAACGCGTGGTGATAAAACTTTATTTTATGGTCGCCGTGGCACAAGTACGCATTTTGCCCTGCAAGAAGCCATTACTGAGCTTGAGGGCGGCGAAGGCTGCGCGTTATACCCATGCGGTGCAGCGGCGATTAGCCAAGCGTTGCTGTCGTTTGTTAAAGCGGGCGATCATATCTTAATGGTTGATAACGTGTATGAGCCAACGCGCGATTTTTGCGATAAAATTTTAGCAGGCCTTGGGGTAACAACCACTTACTACCCACCAACTATTGGTGCGGGTATTAAAGAGTATATACAGTCAAATACTAAGGTATTGTTTTTAGAATCTCCGGGCTCTATAACCATGGAAATACAAGATGTACCAGCCATGGTAAAGGTAGCAAACGAGCATAATATTATGACCATGCTTGATAACACCTACGGTAATGGATTGCACTACCGCCCATTAGAGCATGGGGTAGATATTAGTATACAAGCGGCAACAAAATATATTGTAGGCCACTCAGATGTAATGATGGGTGTGGCGGTTGCCAATAAAAAATACTGGCCGACCCTTCGAGAACACTCTTATTTACTAGGCCAGTGTACCAGCGCCGATGATGCATATTTAGCCCTTAGAGGCTTGCGTACAATGGGCGTGCGTTTAAATCAACATGAAAAAGCAGCCATAGAGGTTGCCAAATGGCTTGAGCAACATGAGCTTGTTGATCACATTCGCCACCCTGCATTTGAAACCTGCCCAGGGCATGAGTTTTTTAAACGCGACTTTGATGGCAGCAACGGCTTGTTTTCATTTGTAATGAAAACCGGCAATCAAAAAGCAATTGATGCATTTTTAGATAGCCTTGAGCACATTAAAATGGGCTTTTCGTGGGGCGGTTTTGAAAGTTTAGTAACGGCTAATTTAACCATGAAAGGACTTCGCTCAAAAACCGGCTGGGATTTAGGCCCTGTTATACGCTTGCACATTGGCCTTGAAGACGTTGATGATTTAATTAGCGACTTAAGCCAAGCGCTTGAGGTATACAAAAAGCATTTATAAAATTTAACCAAAATAAACGATGTTTGGCCTGTTACATTTAAATGGTTTGTTACAAAGCTCGCCTTAGGTGGGCTTTTTTTTGCTGGTAATTCAAGGTGTTTACACTTAGTGTTGAACAATACTTTGAAAATAAAACGTCATTAAGGATAGCCAATGGCAACATCATCAATAATAAACATAGGACGATTAACGCAAATTGCGGGCTTTGAGCTTGTTCGTATGTTTTTAACTAAGCGCGGCTTAATTGCTATGGCCGCTTTTGCGCTGGTTTGGTTATTAATATTGCGCTACCCAATAGGACAAGCAGTTAGCATTATTAGTGCGCCTAATTTTGAACAAATGGTGCGTGATATTTCAGGTACAATTGGCTTAAGTAAGCTACTTGATTGGCCTGAATCTGAATTTGCCATGTACTGGCTCGTGGCGCTGTATAGTTTTCCGCTATTTGCTATTTTTATTTCCAGTGATCAAACTGTTGGCGACAGAGAGCGAGGAACGCTGAGGTTTATATCGCTGCGCGCTACGCGCTTTGAAATTTTGTTTGGCCGCTTTTTAGGACAACTTGCTGTACTGGCGTGTTTATTAGCCATAACTCTTGTTGCCACAATGGGTGTACTTGGCTTCAGAGATCCCAGCTTGTTAATGGGCGGCTTTACGCGCGCACTTTCTATTTTTATTGTAATGGTAGTAGTGCTTAGCCCATTTGTGGCACTAATGTGTTTAATAAATACCTTTGCTCGCTCATCACGTTTAGCCATTGTATTGGCTATTTTATATTTTGCTGGTGGCGGCATTATTGTAGGAATACTGGCATGGCAGGTACCGGCTTTAAATGCACTTGATTATATATTCCCTGGTGTTAACTCTGAGCTATTAGCAGGACAAAACTTACCTTTATTAAGCGCATTAGGTGTACCACTTATACAAAGTGCGGTGTTTATTGCTATTGCACATAGAATATTCACAAGGAGTTCGCTATGAGCGTATTAATAAAAGCCAGCGGCTTAAGTAAATCGTATGGTGCAAAGCAAGCACTTAATAATGTGAACTTTGAAATTAATAAAGGTGCGCCAGTTGCGTTAGTGGGCCCCAATGGTGCCGGTAAAACCACACTATTTAGTTTGCTATGCGGGTATATAAACCCAAGCCAAGGTGAGCTTTCTATTTTAGGGTATAAGCCTGGTAGCGCTGCACTTTTTAATAAAGTCAGTGCATTACCGCAAGATGCGCAGTTAGACCCGCGTTTTAATATAGATAAGCAACTGGCTTTTTACGGTAAGTTGCAAGGTATGGGCACCAAGCAAAGCCATACCGAGGCACTGCGTGTACTTGATTTAGTGGGCTTAAAAGAAGTAGCAAAACAGCGTGCGGGCGATTTATCTCATGGTATGCGAAAGCGCGTAACTATAGCGCAAGCGCTTATTGGCTCTCCGCAAATTGTAATGCTAGATGAAGCCACTGCGGGGCTTGATCCTATTCATGCCAGAGAAGTGCGAGAGCTGGTATCTAGCTTAAGTAGCGAGGCTACATTTATTTTAAGCTCGCACGATTTAACCGAACTTGAGCGTTTATGCTCGCAAGTGCTGCATTTAGATAAAGGTATACTGAGCGAGCATCAAACTAAAGAGAATAATACCGATAAACACTTTTATACATTAATGCTTAACGAGACTTATCAAAATGTAGAGCAACAACTACAATCGTTAGCAGGTGTGAGCCGTGTTTATATGAGCCAACACAAAGAATATGTCGTTGAATATCAGCCAGCAAATGAGCCGCTGGATATTGCTTTGTTAAACTTTTGCCATCAACAAAACTGGCAATATAGGCAATTAGTAAACGGTCATACATTAGAAAATCAAATATTTAAACAGGAGAAAGCATAATGGGATTACTAAGCGGTTTAATGGGTAATGCAAGCGAAATAGATGACTCAGATCTTGAAAAAGTGCTTGCCAATACGCTTATAGATGGCGAGCAAGTAGAAAAAGCGTATAAAGTGATTCGTGACTTGTTTATTTTTACAAACAAGCGTTTAATTTTGGTTGATAAGCAAGGTATGACGGGCTCAAAAATGGAAATGGTGAGTATTGCTTACTCTAAAATTACCAAGTTTAGTAAAGAAAGTGCAGGGCACTTTGATTTAGACGCTGAGCTTAAAATTTGGATTGGTTCAGACCCTACACCCATCAGTAAAGAGTTTAAGTCGGGCGATAATATTAACGAAGTGTACCGAGTAATTAGTCAACACGCACTTTAACGTTTCGTACATTGTTTAAGTAGTTGTTGATTAGATGTTGCAACTACTTTAATATTACAGTTTCTTACACCTCCTTACAATTAACTTAATAAATACAACTAGTTAATTAAGTTTTCATTCAGTTTCCCGGCGTTAGCATGTGCACACTTTAGTCAATGAGCTAAAGCATAAAAAGCAATGTACAAAGGGAAGTCTTACAATGAAAAAATTAGCAGTTATTATTTCAAGCATTTTATTATCTAGCACTGCGGCTGCTGCAGACAGCTATAACTCAATCAGTAACTTAAGCTACAAAGATAGCGATAACAACGATACCGTTGCTGTAGACTCTATTTATTACTTATCTCCTAAAAAAACATTAGGCCCGTACGATCAGTTTGAGTACATCAATAAGCAAACTAACGTATACGGCAGCTACGCTGATGACGACTTTGCAGATGTAACTAACGTCGGCGGCGAATACTTTATTAATGAATTTTTAGTGGGTGCTTCATATGAAAACGTTGACCCAGATTCAGGCTCTAACGGTGAACTTTACAAACTAACCGGTGGTTACTTTTTCAACCCTGACTTACTTGCAAAAGTAACACTTGTTGAAAACAAAGACGGCGATGACTTTGCTTTATTTGATTTAGCATACAACTACATGTTAAATGGTACCGATTACGTAGGTGTAACACTTACATCAGATGACGATTTTGATTACCGCGCTGTTGCAGCTAAATATTTCATTGATTTACAACAAGGTAATTACTTAACGTTTGAAGGTAAATACGAAAGCATTGAAGATGCGGAAAACCAATGGGTAGCAGAAACTAACTACTACTTCTCAAAAGCAACGTCTGTATTTGCTAACTACAACAAGCAAGATACATACAGCTTTGGTGCTCAGCACTTCATTAATAAAAACATTGGTCTTAAAGTAGGTTACGAGAACAATGCAGATGACTCTGATAACGATGCATACTTTGCTAACATGCGTTTTCAGTTTTAATTAAATCCCTGATTTAGTTAAAACAAGAGTATTAAAAAGCCCGCTTAATTAGCGGGCTTTGTTGTTTTCAACTCAGATTAACCGTGATAAATGTTTTAGCAGCCGCAGTTACGGTCTTTGTTCTGCTCATCTAAGTAGCTTTCTTAAAATTAAAAAGTAAAAAATTTCTGAAAAATGAGAAAAATATAATTGTAGTAAACCACATTGGTGAGGTTTATCGAATAGTTTAGTTGTATCAATTTAACGACAGTTTGTACCTTATTTGTTACTTTTTAAGTTTATATAATGGCATATTATTATTCTGTAGATTTAAAGTTTTCTTATTGTTTACATTTATGCGTAGTAATTAACAATTCAAGTGGTTGTTTTTGCTTTTAATTTGTTCTTCAATTCAGTTTTTGTTCATTTTTTACTGTTAGGATGCGCCCCGACTTTGGCTAGACAGCTGAGGCATAAAAAGTAATATTTATAGGGAATTTAAAATGAAAAAATTAGCCGTTATCATTTCGAGCATTTTATTATCAAGCGCTGCAACCACTGCAATTGCCGCAGATACTTACCAATCAATAAGCCATGTAGGATACGTGGATGTAGATGGTGATGACACTATAAGTGTTGACTCAACTTATTATTTTTCTCCAAAAGCGACGTTAGGTCCTTATGATCAATTTGAGTACATCAATAAGCAAACAAATGTTTATGGTGCATACAGTGATAATGATTTTTTAGATGTTACTAGCATTGGCGGTGAGTATTTTGTAGAAGATTTTGTACTAGGTGCACAGTACAATAACTTCGATAGTGATTTTGGCTCAAGCACGGATGTAATTGAACTTTCAGCTGGTTACTTCTTTAATCCAAACCTTGTATTAAAAGCAACGTTTGTAGATGTTGAAGATGCTGACAATCAGTTTGTGTTTGACCTAGCATATAACCACGAATTAAACAGCACTGATTATATCGGCTTTACAGTAACAGCAGATGATGAGTTTGATTACCGTGCAGTAGCAGCTAAGTACTTTGTTGATTTACAGCAAGGTAACTACTTAACTGTTGAAGGTAAATTTGAAGATGTTGATGGCGGTTCAAGTAACTGGGAATTAGCATCTAACTACTATTTCAGCAAAGAAACATCGGTGTTTGTTTCAGTTAATAAAAATGATGACTACACTCTTGGTGCTCAACACTTCTTCAATAATAATGTTGGTTTAGAAGCAGGTTACGGCAATAACTGGGATGATTCTGATTACGATGCTTACTTCGCAAATCTAAGCTTACAGTTCTAATTTAACTAAAAATTAGAATTTGAATAAAAAGCCCGCTCATTTGAGCGGGCTTTGTTGTATCTAAACGTTTGAGTTTTTAACTGTAAATTATTACCAGCCGCAGTTGCGGCCTTTATTTTGCTCATCTAAATAGCGTTGCAGTGGTGCAAAGTAATCGAGCATGGCTGTAGCGTCCATTTGCGGTTTGCCTGTTACAGCTTCAAGTGCTTCTTGCCATGGGCGAGACGAACCCATTTCAAGCATTGTGTTTAGCTTATCCCCTGCTTCTTTTGAGTTATAAACAGAGCAACGATGAATCGCTTTATCGTTACCGGCAATTTCACATAAGCTACGATGAAATTCAAATTGTAAAATATGCGCTAAAAAGTAACGTGTATAAGGTGTATTACCCGGGACGTGGTACTTAGCACCCGGATCAAAGTCGTCTTCGCTACGAGCAATAGGCGCTTGCACACCTTGGTATTTTTCGCGAAGTTCCCACCATGCTTTATTGTAATCTTGCGGCTTTACTTGCCCTGAAAATACCTGCCAACGCCATTGATCAACCATTAAGCTAAATGGCACAAAAGCCACTTTATCAAGCGCCATTTTCATTAATAGGCCAATGTCTTTAGATTCATCAGGTACTTGCTCTAATAAGCCAATTTCTTTTAAGTAGCCTGGTGTAACCGAAAGGGCAATTGTGTCGCCAATGGCTTCATGAAAACCATCGTTTGCACTTTCTTGATAAAATAAAGGCTGTTTGTTGTAAGCGCGCTGATAAAAATTGTGGCCTAGCTCATGGTGAATAACAGAGAACTCTTCGCCCGTGCGTTGAATACACATTTTAATACGTAAGTCGTCTTTGCTATCTATATTCCAAGCAGATGCATGACACTGCACATCTCTGTCTTTTGGTTTTATAAACAACGAACGCTCGTAAAAGGTCTCTGGTAGTGGCTCAAATCCCATTGAGGTAAAAAAGGTTTCAGCCCCTTTTACCATTTTAAGTTCGTCGTAATTATTTTTAGCTAATAGCTCAGTAACATCGTAACCTGGATCAGCATTTTCTGGTGCGACTACATCGTAAATGTTACCCCACGCTTGCGCCCACATATTTCCTAGCAAGTGCGCAGGAATAGGCTCATCTTGGACTACTTTATCGGTGCCGTATTTTTCACCTAATTTAGCACGAACATGGCAGTGAAGAGAGTTGTATAGTGGTTTTACTTGCCCCCATATACGGTCAAGCTCTTTGGTAAAGTCATCGGCTGGCATATCGTACTTACTTCGCCACATTGCGCCTGTATTAGCATAACCAAGCTCTTTGGCACCCTCGTTGGTAAGTGCAACTTGTTGCTCGTAAAGCGGGCGCATTGGTTTTGATATTTGTCGCCAACCTTGCCATAAATCAAGTAGCTCGTTGTAATCTCGGCTGGTGGCCATTTTTGCCGTCATGTCGCCAAGGCTTAAGCAGCTGCCATCGTCTTTACAATATTTGCCTTTACCGTATAACCCCCCAAGCTCTGCCACAATAGTTGAAAGCTGAGCTGTTTTTTCGGCGTTTTGCGGGGCTGGTAGGGTAAGCGCTAGTTTAAGCTTATTAAGTTTGCGGCGTGCGTCATAATCAAGTTCGAGCTCATCAAACTGCGCGGCTTGATTGGCTAAGCGCACAACGGTTTCAGTCATTTTACGATTAACTTCAGCAGAAAGTGCTGAGGTATCATGAGTAATAAAGTTTGCGTAAATCCACTCTGCACGGCTCGATTCTAAATAAAGCGCACTTAACTCTTGCTCTGTTTTTGTTATAAATGCGTTTGCATCTTTTGCGGTTACTGTTTTGGTAGCTTGTGATGAATCGCTGGTGTCTAGTGTTACCTGTGCATCGCAAGCAGATAAAGCAAGTGTGCTGGCAACCACAAGCGCGCTCATGCTGAGTTTAAAGCGTGGTGTGTTCATGGTATTCCTTTAATTTATTGTTATTAAGACGTTGATAATAGCAGCGATGTTTAAAACAATGAAATGAATACGTTAAGCTAAACTGCTCGTCGTGCAATGATTGTATTTAAATTAAGATGGGTCATAATTAAGTTACTATTTTCATTCAATGTGTAAGGAATGTGCGCATGTCAGTATTTATAATATTGCTGGTTGTTGTGGTGGTTATTTTTGCAGTTAAAGATATTCGCCTAAACCTGATCAGTCGTCCTACGTTTAAAATGTTTAAAAAGGTACTTCCACCGCTTTCGCAAACAGAGAGAGAAGCAATGGAAGCGGGTGATGTTTGGTGGGACGGTGAGCTTTTTAGCGGTAACCCTGACTGGCAAAAACTACATCGTTTTCCTAAACCTGAGCTGAGTGATAAAGAAAATGCCTTTATGGATAGCCAAGTAGAAACGCTATTAGCGATGCTTGATGATTACCAAATAGTGCAAAAAGACAAAGACCTACCAAAAGAAGTATGGGATTACTTAAAAACAGAAGGCTTTTTTGCGCTGATCATTCCTGAAAAATTTGGCGGACGAGAGTTCTCAGCTATTGCAAATTCTACCATAGTGTCAAAAATTGCGACCAAAAGTTTAACTGCGGCGGTAACGGTTATGGTGCCTAATAGCTTAGGCCCAGGTGAATTATTACTGCATTATGGTACAAAAGAGCAGCAAGATCGTTGGCTACCAACGCTTGCAAGTGGTGAAGACGTACCGTGTTTTGCTCTTACCGGCCCAGAAGCGGGCTCTGATGCGGGCAGCATTCCTGACTCTGGCGTTGTATGTAAAGGGCTGCATAATGGTGAAGAAGTTATAGGCCTGCGTTTAAATTGGTCTAAGCGCTATATTACGCTTGCGCCAGTGGCAACAGTGCTTGGCCTTGCATTTAAAATGTACGACCCTGATGGACTACTTGGTGATGAGAAAGAACTCGGTATCACCTGTGCACTTATTCCTACCGATCATCAAGGCGTAGAAACAGGCGAGCGTCATTACCCGTTGAATATGGCGTTTATGAACGGGACGACTTACGGTAAAGACGTATTTATTCCACTAGATTGGATTATTGGTGGTGAGCAAGGGGCAGGGCGTGGCTGGCGTATGCTGGTTGAATGTTTAAGTGCCGGGCGTGGTATTTCGCTGCCAGCACTGAGTACAGCAACAGGACATTTAGCGTCTAAAATGACCTCAGCCTATGCAATGGTGCGCCAGCAGTTTGGTGTATCTATTAGTCAATTTGAAGGTGTGCAAGAGGCATTAGCACGTATTGGTGGTTTAACGTATGCACTTGAGTCGTGTAGGTTGATGACTGCAGGCGCGATAGACTTAAAACTAAGCCCGTCGGTTGTTACGGCTATTGCTAAATATCATATGACCGAAATGGGTCGAACTGTGATGAACGATGCTATGGATATTCATTCAGGCAAAGGTATTCAAGTGGGACCTAATAACTATTTAGCCCATGGCTATATGGGTATTCCGGTATCAATTACGGTTGAAGGCGCTAATATTTTAACGCGTAATTTAATGATATTTGGCCAAGGCGCTACGCGCTGTCATCCGTTTGTGTTAAAAGAAATGGAAGCTGCGGCAATGGAAGATGACGACGCAGCACTTGATCAATTTGATGGTTTATTAATGAACCACATACTTTTTGCTGCAAGTAACGCGGGTATGGCATTTGTACATGGTTTAACACGTAGCTGTTTTGCCAAAGCGCCTGTATGCGGTGCTACCGCTGTTTACTACAAGCAATTAAGCCGAATGAGCCGTGGTCTTGCCTTTACCACCGATGTTGCCATGTTAGTACTGGGTGGTGAGCTTAAACGAAAAGAAATGATTTCGGCGCGCTTAGGTGATGTACTAAGTCATTTATATTTAGCTTCCACAGTGTTAAAGCGCTTTGAAGATGAAGGGCGTCAACAAGCTGATTTACCGTTTGTTAAATACGCAATTGAAAACTCATTGTATGAAATTGGCCAAGCGTTTGATGGCTTTTTCAAAAACTTTTCAAATCCTGTGGTTAACTTTTTACTTAAACGCATAGTATTCCCGCTTGGTAATCACTATCACAAACCAAGTGATGAAACAGCACAAAGTATTTGCGAGCACATGACCCAGCCAGGTGTATTTAGAAACCGCTTAACACATTTATGTTATGTGGATGAAAATGCCGGTACCGGTGTAATGGAGAATGCATTTTTAGCTATGCATGATATGCAAGCGCAGTTTAAAGACTTAAAACAATGGCAACGAAAAGGTAAGGTACCTGCCACGCTTGATATAGAAGGCGCAATTAGTTATTCGTTGGAGCAGGGCTTTATAGAGCAAGCTGATGCAGATGCAATGCACCATACAAATAAGCTAAGAAAACAAGCGATTGCGGTTGATAACTTTCAACCCGGTGAACTTTAGTCAGGTTCACGTTTAGTTAAAATGCAAAAGGCCTCGTAACTGAGGCCTTTTTGTAATTGAGTATTAACAGCTGCGTTTATCGAGCGTAAGGGTCGGCCACTATTTTATCTATATACCACTTACCCTTTTTTCGGAGCATTTTAACGCTTCTAAAATCGTCAATTTTATCGCCATTAAAATAACCCGTAAAAATCAGGTTTATTTTAGCGTTATCGCCGTATTGCTCACGTACGCTCATGTTGGTCATATCAACTTCAATAACGACTTCGTCGTATTGCATATTAACTAAATTACGTGAAAACTGCTTAGCTGTTCCGTAAGACTTCATTATGCGGGTAAGGTTAGGTGTTGCCATAGTACTGGCTTTTTGTAAGTCTTGTTGATTATAAAGGGCATCAAAGTAAGCGGTAGCTGTATCGCCAGGGGTATCGCCAAGTGTTTTTGCATCATCCCCACATGCACTAATAAATAGGCACACAACTAAACTTAGTAAACTCGAGATCTTTTTCATGTTAATTATTATTAATTAGTTTTTTTAAAGTGTGTGGCTAATTAATGGAGATGTAAAGTGGTGGCGGGTAATTAATAGAAAATTACATAATAAATAATAAAAAAGGATGCTATAAGCATCCTTTTTAGTATCTCAAGGAGAGAAATTACTGTACTAATTCTTGCTCGCTAAATTCTTCAGCAAACATTGGGCTAGATAAGTAACGCTCAGTTGCACTTGGTAGAATTACCACAATGTTTTTGTCAGCGTTTTCTGGTTTTTCAGCAATACGTTTAGCCGCAATTACTGCCGCACCTGATGAAATACCTACTAATATGCCTTCTTTTTTCATTAACTCGTGGGCCATTGCAATAGCATCTTCGTTAGATACTTGCTCTGCACCATCGATAACGCTTAAATCAAGGTTGCCAGGGATGAAGCCAGCACCAATGCCCTGAATTTTATGAGGGCCTGGTTTAATTTCTTCACCAGCCAGTGTCTGGCTAATTACTGGCGAGCTGGTTGGCTCAACAGCTATCGATTTAACGTCTAGACCTTTTTCGTTTTTAAGGTAGCGACTAACCCCTGTAATTGTGCCACCAGTACCAACACCGGCTACAAAAAAGTCCACTTTACCATCAAGCGCATCAAAAATTTCTGGGCCTGTAGTTTCAAAGTGAATTTTAGGGTTAGCTGGATTTTCGAACTGTTGTAATAAAATAAACTTTTCAGGATCTGTTGCTTGGATTTCTTTCGCTTTTTCAATTGCGCCGTTCATCCCCTTAGCACCATCGGTAAGTACTAAGTTTGCACCTAATGCTTTTAATAGCTTACGGCGTTCTAAACTCATCGTGTTTGGCATAGTTAGCGTCAGTTTGTAGCCACGTGCAGCAGCAACAAATGCAAGTGCAATGCCTGTATTTCCCGACGTTGGTTCAATAAGCTCTTTGCCTTCAACAAGCTGACCTGATTTTTCAGCTTCCCAAATCATTGATGCACCAATACGACATTTAATACTAAAGCTAGGGTTACGAGATTCAACTTTAGCGTATACATTCCCACCCGTAACACGGTTAAGTTTTACCAGTGGCGTATTACCAATACTTAGTGAGTTATCTTCAAAAATAGTAGACATAATGTTCCTTTGGATACAATCTGATCAACGTGTTAATAGCCTTTGCTACTAACTATATAAATACACTTTACTGTGAGTTTAAAAAAACTAAAGTAAAGTTTGGCTATAACATATATCTATTGGGCTTATAACCAGCCGAAATAAAAATCAATCATTAGCGTTGCTTTAGTTATTAAAGGTGCGGGCTTAATTTAAAATTTAAAGGGCAGAAGTTTTCTTTAGTTAAAAAATACGCAAAATAATCTGTAATTAATATAGATTTGTTTGTTATTTGCGCACATGAATATAACTTGAATAGTTTTATCACACAATGAGTCTAAAACATGTTAAAAACACCGTATCTAAATTCAACTAAGCAATCATAATGAACTTAATATTAAAATTAATTGCCGGTATTGTGGCCGGTATTTTAATCGGACTGTATGTACCTTTAACAGGTGTTGAGCTTTTATTTACCGTTAAAGAATTAATTGGCCAACTTATATCTTTTACTATTCCTTTAATTATTTTGTTTTTTATTGCGTCTGGTATTGCGGGCTTACCAAAAGGCTCAGGCCATTTATTAGGTAAAACAGTGGGCTTTGCTTATAGCTCTACCATTATTGCCGGCACGCTTGCATTTTTACTGGTTAGCGCAGTTATTCCACTTTTAAGTGGCGGTATTACATTTGAGGCTGAAGTAGCCACTGAAATAGGCAGTTTTATTGATTTAGAAATTCCACCTCTAATGGGCGTAATGACTGCATTAGTCACTGCGTTCGTATTTGGTATAGGTATGAGCCAACTGCAATTAGAAACGCTTAAAAAAGTTTCTGATCAGGGGCGTGATGTAATTGATGGCCTATTATCAAAAGTTATTATTCCGGCTTTACCATTTTACATTGCAGGTGTGTTTGCAGAAATGACAGTGGCAGGCACCGTGGTCGACACGCTACAAACATTTGGTGTTGTGCTTATTGCAGCGCTAGTGATGCATTGGCTATGGCTAACAGTATTATATGTTTCTACGGGCTTATTACTTAAACGTAATCCGCTAGAGCTAGTTAAAAATATGCTACCCGCTTATTTTACAGCGCTCGGTACAATGTCAAGTGCAGCGACTATTCCTGTGTCATTACAATCAAGTAAAGCAAACAATGTAAAAGAAGATGTAGCGAACTTTACTGTACCACTGTGTGCAACCATTCACTTATCTGGCTCAACTATTACGATTGTAACGTGTGCAATGGCTGTTATGTTTTTATCGCCAAATATGGAAGTACCTTCGTTGATGGGAATGCTGCCATTTATTATGATGTTAGGTGTAGTAATGATTGCAGCGCCAGGTGCACCAGGTGGAGCCGTAATGTCGGCACTCGGTTTATTAACAAGCATGCTAGGCTTTAATGAAGGGGCTGTAGCATTAATGATTGCGCTTTATTTAGCACAAGATAGCTTTGGTACTGCGTGTAATGTTACCGGTGATGGCATTATTGCGCTATGGGTTGACCGTTTTAGCGAAAAAGCATCATCTTAAATTATTAAGGCGGGGCAATAATACTAGTTATTGTTTCGCTTTATATATGGTACTGTAACGAATTAATTTTATTAAATCGCATGTTGTTAGGTAAGTGAGGATGTTCCATTGATTAATGTACTTTTAGTTGATGACCATGAGCTGGTACGCACTGGTATAAAACGTATATTAGATGACGTACGTGGTTTTAAAGTGGTTGGCGAGGCTAAAGATGGCGAAGCCGCCGTACAGTTTTGTCGTCAGCACGCGCCAAACATAGTATTAATGGATATGAATATGCCTGGTATGGGTGGACTTGAAGCGACTAAGAAAATTTGTCGTTACTGCCCAGACGTAAAAATTATTGTGTTAACGGTTAATTGTGAAGACCCATTTCCGAGCAAAGTTATGCAAATTGGTGCACATGGTTTTTTAACCAAAGGCGCAGGATCTGATGAAATGGTACGTGCTATTCGATCAGTTCATGCCGGCCAGCGTTATATTGCCCCTGAAATTGCACAGCAAATAGCGCTAGCTCAAGTAACAGGGCGCACCGATGAAAACCCTTTTCAGAGTTTATCTGAACGTGAACTGCAAATTATGCTAATGATCACCAAAGGTGAAAAAGCACAAGATATAGCAGAGCGTTTAAATTTAAGCTCTAAAACGGTTAACAGCTATCGTTACCGTATGTTTGAAAAACTAAATGTAGGCGGTGATGTTGAGCTGACGCATTTAGCGATTCGCCATAAAATGATTGATATAGACGTATCTCACTAGTTATATATGTCTGAATTTGATCATGTACATTTTTTAAAATCGCTATCGAGCGAGCCCGGTGTTTATCGTATGCTTGATAGCGACCAGCAAGTTATTTATGTTGGTAAAGCTAAAAATTTAAAAAAACGTGTAACGAGTTACTTTCGTAGCAACATAACCGATAGTAAAACTCGGGTTTTAGTAAGCAATATCTGTGATATTGAAGTCACGCTTACAAATACCGAAACCGAAGCACTTTTGCTTGAAAACAACCTCATTAAAAAATATCAGCCGCGCTATAACATCTTATTGCGTGACGATAAGTCATACCCTTATATTTTACTTACGAGCCATAAACACCCACGTTTAGCTTTTCATCGTGGAAGTCGTAAAGTAAAAGGCGAATACTTTGGGCCTTTCCCAAGTGCCGGGGCAGTATCTGAAAGTTTGCGCTTAATGCAAAAAATATTTCCGGTTCGTCAATGTGAAGACGCTTATTATCGAGCAAGAAGTCGTCCGTGTTTGCAGTACCAGTTAAAGCGCTGCTCTGCACCATGTGTTAATAAAGTCTCTGAGGATGAGTATTCTGAGCAAGTAGATTATGTGCGTAAGTTTTTAACGGGTAAGTCGCATGAAGTTATTGCCGATTTAATAAAAAAAATGGAAACCGCTAGCGCGCAACTTAACTTTGAACTTGCGGCGAAGGTTCGCGATCAAATTATGTTATTGCGTAAAATGCAGGAACAGCAGTCTATATCGGGCAATTTTGCTGAAATGGATGTGGTTGGTTTTGCTCATTTAAATGGTTTAAACGGGATTCATTTATTAATGATCCGCGACCATAAAGTGCTCGGCAGTAAAACCTATTTCCCTAAAGTACCAAAAGACTCTGGCCAAGAAGAAATTCTCACTTCGTTTTTAGGGCAATACTACTTAGCACCCGGAGCAACAGGGCGTATAGCAAAAGAAATTATTTTACCGTTCCAAATTGAAGAAAGTGAAGTGCTAGGTGAAGCCCTAACTCAAATTAGTGAGCGCAAAGTAACACTTAAAGTAGTGACTCGCGGAGAGCGGGCGCAGTACTTACAACTTGCGAATAAAAATGCATTAAATAGCATTACTGTTAAGCAAAGCACTCAAGACTCTATAAATAAACGTTATGCTCAGTTAAAGGCGACTTTACGTCTAGACGATATCACTAGAATGGAATGTTTTGATATAAGCCATACTATGGGTGAAAACACGGTTGCAAGTTGTGTGGTTTTTGACTCCCAAGGGCCAAATACCAAAGAGTACAGACGCTACAACGTAACTGGTATTACCGGGGGCGATGATTATGCGGCGATGGAATTTGCACTTAACAAGCGTTATAACAAAGTGGTAGACGAAGAAAAAATACCTGATGTTATTTTTATTGACGGTGGTAAAGGGCAATTAGGTCGAGCAGAACAATATTTTGCAAATTGGCCTCATGCTAAAATGCCATTGTTAGTAGGTGTTGCTAAAGGTACCAGCCGTAAGCCTGGCCTTGAAACCTTATTAATTGACGGCGGGCGTAAAACAATCCCTATGGATTCGGATGCGCCAGCGCTTCATTTAATTCAACATATTCGCGATGAATCACACCGTTTTGCAATTGCTGGGCATCGTAATAAGCGCCAAAAACAGCGTACTCAATCATTATTAGAAGAAATAAATGGAGTAGGTTCTAAACGCCGCCAAACATTATTAAAATATTTAGGGGGCATGCAGGGAGTAAAAGCTGCTAATATAGAACAGTTAAAGAAAGTTCCTGGGATCAGCCCTGACATGGCTGAGAAGATATTTAACCATTTGCATGACAAGGGCTAGCCCTTCGTGCGAATATAGAAAAAAAGACATATCCAAGTAGTTATGTGGAATATTCCAAACACACTCACAACCTTTAGACTTTTTCTTATCCCCATTTTTTTGGTGATATTTTACTTGCCTTATAGCTGGGCTTTTTTTGCTGCCGCTTTTATATTTTGGCTTGCATCGATTACCGATATTCTTGATGGCTATTTAGCACGTAAGCTTGAGCAATCAACGCCTTTTGGTGCCTTTTTAGACCCTGTAGCAGATAAAGTAATGGTATGTGCAGCACTTGTTGCACTATCTGATCATTATCAGTCTATGTATATGACAATACCTGCATTAATTATTATATGTCGTGAAATTGTTATTTCAGCTCTGCGTGAGTGGATGGCTGAACAGGGCAAGCGCGGCAATGTGGCTGTATCAAATATGGGTAAAATTAAAACCGCTGCGCAAATGTTAGCCATTATAGGTTTGATTTGGCAATATGCACCATGGATGAACTATTTAAGTTTTGCATTACTTTATGTAGCAACCTTTTTAACCTTAAGTTCAATGATGCAATATTTACGTGCAGCATGGGGTGAATTGACTAAAAATTAGCTCTAAATGTCTAATAACGCACCGTTTTAGATAAAAAGTAATCAAACAGTTCAAAACTAGCATTTTTTGTATTGACGCGTTTAATAATCTCTGTAGAATGCGTCCGTGTTGAGAGGGCATAGCCCCCTAGATAAACGAAACGGTAATTAATTAGTTGCCTGAATGTTGACTCAAAACATCGTGTTGAAATTCAAAAACTAATAAATTAAATGCGGTACTAGCTCAGTTGGTAGAGCGCGACCTTGCCAAGGTCGAGGTCACGAGTTCGAGCCTCGTGTACCGCTCCAAGTTTATCTTAAGGTTAATACCCCGTACTGGGGCGGAATGGCAGAGTGGCCATGCACCGGATTGCAAATCCGTCTACCTCGGTTCGACTCCGGGTTCCGCCTCCATTTCAACACTCCACACGCTTTAATTAGCAAACTCGATGCCCGAGTGGTGGAATTGGTAGACACAAGGGATTTAAAATCCCTCGACTAACAAGTCGTGCCGGTTCAAGTCCGGCCTCGGGCACCACTTTGTGGTTTAATTGCATTACCAAGTGCAATTTATAAAACAGTTAATATTAGAATTAATATGATGCGGTACTAGCTCAGTTGGTAGAGCGCGACCTTGCCAAGGTCGAGGTCACGAGTTCGAGCCTCGTGTACCGCTCCATATTAGTTTTATCCACTTGCTTTAAATAGCAAACTCGATGCCCGAGTGGTGGAATTGGTAGACACAAGGGATTTAAAATCCCTCGACTAACAAGTCGTGCCGGTTCAAGTCCGGCCTCGGGCACCACTTTAAATTATTTTACCAAGATAATTTAAAGTTGATAAAACAGAATTTTGCGGTACTAGCTCAGTTGGTAGAGCGCGACCTTGCCAAGGTCGAGGTCACGAGTTCGAGCCTCGTGTACCGCTCCAAATTATTTGGATACATTTAGGCGGAATGGCAGAGTGGCCATGCACCGGATTGCAAATCCGTTTACCTCGGTTCGACTCCGGGTTCCGCCTCCATATAATTTACTCCACACGCTTTAATTAGCAAACTCGATGCCCGAGTGGTGGAATTGGTAGACACAAGGGATTTAAAATCCCTCGACTAACAAGTCGTGCCGGTTCAAGTCCGGCCTCGGGCACCATCTTTACCAAAATCCTCAAATTAATGATTTCCTAAATTTAAAACACCTTATTCAAGTTCTCTAATTTTATTTTTATACCTACTTACCTTTAATATTTAAAGTTTCATCATTGTACATTTATACTAATTCGCTTAATTAATTGATCTATTTTGAGGGTGGAAAAACGTCTTGATAGCTAGGCAAAAAATTCGTTATTTAATTGTTCTCGGCAATTACTCCTGCATTGCTCTACCTTCTGCATCCATGCAATCGTAAATGAGGAGTGTTTTAACGCAGATAGCGATACGTTTAGCCCTGCAAAATGATTAAGCATTATAGCGGGTTGGTAACAATGAACATGATGATGTACACGGGCTGTCAAAAATGAATTTTAAAGTGGGTGTATAAGCGACCCACGAGGGCCGCTTATACAAGATGAACTGTTATTGAAATTTACTTTGAGCTTTGTAAGTAGGGTATTCACTTAGTAAGCCTTGAATAAGCGCAACACACATTAAAATAAGTATTATTGAAAATGGTAGGGCAGTAGTCACCACTCCTGATTGAAGCGCTTGTAATGCTTGCGAGCCTCCAACCCAAAGTAATACAGCTGCAATCACACCTTCAACAGTAGCCCAAAATATACGTTGTGGCACTGGTGCATCTATTTTACCGCCAGCAGTTATACCGTCTATTACAAGCGAACCTGAATCAGATGAAGTAATAAAGAAGACTAAAACTAAGGCAATAGAAATAATTGAGATAAAGCTAGAGAACGGAAGCTGT
The DNA here is from genome assembly GCF_001469205.1 of Pseudoalteromonas sp. H103. NCBI lineage: Bacteria > Pseudomonadati > Pseudomonadota > Gammaproteobacteria > Alteromonadales > Pseudoalteromonadaceae > Pseudoalteromonas > Pseudoalteromonas sp. H103. The sequence continues at coordinate 4,553 of NZ_LOFG01000012.1, read as the reverse complement.
TCGTATACTTGAAATAAAGTAACTGAGATATCAGTTAAGCCGTTTTGTCCAAGTGGCCCAACTTGCTCTATAACTTGTGTTATTGCCATATTACCAAATACACCCATCCACACCAAGCTAAGTAGAGTTGGTAGGCCTATAACAACAAGTAAGAATTCTCGTACAGTGCGCCCTTTAGAAACTCGAGCTATAAACATACCTACAAACGGTGACCAAGAGATCCACCACGCCCAATAAAATACAGTCCAAGAATGCATCCAATCTTCATCGGGTCTATTAAAAGGATTACTCAATGGTACAAAGTGTTCTACGTAAGCTCCAAGGGTAAACCACACAGCAGGAATTGAATCAGAAAATGTAAGGGCGATAACAGCTAACAGTAAAATAAACGCACAAATTAAATTAACATTGCTTAGTACTTTTACGCCGCCCTCAATACCTCTTATAACAGAAAAAATAGCAATACACGTCACTAATCCAATAACAGTTATTTGAAAAGCAGTGCCGTAATCAGTGCCTAATAGGTAATTTATTCCACTGGTCGCTTGTTGTGCGCCAAGTCCTAGTGATGTAGCTAACCCAAATAAGGTAGACAGTACCGCAAGTATATCTATGATATGTCCAAGCCAACCCCATGCGCGATCACCAAATAAGGGATAGAAAACAGAGCGTATAGATAAAGGCAAGCCTTTATTAAATGCAAAAAAAGCCAAGCTTAATCCAACCACTGCGTAAATCGCCCAGCCATGTAAACCCCAGTGGTACATAGTTGCACCTAAAGCTAATGAATGTGCTTGTGCTGAATTTGGCTCTACCCCCATAGGCATATGATACCAACCTGTATAATAGGCTGTTGGCTCTGCAACTCCCCAAAATAGTAAGCCAATGCCCATTCCTGCTGCAAAAAGCATAGCAAGCCACGACATATAGCCATGTTCTGGACGAGCTTTAGCACCCCCTAAACGAATTTTACCTAAAGGAGAGAATGCTAAAATAACGCAAAAAATCACAAAGGCATTGGCTAATAGCATAAAATAACTATCGAATTGATTAATAATGGCGTCTTTAGTGGAGGTTAGAGCATCACGGGTAACGGTAGGGTCGAAAACTAAGGTAAGTATTACAAATAAAACGACTAGAAATGCGCTTATTCCAAATACAGGGTTATGGATATCAAACCCCCATTTTTGTACATTATCTTGCCCAACTTGATAATCAGTGGTATCGATACTGTACTTTTTTGTCATGTCATCCATCGGATCTCCTTTTTTATAGATAACTTTTACATGTTCCTATACGTTATTAAATATAAAATAGTTTCAAAAATTAATATAAGCTTTTCTTATTAAAGGTAGTAATTAATCTTTTTAAAATATGTAGATAAACTATAGAGCTAAAAAAGCGAGCCGTAGCTCGCTATTTGATTTTTATTTCCAGGCCTCGGGGTCGACCTCTTTATCGAGTTTTGGGTGTTTACTTTTATCAAAGGTAGGTATTAGACCTTTCTTGCGTTGCTCGTTATAATCTTTCGATAACCATACAACAACACCTGAAAGCATAAACAGCGCTATTACGTTTACAATGGCCATTAACCCCATTGATATGTCAGCTAATGTCCAAATTAAGCCAAGTTCACCGATAGCACCAAACATCACCATTGCTAATACAAGCAATCTAAAAATAAACATGCCTTTATTAGAGTTATGTTCTAAAAACATTAAATTAGTCTCAGCGTATGAATAATTAGCAACAATAGAAGTAAAAGCAAAGAACAAGATAGCGATAGCAACAAAGTAAGAACCCCAGCTACCAACATGCTCTTGTAAAGCTGCTTGCGTAAGTTCAATACCCATCACCCCAGACTCAGGTACTAATTGTTGAGATAGTAAAATTAACGACGCGGTCGCGGTACAAATAACAATAGTATCAATAAATACACCAAGCATTTGTACATAGCCTTGTGATGCCGGATGAGGTGGATAAGGTGTTGCAGTTGCGGCAGCATTTGCAGCGCTACCCATACCAGCTTCGTTCGAGAATAATCCACGCTTGATCCCTTGGATCATCGCCTGTGTTACACCATAACCAATAGCACCTGCACCTGCTTGTTCAAGTCCAAAAGCACTTTTTATAATAAGTACCAACACATCTGGTAAAGCAGTAAAATTTATTGCACATACATATATTGCAACTAATAAATAGGCTAATGCCATAAAAGGCACAACCATTTCTGCAAATCGAGAGATTGTTTTTAAGCCACCAAAGATAATAATACCAGAACCAACAACAAGTACTATTCCTACAATATATTTTGGTACATCAAACGCTACTTCAAATGCTGCAGCAATAGAGTTTGACTGTACGGCATTAAATACTAGGCCAAAAGCTAAAATTAAACATAACGAGAATAAAACGCCCATCCAACGCTTACCTAAACCTACTTCCATATAATAAGCAGGGCCACCTCTAAAATTGCCTTCAGCATCTTTTGTTTTATAAGCTTGTGCCAGTGTACTTTCGGCGAAGCTAGTTGCCATTCCTATTAAGGCAATAAGCCACATCCAAAAAATTGCACCTGGGCCACCTAAATATAAAGCAACAGCTACACCTGCCATATTACCTGTACCAACACGGGCGGCTAAAGATGTACAAAAAGCTTGGAATGACGATATCTCATTATCGCCGCACTTACGCGAACCAAACATTACTTTAAACATATGTGGAAATTGGACAATTTGAATGAAGCCTAACCGAACGGTAAAAAACAGGCCTGCTGCTATTAATAAGTAGACGAGAACTTGACCCCACAAAAGGGCACTTATACTATTTATTATGTCTGTCATGGATACTACCTAAATACATGAGTTAAAAAAGTGCTGGCAACTTACCACAACAAACAAAAAGAGTTTAGTTTTAAAGTGCAAAAAGCACAGTTATCAACAGGCTTTTGTGAGTAACTTGTGATCTAGTTGTGAGCTTCATCTGTGTATAAAATAAATCTAATTTTACTTAATAAAACGCTTGCGTAAGAATCGAATCTCCCTATAATGCGACCCCACTGAGACGGGAAACGCCGACGCATAGCAAGGCAGCAGCGGCTCAGAGAGTTAAATAAAACTTTGTTTTAATCTTCTGAAAAGAAAGTTTAAAACAAAGTGTTGACTCGAAAAATAAAGGGTGTATTATTCCCATCCCTTGAGACGCTAAAGCGACTCAAAACGTTCTTTAACAATATAAAGCAATCATCTGTGTGGGCACTCGTGCAGATTGAGTTCTAACAGCCAACCTACTTCGGTAGCGAGGCAAACAAATTAGAGTCTCAATTGAAACTGAGTGACCAACAGAATAATTACTTCGGTAGTTATTCAGCACAGTCAATTCAATATCGAAAGATATTAAATAAATTCAGAATTCATTGAGCTGTCGAAAGACATAAAACTTTTTAATTGAAGAGTTTGATCATGGCTCAGATTGAACGCTGGCGGCAGGCCTAACACATGCAAGTCGAGCGGTAACAGAAAGTAGCTTGCTACTTTGCTGACGAGCGGCGGACGGGTGAGTAATGCTTGGGAACATGCCTTGAGGTGGGGGACAACAGTTGGAAACGACTGCTAATACCGCATAATGTCTACGGACCAAAGGGGGCTTCGGCTCTCGCCTTTAGATTGGCCCAAGTGGGATTAGCTAGTTGGTGAGGTAATGGCTCACCAAGGCAGCGATCCCTAGCTGGTTTGAGAGGATGATCAGCCACACTGGAACTGAGACACGGTCCAGACTCCTACGGGAGGCAGCAGTGGGGAATATTGCACAATGGGCGCAAGCCTGATGCAGCCATGCCGCGTGTGTGAAGAAGGCCTTCGGGTTGTAAAGCACTTTCAGTCAGGAGGAAAGATTAGTAGTTAATACCTGCTAGTTGTGACGTTACTGACAGAAGAAGCACCGGCTAACTCCGTGCCAGCAGCCGCGGTAATACGGAGGGTGCGAGCGTTAATCGGAATTACTGGGCGTAAAGCGTACGCAGGCGGTTTGTTAAGCGAGATGTGAAAGCCCCGGGCTCAACCTGGGAACTGCATTTCGAACTGGCAAACTAGAGTGTGATAGAGGGTGGTAGAATTTCAGGTGTAGCGGTGAAATGCGTAGAGATCTGAAGGAATACCGATGGCGAAGGCAGCCACCTGGGTCAACACTGACGCTCATGTACGAAAGCGTGGGGAGCAAACAGGATTAGATACCCTGGTAGTCCACGCCGTAAACGATGTCTACTAGAAGCTCGGAACCTCGGTTCTGTTTTTCAAAGCTAACGCATTAAGTAGACCGCCTGGGGAGTACGGCCGCAAGGTTAAAACTCAAATGAATTGACGGGGGCCCGCACAAGCGGTGGAGCATGTGGTTTAATTCGATGCAACGCGAAGAACCTTACCTACACTTGACATACAGAGAACTTACCAGAGATGGTTTGGTGCCTTCGGGAACTCTGATACAGGTGCTGCATGGCTGTCGTCAGCTCGTGTTGTGAGATGTTGGGTTAAGTCCCGCAACGAGCGCAACCCCTA
>NZ_LOFG01000011.1:0-15282 GCF_001469205.1 Pseudoalteromonas sp. H103 | reverse complement strand
TCGCCCCTAGATTGAACAAATTTCAATCCGCAAAGAACAACACGCCCTAGTAACCTGTAACCCTAAGCCTTAGTACATTTGTTCAAAGTTCGGAATACCATTTTCCCAAATTGGTTTGTCTTTTCCTAAGTGCTCACGAACTGCATCAAAAAATAAACGTGTTCTTACCGGTAAATCACGGTGTGGGTACACCGCATACATAGCGCTAAACTCCATAAGCTTTACATCGGTGAGTAATGGAACGAGCTTCCCTTGTGTTATTTCGTCACCAATAATAAATGCAGGCGCTACAAAGTAAGTAGTACCCGATAGGGTCTTCATTAGTAATGCTTCGGCATCGTTTGCCCTAAACACACTTTTTATTTTTTGCTCGCACTGCTCACCTTTACTATTAAAGTAATCTATCCCTTCAACCCTAATAGAGTTACTAGCATAACTTGCAGCAGGTAATTGGGCTAAATCTTCCATGGTTTTAGGCATGCCGTAAGTTTCTATAAACTCTGGTGCGGCTAATATTAGCAAGCGGTTACGTGCAATTTTACGGGCAATAAGGGAGGAATCTTTTGGCTCACCCACTCTAAAGGCTAAATCAAACCCTTCAGAAACAATATCAACTAACCTGTCGTCTAAACGAAGTTCAACTTCAACTTGCGGAAAGCGCTTTTGAAAATCGTTAAGCACAGGCTGCAAATAACGTCTGCCGATAAGCGTTGATGAGGTGATTTTTAACACCCCACGTGGCTCTAAATGGTAGTTTTCGGCCATACGTACGGTTTCACCAAGTAACTCTCTTAGTTCGCCGGCTTTTTTGATCATTTCGGCGCCTGCCGCGGTTAACGAAAACGAGCGGGTGGTGCGGTTTAACAGCCTTACCCCTAACTCATCTTCTAAGCGACTAATTTGCTTAGATATAACAGAGCGGTCAATGTTGCGAATTTCTGCTGCTTTTGCAAAAGAGCCTTGTTCAACGACTTCGAGCAGCATTAAAAGCCGGCTTGTTGTATCCATTGTTACACCTTGAATATTCTATTGATGCCATTTTGGCATTAATGAATTTAAAAATCTATGGTTTTTACACACGGGTTTAATCCGTATTATGCAAGGCTAATCAACAATGGAGCGTCTTCATGAACAAACATCTAATTGCTGCTGCACTTACTGCGGCATCATTAACACTTGCAGGTTGTGCTGATGAGAGCACAGCTCAATCAGCACCCGCACAGCAACTTCAACCGATTGATGTAGCACAGGTGCTTGTTAAGCCAGTACAAAGCTGGCACACATACACAACGCGTTTAGAGTCTCCTCAAGAAGTTGCTTTAATGCCACGTGTATCAGGCATTATCGACAGCATTGAATTTAAAGAAGGTGACGCGGTAAAAGAAGGTGATGTTTTATTTCAGTTAGATGCTCGGCCATTTGCAGCCGTTGTTGCAAGCTTAAAAGCACAAATAGAAAGCGCTGAAGCTGCGCTTGAACAAGCTAAAAGTGAAGACAAACGCGCAGTACGCTTATTAGAGAGAAAAGCTATTTCTACAGAGCAAGCACAAGCACGCACATCAACACTTCGCCAGCGCGAAGCCCAGCTTTTAGCATTACAAGCACAGCTTACATCAGCAGAGCTTGATTTAGAGTTTACGTCTGTTGTTTCTCCAATTAATGGCATTATCTCGCGCGCAAATATTACTAAAGGTAATAATGTGCTCGCGGGTCAAAGCGTATTAACGTCAATTGTGTCAAACCAAGCTATGTATGCTTATTTTGATGTTGATGAGCGTACCTGGAATAGCTCATTTAATGACGTAACAGCTGCGAGTCGTCAAACAGTTGTAATGCAAAAAGTAGGTCAAACTGACTTTGCATACAAAGGCTACATTAACTTTATTGATAACCAAATTAACTCATCAACAGGTACTTTACGCGTGCGTGCAGTATTTAATGAAGATAGCAATCAACTACGAGCGGGTTCATTTGCACGCATTAAGTTAGCGGCTAATGAAGTGAGTGAAAAAGTAATTATTCCTGAGCGTGCTATTGGTACCGATTTAAAAAATCGTTTTGTATTAACGGTTGGCGAAAACAACGTACTTGAATACAAACTCATTACTGTAGGTGAACGATACGGTGCTTTACGTGCGGTTACCTCTGGCCTTAGCGAAGATGACGTAATTGCAGTAAACGGCCCAGCACGTGTAGGCCCAGGTATGCCAATCTCTCCACAAACAGTAACAATTGATACAAGCGGTGTTGCATTTACATTGTCAAACGACAACGCACAACTTGTGGCTAAGCAATAAGGTTTATTGATGAAATTTTCGCATTTCTTTATACAGCGCCCAATATTTGCGGCAATGCTGTCGTTGGTTATTTTAATTGCTGGTGGTATTTCACTATTCCAACTACCAGTAAGTGAATACCCAGAAGTAGTTCCTCCTACAGTGGTGGTGACTGCAAGTTACCCGGGTGCAAACCCAACCGTTATTGCGCAAACAGTGGCAACACCGCTTGAGCAAGAAATTAACGGTACTGAAAACATGTTGTATATGTTTTCGCAAGGTACAAGCGATGGCCGTATGACATTAACGGTGACCTTTGCGTTAGGTACCGATTTAGATCGTGCTCAAGTACAAGTACAAAACCGTGTAAACAGTGCGCTTCCGCGTTTGCCAGAAGAAGTACAACGTTTAGGTGTAGTTGCTGAAAAATCATCACCCGATTTAACCATGGTAGTGCATTTATATTCACCTGAAAAAACGCATGATACCGCGTATTTATCTAACTATGCCGATTTAAACATTAAAGATGAAATTGCGCGTTTACCGGGCGTAGGTGATATTCGCATGTTTGGTGCTGGCAAATACTCAATGCGAGTATGGCTAAACCCAGATGCACTTGCTGCACGCGAATTAACAGCAACAGATGTTGTAACAGCACTTCGCTCGCAAAACCAGCAAGTTGCTGCCGGTAGCTTAGGTGCGCAACCAATTTCAAACGATAGCCAATTTCAAATATTGTTAAACGTTAAAGGCCGTTTAAACAGTATTGAAGAATTTGAACAAGTTATTATTAAAGTAGGCGAGGAAGGTCAGTTAACGCGTTTATCTGATATAGCCCGTGTTGATTTAGGTCAAGATACTTACTCACTACGTGCAGAGCTTGATAACCAACCAGCTCTTGCAATGCCAATATTTCAGCGCCCTGGTTCAAACGCTATTGAGCTTTCCGATCAAGTACGCGAAACAATGGCGCGCTTATCTAAAGATTTCCCTAGCGGTGTTGAATACGACATTGTGTACGATCCTACGGTATTTGTTCGCGGTTCAATTGACGCAGTAATTGCCACTTTGCTAGAAGCAATTGTACTGGTAGTTATTGTTGTTATTGTATTTTTACAAACGTGGCGCGCATCTATCATCCCGTTAATTGCTGTGCCTATTTCACTCATTGGTACCTTTGCAGTAATGCAATGGTTGGGCGTGTCAATTAATACCTTGTCGTTGTTTGGTTTAGTACTGGCCATAGGTATAGTGGTAGATGATGCGATAGTAGTTGTTGAAAACGTAGAGCGTAATATTGAAAACGGCTTATCGCCACTTGAAGCAACACGTGTTGCAATGAGTGAAGTTACAGGCCCAATTATTGCTATTGCTTTAGTATTAAGTGCGGTGTTTATTCCTACGGCATTTATTACTGGGCTGTCTGGTCAGTTTTATAAGCAATTTGCGCTTACAATAACAATTTCGACAATTATCTCTGCGTTTAACTCACTCACGTTATCGCCAGCGCTTGCTGCATTGTTATTAAAGTCGCACGATGCAAAACCAGATGCGTTTACTCGTTTACTTAATAAACTGTTTGGCCGTTGGTTGTTTGAACCATTTAACCGCGTATTTAATCGTGGTGCTAAAGGGTACGAAAAACTAGTACAAAAGCTTATTCGTATGACTGTTATTGTGATGGTTGCTTATATCGCACTGGTTGGCGGCACAATTAAATTATTTGATACGGTACCAGGTGGCTTTATTCCACAGCAAGATAAGCAATATCTAGTTGCAATTGCACAGCTACCAGATGCGGCAAGCCTTGATCGTACTGAAGATGTACTAGCCCAAATGCAACAAATTGCATTAGAGGTACCAGGCGTTGCACATACTGTTGCGTTCCCAGGCTTATCGGTTAATGGTTTTACAAATAGTCCTAACAGCGGCATTGTATTTACGCCACTTGAGAGCTTTGATGAACGTACCGACCCAAGTAAGTCTGCAATGGCAATTGCTGCACAGTTAAACCAGCGTTTTGCTGCCATTGATGAAGCCTTTGTAGCTGTATTTCCGCCACCGCCAATTCAAGGCCTAGGCACAACAGGTGGTTTTAAACTGCAACTTGAAGACAGAGCAAATAAAGGGTTTGAAGCCTTATTTAATAGCTTGCAAGCCGTAATCGGTAAGGCGCAGCAAGACCCTGCATTAATGGGGCTTTACTCAAGCTTTAGAATTCAAGTGCCACAAATGGATATAGACATTGACCGCGAACAAGCACTTATTCAAGGTATTCCACTTGATGAAGTATTTGACGCACTGCAAGTTTACTTAGGCTCTGTGTATGTAAACGACTTTAATATGTTTGGCCGTACGTACCAAGTAAATGCGCAAGCTGATGCTGATTACCGTAAAGACCCTGAGCAAATACTTAACTTAAAAGTACGTAACCGTGCAGGCCATATGGTGCCATTAGGTTCTGTATTAACGGTAACACCAACCATTGGCCCTGACCGTGTTATGCATTACAACGGTTACCCAAGTGCCGAGCTTAATGGTAGCCCAGCACCAGGTTATAGCTCTGACCAAGCACAGTTAGCTATTGAAAAAGTACTCGCAGACACACTGCCATCAGGTATTGAGTATGAATGGACTGAAGTAACGTACCAACAAGTACTTGCTGGTAATACAATGGTTTATGTATTCCCGTTAGTTGTATTGCTTGTATTTATGGTACTTGCAGCACAGTACGAGAGCTTACGTTTACCACTTGCGATTATATTAATTGTACCGATGACTATATTCTCTGCTTTATTAGGTGTGTGGTTTGTTGGCTCTGACAACAACATATTCACCCAAATAGCGTTAATAGTACTGGTGGCCTTAGCTTCTAAAAACGCGATATTAATGGTTGAGTTTGCAAAAGACAGACACGACTCAGGATTAACGCATCTAGAGGCAATACTTGAAGCATGTCGTATGCGTTTGCGCCCTATATTAATGACCTCAATTGCATTTACAGCAGGTGTTGTACCGTTAGTGCTTGCTACAGGTGCAGGCGCTGAAATGCGTCACGCTATGGGTAACGCAGTATTCTCAGGCATGATAGGTGTAACCGTATTTGGTTTATTATTTACGCCGGTGTTTTACATGCTAGTAACGAGCAAAAAAGATAAAGCGCAGGAGAATGCTCATGACTAAATTGATGCAAAAAAGGTTTAAAACTAGCCTAACAGTCAGTGCGGTTTTAATGGCTTCGTTTTTAGCAGGGTGTGCGAGTAAAATAGACACTATTAGCGAGCAAAAAGCGGTTAACGATTTTGTTGCTAAAGCTAATATTGCTAGCAACGTGATTGTTGCTGATGAAACAAGCTGGTGGACAAAACTTAATTCTGATCAGTTAAATGAACTTGTTATAGGTGCGCTTGCAAATAACTATAATTTGCAAACAAGCCAGTTAACGCTTAAAAGCGCATTAGCACGGTTAGGTGAGCAAAAAGCCCAGTACCTGCCGCAAGGTGGTGTAGATGTAGGCGCAGCTCGAAGCGATACACCAAGCGTTTATGACCGTCAATCAAGTGCAAACGTTGCACTTGATTGGCAGCTAGATTTGTTTGGTCGAATCACAGCCTTGGTTGATGCAGCAAATGCATCGGCCATGAGCCAAGCAGAGCAAGTACGCTTGCTGCAAATTGAAGTTGTATCGTCGGTTGTTAAAGGCTTTGTAAGCTACCAAGGCAATGTTGAAAAGCAGCAAATCATCGCAATGCAAATAGAAGCCCTTGAGCAAAGTATTGATGTACTTCAAGCACGTGTTGACGAAGGTGTAGCAAACGAGCTTGATTTAAATCGAACTATGGCGCAGCTAAGGCAGCAACAAGCACTTATGCCTGCCATTGAGTATGCAAAATACAGCGATTTATCTGCTCTTGCAGTACTAAGTGGTAAGTTAGCGCAAGACATTGCTATTGAAAACGAGCAAGGCGTGCTTGAACGTGACTTTAGCGTAGCACTAAAAAATGCTAATAATGCCATTGCCTTACGCCCAGATATTAGCCGTGCATTATTTGATTTTAGCCAAGCAAATAGTTTAAGTGTTGCAGCTAGCAAAGCGCTATTACCAGATATCAGCTTATCTGCATTTGCAGGGGTTGTGAGTATAGACAGCACAGGCTTAAAAAATACCGATCAGCAGTGGCAAGTAGCGCCGCAGTTACAATGGTCGTTATTAAGCTACCCAGCATTATTAGCACAGCGCGACGCACAGCAATTTTTAAGTGAAGCGGCTTACAGTGATTACCAGCAGGTAGTACTAAATGCGTTAAGTGAAAGTGAACTATCGCTACAAATGTTGGTTAATCAGGCGCAGCAAAAACGTTTTGCAGATGAGCGCTATGACTTTGCTAATAAAGCATTTTTACAAGCACAAGCAATGTACGAAGAAGGTCAAATTCCTTATCTTGAGTTGTTAGATGCGCGTCAGGATGTTTTAATAGCGCAAGAAAATGCTGTTGAAACAACAATTACTTCACTGCTTGCTAAAGTAAATGCCTACCAGTCATTTAATGGCCAATGGAGTTATGCGTTAAACGACACTAATAAGTAGAGTTATATTGATGCCAAAAACTGATAATTTAAATAACTACGATATCCCGCAAACTATGCGCGCTATTGTACTGCCAGAGCCAAATGAAGCAATTAACTTAGCTGATGTTGAGATGCCTGTTCCAGACTGTGCAGACAACGAGCTACTAGTAAAAGTAGAGTACGTTGGTTTAAACCCAGTTGACGGTTATTTTGCTAAAACCGGCTTTTGTAAATGGCAATACCCACATGTTTTAGGCCTAGACGCTGTAGGTGTTGTAGTTAAAGCTAAAAAAGGTGTATTTCCTAATGTTGGCGAACGCGTAATGTGGCACGCTAATATTGGAGAGCAAGGTGCGTTAAGTGAATACACTAAAGTAGCTAACTTTGCAGTGTCGGTTGTGCCAGATGCGTTAAATCCAGCTATTGCAGCGACTTTACCGTGTGCGGGTATGGCTGCACTAATAAGTTTGGATAAAATTAATATTAGTGAAGGTGATACTGTTTTAATTGAAGGTGGCTCAGGGGCCGTAGGCCAATTTGCGATTCAATACGCTAAGCAGCGCGGGGCAGATGTGTTTGTAACCGCATCAAAGCGTAATCATAAAATGGTTAAGCAACTAGGGGCTGATGCTGTTTTTGATTACAACGACAAGAAGTTGTGTGAAAAAATACGCCGCGAACTCGGTCCACAAGGCTTTGACGCTGTTATTGATACTATTGGTGGGGACACAACTCTTCGTAACATAGAGCTTATGCGCTTTTGTGGACGAATTGCTTGTTTAAATCCGCTACCGAGTTTTGATCAAGACTTAATGTATCATCGAGCGCCTAATATTAGCGTGGTATCAATTGGTGGAGCATGGCTTGCAAACAGTTTGTGTGCGCAGCAACGCTTAAGTTTTATGGGCAATTTGTTACTCGAAGGGGCGGTTAATAGCGATATTAAACACCCAGACATAACACCTGTAGATTTTAGCGCCGAATCTGTTTCGCAAGCGCTTAATAAACAGCTAGCTGGTGGATTTACTGGCAAGCAAATTGTTAAAGTTGCCCGATAACAAACCTAAAAAGTTAACGACAAACGCAGCCATAATTGGCTGCGTTTTTTTATGCCTTTAATTTTATGCCTTTAAAAAGTTTAGGCACCTTTCCCCTTATTTCGTGTTTTTATTCACCAATCGCGCAAAAAAAATATATTTCAGAGTACAAGTGTAAGCCTTTTTGTTTCAACAGTTTACGTCTTCGTAAAGAAAATAAATTGAAAAAACTGTTAATTAATTGAATAGAGTAATTGATCTAAACGAATTTTTATGACGTAATGTAGGTATTATTATCTGGTCGGATGAGTTCAATCATGAGTTTACGTACAAAATTAAAAAAAGTATTACCAAGTATTTCAATCACTGAACAAGAAGCGCTAGACGCAGGTGATGTGTGGCTAGAAGGGTCTATCTATCAAGGTAAGCCAGATTTCAGCGCACTACGCGATGTACCTGCAGCTACTTTAAGTGCAGATGAGCAAGCATTCCTAGACGGCCCTGTGCAAGAGCTACTTGGCATGATAGACGATTCAGTTATTCAAAACGGTATTCACTTACCTGACGATATTTTAGAATTTTTGAAAAAAGAGCGTTTTTTCTCGCTTATCATTCCTAAGTCGTTTGGTGGCTTAGAGTTTAGCCCTTATGCAAACTCTACAATTGTGGCAACTATTGCAACTAAAAGCTCTGCAGTTGCGGTAACTGTTATGGTTCCTAATTCATTAGGCCCAGGCGAGTTATTACTTCATTTTGGTACACAAGAGCAACAAGCTCATTACTTACCTCGCTTAGCTAACGGTACAGACATTCCATGTTTTGCATTAACAAGCCCAGAAGCGGGTTCTGATGCAGGCGGCATTCCAGATGTGGGTACTGTTACCAAAGGTTTATACAACGGTGAAGAAGTACTTGGCCTTGAAATCACGTGGGACAAGCGTTACATCACACTTGCACCAATCGCTACGGTACTTGGTTTAGCCTTTAAAGTAGTTGATCCAGATGGCCTACTTGGTGGTAAAGAAAACCTAGGCATTACTTGTGCGCTTATTCCAAAAGAGCACCCAGGTGTAGAGCTGGGTAACCGCCATGACCCTATGGGTATTCGTTTTTACAACGGTACTACACGTGGTAACAAAGTATTTGTACCAATGGACTTTATTATTGGCGGGCAGAAAAACATCGGCCGTGGTTGGCAAATGCTGGTTAGCTGTTTAGGCGCTGGACGTGGTATTTCTTTACCTGCGCTAGGTGTGAGTACTTCGCAAGTAGCATTTAAATCAGCATCTGAATACGCAGCAGTGCGTGAACAGTTTGGTTTAGCCATTGGTCAATTTGAAGGTATTCAAGAAAAGCTAGCCGACATTGCAGGAAAAACGTACCTACAAGAAGCAATGCGCGTGCTTACAACTGAAGGCTTAGGCATGGGCTTGAAACCATCAGTAGTAACCGCAATCGCTAAATACCACATGACAGAGCTTGGTCGCGACGTGCTCGATTCTGCTATGGATATTCAAGCAGGTAAAGCAATTCAAAATGGTCCGCAAAATACACTTGCGAGCGGTTATGTTGCACAGCCAATTGCTATAACGGTAGAAGGCGCGAACATTCTTACTCGTAACCTGATGATCTTTGGTCAAGGTGTAATGCGTTGTCATCCATATTTACAATCTATGGTTGAATCTATACATAGTGAAGACAAAGGTGCAGATAAAGAGTTTAACGGCATTTTACGTAAAACAATTGGTTACAGCACAGCAAACAGCTTACGTGCGTTCCGTTTAGGTGTTTTACCATTTACTGCAAGCGCTAACTCTGATTTACCAGAAGTCCGTGAATATGAAAAAGCAGTTCATAAGTTATCAGCTAAATTAGCGGTATATGCAGACTTCTCGTTACTTGTACTTGGCGGTAAATTAAAGCAAGCTGAAATGCTTTCTGCACGTTTAGGCGACGTTATGAGCTTTTTATATGCGGCAATGGCATCAATCAAATATTACGAGCAAAAAGTAGCAAGCAGTGAACGCGAGCAAGCAGCGCCGTACTTCCATTACGCAACTCGCTTTGCTCTGCAAAGCGCTGAAGAAGCACTGCATAAGTTTTTAGATAACTTCCCTGCAAGTGGTACTCGTAAGTTTATACGTTTTGTAACAATGAACTACTCAACTAAAATGCCAAAAATTAGCGACGACTTAATTCGCGAACTAGCTAAGCAAGCTCAGCTTGATACTGCATTTAAAGCGCAAATTACACATTTAGTTAAACCAGTAGAAGGCGATGGTCATTACATTAATGAGCAAGCTTACAAAGCTAAAATGGCATCACTTGGTGAGCTGGCTAAAGTTAAAAAAGCACTGCGCGCTAAAACAATTAAGCCAGGCATTCGCTTTAACATCACGCTTGATAACGCACTAGCGGCAAACGTGATTACCGATGCTGAGCACGCTCAGTTAATTGATTACAACATAAAACGTGAAAAAGCGATTCGTGTAGATGAGTTCGACTTTGACATGAACTTACTAGATGACAACGCACAACCAGTTAATCCACTTAAAAGTGTAGTTAACCAATAAAATTAAATTCAATGATGCAAAGCGCCCGCAGTATCGGCGCTTTTATTCTTGAAAAGTATTAGTGTGGAGCCCCGCTTGTGTAAAAACAAGCGGGGCTTTTTTATGTGTTTTTTAAAGTAGAGATAGATAGCGGTGTTGGTCTTAAAGCGAATATGTATGTGTAGAGGATTAAAAAGAGACGCTTATAATCTTGAAAAAGGGCTAACAACCCCGTTAGCACCTTGTTGTAAAACATGAGTATATATTTGCGTAGTACGCACATCGCTGTGACCTAGTTGTGTTTGTACTGTACGTATATCAGCGCCGCTTTGCAGCAAATGCGTAGCGAAAGAGTGGCGCAAAGTATGTGGGGTAACGTGTTTATTAATATGTGCATCAAAAGCGGCTTTTTTAACAGCGCGTTGTAATTGCTTTTCATCGATATGATGGCGTCTCAATTGCTTACTCTCAGGATCAAGACTTAGGGCCTGTTTATCTTTTGAGGTTAAATTTGCAGCAGTGTGTTTGGTATTTAGGCAAGGCAGAGCCTATGTAGTGTGGTTATTCCCCATAAATGGGCGATAACGTAGCATTAATGCCAAACAGGCGCTGCCCAAAGGGTTCTTCCTAGGGGCTATTTACTCTTTGTTGCTCAATTTTTACTTAGCCCACTAGGTTACAAACCTCACGCCGCGATTAAATAGCCCCTAGATTGAACAAATTTTAATCCTGAAAGGTCAACAGGCCCTGATTTATGTGATGAAAATAAATATTGCCAACCTAACTGTTTGTTATGGTTCGGATATTTTTTACGTAACAAATGCGGCATATAAGCGCCGCTATATAAGGGGGTTTTCAGATCTAATTGCAGGTAACTATCAACTAATTGTATTTGAGAACGTAATTGCGGTATGAGCTCTACTGCAAGCGTTACAACACGATTTTTACCTCCTTTGCCATCCCAAATTCGAATGCAGCTATAGTCAAAGTCAATATCGTGAACTCGTAAACGCAGTACCTCCATTAATCGCATACCACTGCCATAAAGTAATCCACAGGGTAAATAATGCTTTGCTACACAGTGTTTAAATAGCGCTGAAACTTCTGTTTGAGTAAGCACAACGGGTAGTTTTCTTGGGCGTTCACTTTTTACAAAGTCTAATGATAATGAAAGGGGGCTCTTAATTATTTCTTTATATAGGAAACTTAGCGCATTTAGTGCCTGCGCTTGTGTGCCTTGCGCTACGTTTTGCGAGTTTACTAAATGGTTCAAATACGATTCCACTTGAGTGTCTCCCATAGAGCTTGGGTGCTGCATATTATTAAAGCGGATATAGCTAGCTATCCAAAAAAGATAAGCTTCAATAGTGCTCTTTGCATACCGTTTGCTATACATATGGTCTTTAATCATGGTTAGAAAGAGAGATTTCATAAATGATATTCAACTTTTAAAAACGTACTGTATATATAGACAGTTGTTCGTGTTTTGTCCAATAACATTATTAAAAGTCGTTTTGGTGTATTTTAACAACAATAACTTTACAAAATACGTAATTACTTGATTACATGGAAGTTGTTTAGTGGAATTATTAAGCAATGTAATATACGCCGTTTTGGGGTGTTATAAACCCCCAAAGTGGTGTTCAATAAGCTGTTATGAGTTTTATCTAATTGGATTGCTTGTCGTAGCTAAAAGGATTTTTCTAAACGTAACTTTCTCTTTTGCTTCATACGAGTTGAGCTAGGTTAGCTTTATCAATAGCCACTAATAGAATTTGCCTTTATTAAAGAGATTTTTATGGCAAATCCATTAGTTCAGGCTAGTTTTATTAGTAGCTCAAGTTAACCTTCATTTACAAATTGGGTGTTTACTATTAGTGTAGTGTTTTGAGTTAACCAATGTAACTCATAACAAAACAATTAAACGGACTACTAACAGCTGGCTGTGGTTCGTGCCTCACCAATTTTAGCCAGCTATTATTAGCCGCTTATTGTGGCGTTATATCGCACAAGGAGTCTTGCGTTGAATATTAGATTGTTAACTATATCCTTACTTTTCTTAAGTTCTTCTGTTTTGGCAGATAAATGCAAAATTGAATACTTGGATGAGCTTGAATATACAGATATAGAATGTCAATTCTATATGGGAACAACGGCGTATAGAAATAAGGTTTATGAAGTTGCTGCTGCTCATTGGAATTATGTTATTGATGCCCCTTTAAAGTATGAAGGTGAAGAGCAATTTCAAGCCATGGCACTTAGCACCGTTACTTTTTTAACTTACCAAGGTTTAGGGGTAAAACAAGATAGGAACTTAGCAGTCAAAAACTGGAAAGATGCGGTGTCAAAAGGTGATTTTGAAGCGAGGAGACACCTTGGTATGGCTTACTCTGACAAAAGTTATCGGAAAACAGATTTGATTCAAGCTTTGGGTTGGTATGAATCTATTTTTATAGTCCAGCCGGATTTTTCAGCTTTAGATGAGTCAGATCAGAGTGTATTTCAAGATGCAGTTGATGCTGCTAAAAGTATCAAACTTAAGCTTTCGGGTAAAGATATACAGAAAGCAAAAGAGTTCGCTAAATCTACATTGTAAAGCGATATAACAAGCTAATTAATAAGGACAAAAACAGTTGGCTGTTTTCGTTCCTCAACATTTTAGCCAACAATTTTTTGCCCATTATTAGGGCGTTAGCATTCAAGTCAGGTTTGGAGAAACAATGAAGTTTATCTTATCAATTACAGGGTTCTTATTATTAGCTGGTTGTGCAACGGGCTATCAGGCACATACATGGTCAGGTGGTTACAAAGATAAAGCGCTAGGCGAAAACCACTATTATGTTGAATATTTAGGTAATGGCACAAACTCCACTGAGACAGTGAACACATACTGGGATATGCGCGCAAAGGAATTATGTCCAAATGGTTACACTGAAGTAACTTCAGAATTGGGCAAAAATAACTCCTTTGCAGCCGGAACTGCTGGTGTTTCATTTGATCACCCTTGGAAAAAAGCGGAAATTAAGTGTAATTAAATGCTAACAAGCGCTTCATACGGAAAAAATACAGCTGGCTGTTTTCGCTCCGTTCAACATTTTAGCCAGCTATATTTTTCCGCTTAAGCGGGCGTTAAGTTTCTTAAGGAGTTTCGGTGTCGGCGGAAATAGAATCCATAAATGACGACTTTGATAGAGCTGAATACCTTCAGAGCATAGTTTTAACAAAAGCTACAGGTGGTGAGGTTGAAGAACAGCATTATATTCAAATGCGTAATCACTTTATGGGTAACCCTAATTATTCAGAATTAATCCCTCGGTGGATACGTACCAATAGGAATATCGATCAATTCTGGCAATTCATTAAAAACAAGTTCCCTACTTACGCAGAGCGTAGAGTATTTTTAAATGAAGAGTTAAATCCTCTCTTAGAATATATTGAAACAAAGCAAACTTTACCTC
This sequence comes from Pseudoalteromonas sp. H103, assembly GCF_001469205.1. Taxonomy (NCBI): domain Bacteria; kingdom Pseudomonadati; phylum Pseudomonadota; class Gammaproteobacteria; order Alteromonadales; family Pseudoalteromonadaceae; genus Pseudoalteromonas; species Pseudoalteromonas sp. H103. The sequence continues at coordinate 1,390 of NZ_LOFG01000011.1, read as the reverse complement.
CATCTAAAAGCATTGATGCTGTATTAAGTAAATTTGATTCTGACGGTATTCATTTCGCGTGGCAAAAAGCACTTGAGCGTAAAACACAGGATCCTGAAGGAGCAATAACCATATCAAGAACTATTCTTGAGTCTGTTTGTAAACATATTCTCCTTGCCAAAAATATCGAATTTAATGAAACTAATATAGAAATTTCAGAGTTATATCGACTTACTGCTAAAGAGCTTAATCTATCGCCAGATCAACATACTGAAAAAATATTCAAACAAATATTAGGTGGGTGTTCCGGCATTATCAATGGCTTAGGCTCTCTAAGAAATAAACATGGTGATGCTCATGGTTCTAGTCCTAGAGCAGTAAAACCAAAGCCTAGACATGCAGAATTAGCTGTCAATTTAGCTGGAACAATGGCGTTGTTTTTAATATCAACGTATGAAGCAATCGAAACTTAACAAGTCGCTCAAAAAGGACAAAAAACAGTTGGTTTTTGCTCCTGCGTCGCTTATTTTAACCAACTACTTTTTTGCCTCTTAGCGAGGCGTTGGTATGACTCCCACTGTCAAGTTAAGCACACTGATCCTTGCTTAACTTTTTAAGCCATAATTACTTCAGCTCGAATTAGAGCGAGTTAATACATAGGATGAAGCAAGTAATGTCGTCGATTATCTTGCTGATATTCGTTGGTTATTACTATTTCTAGTAACAGAGCAGACCTTACTTATTTCGTCGTGGCACCTGTCTTCAGTCTATGTTCGTGGTTCAATGCAGCGTTAGCTACATTGCCATCCTAACGCCGTCGGTGGTTGTGCCACACCCGATGCTTGGTCCCATGCACTAACTCTAATTCGTTTATCATGCGGGTACTCTTGCCAATCTAAGTTTTGCGCTCACTGGCGTAAGCACCACTTCTTTAGCAATTGCCCATATGTATGCAATCATTTCCCGAGCAATTGCGGTAACAACCAGGTTGTAGTGTTTTCCTTTAGCTATCATTTTTTTATAGCGTTTGCAGAGCCTAAGCTGTGCTTTCCATGCAATATCAATAATGTCCTTTGGTAAGCCCTCTTGTCGTTTTTGCATATCTGTTGATATATTTGCCGCATACCGATAAGTGTGCGCGCCTTCAATGAGAAGGCGTCTTGCTCGGCCATTTCCGCATTTTGTGATGGCGCCAATATGGCGTTTGCCACCACTCGAGTGTTCACTGGGTACAAGACCGAGATAACTCATTAATTTACGGGGATGGTCGAAGCGCGATAAATCACCAAGCTCAGCCACAACGCCGGTGGCGACCAACAAGCGAACACCTCGCATTGCTTGTATTGCTTTAACAACGGGATAATAACGCCATTGATGGACGTGATGTGTTAGTTCATTGTCTAGTCTTTCA
>NZ_LOFG01000010.1:0-20541 GCF_001469205.1 Pseudoalteromonas sp. H103 | reverse complement strand
GCCCATCGCCCTTTGCCCATCGCCCTTTGCCCATCGCCCTTTGCCCATCACCCACGACTTTTGACGCTAACCACATCCCTAAAAAGGAAAAAACACCGGTACAAATATCATCACAACAAGTGCATACACAACGCTAATTGGCAGGCCTATTTTTACAAAATCATTCAATCTGTAATTACCGGCATTAAACACCATTAAATTGGTTTGATACCCATAAGGGCTAATAAAGCTGCCGCTTGCTGCAAACGCTACCGTCATTACAAAAGGTAATACGTCAACACCAAACCCTAACGCAACCGTATAACCTATAGGGAACATTAATGCGGCAGCGGCGTTATTAGTTACGAACTCGGTCATTATCCATGTTATTAAGTACACCAATATAAGTGCGGTATAAACATATTGCGGCCCATTAAACTGACCTATAAAACCACCAATAAACTCAACTATTCCCGAGTTAACAAGTGCATTCGATAATAAAATAGCAGACGACACCACCAGCCATATATCAACAGGAAAACGCCTTACTATTTCGTTTGTAGTTAAACACCGTGTAAATAAAAGGCTGCCCAGTAATAATACTAAGCCCTCTAGCAAGTCTAAAACTCCTACAGCCGCCAGTATAATGGTCGTTACAAACCCACCAACAGAAAGCCAAGCTTTCCAGCCATTAATTCTGCTTTCGGGCTCAACACCCGACAGTGTTAAAAAGTTTTTATTTATGTTTGTTCTCGACTTATAGTCACCGCCAACAGCTAACACTAAAAAGTCGCCAGAGCGAATCACTACATCGCCCAACTTACCCGACACTCGCTCACCGTCACGCCTTATTGCAACCACAGCAGCATCAAACAACGCCCTAAAGCCTGTTGTTTTTAAAGTACGACCAACAAGTAGGCTTTCTTGCCTTATTACAACCTCTGTAAGGTTACTGTTTATTGTGCCTGTTTTTTCAGCAAAAATTTCTAGTCCTGAAAACTGCCCTAGCTGAAGTAATTTAGTTATATCACCACAAAAAATAAGCCTATCTGATGGGTGTATTATTTCAGAAGGTGAAACAGGGCTAATAAGCCTACCTTCGCGCACTATTTCAACTAAAAATAATGACTCTAAATGCCTAAGGCCATTAACTTCAACAGAGTAACCCACAAGCTGAGAATTTACAGATACCTTAGCGTCTATAAAGTAACCCTCTGAGGTTGCTTTATTTTGTTCAATACTTGGCAGCATACGGTTACAAAAAAACATAGCTACACCACAGCAAAACACTAAAATAGCGCCAACCGCCGTAAACGAAAAAAATGACAACGACTTACCCGACGCCTCAATATACATTGAGTTAACTATTAAATTGGTAGAGGTACCAATAAGCGTAAGCGTACCGCCTAAAATAGAGGCATACGACAAAGGCAATAGTAATTTGCTGGCAAAATGATGGGGGTTATTACGAATAGGAGAAAGCAGCGTAGCCACTACCGCTGTGTTGTTTAATATAGAAGAGAAAAACGTAGTTACACCAAATAGTCTAAACCATGTTGAATAGTAACTATCAACAATAGTTTTAGATGCAATAACTCTTAACAGGCGTGTTTTTTCAAGCGCTAACGAGCACAACATTAATAAAATAAGTGTTATAAGCCCAGGGTTAGCAATACTTGTTAATAACTGATTTTTAGTTACTAAATCACATGCAATTAAAGCGACAAGCGTTGCACCAAAAACAGCAACGGGGCGTTTTTGCAAAACGATCAATCCTAAAATCGTTAAAGCAAAAATACCCAATGTTATATATGCATCAAATAGCATAAGTTAAGTAACCATCCATAGTTAATAAAATACGGGCTAATATAAGCCCGTTATATAAAGTAATTTAACGTATTACTTTTGCATCCCAATGCGGGTAATGCTTACGAACCAGTGCATTAAACTCAATTTCAAATGCAGAATGCTCACTTTTAGGTTTACTATTTTCACCATCCAATGGTTTACGTATCATGCCAGCCCCCACAGTCACGTTTGTTAAACGGTCAATAATAATAAAGGCACCGGTATGCTTATTTACATCGTAAGCATCAAATTGCACGGGCGCCGTTAATGCAAATTGGCAATTTCCAATTTCGTTTAAGTTTAATTGCGACGCATCTTGTTGTTTTAACGTATTAACATCAACTTTGTAGTTAATTGCCTCAGCGTAACCATACACCGACTTACTACCTACTTTAATTTCGTATTCGCGATCTACGTTTAAGGCTTGTTCGGTCATCCATACAACGTCGGCTACAAAGCTATCAGCCGAATGTGGTTTTTGATGTGGGCGTACCAACATATCGCCACGGCTTACATCTATTTCATCTTCAAGGGTTAATGTAATAGCCATACCCGCAGATGCTTTTTCAAGGTCGCCATCAAACGTAACTATAGATTTAACTTTACTCTCTTTACCCGAAGGCAAAGACGCTACGGTATCACCTACTCTAATACCACCGGCAGCTACAGTACCGCTAAAACCTCTAAAGTTTAAATTAGGGCGGTTAACATATTGTACCTGTAACCTAAACTCATCATTTTTAGCATGGTTTACTTGTACCGTATTTAATAGCTTCATTAGTGTAGAGCCCGGGTACCAGCTCATTGCTTCGCTTTCGTTTACAACGTTATCGCCACGTAATGCCGAAATTGGTACAAAGCGTACATCATCAAATTTAAGATCTTGTGCAAACTCACGGTAGTCTTTTTTAATATTTTGATAAACCGATTGCTCGTAACCTACCGCATCCATTTTATTAATAGCTACAACAACGTTTTTAATACCTAATAAAGAACAAATAAAGCTATGGCGACGCGTTTGCACCTGCACACCGTGACGAGCATCAATTAAAATAATAGCTAAGTCACACGTAGAGGCACCCGTTGCCATATTACGTGTGTATTGCTCATGCCCTGGAGTATCGGCAATAATAAATTTACGCTGATCGGTTGCAAAATAACGATACGCAACATCAATAGTAATACCCTGCTCGCGTTCAGATTGAAGGCCATCTACTAAAAGCGCTAAGTCAAAATCGTTATCGGTGGTATTAAAACGCTTTGAATCTTTTTCGATAGCAGCCATCTGATCTTCAAAAATCATTTTACTATCGTAAAGCAAGCGGCCAATTAAAGTAGATTTACCATCATCAACACTGCCGCATGTTAAAATACGCAGCATATCTTTGTTTTCGTGTACTTTTAAATAAGCTTCAATATCTGTAGCTAGTAAGTTTGTTTGAGCTTGTTCAGTCATTTTAAGTCCTTTTTAAGCTGTAAGCGACGAGCTACGAGCTACGTACTACGTGCTTAAATTTATTTATGTTGCGAGCTTCGGGCTACGAGCAACTTTTAAGTGTTCTAATTAGGCTACCTAGCATTTTTCCAATTAATTCACATTCATTAATAATCAATAAGCTATCTTCTTTTGAAATACAAGCTAGTTCAGTTGCAATCATTAACTGTGTTTTTAATTCGCCTAAAGAGCCCTTTGCTATAACTAAAAAGCGAGCCTTTTCTTTGTCGGACTCTCTTTCAAAGCCTTCTGCAATATTGCTAGGAACAGAAACACCAGCTCTACACATTTGATCTTTTAGACCAAAGTCTTTTAGCTGCTCAAATGTTTTATAAATTTTTATACTTAGGCGAAAACTACGCTGCCAAACCTCTAAATTTTCGTATCTCATAAGTACCCTTATTGATTACTTTTAACTACTTACTTAGAGCTAATAGTTGCATCTATAAGCTCGTAGCTCATAGCTAGAGGCCCGAAGCGCTGTGCGCTTTAGAAGTAACCTTCCATTTTTTTCTTTTCCATTGAGCCTGCGGAGTCGTTATCGATCACTCGGCCTTGGCGCTCTGAGGTAGTACAAAGCAGCATTTCTTGAATAATTTCAGGGAGGGTTTGGGCAACAGATTCAACGGCACCAGTTAGTGGGTAGCAGCCAAGTGTTCTAAAGCGAACCATTTTGTTTTGAGCTTGTTCGCCCTCACTCAGCTTCATGCGCTCGTCGTCAACCATAATAAGTGTGCCGTCACGTTCAACTACAGGGCGCTCTTTTGCAAAATACAGCGATGGAATTTCAATACCTTCTAGATAAATGTATTGCCAAATATCTAACTCGGTCCAGTTACTAAGCGGAAACACACGAATGCTTTCGCCTTTATCTACCTTGCTGTTATACACATTCCATAGTTCTGGGCGTTGGTTTTTAGGGTCCCAACGGTGGTTTTTATCACGAAATGAATATACACGCTCTTTAGCACGAGACTTTTCTTCATCGCGGCGAGCACCGCCAAATGCAGCGTCAAAGTTATTCATATCAAGCGCCTGCTTAAGGCCTTGAGTTTTCATAACATCGGTATGTTTTGCACTGCCGTGTTCAAATGGGCTCATGCCCATAGCAATACCTTCTGGATTTTTATGAACAATTAAGTCAAAGCCATATTTTTCGGCCATTTGATCTCTAAACTGAATCATTTCTTTAAATTTCCAGTTGGTATCAACATGCATTAGCGGAAAAGGGATTTTGCCAGGGTAAAATGCTTTTCGTGCTAAATGTAATAAAACCGACGAATCTTTACCTACAGAGTAAAGCATTACAGGGTTATCAAACTCGGCAGCAACTTCTCGCATAATATGAATAGATTCGGCCTCAAGAGCCTTTAGGTGGGTTAGCTTTTCTTCATGCATAATAATGCCATATCCTAATTTGTTAAAATCCATTTTAGCCAAATATTCATTGACCTCACTAGCGTACTATACATTACTAAGTACTAATTTCTACGCCCTAGGCCATATTACACAAGTAAACCCTGTTTAATTATGTTTAGTAATGTTTATAAACAATAATTAAAGTGTTTAACCTTTTAAATTAGTAACTTATTACTTAAGTTAAAAAAGCTAGTTTTACGTTTTTATAAATAATTAACTACAAGCCCTACTCAGCTTAAAACTTAACCGCCTCAAAATAAAAACAAAAAAAGGCGCGACTAAAAGTCGCGCCTTAAAAAATAAAATAATCTGTATATACATTAAAACTCTTCACGCCCACGTAGGCGTTAAGTTTGCTCAGGCAATAAGCGAAGCTTACATTTTAAACCAACGCGCCAGCAAGCAAGACGCCTACAAGTAAATTTAACACCGAGCCGCTCTTAACCTTTAGCTCGTCGCCCATCGCCCAAAGCTCTCCCCGTAGGCGTGAAGCTTGCTCGCGCAATAAGCGAAGCTTACATTTTAAACCAACGCGCCAGCAAGCAAGACGCCTACAAGTAATTTAACACCGAGCAGCCCGTCGCTCGCTACCTATCGCCCAAAGCTCTCCCGTAGGCGTGAAGCTTGCTCGCGCAAAAAGCACAACTTCCCTTTTTATAACACCAAAGAGCCTGTAGCTCGTAACCCGTAGCCCGTAGCCCGTAGCCCGTAGCCCGTAGCCAAAAACTATCTTACTTACTCAACGTAGAATATTTTTTTTCTGGTAAATCTAATTTACGTCTAAAAAAGTTCATTACAGTACAGTAATTAATGAGTACTAATAAATACGCGGTAAACAAAATTACAAAACCGTAAAACATTAAAAATTCAGGTATTAAAAACACCTCGCCTATTACACCAATACCTGCAAAAACAGCGGCAATAGAACATATTAAAATAAGAGTTTGTGTAGGCGAGCAGCCTAAACGTTGGCAAATGTGATGCAAATGCTCACGGTCAGGCTTAAATGGCGATTTACCCTGCTTAACGCGGCGAATCATTATTGCCACCATATCCATTAATGGTACCGCAATTAACCACAAAGCAGTTACAGGGCGAATCATTGCATTACCTGGTGTTTGGCTTGCGCCTATTAATAACCAAATAACGGTAAAGCCGATCATCATACTGCCAGCATCGCCCATAAATACTTTACGCTCGCGCCCCACTAGGCCAAGGTTCATAACAATATAGGGGATCATACAAACAACAAGCAATAAGCATAAATAACTTAAGCTTTCTTCACCTACTAAGCTAAGTAAAATACCTAAACTCGCAAACGTTACTACCGACAACCCACCTAATAGGCCATCAATACCATCAACCATGTTAAATGCGTTAATGCAGCCAATCACTGCAAAAATAGTAATAACCGTAGACAGATAACCTAAGTCAATATTACCAAAACCAATTAAATTACCCAGCGTATGTAAATTGGCACCTGCGTAGTAAATCATCGCAAACGATATAAACGCCTGTACAGCCATACGTATTTTTACACTTAAATCAAAACGGTCATCTAATGCACCTATAATTGTTAAGCCAATAATACAGCACATATATAAATTGGCGTGATTAATCATATTTGGGTGTGTATAAATGTAATTAACTATGGTTATACAAATAGCAACGCCACCTACTAATGGTATGTTGCCAGTATGCATTTTTCGGCCAGATGGTTTATCTACCAACCCTACATTACGCGCTACTTTACGCATTAAAAACAAAACAGCAAACGCAATAAAAAAGGTAAGTAGTAAATCTATAAACATGGTTGTCCTTATCCTAAACAGCTTATTTAACCAAGTAGTAAATAAGCTGTTTGGTAATAAAATTTGTTTCGCAATAAGCGTAAATTATTAAATTTTTATTTACACGGCTGCTTTAACACTCAATAGAGGGCGAATTTTAGGCTATTATACAAGCCGATTCGTTTAGTACAAAGGGAAGAGTGAACTCTTAAATATGAATAATATGTGAACTCAAAGGGTAGAGCTCACAATATAGCAATGGGTAACTTAATGGTTCTCTGGCTGGTAGCTTAATATAGTTACGCAATACACGATTTAGGTAAGTAAAAGAGGCTGTCGTAGATATGTTTATACAACAGCCAAAAGCTTAAAAAACACCTAAAAATGGTTGTTAAAGCTACCTACTTGTTATAAAAATTTTTATACCAAGTAATAAACTCAGCCACACCTTCTTTTACACCAACTTTAGGTTTGTAACCTGTTGCTGCAAACAAGTCTTTAGTATCTGCATAGGTTTGATATACATCACCGGGCTGCATTTCCCTAAAGTTCTTTTTAGCTTCTATACCAAGTTCATCCTCAATAGCCTTAACAAAATCCATTAAGCTAATAGGAGACCCATGGCCAATATTATATACAGCATAAGGCGCAGAGCTTGAGGCTGGCGTACCTGTTTCTACTGTCCATTGCTCATTTTTATTTGGTGCAACATCAGCAATACGAACAACACCTTCAACAATGTCATCTACATGAGTGAAGTCGCGCCACATGTCGCCATTGTTATTTATGTCAATAGTATCGCCGTCTAGTATTTTTTTAGTAAAAATAAATGGCGCCATATCTGGGCGACCCCACGAGCCATAAACAGTAAAAAAGCGAAGGCCCGTAGTTGGTATATCATATAAATGTGAGTAGCTATGCGACATTAACTCATTTGCTTTTTTAGTAGCAGCGTATAACGATACAGGATGATCAACAGTGTCAGACGTTTTAAAAGGCACTTTAGCATTTAAGCCATATACAGAGCTTGATGATGCATAAATTAAATGCTTAACCTTAGTTTGGCGGCAACCTTCTAGAACATTAAGGTGGCCCACTAAGTTTGAATCTGCATAAGCATGAGGGTTCTCAATAGAGTAACGAACACCTGCTTGCGCAGCTAAATGAATTACACGGTCAAACTGTTCATGCTCAAACAAATTCGCCATTGCTGAGCGTTCAGCTAAGTCAAGCTCTATAAACTTAAACTGCTCGTGCTTAATACGCTCTAGCCGGGCGAGTTTTAAATTAACATCGTAATAGTCGTTTAGGTTATCAATACCAACTACTTCTTGCCCGCTAGCGGTAAGCTTTTTAACAACAGCACTACCAATAAAACCAGCAGCGCCAGTTACTAAATATTTCATTTTAACCCTTGTAAAGTCTAAAAAATAATTATGCGCCATTACTTCAGCCATCTAAATTTTAATAAATTAGCTAAAGCTGCTTAAGGCTAATAAATATTTTTGAATAACTATTTTCTCATCAAACTCTTGTTCTATTTTAATACGGCTATTATTGCCTAAAACTAAACGTTGCTCATGACTCATAGTTACTATTTTATCTAAGGCATGCGTCAAACTTTCAGTGCTTCGGGGTTCGCAAATAAAACCGTTATAAGCATCGTCAACAGTTTCACGGCAACCAACATTATCGGTGGTTACAATTGGTTTACCCATAGCCCCCGCTTCAAGCAAAGACTTTGGAACGCCTTCGCGGTAATATGATGGAAGTACCATACAATCTACCTGCGCTATCTCGGCTTCAACATTGTCAGAAGTACCTAAATAATTAACTACACCTTCATCTACCCAGGTATTCATTTGTGCTTTAGACACCGCAGAAGGGTTATCTACATCTAAAAAGCCCAACAGTCTAAACTCAACAGCATCACCATATTTGCTTTTAAGTGCTCGTGCAGCTTCTACGTATTGCCCTATCCCTTTATCAAAAAGCATACGAGCAATAAGTAAAAAGCGAGTAACGCCATCATCGGGAGCGGGTGATACAATAAAACGGGATAAATCGGCGCCAGAACCAGGTAGTCTATCCGACTTAACATTCTGGGCTATTTTATGGGACTTAAATAATGCTCTGTCATCTTCATTTTGAAAAAAAATAAAGTCAGCTTTGCTTTGGCTATATTTATACAAAACCCTAGCTATTTTTGATGCAAGACTTTCACTTATAAATAAAGTACCTAAACCCGCTATATTATTAATTGATTTAACGCCAGCGAGTCTTGCTGCCAAGGTACTGTAAATATTATTCTTAGGGGTAAAGTTTAAAACAATATCTATTGTATAATTTTTATATATTTTATAAAAATTATACAAAGTTCCTAAATCATTAATCGGATTTGTGCCACCACTATCAATATTTATATTAATAAATTCACAGCCTAGTTCTTCAAGCTTTTTTGAGTACTCATCCTGCGGCGCAATTGCAAAAACCTTATTACCCGCTGCAAGCATTGCTAAAATTGTATTTTTTCTAAAATTATATAAATACCAGCTCGTATTAGCACTAATTCCTACTGCCATTTATTTTAACTCAACTTGTAAAAATTCATTCATAAACTGCTCTCTTTCATTGTCTAGATTTAAAGAAAACTCTTTAGCTTTATTAATTGAATGCTCCATTAAAATAGAGTATTCATTTTCAGAGCTAACTAGCTTGTAAATAAGAGAAATCAGCTCTTCTACATTGCCTGGTTTAAAAAGGTAATTTGAATGAACAATTTCAGGAATACCTCCAACATTTGAACCAATGCAAGGTATACCAAATGACATGGCTTCTACTAGCGATCTTGGCAGACCTTCAGTAAAGCTAGGCTGAATGTAAATATCTATTTGTTTAAACCAAGAAGCCATTTCCAGCTTGCTTGATATAAAACCAACTTGTTTTATTTTTTTATTTTCATTCATCTTCAATTCTAATGGTGACGTTAGATTACCTCCAACAATTTGAAGCTCTATATTAACATCTGTAACCTTTTCCATTAGTTTAGAAAGTGATTCAATTCCTTTAAGCTTTACTGCGGGGTTACCGATAACTCCTAAACGTATCTTTTTCGGGTTTATAGGCTTTTTATTATTAGTAGTAGCATCCACCCGAGCATCCGATATACCAATAGAACGACCATTTGTGGGGTAACTATGCTGAAGATAATTTTTTGTAACGTAAATGACATAGCTAGCTTTAAGTAACGCTTGTTTTATTCTTATGGAAAGAATTGGTGCATATATTTTTGCAAAAAAATCACCTCTATACCATAGGCAATCAAACGGAGATGCAACCATTTCATGTAATATGGGTTTATGAAGTGTCTTAGCGACCCTATCACCTAACAAGCCTAATTCACTTGGTAATCTAGAAATAACGAAATCGGTTTTAGCAATAATAGAGGTAATTAATGCTATCAGCTTAGATCTGTAGATAACTCCTCTAGTGCTCAAAGGACCATCGACACCATGAACCGTAATATTCATACCTGTTGATAGCAAGGCATCTCCAGGATCGTAATCAACATTTTTAAAACGAGCGATGACTTCTATCTCATTTGCATACTTAAAATAGCCGCTTAACTGCTTATAAGTTAATTTTCCAGTTGAATAGTAATTACCTTTAAACTTTAAAAAAACATGATCGTGAATAAAAGTTAGCTTCATACTATATCTTTAACCTTACGAGCAGGTACTCCCGCATATATAGAGGAACTTTTTAGCTCTCCCCTAACTACAGAGCCTGCAGCAACTATTACTTTAGTTTTTATGTAAGAATTTGATAAAATTCTTACCCCACAGCCAATCCATACATTTCTTTCTATATTAATATCACCTAAAACTAAGCCTGAATACTTTATAGGTGTATCATCTTCACCATAAAAATGTTCAAAAGATATAAGTGATGACGAGTGAGCTATTGAAACATCATCATTTATATTAATCCCGCCAATAGCATCAAGATAACAGTAATCGTGGATACTCACATTATCACCGATACTTAAACTGGTGATATTTTTAATAATAACGAAACGACCAATATACACATTTCTTCCAATGCTTTTGCACATGGAACTCACTAATACGTATCTAATACCGACACCTATTTTAGATGGCACCAACGAAAAGCAATCTAAAAGAAAGTATCTTAGCCATAAAGGAAGCACTTTAAATAAACGTATTAACAAATACATTATTGGGTATAAAAACTTGAAAACTTCTTTACCAGTCATATGAAACCAAAATAAATTAAATAAAAGATCTTTTTTTATTTATTATATTAATTAGATAAATAAAAAATATAACGATGAGACCTATGGATATAACATTTCCTAAATAATTAATACCATACCATTGTATTCTCAACTGCTGTATTAACAAAGCAATAAACAAGAAATTAAATAATGACTCTTTATAGAATATATACTTTATAAAAAAAGAGAAAATGGATGAAAATATAGCCATTGAAAACACCCCCCCCGATAGGTAAAAGGCACTATAAAAAAGACCGCCACCTACATTCGGTATATATGTTCTTAGAATTTCTGTAACATTGTAATTAGAAGATGCCCCACCGATACTATTTAAAGGAATAAAACTAAAAATAATATTTAATATTGGGTCTATGCTATAACCAAAATTATCCACATACCAAAATGATGATAAATAGACATGGATGACATCTACCGCTGTGCCCTGTGAAATAAAATAAGTAATTATTTTTTGAATATCTATATCTATACCATTCCCGGCCCTACTTACCCCAGATAATAAACCTGCCATAGATATAACTACAATACCAAACAGAAACTTTAAATTAGATATATTCCTTTCACTTACTCTACCTTTATTAGATTTTAGGATGAAAACTAATAATAATAATATTATTATATCTGCCCTTTCCCCCATAAAAAAAGCAAATAAATTAATAGAAACCATGGAAACATCAATGAAATTTCTATAATTCAACCTAGACATTAACAGTAAAGAATTAATAACAATTAATAAACTTCCACCACTACCAAAACGAGATTCACTTAGACCGAATACTCCGGGGTACGCTATAGGGTAAAGAACAAACAATAAAATCAAAAGAAATAATCTTATTTTACTGTCAAGTTTTAGAATATTAACATCAAATTTATATTTTCGAACACTAAATAAAACAAAGAAAAAAAATGAATATGTGATAACTTGGTAGATAAAGGCTTTAAAATAAAACTCTACGTAATATGAATCACCGATAGCAGCTACAATCCTTGATGACTCGCCGCCAAGAGTTAATATACCAACTACAAATATAGGATATGCAAAAAATATTAATATTAGCTGTATTAGTCTACTTTTAAAAATAGATATAGATAAGCCAACAAAAAGCAAACATAACAAGACTATAATATCCACACAGACCTCTAATTATGTTTAATTTAATTTTTTAATAATATTATAAATTCTAAATTTTTGTTTAGAGTTCATAATACTTTTATAGTTATTAAAGAAAATCTCTATACCTTTTATTCTATTAGGCGAATTTGTTATTCTCTTTAAACTGTTATCAACTAGAATCAACTGCGTTTCATTTTTAAGCTTTAATGCAGGTCCATATTTTTTTACTAACCGAACCCATAAATCGTAATCTTGCCAAGCTGGGAGGCTTTCATCAAACCCCCCCACAGCAATAAGCTTTTCTTTTTCTATAAAAACCTGATTACCTATATGGTTTTTATCTAAAAGAGTTACTAAATCAATTTTCCCACACTTATAAATTAACTTTCTTTTAACATTCTTTATCAACGAAGATGGAAATACCCTCCAATCCGCTGATAAAAATGCATAAGAGTCATCATAAGAGTCTATAAAAATCTGTAACCTATCCTTTGTAAACATATCATCGTCATCAAGACCTGTTACAAACTTTCCTGTAGCGTGATTAATGGCTAAATTTCTTGAGTAACACGCCCCCATGGGAGTCTCATTATTAAAATACCGAATCCTTGAGTCACTTGAAGAAATAGTCTCTAAATAATCGCTAGTACCATCCATAGAGGCATCATTAACGACAATAACCTCCCAATTAGTATATGTCTGACTCAAAATACTATCGATTGATTTCTGCAGTAGTTCAACACGGTTATGGGTTGGTATGTAAATAGAAACTAATTCATTAAGCATTGTTCACTTCATCCAGAACTTTAAAAATATCATTCCACATTGCTTCTGATTTAACTTTGTATTCTTTTATTTTAAGTGTGTAATCTTCATTATCAATTGTTTCAATAGTAGACATTAATTTTTGCTGTATTTCTTCTTTAGTTATATTAGGAGACAATAGATAGCTAGAACGAGTGTATTCTTCAAATAACTTTTCATATTTATGACTCCAACTAGTACCCAAACATGGAATACCTTGTGTTAGCGCACTTACACACCCGTGAAATCGAGAACAAATAATAGCTTTACTTGAACCAATGATTCCTTTTACTCTTAAAGGATCATTTTCTTTAATTATGTCTATTTCTCCATCAATCAACTCTAAAACCTGACTACATATTTCCCCATCTTCTTCGCCTTCATGATTAAGGAGAACAGGTATAAAACCTAATTCTTTTACTGTTAAGACAGAGTTTACTAAAAAATCAATATATGTAGCTTTCCATGCAGAGTCATTGTTGCGTTTACTAATCATATTGCAGTTAGGTATTATTAATATTTTATTAGCATAATCAGAATAATTATTATCAATAGTTCCTTTAACTAAATTTGTAAAATCTGGATATAATTTTACATTAGAGTCATCTTCAACCGCATTCATTGTATTATCAAAACTAACTTTCTCTCGGGCACATATTAAACTAGCTTTACTAAACCCCTTACGAACCAGTTCACGGTTAGTAGTATTGTTAAAAGGCCCTAGAGCTTGGGGAAGAAAAATATACTTTTTATTCTTATTTTTTAATCGTACGATTTCATTCGATGTATTTTTTATAGTTCTAGAAGGCCATTGATCTCCATAAGAAAAGCCTGATGCATCCAAAATCACGTCAATATCGGCTTCTGTAACTATACCCCATGTGTTCTTTAACCAACGTCGAACTGATTTTGGAATATAATAAGTTAATCCATTAAAGTCATAGGTTTTTTTCCTAAGTAGTAGCTTTTGATAACCTCCTACTTTAATACGCTCTTTATAAGATGAATTTGCATTAGGAGCTAAAACAATATCGATTTCTTTATCGTAGGCTTCAAGTTTTTGCAATACAGCGTGCAACATCAGCTCAGCGCCTTTATTTACAAATTGAACACCTTTTATTTCTATTATCATTTACTTAATTACCTTGATTAAATCTGAACAATTTTTTTTCTGAGAAAATGGTATGCCACCCTTAGGATCTGCATATCCAACGGCTAACAACATAATTGTACGCTCGTGCTTATTTAGACCTAATAGCTCGTCTAACATTTTTTCTCTAGTTTCTATATCGGGCCAATTTATCGCGCATGTACTAAGCCCTAGAGTCTCTAAAGCCAACATCAATTGCATCGTTACCAAAGAGCCGTCAATATAAATAACATGCCTATCTCTTTCTGCTGGGTAAGCTGACAAATCACCAACAACAGCGATTATTGTTTGTAAGTTATGAGAGAAACCAGTGGTTCCCATTGCACAATCCGCCACCTTTTTAACTTTATCTTTGTTCATGACGGTATGAAATTTAAAAGGCTGCCTATTACATGCGGATGGAGCTTGTGTAGCAATATCAACAGCTTTATTAATAAGGGATATGTCTACTGCTTTATCTTCATACCAGCGAATAGAACGTCTTTGCTTATATAAAACCTCTAATTGCTCAAAAGATATATTTGTTTCTTTTATACTTTCGCGAGCGTACGGAATACTTTTAGCGCGATTTAATATTTTTCTTTCTTGGCACACACTTTCATATTTTTTTCTAGCAGAATCTATTTCAAGGCTAGATGACACTACTTCAAAATATTTACTCAGAACATCATTAAACCAGTTCCCTTCACTTTCTTTCAAAGCATTTTGTTTAACGGCAAGAACAAATGCATCAACGGTTTCTCCAATGAACGCTTTACCAAAAACATCCCTTCTGGGTTGCATGATCAAACCTTTCTCTAAACGGTGTATATTTCTCCTAAGTAATACACAACTATCTTCAATTTTTTCTAGTGATTGATAATATTTGACACGTCCTTTGAGAACTGATTGGTGCTCTCTCATAAAACTTTTATTAAAAATTAGGTAATATAAAGAAGAGGTAACTTTGGTTTTTGAGAAAACTGATATAGCAGATTTATCGATAAAACTAATCAGTTTTCTAAAATTATTTATAGCATTTTTAGGTATTATTTTCTTTAGCAAATTTTTCATGATTTATACTTTAAGAGTCGATAAGGGAATGTGATTGTTTTAGACATAATTTTAGCCATAGGTAAAGTATTACCATTTAACCAGAGAACTAGGTAACTGGACAATGCGTACGAAATAAACGTAGCCCATGCAGCACCAATAATTCCAAACTGTGGTATCCATATATAATTAAGAATTATGTTTGTGATAGCGGCTATACCATGAGTTAATAAAGAAAACTTAAGTAACCCTTCAGCAATTAGCCATTTACTCAGTAATGCTCTCATAAATATGAATACACCGGCCCAAATATGAATATTTAATACTTGTGAGGCAAAGCTGTACATTTCTCCGTATAATACATCGATTAATAATGTAGAAATTAGTGTTATTGAAATTGCAACTAATACACCGAACCAAAAAAGCACATCACAGACTCGCTGCAAGTTGTATTGATACATAACTGGATCTAATCGACTTTTCAATAATTTAGGGAAGAATGAGGCGACAATAGCGGTAGGAAAGAAATACCATACTTCCGACATTCTAACAGCGACCGAATAAACGCCGAGTTCTTCGCTACCTAACATCTCACCAATCATTAACTGATCTACTTTTAAATAGACTACTGCCATAAACCCAGAAAGTATTAACCACTTAGATTGAGAGAAAAGCTCTTTAGCATATGTAAAATCGAACTTAAAAAGTATTTTTTTAGTTTTTTTAAACTTGAAGAAAGAATATAAAACAATTCCAGTCGCAACTGGTTCCAATACAATTAGGCTTAAAAATACTTCCAATGAGGTGCTATTATAAACAGCTAACATTTTTATACCAGAACTCAACCCAAGTACGATTAACCTAGTTTTCACAACGTATTGCGACTGAACTATAGATTGAAAATAAAAATCGAATAGCAATAGTGATGAGAAACTACTGCCGATAGCACCAAGGATTAACCAGTTCGAAGATATTAACAATTTCTGTTCAAATATTAAACTTGTAACAATGATAATTATAATCGCTACTAAGCCCCCCAAAGAACGAAGCATTAATGCCGTTCCTAAGATAATACCTTGATCCCTTTTTTCATTAACTAACTCCCGAACAACAATTGCATTTAATCCTAAAGTCGAAAAAGGGACTAGTATAGCAATGAAAGAAATTAGGTAGTTTAACCTCCCAAATTCGGACGCACCTAAATACCGAGCTAGTACTATTGATACTAATAACGCCAAACCCATAGTGATAACTTTTTCACCGAATAACCAAGTGATATTGCCTAAAGCCTTTTTTGTTGATGTTAAATCTGAATCTGACAACTTGCTTTAATCCTCTCTATAACTAGGCTTTTATATAAGAAAAGCTTACCTAACTAATTTATTAATACTTTTTAAACTTATTTATAGGCCTAGACTGCAACGGCTTGTAAGCCGAGCCATACACATAAAGAAAATCACTTATCTGACTTATATTCGTAATTATAATAACCGTAATACCCATAAGCATTACTGGCCTTTTTAACTACACCGTTAAATACCACGCCTTTTACGTCAATACCATTTTGTTCAAAGCGGTTACGAGTTAACTCTATTTCACGTACATGGTTTTGACCAAAACGTGCTACCAATAACGTAGTGCCTGTGTGTGCACTGACTATAGCTGGGTCGGTAACCGCGAGTATTGGTGGTGTATCAATAATTATAATGTCGTAAGCAGCGCTTACTTCTTCAACTAATTTTCTAAAATTGCTATGCATTAATAGCTCTGAAGGGTTTGGCGGTATTTGTCCGCGCGTGATAACACTTAAGCCTTCAACTTTAGTTGGTTTAGTAACTTGCTCTAGGTTTAAACGGCCTGATAGGTAATCACTTAAGCCATCGTCCCACTTTAAGCCAAACTGTGTTTGTAAGTAGCCTTTACGCATATCGGCATCAATAATAAGTACTTTTTTACCGCTTTGTGCAAGCACACTTGCTAAGTTAACCGATATAAACGATTTACCTACACTTGGGCTTGGGCCCGATATAGCAATAATATTGTTTTTAGCTTCCATCATCGCAAAGTGTAAACTGGTACGTAAACTACGTAGTGCCTCAATTGCTAGGTCGGCTGGGTTATCGAGCGCTAGTATACTTTTAGGCTTATTTGTTTTATTTTTTCGGGCTCGCTCGGCAAAGCCACTTAGTTTATCTTGATAATCTGAGTGCGGTACACTGGCGTATACAGGTAAGCCTAGTGCTTCAATTTCTGCTGGGTCTTCAACGCCTTTATGCATTGCTTTTTGTATAAGCACAATTGCCACAGCTAACATACCACCTAGCAATGTTGCCATTACTACTATTAATGCTTTTTTAGGCTTAACTGGCTTGCTAGTATTTACCTCGGCGTAATCAATAATACGTACGTTACCTACCGTACCTGCACGCACGATATCAAGCTCTTGTGTTTTACTAAGCAGTAATGTGTAAATTTGGTTACTTACCTCAACATCGCGCTTTAAGCGTAGTAGCTCTTGTTGAGTTTCTGGCAGGTTACCTACCTCACCTACAAGCTCTTGTTTTTGTTTTTCTACCGCTTGAATTTGCTCTACCATACCTTGGTATGTTGGGTGGTCTTTTTTAAATTTACGACCAAGTTCTAAACGTTTTAGGTTTAGTTCTTGTAGTTTGGTTTCAAGCTTTACAACTTGTTCAAGCACGCCTTGGGTTTCAAGCGTAATGTTTATTGACTGGCGTTTAATTTGGTAATCGTTAAAACGTTGCTCTGCGTATTCAAGTTGTTTTTTTATCTCTGGTAATTGTACTTCTAAAAATTCTAGTGATTTTTGTGCCTCGGCGCTATTACGCTCTACATTTCGGCGTACATAAATAGCGGCCACTTTATCAAGTACTTTTTCAGCATAACTAGGTTTTGTACTTTGCAAGCTTAAGTTGATTATGCCTGAATCTTTACCTTTTTCGCTTGCGCCAATAGCTGCTTGTAAATCTAAAATAGTATTTAGGCGATCTTTTCGGGTTAATAAAAATTCAGTACCAGGTCGTGCATTTAATGTGCGTACTGTTAGGCTAAATTTACCATTTGTAAGCTCTTCGCCCACTTTACCCGATAATATTTGCTCGCCGTCACCATTTAAAAGTGCAAGGCTGTTGTTAGCTTGTGCAACTAAAGCAAATGTTTTATTTACAGCAGTACGAGGTACCTCAAATCTAAATACATTTATGTTCTCACCACCCCATGCGTAGCTACTTGCGCCAAAACTTGGCTCGGCTAAGTCGCCCTCGCTCATTGGGCTAAAAGTACGATAAGCTCGGCTACCTATAAACGGAAATAGTTTAGGCTTTGCTATTATATCAAGCTTTAAAGTATCTACTGCTTCACCTATTATGCTGCGCGATTTTAGTAGCTCTATTTCGGTTATTGCGGCCGATGTACTTTCAAACATACCTGCCATATCGTCAAAACCAGGAACTGATGCACCGCCGTCTTCAACTTGTATCATGGCGGTAGCTTGGTAAACAGGCGTACTTAATACTGCATAAACCACACCTATAAACATACACAGTGCGGTTACCGCTACTATAAAATATTTACGATCAAGTAACACACCAAGTAAGGCTATTAAATCAATTTCTTGCGTTGATTGTGTGTTATTAGTGCTTTTATTATTAGCGCTACTAGCGCTGTTATTCGGCTGGGTATTCATTAAATTAGCCATTCCTTATAAATACTTTTGCCAAGCGCTACAGGCGCTATCGATTAATGTATAAACGTGTTCAAAAGCCTCTTGGCTTTGGCGATATGGATCTGGTATTTCGGCGTTATTAATCCACTTACCTAGTAAAAATGTTTTACCACGTGCCTCTGGGTAGCGGGCATGTACGTCGGTTAAATGGCGCTCCTCCATTACTAAAATAACGCTATTTTGCGCAACTAAGCTTGACGACAACTGCCTGCCTTGGTGGGCATCCATATTTACACCGTGTGCTTGGGCAATTTGCTTAGCGGTCGCATCGGCAGGCTTGCCCTCAAGTGCGGTTAAACCTGCTGACGATACTTTTATATTTTTGCCCTCAAGCTTTTGCTTTAAAACATACTCACCGGTTGGGCTGCGGCATATATTACCAGCACACACAACTAAAACTGAATCAAACATCTTAAAAAGCCCTTTAGTTGTTAATGTCGTTTATATTATCAACCGTAGATACCGATGGTAATAATAAGCTTATTACGCGGTTCCAACGTGCAAGCGGTGCTGAGGTAACATATACAATGTCGTGCGGTTGTAATTCAAACTGTTCAGCAAGTACCATTGCTGTAATATTCTTCGCGTGTAATTGGTATACATTTGCGATGTAGCCCGTTTGCTCCACATTACTTTTACGTAATACAAATACACCGTTTGCATCAGCGGTTGTTTCGTTTAGCCCACCCGAGTCGCTTAGCGCTTCGGCCAAGTTTAAACCATAACGGTTAAGCGTTACTGAACCTGCTTTTTTTACATCACCTAAAACAAATATTTTTTGTGCATCATTACGGCTTACATGCACAATATCGCCGTGTTGTAATAAACGATTTTGCGAAATATCGCCATGGGCATAAAAGTCATCTAGCTGTATTACTTCGGTTTTATCACCTCGGGTAAAGGTAACAGTGCGCCAATCGGCTGCATCTGTTAAGCCACCTGCTTGGTTTAGCGCGTCAATTAGGGTAAGTGGTATTTCGGTTACTGGGTATACACCTGGCTGGTTAACCTCACCGGTTACGTAGGCTTTTTGGCTTCTAAAACCCACTACTTTTACATCTACCTGTGGATCTTCTATTACTCGGCTTAGGCGTTTTACTAGGTCATCGCGTACTTGGCCTATTGTTCTGCCAGCTGCAGGAATATTTGGTGCGTAAGCGTAGGTAATTGTGCCGTCTTTTTGTACTCTAAAGCCGTCAAACTCTGCGGTACGTTGTACTGCTGCTGGTATTGTTAGCTCTGGGTGATCCCATACGCCAATTGTGAGTACATCGCCTACACCTAGTTTATATTCGTAATCGCTTACGTTTAAACCTGCACTGCTTGATATTGGCTTTGCAGCTGCTTGCGCTAGCTTTTGCTTGTTTAAAAGCTGCGAGTCGATAATTTGTATGTTAACTTTTTCGAGATCTTGCTCAAGGTTATAAGTTTGTTCGCCTGAGTCTATGCCTTCAAAATGGCTACCTGGTACAATTGTACAACCTGATAAGGTTAATAATGCGAGTATCGTTGTGAATGATTTACAGCGTAACGCCATTGTAGAATCCCAAAATTATTTTAACTATTGCTTTTGCCCACCAACCTTGGTGAGTACTTTTTATCTGGCTAATTAAAGCATGAGCGCTGTTTACGCGCAAGCGTGAATAAGGCTTTGGAAACATTATGTATTGTAAATTTACTTAATGTTTAACATGTATTTTTTATAATTTATTTTTATTTTTGTAGCGTAGGTATTAGCACAAATACCTAATATTTACGCAAATGTGGTAATGCCTGTTTGTGCAAGTTAGGTAATATGTAAAAGCTGCTCTTTTAGTGCGCCAGCAAGCAAGACGCCTACGTGGAGTTAA
>NZ_LOFG01000009.1:0-26512 GCF_001469205.1 Pseudoalteromonas sp. H103 | reverse complement strand
TCCTTTGCACCAAATTTGCTTGGTGACAATAGCGTTTTGGACCCACCTGACTCCATGCCGAACTCAGTAGTGAAACGAAACAGCGCCGATGATAGTGTAGCATTTGCTATGTGAAAGTAGGACATTACCAGGCTTCAAATAAGAGAAACCCGTTACAGCAATGTGACGGGTTTTTTGCTGTCTGAGGTTTACTAAATAGCCAAGAGCCCATGCCGAGCTCAGTAGTCAAACAAAACAGCGCGAAGGCGAGCCCCGCACAAGGCCGCCCCGACACAATGGTAGTGTAGCATTTGCTATGTGACTCTCGAGCGCTGTGGGCACTACGACATTACCAGGCTTCAAATAAGAGAAACCCGTTACAGTAATGTGACGGGTTTTTTGCTGTCTGGGGTTTAGTAAATAGCCAAGAGCCCATGCCAAACTCAGTAGTGGCCGCTCCTATGTACTTTTATTATAGATAATGTGGCATTAGTTATCTCTAACACGATATTAAGAAGTGTTAAAGTACAGTTAGAAAATCTTTGTCTATCGCCACAAGAAGTGAATTAAAGTGACATCATTAGCTTGTTTTAATAAAGGTACTCAGAGTGTTGTTAAGGCTATTTTAGCTTGTATTACTTCGTTAAAATCATACAAGCTTTCATTACTGGCTGTAACTTCTTGTAAGGGTAATCCTATAAATTTATAACTTAGTTAATAGTTATTAATTCTTCTTGTTTTAAGTAGCCATCTATATAGTCCAAGGCTAAAAAGTAAGGCGTTTGCTATACCTGATAATACCCATAAAACTCTAAGGGGATGGTTTCCAATAGTCCCATCATGAAGAGGGTGTAGCCAATTTTTGACTTTAGTCGCTGGGCTTTTATTATCAACGTTAAATACACTTATGATTTCAGCCGAATTTGCATTTATTTCGACATGGCTGTGGGGAAAACGATGAGATGGGTCATTAGTTGTTTGTAATCTAAATCGATATACAGCGTTACTAGATGAAGGTGTTTCAATCCAAGCAAGCCTTGCGCTAGGCATAGCTTTTTGTGCTAATTCAATTGCATCGGATAGCAATATATAGTTTTTTGGTTTTATTACTGTTGTAGTAGGTTTTTCAATTTTACCTAATAATGCTGTGATTATCGGGTCGGTTTGATTTGGTATCGCTAGCATAATGCCAGTAATGGTTAAAACGAGTAGAGGTAGAATAAAGCATAACCCTATAAACTTATGCCAATCATATAATAGCCCAAGCTTAGTGCTACGGGCTTTGAATTTTAACGATCTAGCCCAATAGCCTCTTTTTGGCCACCATGCCCACAATCCAGATAAAATAAGAATGAGAGTTCCTATTCCTATATAGCCAACAATTAATGTCCCAGTACTGCCTGTAAGTAATGAAAAGTGCAGGTTATATACCCAGGTTACAAAGTAATTTCCCCAAAAATCATCACGAATGATCTGTGTACCTATAGGGTTAAGCCAGACCATTAATGGAGCAAATGCTTGGCCTTTTGTCTCAATTGGTTTGTAGTATCGTGCAGGTATTACAGAGCCTGTAGCTGTATTTTCTAATCGCCAAGAGCCTAGTCTGTCTGGATACTTATATTTTAAAGTCGCGTAGGCTTCATCCCAGTTAATAGTATTACTGCTTTGAACACTTAATTTATTTAACTGTCCGTCAAGCTCTGGATAATAAACGAGTATAGAGCCTGACAAGGCGATTAATGTTAATAAGGCACCTATGGATATACCTAAATATAGATGTACTCTTCTAGCTATTTTTCGCCACGACAAGCTAAATATCATAAAACAACACCATATATGTACATGCTCAGAATAATTTAAATATTTGGCTATTTTATCGCGTTTTATGCGCATGAAGTGTGACATTATGTCGCAGTTTTTGATTGTATCTTAAAACAAAAACGCCAGCACTAGGCTGGCGTTTTAAAAGGCTTAAAGGCTAATTATGCTTTAGGGCCTGCATTTTTTATATCATCTGATACATCGTATTTAGCGAAGTTCTCAGTGAAGTCAGCCGCTAGTTTAGCTGCATATTCGTTATACTTTGCTTTATCTTCCCATGTATTAATTGGGTTAAGTAAGTTTGTATCAACACCTGGCACAGCTACAGGCACGTCTAAATTTAAAACATCAATATGCTGAGTTTCAACGCCAGCTAACTTTCCAGATACGATTGCATCGACTACTGCTCGTGTAGTTGGAATGTCAAAGCGCTTGCCTGTTCCGTAAGGACCACCGGTCCACCCTGTATTTACAAGGTATACTTTTGCGCCAAATTCACGAACTCGCTTCATAAGAAGCTCTGCGTATACACCTGCCGGGCGTGGGAAGAATGGTGCACCAAAACATGTAGAAAATGTTGATTCTATATCGCTTGTTGAACCGATTTCAGTAGAGCCTACCTTTGCTGTATATCCACTTAAAAAGTGAAAAGCTGCCGCTTCTTCTGATAATACAGATACAGGAGGTAATACACCGCTTACGTCACAGGTTAAAAATACGACTGCTTTAGGTTCGCCAGCGCGGTTTTCTACTTTACGTTTTTCTACGTGTTCAAGCGGGTAAGCTGCACGGCTATTTTGCGTTAAGCTAGTATCATTAAAATCAGGTATGCGTGACTCGTTCAATACTACATTTTCTAAAATAGTACCAAAGCGAATAGCATCCCAAATCACTGGCTCATTTTTTTGTGAGAGGTCGATACATTTTGCGTAACAGCCACCTTCAATATTAAACACGCTACCTGGTGCCCAGCCGTGTTCGTCATCACCAATTAAAAAGCGCGTTGGATCTGCTGAAAGTGTTGTTTTACCTGTACCAGATAAACCGAAGAATAATGCTGTATCACCAGCTTCGCCTACATTAGCCGAGCAGTGCATTGGTAATACACCTTTAGCTGGTAGTAGGAAGTTTTGAACAGAAAACATCGACTTTTTCATTTCACCGGCGTAGCGCATACCAGCTAATAAAACTTTACGCTGCGCAAAGTTAATAATAACGGTACCGTCGCTGTTTGTACCATCACGCTCTGGCTCACATACGAATGACGGTACGTTCATTACTTGCCATTGCGGTACATTAGAAGCGTTATAGTTTTGTGGTTCAATAAACATGTTTTTGGCAAAAATATGGTGCCACGCTGTTTCTGTAGTAACAACTACAGGTAGATAGTGTTCAGGGTCTGCGCCAACTTCTAGGTGAGAGGTGAAGTGGTCATTACTTTGAACGTGTGCTTCTACGCGAGCCCATAGAGCGTCAAATTTGTCTGCATCAAATGGGCGGTTTACGTTGCCCCATTGTATGTCATCTTGAGTAGATGCTTCTTGTACAATAAAACGATCTTTTGGTGAACGACCAGTTCGTTTTCCTGTAATTGCAACAAAAGCACCATTTGCGGCTAAAGTACCTTCGCCGCGGCGGATCGCATGCTCGACAAGTTCAGCTGCGGTTAAATCGACAAAACGTGTAGCGCCTGTAGTCATGTTTATACCTAACTATAATGTGTGAGAGTTTGAACGGGATAGCTCTGGGGTTATCAGTGCCCTTAAGCTGAAATTATAGTAACAGAAGGTTTTGAGATATTCGAGCCCGTAAAGCCCTTAAAAACACATATATTTGCTAAAAAACATGAATAATTTCAATGATACCGGTGTCAGTAAATTAACAAAATTCATGACACCGGTATCATCTTTTTATAATATAAAACCGCATATTTTGCGGCTTTGTATTTAGTTGTGGGATGAAACAGCTTATTTAGTTAAAAATATTTTTTACGTCTTGCTCATCAAAAATATATTCTTTTAAACAATAGTGACAGCTTATACTAACTGAGCCATTTTTAGCGACATCATCAAGTAGCGCTTGTTGCCCTACATTAACTAGCGCCGTAATTGTTTTTTCGCGGCTACAACCACATTTAAATGTAATTGCTTGAGGTTCGAATACACGAGGGTTGTCTTCATGGTATAGACGCGTGAGTACTGTATTGGCATCAAGTTCTAATAACTCTTCATCTTTGATCGTGCTACTTAGTGCTTCTAAGTGGGCAAAGTCATCAATCGACTTTTGTTTATCTACTGGCAGTACCTGCAAAAATAAACCACACGCTTTAGCGTTACCTTCGCTAGTATCTGTTGCAAACCAAAGGCGCGTTTTTAGTTGCTCTGATTGCTCAAAGTAGCTTTCAATACACTCGCTTAAAGTATCATGCTCAAGAGGAACTATACCTTGATAACGCTCCCCATTTGTTGGAGTAATGGTAATGACCATATACCCTTTGCCTATCAATTCTTTTACCGTAGAGCCTGTTACTTCACTTTGCATACGGGCAATTCCGCGCATGTTTTGTTTATCGTCGCCATTAATTACTGCATATTTAACCGGGCCGTCACCTTGAAGTTGTACGGCTATCTCACCTTCAAACTTTAAGGTGGCTGTTAATAAACACGTTGCAACGAGTAACTCACCTAATAATGCCTTAACTGGCTGAGGGTAGTTATGATTGGCAATCATTTCGTTATAGGCGTTTTCGATTTGTACGAGTTCGCCACGAACATCGAGGTTGTCAAATAAATAACGGTGAAGTAGATCTTGTTGCATGAGCGGCTATACCTAACTTGATTTCATTTTTAAAAGTTCGCGCCTTTGCTTTTTATCTGGTTTTCTATCCGGATGAGGAGCAAAGAAGCTGTTATTTTTGCGAGCGATGGCGTTTTCTTCGCGTTTAGCAATACTTGCATCAGATTCTTGATACATGGTCTGTGCAATGGGGGCGCTTTGACGTTTTTCAAGCACAGAGAGTATAGTAATAAGCTTTTCATCTACGCCTTGAGCTAACTTTATTACTGCCCCAGGCTCAACTATTTTACTGGCCTTAGTACGTTGCCCATTATAATGTACTTTACCGCCTTGCACCATTTCGCGAGCAATAGCGCGTGTTTTATAAAATCGAGCGGCCCATAACCATTTATCTAATCGAACTTTTAGCACGTCAGTATGGTCTGAACCCGTATTAGCGTTACTTTTTTTACTCATAAGGTATTTTCCCACGTTTTTATAGCTTAAAATTTATCATGAAATCATCGTAGGATGAAGGTATTACACCACCCGTTTGTTTTTTGTACACTCTTGTAAACTAAATTTATTCTGTTTACAAAGTTTAATATTAGTGTGCTTGTTGAATGAAAAATGAAAGGGTACTATGGGTACGCGCTAACGCAGTAAATTAAAATAAGAACACTATATATGGAACAGCAACTCCAACAACTAAAACAATTTTTAACTCGTTTACCGCATGCTAAGTTAAGCGCATTGGTAACATTGTTAGTTGTTGTTTACCTTGCATTTTTATTATCAAAATTAGTTTGGCTTTTATGGCCTAGACCACCAGTCTCTCTGTTAACGCCTACTCATAATATTAATCAAACTTCGGGGACGAGCAACCGCTCAGTCCAGCATATTATTGAGCAATTTTTATTTGGTAAAAAAACTGTAACAAACAACAATAATACTGCGAAGCAATCGCAAGTGATCAACGATGCGCCAGAAACTCGCTTAAGTATAAACTTAACCGGTATTGTTGCTGTGAGTAACGATGATAAAGCGGGAGTCGCTATTATAGAGTCACAGGGTAAGCAAGTAAGTTACCTTGTGGAAGAGGTTATACTTGGTACGCGTGCAGAAGTAGCACAAATTTTGCCCGATCGCGTAATTTTAAGTGTGAGCGGTCGTTTTGAAACATTAATGTTAGACGGGCTCGATTTTACCAAAAAAGTGTCTATGCCAGTACTCGCTGCACGCGAGGAGGCAGAAATGGGCCCGCAAAAAATACAGCCAAGTGAATTACAAATAGATGCTACTGCCGACCCTGAGGTAAAAGAAGCAATTATAGAAACACGTGAAGAGCTATTAGAAGAGCCAGGTAAGTTATTTGATTACATACGTGTTTCGCAAGCAATGAGCGACGGTGAGCTTATTGGTTATCGCTTAAGTCCAGGTAAAGAGCCTGAGCTATTTAAGCAAATGGGATTAAAAAATAACGATTTAGCTATTTCAATTAATGGCTACCAATTAACAGATTTAAAACAGGCCATGTCAGCCATTAATGAGCTGCGTAATAGCACAGATGCCAATATCACAATTGAACGTGATGGCGAACAAATAGATGTGCAATTTAGTCTGCAATAACTTAGCTTTGGAGTTTTAACATAATGGTTCAGGTGCTACACCTCAAAAAAATTAAAAAAGGGTTAGCTAAGTACGCAGCACTTTTTTTGGCGGCAAGTATTTCTTTGTCTGTTTCTGCTGTTGAATACGCTGCAAACTTTAAAGGTACAGATATCAACGAGTTTATTAATATTGTTGGTAAAAACCTAAATAAAACAGTGATCATTGACCCTAATGTACGTGGCAAAGTAAATGTACGTAGTTATGAGTTAATGGATGAGGCGCTTTATTATCAATTCTTTTTAAATGTATTAGAAGTTTATGGCTATTCTGCTGTTGAAATGGACAACGGCATTATTAAAGTAGAAAAAAGTTCTGATGCTAAAAAATCAAATGTTCCCCTAATTACTGAAAATAGTGAAGCATCTGGCGATATGATGATCACCCGTGTTGTGCGCGTAAAAAAT
Organism: Pseudoalteromonas sp. H103; assembly: GCF_001469205.1. Lineage (NCBI taxonomy): Bacteria > Pseudomonadati > Pseudomonadota > Gammaproteobacteria > Alteromonadales > Pseudoalteromonadaceae > Pseudoalteromonas > Pseudoalteromonas sp. H103. The sequence continues at coordinate 19,862 of NZ_LOFG01000009.1, read as the reverse complement.
GTAAGCGTGCAAGAGCTAGGGCCATTAGTTCGTCAATTTAGTGATCAAAAAGATGGCGGCCATGTTGCTAACTTCAACGCGGCTAACGTAATGATGCTTACAGGGCATGCAGCGTCGGTAAATCGCTTAGTTGAAATTATTCGTTCAGTGGATCAAGCCGGTGACAAGCGCGTAGACATCGTTAAGCTTAAATATGCAACGGCAGATGATGTGGTTTCTGTTGTTGAAAACATCTACAAAGACAGTGGGAAAGGCAGCGTACCTGAATTCTTGATCCCTAAAGTAGTGGCTGATGGTCGAACCAATAGCGTAATTGTGAGTGGTGAAGGACAAGCTCGCACTCGTGCAATCGAGCTAATTAAGCGCCTAGATGGCGAACTTGAAAGCCAAGGTAATACAAAAGTATTTTACTTAAATTACGCAAAAGCCGAAGATTTAGTAAAAGTATTACAGGGCGTAAGTAAATCACTTGTTGATGATGCTCAAGGTGGAACAACTAAAACGCGCAGCCGCAATAGTAATGAAAGCAGCATAGAAGCACACCCAGATTCGAACTCACTTATTATTACTGCTCAGCCTGATGCAATGCGCTCATTAGAAAGCGTTATTGAAAGGCTTGATATTCGCCGTGCGCAAGTACTTGTTGAAGCCATTATTGTTGAAGTGATGGAGTCGGATGGTGTTAACTTAGGTACGCAGTGGATTTCTGAAGAAGGCGGTATGCTGCAGTTTAACAACGGCTCAACAGTACCTGTTGGGTCACTAGCGGTTGCCGCTGTTGAAGCGCAAGACACAACCACGACTCAAACAGTAATAGGCACAGAAAGTGGCTTAGTTACTAGTTACGATGAAACGTCAGAAGGTGATTACTCCGCACTTGCATCATTACTTAGTGGTGTAAATGGTTTGGCGTTTGGCTTAGTTAAAAACGACTGGGGCGCTATTATTCAAGCCGTATCGACAGATACTAACTCAAACATACTAGCGACTCCTTCAATTACGACCATGGATAACGAAGAAGCATCGATGATAGTAGGTCAAGAAGTACCTATTATTACAGGCTCTCAAACGGGTAGTAATAACGATAATCCATTTCAAACAATTGAACGCCAAGAAGTGGGTGTAAAACTTAAAGTCACTCCGCAAATAAATGATGGCTCAGCGGTACAATTATTAATTGAACAAGAAGTATCAAGTGTTAGTGGTGCAACTGCTGTTGATATTTCTGTTAATAAGCGTGCAATTACTACAACGGTTATGGCCGATGATGGCGGTATGGTTGTATTAGGTGGTTTAATTGATGAAGATGTACAAGAAAGTGTGTCTAAGGTGCCAATTTTAGGCGATATCCCAATTATAGGTCATTTATTTAAATCGACTAACACCACAAAACGTAAGCGTAACCTTATCGTGTTTATTCGTCCGACAATCATTCGTGATGGCGTTAATATGAATAAGTTAAGCTTTAATAAGTATAATTTTATTCGCGGCGAGCAAATGAAAGAAAAAGAAGATGGCATAGAGCTTATGCCTAATTCAGATTCTCCTGTACTTCCGTCGTGGGATGATGAATTAATACTGCCGCCGACTTACGAAGAACATTTAAAAGCATTAAGTGCAAAAGAACGTGCAGAGCGTGAAGATGACTAGCGCGATAGAACAAATAAACGAAGATGTGGTGCACCGTGTTCCAGAGCCACATTCTGACGAGTTATTAACAGCTAACGAATTAGTTGTGTTACCACCAAAGCGGTTACCGTTTTCATATGCCCGTCGGGCAGGTGTGCTACTGAGTAAAAATAACGAACACCCGGTGGTTTATTATCGTGGTGAGCTTGATGTTAACGTTTTATTAGAAGTGCGTCGTATAGCCGGAAGTGGTTTTACTTTAGAGCAATTGCCAGATGATAAGTTTGAGCTTCTATTAGAGGCCGCCTATCAACGAGATAGCTCTGAAACTCAACAGATGATGGAAGACATTGGTAACGAAGTCGATTTATTTTCACTTGCCGATGAGCTCCCACAAACGGAAGACTTACTTGCAGGCGATGACGACGCGCCAATCATTAAGCTTATTAATGCCATGCTTAGTGAAGCAATTAAAGAAGGCGCCTCTGATATTCATATCGAAACCTTTGAGCAAGAGTTAGTGATTCGCTTTAGGGTAGATGGCGTATTAAAAGAGGTGCTTAAGCCAAACCGTAAACTTGCTTCGTTACTCGTCTCGCGTATTAAAGTAATGGCTAAGCTCGATATCGCTGAAAAGCGCATTCCGCAAGATGGTCGTATTAGCCTTCGTATTGCAGGACGTGCAGTTGATGTTCGTGTATCTACAATGCCATCGAGCTTTGGTGAGCGTGTAGTACTGCGTTTACTTGATAAAAATAACGCACGCTTAAATCTAGAAGATCTAGGCATGACGCCGCAAAATCGTGAATTGTTCGCCGATTTAATTAGTAAACCACACGGTATTATTTTGGTTACTGGCCCAACGGGTTCTGGTAAAAGTACCACTTTGTACGCCGGCATGAGCCAAATAAACTCGCGCGATCGCAATATTTTAACGGTTGAAGATCCAATCGAGTACGAAATTCCAGGTATTGGTCAAACACAAGTAAATACAAAAGTAGATATGACATTTGCACGTGGGTTACGTGCAATTTTACGTCAAGATCCCGATGTAGTAATGGTGGGTGAAATACGTGACCTTGAAACGGCTCAAATTGGTGTGCAAGCATCGCTTACTGGTCACTTAGTAATGTCTACGCTACATACAAATACAGCCTCAGGTGCAATTACTCGTATGGAAGATATGGGCGTTGAACCATTTTTACTTTCATCATCGTTACTTGGCGTACTTTCTCAGCGCTTAGTCCGTACCTTATGTAAATCGTGTAAGGAAGGACACATAGCTGACGAACGTGAATGCCAATTGCTAGGTGTACCGTTTGACAGTCAACCTACCATTTATCGTGCAGTAGGGTGTGAAGAGTGTAATTTCAATGGTTACAAAGGCCGTACAGGTATTCATGAGCTACTAGTTGTAGATGAAGCTATACGTGAAATGATCCACAGCGGTAAGGGCGAGCAAAGTGTAGAAAAATACATTCGCCAAAAAAGTCCAAGCATTCGTCAAGATGGCTGTAGCCGTGTACTTGCAGGTAAAACAACACTTGAAGAAGTACTGCGCGTTACCCGTGAGGAAGCCTAGTTATGGCGGCGTTTGAATACCGTGCGCTTGATGGTCGCGGAAAAGAAAAAAAAGGCATTTTAGAAGCCGATACTGCAAAGCAAATACGCCAAGTATTACGAGAGCAAAAGTTAACTCCGCTCGAGGTTGTACCCGCTGCGCAAAGCGATAAACAAGTTAAAGGCGAAAAAGCGCCACTACTTGGCAGCTTTTTTAAACCGACTATTTCAACGTCAGATCTTGCGCTTATTACTCGTCAATTAGCCACGCTTATTCAATCGGCATTGCCAGTTGAAGGCGCTGTTATGGCTGTTGCTGAGCAATGTGAAAAGCCGCGTTTAAAGCGTATGCTCATGTCAGTACGTTCAAAAGTAGTAGAAGGTTATACGCTTGCTGATGGTATGAGCGAGTTTCCGCATGTATTTGACGATTTGTATCGTGCGATGGTAGCCGCAGGTGAAAAGTCTGGTCATCTCGATCAGGTACTTAACCGCCTTGCCGATTACACCGAACAGCGCCAACATATGCGTAGCCAAATAACGCAGGCCATGGTTTACCCCATTATTTTGGTAATATTTGCGATTGGTATTGTATCGGTATTACTTGGTACGGTTGTACCAAAAATATTAAAAACATTTGAGAAAACCAAACAAGTACTGCCATGGACAACCGAGTGGGTAATGGCTGGCAGTCACTTTGTGCAAAATTATTGGTTTATTAGTTTAATCGCGATTACCGCAATTGCTATTGGTATTAAGCACGCGCTTAAACAGCCTAAAATACGCTTTTGGTGGGATGATAAAGTACTGCATATGCCAGGTATTGGTAAAGTGGCGCGTGGTATTAACACTGCTCGTTTTGCACGTACGTTAAGTATTTTGTCGTCAAGTTCTGTGCCGCTACTCGAAGGCATGCGTATATCAGGCAGCGTATTAGTTAACGAAAAAATTAAAAAAGCAGTCGGCGATGCCTCCGACAGAGTAAGTGAAGGCGCGAGTTTAAGAGCGGCTCTTCAACAAACTAAGTTGTTTCCACCAATGATGCTGCATATGATAGCCAGTGGTGAAAAATCAGGTGAGCTTGAACAAATGTTAGAGCGCGCCGCTAACAACCAAGACCGAGAATTTGAAAGTATGGTTAACGTATCGCTTAAATTACTTGAGCCTGCAATGATTGCCTCAATGGCTGTTATTGTATTGTTTATAGTAATGGCAATACTGCAACCAATAATGGCGATGAACAAAGCTGTAGGGCTTTAATAAGTTTTTATATTAATGATTTTACCTAAATCATTTTTGTTTAGTGTTTTTAGAATAACGAGGTATTTACGTGAATAAACAATCAGGTTTTTCTTTATTAGAAGTAATGGTGGTACTAGTTATCATCGGGATGATTATGTCAATTGTTGCGCCTAATATTATGGGCCAGCAAGAAGAGGCTGCTATCGATAAAGCGCATTTAGATATTCAACAACTTGAAGATGCTATGAGCTTGTATAAGCTTAAAAATAAAAGCTACCCAAGTACAGAGCAAGGCTTAGAAGCGTTAGTTAATAAAACAAGCATTGAGCCAATTCCTAAACGCTTTCCTGATGGCGGCTTTATTAGCGAGCTTCCAGATGATCCGTGGGGTAATACGTATCAGTTAATTAGCCCAGGCGAAATTGGCAAGTTTGATATTTTTTCTATGGGCCCAGATGGCGAAGTAGGCACTGATGATGACATCGGTAACTGGGATGAAGACAAACAATAATGCCTAAATACGCTTTTATGTATAAATACCCAACTGCTCGAGGCTTGCTATGCAAGTAAGCCTTAAGCAGCTGCATACAAAAGGTAGAGGCTTTAGTTTAATAGAAATTTTAGTGGTATTAGTGATCATCGCTTTTGCCACAAAAATGGTGGTATACAGCTTAGAAGGTGGCGCCGAAGATGAGTTAGATACTCAAGCGCTTAGGCTGCATACCACCATTAATATGGCATCTGAATTTGCAATTTTAAACCAGGTTGAGCTTGGCTTTTTAGTTGAAGAGAATACGTTAGAGTATCTAGTTTTTGATGGCGAAAAATGGATAACTTTTGAACGTGAAGAGCTATTCAAGCCCATAGAGCTAGATGAACGATTAAAGCTCACTTTAAATTTAGAAGACTTAGCATGGGCGCAAGATAACTTATTAGAGCAGTCTAATTGGCGCGAGCTAATGAGCGGCGGCGATGAAGATAGCTTGTTAGAGCTTAAAAAAGTGAAAATCCCACAGGTGCTTATTTTATCATCGGGTGAGGTAAGTGCGTTCCAACTAATTCTTGAATTAAAAGAGCAAAGTGAACCTGTTTATTACATTGAAGGCGAGTTTACTGCACCAGTTAATTTTCGCCGAGAGCCAGAATAATGAAGTTTAATAAAGGCTTTACGTTATTAGAAGTACTGGTTGCGCTAAGTATTTGTGCGATGGCAGGTATAGCGGCCATGCAAGCAACTGGCGAGCATATACATCACTTAACAACAATTGAAGAGCAAACGTATGCATCTTGGGTCGCTGAAAACGTACTTATTGAGCAGCGTACAAAAGGTGAACAGTGGCAAGGTAAAAACAATGCACGAGGTAGTGAAGTAATGGCGGGTGTTGAATGGTTTTGGCAGCAAGAGGTAGTAGCCACAGCCGATAAAAGCTTTGTTAAAGTAACAATCAATGTATTTACCGATGAAAAGTATGAGAACTCAGCGTATGAGCTTTCGACTTACCTTAACAAAGGCAGTAAGTAAGTGAAGCAGCGCGGGTTTACGTTGCTAGAAGTAATGGTGGCACTGGGTATTTTAGCTTTTGTAATTATTGCCACTCATCAAATACTAGATAGCACCACCAAAGCAAAAGATGCCTCGGACGAAACAATTGCTGAGTTAAACGCGTTACAAACTACCTTTAGGTTAATGGATCAAGACTTTAGCCAAATGACTAAGCGCGCAGTTCGCAATGAGTCGGGCGATGTGCAAGAGCAATACTTACTAGCAGGTCGCTATGTATTAGAAAGCCAATACGATGGCATTGCATTTGTACGCGACGGTTGGATAAACCCTATTAACTTATTACCTCGCTCTGAATTACAAGCCGTTGGTTACAGAGTGCTAGATGATAACCTTGAACGCGTTTACAGGGTATACGTGGACCAGCTAGATAATATGGAGCCGCGTGTACAGCGAATACTTGAAAATGTAGAAGAGCTCAAGTTTGAGTTTTTAGATGATAAAAACGCATGGCAAGAACAATGGGAAATTAAAGCGCTTCCTAAAGCCGTTGCTGTAACACTTCAGCAAATAGAGGCTGAACCTATTCGTCGAGTATTTTTAGTTCCAGGTCAGGGCAAAGTTGTTGCTCCTCCAAGTACAACACAAAATACGAGTGTGGATAATGGGTAAACAGCAATCGTCACGCGGCGCAGCACTTGTTATCGTTTTATTTATTGTTGCTTTAGCTGCTATTTTAGCGGTTGAAATGAGTGCTAATTTGATGGTGCAAGTTCAGAAAAGCACTAACCTGCAAGGTCATCAACAAGCTAAGTGGTATGCGTACGGGGCAGAAGAGTTAGCTATAAAAGGGCTTATACAAAGCAAGAAAGATGATGCAGATAAAACGTCGCTTGATCAAATTTGGGCAACTCAAGGTAATACTGCATACCCGGTTGATAATGGTACTTTGAGTGGTCAAATTACTGACTTACAAGCCTGTTTAAATTTAAACGCATTAGCACAAGAGCCTGATGTAAGCAGCACAAGTAAAACAAACCCTGCACATAAAGCGTTATTTGCACTACTTGAAAATATTGAAGATTTACCTGCAGATGAGTCAGAAGAGGCGATGGCCGATAGCGTATTTGATTGGCTTGATGAGGACAGCATTACTTATCGTTCAGGCGCGGAGGAGGATGAGTATTTATCTCGTAAATTTCCGTATATGACTGCAAATAGCTTATTTGCGTCAACTTCGGAGCTGCGTTTAGTGAAAGGGTTTAACCCATTAGTAATGGAAAAAGTATTACCGTATGTATGTGTAATACCAGGCAGCCCCTTATTATTGATTAATGTAAATACACTACAGCCAGAACAAGCTCTTATCTTGAGCGCCATGATTGATGAACTGAGTTTATCTGCTGCTGAAGCTGTTATTGGGGCTCGCCCTGAAACAGGCTTTGACAGCATTGACGAGTTTTTCACTGAGGTGCAGCAACAAGGTGGAGCAAATATAGAATCTGTAAAAGATTTATTTAGTATTAATAGCGAATATTTTAAATTACAAACGCAGGCAAACTTTGTTGAATTGCGTTTTTCGATGACCACATTACTGCACGCTAAAGATGGCGACGTAACGATACTGGCGCGAAAATTTGGAGGCGTACAGTGACAGAAATACTGTTGATCCGCACGGGTCAAACCGAACAAGAACTGCTTAATTGGTTAATATACTCACCACAAGAACAAGAAATAATAGCCAGTGGTGAATTATCCAATGCAAGCCACTTAACTGTGTTAAGTGAAAAAGCACAAAGCAGAGAAGTTATTGTTTTACTACCAAGTGACCAAGTGCAATTAAAGACAGTTGCCTTACCCACAAAGTGGAACCGTAAACTTGAGCAAGCATTACCGTACATGCTTGAAGAAGATATAGCCTGTGATGTAGATGACTTATTTATAGCAGTAGGCGAGCCAACTATGCTTGGCGAGCAACATGCCATACGTGTAGCAATGACCGATCGTGAATGGTTTGAACAATGGCTTGCGTTATTTGCAGAGCATGATTTATCTGTTTATAAAATATTACCAGATGCACTGTTACTCCCTGCGGGAGATGAAGATGAGGCCACTGCTATTGAACTTAATAACCAGTGGTTATTTAAACAAGGGCAATGGCATATTAGTGCGGTTGAACCAAGTTGGTTAAGTAATTATTTAACGGCTTTAGGCAATCCAAACATTAAGCATTTTAGCCCTGCGAATCATTTTCCTGAAAGTGTTAACCTACAGGCACAAACCAATGAATACGACTTGCCTTTAGCTTTATTTGCAAAGCAATTAGATAGCGTTAAATTTAATTTGCGCCAAGGCCTTTATCAGCTTAAAAAGAAAAGCTCATTGTGGTGGGGATACTGGAAAGGCGCAGCAATTATTACAGGCGTTGCGCTAGTCTCTACGGTTGCAATTAAAGCAATAGAACTGCACCAACTCAACTCGGAACTAGAAATAGCTAAAGCGCAAGTGGTTGATAGATATCAAAAAGCGTTTCCTGGCGTAAAAGTTCGTCCTAACTTAATTAAAAGCCAAATAAAAGGCGCACTTGATAGAGTGCAAGGTTCAAGTGAAGCTGGCTTTTTAGACTTAACCGCAAATTTGGTTGATGTGTTTTCTCAGGTGAGCGAATTTACCCCAGAAACTCTGCGCTACGATAAGCGTCGAAATGAGCTGCGTATTCGCGCTAGAGCAAAAGACTTTCAAACATTTGGTAAAGTTAAAACCATACTCGAAAAACAAGGTTTAACCGTTGAGCAAGGCTCTTTAAATAACGACGGTGATTATGTTGTGGGCGAAATTAAACTGCGAGGTGCGGTATGAAGAAGCAGTTAATGCAATATTGGCGCTCACTAAAAGAGCAAGAGCAGCAATTAGTTATGATCGCTGGTGGCGTATTTATTATTTTTGTTTTAGTTATGGGTATATTTAGACCATTAAATAACGCAATAGAAAAAGCGCAACAGTCACAAATAAAACAACAAGAGCTTCTTGTTTGGGTTGATGAAAGCATAGTAAAGCTAAAAGCGGCGGGTAATACTAGCGTAGCGAGTAATACAAACTTAAGCCAAGTTGTTAACTCTACACGTGGTCGTTATCAAATAGATATTAGTAAAATGCAGCCTAGTACGGGGTCACTTCGTTTAACGCTCGACTCTGTAGAGTTTAATCAACTAATCGAATGGTTAGACGAATTGGTAAATCAGCATGGTTTAAAAATTGAAAATTTAGATTTAAGCCGTGACGACAAATCGGGTTATGTACGTGTAAGCCGCTTGGTATTAGAGAATTAATTAATGAAAAAAATAATAATGTTATCGGCTGTATTTTTAGTCAGTTTTATTGTGTTTTGTATTATTAAATTACCGGCGGTTATAGCGCTTGATATAGCAAAACCCTACTTGCCTAAACAGTTAGAAATTGGCCAAACTGTTGGTACTGTGTGGGAAGGGCAAATGATGCAAGTACGCTTTGAGGGCGAGCAACTAAATAATGTACGGTGGGATATAGCAGGCTGGCAATTATTTACTGGTAAGTTAAACGCAAATATTAAATTTGGTAATGCGCGTGAACGTAGTGATATTTCAGGATATGCCGACATAAGTTATGGGTTATTTAATAACAAAGTAAAAGTAACCGATGGTTTAGTTCGCTCAACGGTTGAGCGTGCGATGGGAAGAATACAGCTACCATTGCCAGTAACAGCTAAAGGTCGCGTAATATTAGAACTTGAAGAATATGGCTCGGGTGCACCTTATTGCGAATCGTTAAAGGGTGAGATCGCGAGCCCAAGTATTGATGTGCAAGGGTTAAATGGCTGGTTTAATATAGGCCCTCTAGGAGGCAAGTTAAGCTGTAAGTCGGGTGATATAGCTATATTAATTGACCCAGATAATACGTTAGGCCTTGAAGCAGATGCTACACTTAAAGCTAATTTTGATTTTAGTGTCGCCGGTTATGTAAAACCAGATGCCAGCTTACCAAAAGATGTACATGATGCGGTTAAGTTTTTAGGCCGACCAGATAACCAAGGTCGCTACCCGCTCAATTTTTAATTGTTTCAATATAAAGAGTTTTAATGCAAATACCCCAATTTACTGAGTTGCATGCAAAGCAGCTCAGCACGTTTTTAAACACTCAGCCTCAAGCTATGACCCTTGAGCAAAGTGAAGGTTACTTATTTGGCGTTATTTGTTCGCCCAGCCCACTAGATGTGCATGAGTGGCTTGCACAAATACTACCAAACACAGCTAACGACTTAGACGAAGAGATGCTGTTTTTATTCATGGCGCTTTATCATAAAATTAGTGAGCAAGTGTTTGAAACTGGATACAAGTTACCAATAGAGTTTAACCTTGAGTTTTGTAAGCCGTGGAGTGAAGGTTTTTTAGTGGCGACGAAAGCGTATGCTGAGCCTCTTTTAAATGCTCCCGAGTTAGATGCCGAATTTAAACAAGCACTAGAAAGTGCACTTAGTACGCTTAGCTTTTTTGCACTTGATCAGCAAGCCGTAACACAAATTGCAGCACAAAATAATATGACCTCAGACGCATTGTGCCAATATCAGTATGAATCTATGGGTGATTTTGCATTAGGTTTTGCAGAGCTGATTGAAGTTGTTGCTATTAATAGTGGTTTAATTACAGATGATAGTTGGGACGAGTAATTTGCTTTGCCTTTTAGGCGCTTAATCTAAGCGCCTAGTTCTAAAACAATATCAGTGCAGCCTTGCTTGCACTTTACTAAGCCTTTACCCGATTCGCTGGTGGCTAGATCAAGCGTTAAAACTCCATTACATTTTTCACACTTAAGCGTTTTACCTTGGGCTAATTGCTTGAGCATATTGCGTTGCTTATAAAACGAGTCGCTGGCTTTTTTATTTAGGTTAGAAAAATCCATTACTTAGCTCGCTTTTGCTCTAAAGCTTCAGAGACTATTTTACATACTGTGTTTAAACGCTGATCGTAAAAATACAAGTTAAGATCGCGCTCACGACAGTAACGTAAATGAAAAAGCTGTACTGAATCATCAGTCGTAAATGTTTTTTCTATGTACTCTTGCTCAGATTCAGAAAGCTTTAACTGAGCGGCTACCCTATTTTTAGCCATGTTTGCAGCAGGGCTTCTGTTTACTTTGCTGGCATCACTTAAAAAGCCAATGCCTTCTCCTAATAACTTTTCACGGGGTTCTTTTATTAAAGGATGGTCAATTGTGAAAAAGGCAAGGATCAGCACTACCAATATAATAAATTTTTTCATGGATACGTAAACCTTGATCTAAATAGGGTTAAATTACCATGCAGTGTAATAAACTGCATTTTAAAAGCAAGTAACTGAGATGAATAAATTATTAGCAATCTAAGTCAGTAATTCTAGCCAATATTGTTATAATAGCTAACAGCAGTCAGATATTTCTGAAATATCTGAAACTATTCAAGAGACTATTTATTCACCTAAATATGCCAAGCATGTAACGTGCACGCTTTAGTTATAGAGTACTTGAGTATTGCTGAATTTTTATTTCCAAGCGGCGTTGAGGAACTTCGATGGACAAGCAAATTAAAGTAAAAAATATACCTGCAGAGGTAAAAATCCAAAAGCCGGATTTAAGCCGAGATGATGACAGGTTTAATCCCCGAAATCGTATTTATGTGCGTGCTGTAAAAGGCCTCCATCAGTTACTCAGGCAGCGTATTGGCTTTTTAGGCATGCTCGCTTTTATGGTATTACCCTGGATCAATTTTAACGAGCAACAAGCTGTATTGTTTGATTTGATTGGCCAAAAGTATAATATTTTTGGTTTAACGCTTTGGCCTCAAGATTTTACTATTCTTGCGTTTATATTTATGTTGGCAGCGTTTGCGCTATTTTTAGTTACCACTTTTTATGGCCGGGTGTGGTGTGGTTATACTTGCCCACAAACCGTATGGACCTTTATTTTTATCTGGTTTGAAGAAAAGTTTGAAGGAACGGCAAATCAGCGTAAAAAGCTCGATCAACGGCCAATGGATTTTGATAAGTTTTGGCGAAAAACAGCCAAGCATTCCAGCTGGATCTTGTTTTCTTTGTATACCGCAATCTCGTTTGTAGGCTACTTTACACCCATTAGAGAACTGCTCCCTGATTTTGTCACTTTTAGCGTCGGTGGTTATGCATTAATAAGTATTATCTTCTTTGCTGCATGTACTTATGCCAACGCTGGCTGGATGCGTGAAATTATGTGTTTACATATTTGTCCGTATTCACGCTTTCAATCTGCTATGTTTGATAAAGATACTTACACCGTAACGTACGATGAGCAAAGAGGCGAAAGCCGTGGTCCACGTTCGCGTAAAGTTGCTCATGAAGACCTAGAAATGGGCGACTGCATAGACTGTAATTTGTGTGTTCAAGTATGCCCAACAGGTATAGATATTCGTAATGGCCTACAAGCTGAATGTATTAACTGTGGTGCGTGTATTGATGCCTGTGATGGTGTGATGGACAAAATGGACTATCCGCGTGGGCTTATTTCATATACGACAGAGCGAAACCTAGAAACACCTGAAAATAAAACGAATCCACTACGAGCTAAAATCATAGGTTATACGGTCATACTTGTTGTACTTACGGGGGCGCTTGTCGCTAATATAGCACTGCGTAAAACCATGGACTTTGATATTATCCGTGATAGAAACCAATTATACCGTGTCGACTTTGATGGTTTGGTAGAAAACACTTACACGTTAAAAGTGATTAATAAAGCGCAATACGAGCAAACCTTTAACATTAAGGTCCAAGGACTTGATAACTTTAAATACATAGGTAAGCAAACATTTACTGTGCAAGCTGGTCAGTCTCACAATGTACCACTTTCGCTTGTAATGGACCCTTATGATTTAAAAGCACCAATGACCGAGTTCAACTTTGTGCTTTCGCCAGTCAGTGAACCTGACGAAACGATATCGCAGCCAAGTAACTTTTTTAAAGCACGGTAATATCGGCTTACCCAATAAGTAGGAAGTTATAGCAATTAACAAAAGCGGGTGAATAACCCGCTTTTATTTTATATAAGAAGAGTATGAGTAAATTTAGCTTTATTGACCTAACACCCGACCTAATACTCGATGCTATAGAAACGGTAGGCATTTATGCTGAGTCGGGTTTATTAGCACTTAACAGTTACGAAAACAGAGTTTATCAATTTAAGGCTGAAGATGGCCTGCGCTACGTAGTAAAGTTTTATCGCCCAGAACGCTGGAGCAAAGAGCAAATTCAAGAAGAACATGATTTTGCATTTGAACTAGCAGAGGCAGAAGTACCAGTAGTTGCACCGGTTAAATATAATGGAAAAAGCTTGTTTGAGCACCAAGGCTATTTGTTTGTGTTATTTCCAAGCGTAGGTGGACGCCTATTCGAGGTTGATAACCTAGATCAACTTGACGTGATGGGGCGATTAATTGGCCGTATGCATCAAGTTGCTAAAACCAAACCATTTACGCATAGACCAACACTTACCTGTGAAGAATACTTACATACAGCCAAAGTTCATCTTCAAAAAAGTAACTTGGTGCCAATGGGAATAAGTACTGCTTTTTACACTATTTTAGATTTAGTAATAGAGCAGGCACAAACGCAGTATAAAGATACGCACAGTATTCGCTTACATGGAGATTGCCATGCAGGTAACATATTGTGGGCAGGTGATGCGTTAATGTTTGTTGATTTAGATGATAGCCGTCAAGGTCCTGCTATTCAAGATTTATGGATGATGCTCAGTGGCGATAGGGCTACGCAACTGTTACAGTTAGACACCCTTGTAAATGCGTATGAAGAGTTTTGTGATTTTGACCACACTCAACTCAAATTGATTGAACCGCTGCGAGCGATGCGTATTATTCATTACATGGGATGGGTAGCTAAACGATGGAGCGATCCTGCTTTTGTACGGAACTTTTCGTGGTTTGCAGATGACAAATACTGGGAGCAACAAATTTTAGCGCTAAAAGAGCAGCTTGCAGCACTGCAAGAAGCACCGCTTAAGTTATTGCCATAATATTTTATTTAAAGATAAGTACAACGAGATACCAATGCTTAAAAAATTGAAACTGAGTTTATTACTTTTATGTTTACCATTTGCAGCACTTGCTGCACAGTTTGAAGCCGATAACCAATATACAGTGATTGATGTAGATAAAAGCGCGGAGCCACAGGTAACCGAGTTTTTTTCTTACTATTGCCCGCACTGTTTTAAATTTGAGCCAGTTGCTAAAGCAATCGAAAAAAACCTACCTGAAGGTACAGAGTTCATTAAAAACCATGTGAACTTTTTAGGCGGCGTTTCGCCACAAGCACAAAGCAATTTGAGCTATGCCTACTTAATTGGCAAAAAACATGGGCAGGCGCAAAGCATTAGCGATCAAATATTCAAAAGCATTCATGTTCAACGTGCTCCTTTAACGCAAATGAAAGACGTTAAAAAGTTACTTGAAGTTAACGGTATTGATAGCGCGACATTCGATCAAGACATTGCAAGTATGCCAATTATTGCCGCTGAACGTGCAATGCAAGACAAACAAAATAAATACTCGAAAATTGGCGCACTTACAGGCGTGCCTACTTTTATAGTTAACGATAAATATAAAATAAATATTAACACCATCAATAATCAGCAAGAACTTGATGAGTTAGTTGCTTTTTTACTAACACTTTAATCTCGGAGAATAATAATAATGATCAAATTAGTTAAAGCAGGTTTACTTGCAGTATTACTGCCAATGGCAGCAACTAGTTTTGCAGCAACGTATGAAGAAGGCGTGCATTACGACGTGGTATCTGAGCGTGCAACTAAAAAACCAGAGATTAAAGAGTTTTTCTCATTTTACTGCCCTGCATGTAATAACATGGAAGCATTAATTGGTGAGTTTAAACCTAAGCTTGATAAAAATGTTAAATTTAAAAAGAGCCATGTGGATTTTGTAGGTGTTCGTGACCCAGAAAATCAACAAATGATGAGCCAAGCGCTAGCGACAGCTGAAGTGCTTCCACAAAAAGATAAAATTGTTTCTGCAATTTTTAATCACATTCATACCAAGCGCGCTAAGTTTAATGAGCTTGCTGATGTAAAAGATATATTTGTAGCACAAGGTGTAGATGGCGATAAGTTTGATAAGCTTTTCAAAAGCTTCTCGGTACGTACGCTAAGCTCTAAAATGAAACGCGATCAAAACTACTTTAAAGAAAAAGGCGCACTACGTGGCGTACCTACATTTATTGTAAATGGTAAGTACAAATTAAACCTTGGCCGAGAGTCGGGTATTACTGAGCCAGAAGACATTGGTAAACTGATTAATTATTTAGCTAGCAAATAAATTTAGCTAAAACTAAAAAAGCTCCTCAGGGAGCTTTTTTGCTTTATAAGGATGTAGCAATGGAAAAAATATTAGTATCGAGTTGCTTGCTAGGGCAGCCTGTTCGTTATGATGGAAAAGGACAAACATTACAGCATCCACAATTACGGGTATGGCAAAGTAATAAGAAAATAATATCCTTTTGTCCTGAAGTTGTTGGTGGGCTATCTACTCCTAGAGCTCCTGCTGAAATAATACAGGGGAGAGTAATTACTAATTCAGGAGAGGATGTTACAGAGCAATTTCAAACTGGGGCTAATATAGCGCTAGAAGTTTGTAAAAAGAATAAAGTTCGTTTTGCTCTACTTAAAGAATCGAGCCCTTCTTGTGGACGAAATACAATATATGATGGAAAGCATCGCGGAGTAAAAATCGAAGGTCTAGGTTTAACTGCAGCATTATTAATGAAGAATGGGATTCAAGTGTTTAGTGAAGAACAAATACCAGCACTTATAAAAGTACTGGCACTTTAATTTTGGTTGGTTATTTACGCTGTAAGAAAACACCTGATTCTATGTGATGCGTATAAGGGAACTGATCAAATATCGCAAAGCGCTTAACGTTATGCGTACGAGTTAAATGATCAAGATCACGCTCAAGGGTTTCTGGATTACACGATATATAAATTATATTTTCGTAATTAGCCACTAAATCACACGTTAACTCATCCATGCCTGCGCGCGGTGGATCAACTAATATGGTTTGGCAGTCGTAGCTTTTTAAATCTATGCCCTCTAAGCGAGAGAAAGTACGCTCACCATTCATTGCTTGAGTAAACTCTTCGCTCGACATACGTATAATATCGAGATTATCTACATTGTTTTTGGCAATGTTATACTGAGCAGAGTGAACAGACGATTTAGATATTTCAGTTGCTAGTACTTTATTAAAAGAACCCGCCAGTGCAATAGAAAAGTTACCGTTACCGCAATAAAGCTCTAATAAATCATTTTTAAGTGGTTTACATAAGTCTTGCGCCCATTCAAGCATATTAATATTTACTTTAGCATTTGGCTGAGTAAAGCTGTTTTCAACTTGTTGGTAAATAAGCTCTTGGCCGTTAACAGTTAAACGCTCAGTAACAAAGTCATCACCAAGTACTTCTTTTTGTTTACGGGCACGGCCAATAAAATCAATTTTGTACTTGCTGCTTAGTTTTTCTTTAAGTGCTTTTATTTCAGTTAGCCACTGCTCATCTAGTGGTTTGTGATAAAGCAGGCTCACTAAAATTTCACCGCTTAGGGTTGATAGGTAATCTATTTGAAATAGCTTGCGGCGTAAAATCTCACATGGTTTAAGATTTTCAATCATCACCTGCATGATTTCATCTACAAGAGGTGCCGCAGGATCAAATGTATCTACGCGAATTTTTTCTTTTGTTTGTTGATCAAACATAATATGGAACAGATCGTCGCCATCGTGCCATACTCTAAACTCTGCGCGTTGACGGTAGTTAGTTGGCTCTGAGCTAAATACTTCTAGCTGCTCCACACCAAAACGTCGAAACTGTGCACTTATACGCTGCTCTTTTTCACTTAATTGCGCTTGGTACTGTGTGGTATCTATTTTAATAACTGCCATTAACGCTACTACCTTATCTAAGATCTGTTTATCGGCGTTATTGTAGGGTGCGCTGTGTATTTGTCTAGTTTTGGTTAGAGTTAATGGTGTTTTTTTGCTCGCTTAACTTTAGTTTTATTTGCGCTGGCCGATAAATAGCTACGCACGCATAGGAGACAGTTTATGAAAATAGGTAACTATAACTTTACGCCAAACAGTAATGTCAATAAATTCAATAATAAGGCTGATATTCAGCAGCCTACAATTGAGTCTCCTCAAGATAGCTATCAACAACGAGGTAGAGAGCTTGCTGCAAAAGTACTCGGCGATAAAATGGCTGAGCAACTAGGCTTACCCGTTCAAGAAAAAAAAGCAGAGAAATCACTATTTGATTTTGATGAGATAGTAAAAAATGTACTCGACTTTGTCAGTGGCGCCGTTAATAAGGCAAAAGCAAACGGCGCTGACGATGACAAGCTTAAGAATATGCTTGGCGAAGCGCGCAAAGGAGTACAAATGGGTATTGATGATGCCGTTGAAGAACTTAAAGGCACTGGTATTTTTAATGACGACATGGAAGAAGGCATTAAAAAATCACAAGAGGGTATCTTCGACGGTATAGATACATTGGAGGAATCGTTATTTAATCCTCAACCTGCCAGTGTAAGTATAAGCCAAGGCCAATATGTAAGTATGAGCAGTGATGCTCAGTACAAGTTTACAACTGCCGAAGGTGATGAAGTAAGCATAAGCTTTGCCGATGCATACGAGTCCCAATCAGCTAGCGGTTATAGCAGAACCAATGATAGCGAATCATATGCAAGTTCGTCATCGCAATCTCGCCAGGTGTCTTTTTCAATGTCGGTTAATGGTGAATTAAACGAACAAGAGCAAGATGCAATTAATGCGATGATGGAAGACTTACAAAATGTAAGCTCAACATTTTTTGGTGGCGATTTAGATAAAGCATTTGAACAAGCGCAAGAGTTAAGTTTAGGTAGTGAACAGCTGGTGGCTTTTTCTATGGATTTACGTCAAACAAAAACGGTCGCAACTGTTAAAAGCTACGAAGAGTATAAGCCTGCTCCAGAAAAAGAAGTGGCTGATACATTAGCTCCTTTTAACGATGATCTAAAAAATGCTTTTGAAAAAGCAGGTGAGTTAGGCTTACAAAATCAACTTGCTGGGATCTTACAATGGTTAAACCAAGATCAACAAGAAATCGATAAGCTAGTTGATTACACTAAATCGATGTTTGAAAATTTAAATCAGTTAAACACAGCGGCAGATGATCTCGCTGATTTAGAAACTCAGCAAAGTTAAACTACTTTCTTTTATAAATACCTCATGGCAAACTGCCGTTCTTAACGTTTAGTGGGAACAGTTGTTTGTCAGCGCATATAATGGTTTTTGATTCAGGTATTGGTGGCACCACTGTACTTGAGCATATAAAGCAAAGCATTCCTGATGCTCAGTACAGTTATTTTATGGATAACGCACTACTTCCCTACGGAGCGCAGTCCCAACAAACAATCATTAATCGCTTATATTCATTAATCCATTTTATTAATAGCAATAAGTTGAGTGTTGATTTAATTGTTATAGCGTGTAATACGGCTTCAACTTCGGCACTGAGTGCTGTTCGTAAAATAACCTCTATTCCTATTGTGGGTGTAGTACCTGCAATAAAGCCTGCAGCAGAGCTTACTCGTACTAATCACATAGCGCTATTGGCAACACCTGCTACAGTCACAAGTCGATATACAAAAACTTTAATTACTGAACACGCACGTAATGTAACGGTTAACTTATATAGCAGCGTTAAGTTGGTTGCTTTAGCTGAGCAGTATTTTTACACACAAGCCTTAGACATGCTCAAACTCCATCAAGAGCTTGATAGCCTAAAAGTAGATAAAAATACTGACGTGCTTGTATTAGGCTGTACGCATTTCCCTATATTAGCCAACCCTATTAGGGAGTACTTCAAGGGAGATGTACAGTTGTTAGATTCAGGTCAAGCTATAGCAAATAGAGTTCATTTTTTATTGGCTCAATCAAACCTTATAGCAAAAAAACCTTCAGACATAAAAAAGCCGCTGCATTACTATGCAACGGCTGATATTAATAGTGATAAACTAGCGATAAAACTAGTTACACTGATTGATCCGTCTCAGTGCGAAGAGCACTAGAATCATCTTCTTGTTTTTGTTTTGCTTCGCGTACTTTTAAAGTACGTTGCTGAAACTCACTGTCGTTAAGCTTAGCAATTGCATTATCTGCATCTGCCTGCGCCATTTCAACAAAACCAAAGCCACGACGCTTGCCTGTATTTTTATCCTTTAATAGGCGTACGTTAAACACTTTACCTTGTTCTTCAAACAAAGCACGAACCACACCTTCGTTTGCACGATAAGGTAGATTGCCAACATAAAGTGTTTTTGTTTTAACTTCGGTTTCTTCAACACCTTCAGATGACATTGCTGCAATAGCAATCGCACCTATTAATAAACCAGCACCAAATAGTAGTGCAGGGCTTAAAGCTAAGCTGCCTAAAGCAAACTCAACAATAACAAAACCAACTACAGCAAGAATAACAGAGAAGATAAAAGATTTTTGATCGGGTAATTTCATTTTAGATCTACCAATAAACAGGAAATAAACATTAATTTAACATTGTGAACTTGCTATCTTAACGTCTTAATTGAACATAGCAATGATATTTGTATTAAATAATAAAGAAGAGTGTAAAAAAGCATCAGCTTATGGCTGTTTTGATGAGGTTTTACCGTGTTTTGCTGTATTTTTGTTCGAACAGTAAAAAGATCTAAAAAAAGGGTTGATCTGTTTTTGGATCTCCCTATAATGCGACCCCACTGAGACGGGAAACGCCGATGCATAGCAAGGCAGCAGCGGCTCAGAGAGTTAAATAAAACTTCGGTTTTGAAT
>NZ_LOFG01000008.1:0-60820 GCF_001469205.1 Pseudoalteromonas sp. H103 | reverse complement strand
GTAACGTCACAGCTAGCAGGTATTAACTACTAACCTTTCCTCCTGACTGAAAGTGCTTTACAACCCGAAGGCCTTCTTCACACACGCGGCATGGCTGCATCAGGCTTGCGCCCATTGTGCAATATTCCCCACTGCTGCCTCCCGTAGGAGTCTGGACCGTGTCTCAGTTCCAGTGTGGCTGATCATCCTCTCAAACCAGCTAGGGATCGTTGCCTTGGTGAGCCATTACCTCACCAACTAGCTAATCCCACTTGGGCCAATCTAAAGGCGAGAGCCGAAGCCCCCTTTGGTCCGTAGACATTATGCGGTATTAGCAGTCGTTTCCAACTGTTGTCCCCCACCTCAAGGCATGTTCCCAAGCATTACTCACCCGTCCGCCGCTCGTCAGCAAAGTAGCAAGCTACTTTCTGTTACCGCTCGACTTGCATGTGTTAGGCCTGCCGCCAGCGTTCAATCTGAGCCATGATCAAACTCTTCAATTAAAAAGTTTTATGTCTTTCGACAGCTCAATGAATTCTGAATTTATTTAATATCTTTCGATATTGAATTGACTGTGCTGAATAACTACCTAAGTAATTATTCTGTTGGTCACTCAGTTTCAATTGAGACTCTAATTTGTTTGCCTCGCTACCTAAGTAGGTTGGCTGTTAGAACTCAATCTGTACGAGTGCCCACACAGATGATTGCTTTATATTGTTAAAGAACGTTTTGAGTCGCTTTAGCGCCTCAAGGGATGCGAATAATACACCCTTTATTTTTCGAGTCAACACTTTGTTTTAAACTTTCTTTTTAGAAGATTCAAAACCGAAGTTTTATTTAACTCTCTGAGCCGCTGCTGCCTTGCTATGCATCGGCGTTTCCCGTCTCAGTGGGGTCGCATTATAGGGAGATTCGAGCGGGGGTCAATGTTTTATTTCAGCTTTTTGACAAATAAATGAATTTAGTATGAAACGCATACAAACAAAGGGCTTCGGAGTGATTTTAGATTAAAAAACGCGCACATTATGTCGCTATTTTACAGCTATTATTTGCGCGTTAGAAAAAGCAGTACACTTAGTAATCGCTATACTGCTTTGTTGGTTTTAATTTGCTGCAATTTGCCATACAGCTATAGAACCTGAGATCTCATTACCTATTATAAGGAGTGGTTTGTTAGTGGCACTTTGCTCAGCCGGTACAAACACCATTCCTTCGGGTGCAAGGTCACCGGTTATATCTGCCCCTTCTATTACACCTCGGTTATAAAAGTAATCTTCAAATTGTACATCGTAAGGATTAGTAATATCGTAAACTATAATCCCACCCATACGCTCAAGACCTATAAAAGCAAAGGTGCGTTCGCCGATAATACCTATTGTTAGCGCTTCTGGTTCTGCGCCTTTATCGTCTGAGCGTGTGTCACCTTCGTTTTCATCTTCATTATTATTAAAGGCTTCGCCATGTACAGATGCAGTTATACGACCTATGTCGTCGCCTGAGTCAAACACCACCAGCCCATTGCTGTCCCAAATGGTAAACGACCGTGCACCATAGGCATAAAGCGATTCGTACTGGCCATCGTTATTAGCATCACCTTTTACTGTACTTACTTTTAAACGACCAATATCGTTATCGTCGTTATTTAAGTAATCAAAATTAGCAGCAAGGGTTAAATCTTCAACACGGCTTTCATCTATATATGCGAGGCAACCATCATCTTCATCGTAATCTAGACCACCTTTTGCTATGCAGTCTGCCTCGTCTGTTGTATCAAAGAAATATTCACGTGCATCACCTTCATTTGCCGACACTATAAAGTTTGCGCCTTTCCAGCTAAAACTTGAGATAGTATCTGGCTGAAACATTCCGTATAAGCCTGGGTATGATTTAAAATTAACACCGCCGTCTTTATCTGATGCATCTATTTGTAAATTTGACCAATCTTTAAAGCCTAGCGATTTTAGCTCTACGCTATTATCTTCTAGGTTAATAATAGCGAGACCGTTATTTTCTTGAATTGATACGTAGGCATATTTGTTATCTTTAGAAATGCTGACGTACTCAGGCTCTAAGTCCATAGCTACTGTCGTATTTATTACATTTCCGTTAATAGTGCGCCCAGTAGGGTTAGCAAACACAAATCCATCAGACTCAAGTTCAGCTTGCTGACTATTGTAAGTAGTAAAGTCAATATTAGTTGCCGTATCGGCTACTACACCCTCTACTATATTAATTATGCTTACAGAGCCTTCTGGGTCGATACTGTAATCGCCATTAGGTTCACCTTCATTGGCTACAACTACTTTTGTACCGTCGTGGTTAAAAGTCACCATGTCTGGTAAAAAGCCCGCAGGTACATTTTTTATGAATGCCGGTGCATCGCCGCTTATATCGTAAAATGCAATTTGACCCGCTTCGCCCACATTTTTAGCAGCCATAGCCACAGCTAGCATTTGGTCGTTTTCATCTATTGCTATGCTGTTGGCATCGCCTGGGGTGTTGTCGTTTAAGGTAAGGGTAATGGTTGATGTTAGGTTAGTTGCACTCACTATCCCTTCGTTATCTTGAACAAGGGCCGCCGTATCAAAGGTATCGGCCGGTATAATATTAACAACGGCTTCATCACCAGAGCTGTTAATGGCGTATATCCACTTTTTAGATGCTTGATAAGCGACTATTTCGGCTGCACCCTCGGGGCTTTGGGCATTAAGTACAGCGCGGCCTACTAAACTTATATTTAACGCAGAGTTTGCATTAGTGCCGTTAGTACCATTTTGACCCGCTGTACCTTGTTCTCCTTGGATACCTTGCGTGCCGTCTTGGCCGTCATCTCCATCTAGTGAGCAACCTGTTAATATTGATATAAGTGAAAGTGCTATAAGTGACCTTTTTAACATTGTTATTTTCCTTAGTGTGGTATTGAACAAAATAACAACACACAGGTATGACAAAGCTATGGCACTTTTAATAAAGCTTTTTTAACTTAAAAAACGAGTTTAAATGCTAAGGGGCACACAAGAATAAGGCTTACTGTATAACCTAATAATTTATAAGGGTTGGAATAGCTATTTTGAGTTTTAACACCTATTAAAGGCCTTAAAATATCAATACGTGTCACTATTAATGTAATAACCGCGCAAATACACCATGTACCAATAACAACCAAGAGTGGTTCAATAAAAGAACCTACCTCTAAAGGCTGCAAAACAAAACATAGGATTATGAGTACACTTTGATGCAATAAATAAAAAGGGAACACCCAGCTATTAAATGTTTTTAAGTAATTAGTTTTAAAGTTTAAAAAATGCTGTGCGAGTGCAAGCATGGTAAGCACTCCCAGTACTCTTTGAATGTTGTAAAGAGTAGTAAAAACATAGCTAGGTAAATCAAACACGTTTTGATAAGCCATTACTATGTATATACACATCAGGGCAAAGCTTACATATAGCTGGCAAAAATAGTGTTTTAAGCTCGCCCAAAAATAAGCGTACTTTGCTAACAGGTACCCTATCAATAAAAATATAAAGCCGTTAGTTTCACGAATTACATCTCCTTTTAAATAGTTATTAGTAAGCAGCATTGCTATGACTAATAAGCTTGCTAGTGAGGGTAGGCTTATTTTAAGCAACTTGAGCAAAGGCTGAAAAATAGGAAGCTTCACGAATAGTGAAAATAAAAAAATGATAAGCATAAACTGCCAAAGAGAACGTAAGTACCATAAATGATTTACATCTACGTGCGGCCATACTCCAGATTGGTGACTAGCAAACATTTCATTATTAATATCTAAAAACGCGGAGTAAAACTGCCAATACGATATGTCTATAACGCTTTGTTGCGACATTTCTGCATACAGCTGAAAGGGAACTATTAACCATAAGCCCACCAGCAAAGGTAGTAATATAAAAATAGAGCGATTTAAAATAAAAAAGAAGTTTGATTTAACGCCACTTACCTTATCAAGCATAAAGCGAAGTGCTACCCCAGATATAAACCATATAAGTAGCATTCTCCAAGGAGCAAACATCAACATAAAATACTCTACGTATTGAGATGTATAAGTACTTTTAAAGTGAAAACCCCAATTTTCGCTGTACAACATACCTATGTGATAAAAAATAAGTACAGCAAACGCAATTACTCTTAGCCAATCAAGAAAGTAATGACGATTATTTAAATGAGTTGTGAGGTGTAATTGTTTATTCATGCTTAAGCCAATGTATGCGTATTGGTACTAGTAAGGCTTAAACAACTCGCAAAAACTATTCATAAGTGCTTATATTACAAGCAATAGTGATAAAAGGTGGTATTTAGGGATAAACCCACCACATAAATATAAGCACATATTATGAACCTACAACACTTTCAGCGTTTTCAAACCCTATATGCCTCTGCATTACTTTGCGCATATATTTTGATAAACAATACAATAAACGCTACAACCCAAATAATGGAGGCAAAAAGAGCAGGAGATTTACCATTTTTAATTTGGGAGCCATTTGTATGGGAGTATTCAAGCGCGCTAGGATCATTGCTAATGTTTCCGGCTTTAATTTGGTTTTTGAAAAACACACCTTTTAATTGGCAAAAAGTACCTGCTTCATTGGCTATGTATTTTGGCGCTTCGATCATATTTAGCATGTTACATATTGCTATTATGGTTGGTAGCCGCAAGCTTGTATATTTAGCTTATGGCCGCTCATATGATTTTGGACTGAGTTGGTTTGAATTAATATACGAATACCAAAAGGATGCTATTAGCTTTGTATTTTTTATTACGCTAATAAAAGTATATCAATATGTTGTTCAGCAGTTATTAGGGGAGGCATCTTCTATAGAAGAAAGTGAGCAACAAGCAACACCCACTCTAAACCGTTTGCTCATAAAAAAGCGTGGCAAAGAATTTATTGTAAAAATAGACGATGTTGACTGGCTTGAATCATCAGGTAACTATGTAAACTTGTATATTGGCACGTCTATTTACCCTTTAAGAACGACCCTTACAGCACTAAGTGAGCAACTAGAAGATAAAGGCTTTTGCAGAATACACCGCAGCCATGGCGTAAACCTTGATAGAATAGAGTCTATTACACCGCTACCTAGTGGTGATAGTGAAATAAAACTAACTACAGGTGAAGTACTTAACCTATCTAGACGCTACAAAGAGCAATTTAAGCTAAAGCTGAAATAAAAAAGGCTACCTAAGTAGCCTTTCATTATTATTTTTTAACTGGTCGTTTCCAGCCGGTTAAATTACGCTGTTTAGAACGTGCTATTGCAAGCTGCTCATCTTCAACGGTATTGGTGATCACAGAGCCTGCTCCTATTGTCGCTGTTGCACCAATATTTACAGGAGCAACAAGTGATGAATTTGAACCAATAAAGGCGTTATCACCAATAATGGTTTTTGCTTTATTAACACCATCGTAGTTACAGGTAATAGTACCCGCGCCTATATTCACTTTTTCACCAATTTCAGCGTCGCCTAAGTAACTTAAGTGGTTTGCTTTAGAACCCTTACCTAGTCGGGTTTTTTTCATCTCTACAAAGTTACCAATGTGCGAGTCTTCTTCCATAACCGCACCAGGGCGAAGGCGAGCATATGGCCCAAGCGTACATTTAGCTGCTACGCTTGCATCTTCAATTAGAGTATTCGCTTTTATTACAACGTTATCGCCTATGGTACAGTTTTTAAGTACACAGTTAGGGCCTATTTGTACGTTATTGCCAAGAGTTACATTACCCTCAAAGATAACGTTGATATCAATTAATACGTCTTCGCCTGTTTTAACATTGCCACGTACATCTATACGGGCAGGGTCGGCGAGGGTAGCACCATTTAACATTAACTCTTCTGCCTGCCACGCTTGATAAGCTCGTTCAAGGCCTGCAAGTTGAACGCGGTTGTTTGCGCCTTCAACTTCCATTGCATGATCTGGCTGCGCTGATGTGATTTCTACACCTTCACTGTGCGCCATAGCAACAATATCTGTAAGGTAGTATTCACCCTGCGCATTATTGTTAGATAAGTTGCCTAACCATGTTTTTAAAAGTTTGCCGTTAACCGCCATAATGCCGGTGTTTACTTCGCTGATAAGTAGCTGCTCAGCGCTTGCATCTTTTTGCTCAATAATACCTACAAGTTTGCCATCTTCTCGTAGCATACGGCCATAGCCATTTGGGTTAGCCAAGGTCACTGTGAGTACTGCTAAACCATTTTCAGGGGTTGCAGCTAATAAGCGCTCAAGCGTTGATTGTTTTGTAAGGGGTACATCGCCGTATAAAACAAGTACAGCGTCGTCATCATTAATGTGTGGATTAGCTTGAGCTACTGCGTGGCCAGTACCAAGTTGCTCTGCTTGCAGTACCCAGTTTACGTCGTTATCGGCAAGTTGTTGTTGTAATAGTTCGCCGCCGTGCCCGTAAACTAAATTAGTGGTGGTTGCACCAAGTGCCTTTGCATTATCTATAACGTGCTGCACCATAGGTTTACCTGCCACTTTATGCAGAACTTTAGGTAGAGCAGAGCGCATACGAGTACCTTTACCCGCAGCAAGAATTACTGTTGTTAGAGCCATTAAAACAATTTCCTTTTTCCGTTGTTTTATTGAGTAGTTAATGAAAATAAGCTAACTAGATTACGCATGTCACTCCATGTATACATACTCAGCCATATTATAAAAAATAATGACTGAATCTATGATAAACAAACTGTTCATAATAATTACACTTATTGTAACCAGCTTTGCTAGCCGATATAAGTGTAAAGCCAAATTACAGGCACAAAAAAGCCCACATAAAGTGGGCTTTTAAAACCGGATAGGCTTACTTTTTACGTAATTGCTGAATTACGCGAAGTTGTGCAATAGCTTCCGCTAGTTGCATAGCTGCTTTTTGATAATCAAATTCAGCAGCTGACGCATTAGCCATTTGGCTTTCTGCGTCACGTTTAGCTTGCTCTGCAGCTTGCTCGTCAAGGTCTTCACCACGAACAGCTGTATCAGCAAGTACGGTTACTATGTTCGGTTGAACTTCTAGTGTACCGCCAGCAATATAGATGAGTTCTTCTTCACCAAATTGCTTAACTAAACGTACCATACCAGGTTTAAGGGCAGTTAGTAGTGGGGCGTGGCCGGCATTAACACCAAGCTCACCTTCACTACCAGATACTTGAATCGATTCAACTAGACCAGAGAACAAGCTCTGCTCTGCGCTTACTACGTCAAGATGTACAGTCATAGCTGCCATACTACCCTCCTAATTACATGCTTTTAGCTTTTTCTTGAGCTTCTTCGATAGAGCCAACCATGTAGAACGCTTGCTCTGGAAGGTCATCAAATTCACCGCTTAAAATGCCTTTAAAGCCAGCAATTGTATCTTTTAGTGATACGTATTTACCAGACGCGCCTGTAAACACCTCTGCCACGAAGAATGGCTGAGATAGGAAACGTTGGATTTTACGTGCACGAGATACAAGTTGCTTATCTTCGTCAGAAAGCTCGTCCATACCTAGGATTGCAATGATGTCTTTAAGTTCTTTATAACGCTGAAGAACTGTTTGAACGCCACGTGCTGTATCGTAGTGCTCTTGACCAATTACTAATGGGTCAAGTTGACGTGAAGATGAATCAAGTGGATCTACCGCTGGGTAAATACCAAGTGATGCGATATCACGTGAAAGTACTACTGTTGCATCTAAGTGAGCAAAGGTAGTTGCTGGAGATGGATCCGTTAAATCATCCGCAGGTACGTATACCGCTTGGATTGATGTAATTGAACCCGTCTTAGTTGAAGCGATACGCTCTTGAAGCACACCCATTTCTTCAGCTAGTGTAGGCTGGTAACCTACCGCTGATGGCATACGACCAAGTAGTGCAGATACTTCTGTACCAGCAAGTGTGTAACGGTAGATGTTATCTACGAAGAAAAGTACATCGCGACCTTCGTCACGGAACTTTTCAGCCATAGTAAGACCTGTTAACGCTACGCGTAAACGGTTACCTGGAGGCTCGTTCATCTGACCGTATACAAGCGATACTTTATCAAGTACGTTTGAATCGTTCATCTCATGGTAGAAATCGTTACCCTCACGAGTACGCTCACCAACACCTGCGAATACTGAGTAGCCGCTGTGCTCGATTGCGATGTTACGGATAAGTTCCATCATGTTTACGGTTTTACCAACACCGGCACCACCGAATAAACCAACTTTACCACCTTTAGCAAATGGACATACAAGGTCGATTACCTTGATACCAGTTTCTAAAAGCTCAACTGAACTTGATTGCTCTTCGTATGAAGGCGCTGCACGGTGAATAGACATACGGTCTTCTTCGCCGATTGGGCCAGCTTCATCGATTGGCTCACCAAGTACGTTCATGATACGACCAAGAGTTGCTTTACCAACTGGAACTTGAATCGCTTCACCTGTGTTTGATACTGAAGCACCACGACGTAAACCGTCTGTAGTACCTAGTGCGATAGTACGTACCACACCGCCACCTAGCTGCTGTTGAACTTCTAAAGTCAAACCAGCTAAATCGCCATCTGTTACTTTTAGCGCGTCATATACGGCTGGCACGTTGTCTTGAGAAAACTCAATATCCACAACGGCACCGATAATTTGGACGACCTTACCTAAACTCATGTCTATTCCTCTCGTTAATCTTTGCCTGAAGCATTAAACTGCGGCTGAACCAGAAACAATCTCACTAATTTCTTGTGTGATTGCCGCTTGGCGGGCCTTGTTATAAACAAGCTGTAACTCATCCATAAGGTCGCCGGCATTATCTGTTGCAGCTTTCATTGCAACCATACGGGCAGCCTGTTCAGAGGCAGCGTTCTCAACCACACCTTGGTATACCTGAGACTCTACGAAACGTACTAACAAAGACTCTAAAATAGCCTCTGGGTTTGGTTCGTATAAGTAGTCCCATGTGTGGGCAGATACTTCTTTTTCAGCTTTTGGCAAAGGGAGTAACTGATCTATTGTTGGCTCTTGCTTCATGGTATTAACGAAGTTGTTATATACCAGGAATAAACGGTCAATTTTACCTTCAGAGAATGCATCAAGCATTATTTTTACAGGACCAATAACGTCTTGTACTGAAGGTTTATCTCCTAGGCCTGCTTTTTTAGCAAGCACTTGACCACCAAAGCGTTGAAAGAAACCAGCAGCTTTGCTGCCTAAAGTTGCAAACTCTGCGTCTACACCTTTTTCTTTCCATGCTTTAATATCTAATGCAACTTTTTTAAACTCGTTTGAGTTTAAGCCGCCACATAGACCACGGTCAGTAGAGATAACAATATAACCAACTCGCTTTACTTCACGTTCTTCTAAGAACGGGTGAGTAAAATCAAGATTTGCTTGAGCAACACGACCAATCACTTTGCGTAATTTGTCAGCGTATGGACGGCTAGAAGCCACTCGTTCTTGCGCTTTTTTCATTTTAGACGCAGCAACCATTTCCATTGCGCTAGTGATCTTTTGAGTATTTTTAATACTCCCGATCTTGCTTTTAATCTCTTTTCCGCTGGCCATGACTCTCTCTCCGAATCAAGGTGTGCTTTAGTAAACTAAAGCGCACCATTAATAACTAAATTACCAAGTTTGCGTAGACTTGAACTTCTCTAGAAGTTCTTTAAGTTTCGCTTCGATCTCGGCGTTGTAGTTACCAGTTTCATTGATTTGAGCCACAAGCTCTGCGTATGTGCTACTTGCATAAGAAAGTAAAGCTGCTTCGAAATCCATAATTTTAGGAATTTCGATATCTTTAAGATAGCCTTTCTCAGCTGCAAATAACGACAAAGACATATCAGCAACAGACATTGGTGCGTACTGTTTCTGCTTCATTAGCTCTGTTACACGCTCACCATGCTCAAGTTGAGCACGTGTAGCATCATCAAGGTCAGACGCGAACTGCGAGAACGCAGCTAATTCACGGTACTGAGCTAGGGCTAGACGGATACCGCCACCTAGTTTCTTAACGATTTTAGTTTGTGCAGCACCACCAACACGCGATACCGAGATACCAGCATTTACTGCCGGACGGATACCTGAGTTGAATAAGTCAGTTTCTAAGAAGATCTGACCATCGGTGATAGAGATAACGTTTGTCGGTACGAACGCAGAAACGTCGCCGCCTTGAGTTTCAATGATTGGCAATGCCGTCAATGAACCAGTTTGTCCTTTCACTTCACCATTGGTGAACTTTTCAACGTAATCTGCGTTTACACG
Source organism: Pseudoalteromonas sp. H103 (assembly GCF_001469205.1). Taxonomy (NCBI): domain Bacteria; kingdom Pseudomonadati; phylum Pseudomonadota; class Gammaproteobacteria; order Alteromonadales; family Pseudoalteromonadaceae; genus Pseudoalteromonas; species Pseudoalteromonas sp. H103. The sequence goes on along the minus strand of NZ_LOFG01000008.1, from coordinate 50,604 downwards.
CGATGCACGCTCTAAAAGACGAGAGTGAAGGTAGAATACGTCACCTGGGTATGCTTCACGACCTGGTGGACGCTTAAGTAGTAATGAGATTTGACGGTAAGCAACTGCTTGCTTAGATAAATCATCATATACGATTAATGCGTTTTCACCACGGTCACGGAAGTATTCACCCATAGTACAGCCCGAGAACGGTGCTAAGTACTGAAGTGCCGCAGACTCAGAAGCAGATGCTACAACTACGATAGTATTTGCAAGTGCACCGTGCTCTTCTAATTTACGTACTACGTTCGCAATAGTAGATGCTTTTTGGCCAACCGCTACGTACACACACTTAACGCCTGTGTTCTTTTGATTGATGATTGCATCGATTGCTAGTGCAGTTTTACCTGTTTGGCGGTCACCGATTACAAGCTCACGCTGACCACGACCAACTGGGATCATAGCATCAATAGATTTGTAACCAGTTTGTACTGGTTCATCTACAGATTGACGCTCGATTACACCTGGTGCAATTTTTTCTACAGGTTCAAAACCGTCGTTATCTAAAGCGCCTTTACCGTCGATAGGAGCACCTAGCGTGTTTACAACACGGCCAAGTAAACCAGCACCAACAGGAACTTCTAAGATACGACCAGTTGTGTATACTTTTACGCCTTCAGTAAGGTCAGCGTAAGGACCCATTACTACTGCACCAATTGAGTCGCGCTCAAGGTTTAGTGCGATAGCATAACGGTTGCCTGGAAGCTCAATCATTTCACCTTGCATACAGTCAGCAAGACCGTGGATGCGGATGATACCGTCAGTAACAGATACAATTGTACCTTCGTTACGAGCTTCACTTACAACTTCGAACTGCTCAATACGTTGTTTGATCAGATCTGAAATTTCAGTGGAATTAAGTTGCATGCTCTTTTTCCCAATTACGATTGTAGTGTTGTGGCTAAGCGGTTTAATTTACCGCGTACTGAGCCGTCGATTACAGTGTCACCCGCCTTAATAATAAGGCCGCCAACAACTGCAGCGTCTTCACTACAATTCAGCTTAACTTTGCGTGCGAAACGTTTTTCAAGAGTCGCTACCAATGACTCTTGCTGCGAAGCAGCAAGAGGGGTTGCCGAAATCACATCTACGTCGATTTCTTTGTCATACTCTGCTTTAAAAGCAGCGAATAACTGAGCAACCTCAGGCAGTGCAATCAAACGTCCATTTTCAGCCATCACCTTCACTAGGTTCTGACCTTGTTCGTTGAGCTGCTCTGCACATAAGTTAATAAATAACTCAGCTTGTGCAGTAGCAGTAGGCAATCCAGCTAAAATGGCTGATGCTTGCTCATTGCTGGCAACTTCGCCTGCAAAGAACAACATGTCATTCCAGCTTTCAATTGTGCCTTTTTCAACGGCAAGCTCAAAAGCCGCTTTAGCGTATGGGCGAGCGATAGTAGTCAATTCAGACATGCTCATACCCTCCTAATTACAGCTCAGCGACAAGTTTTTCAACGATGTCACTATGTGCGGCTTGATTGATTTCACGCTCTAAAATTCTCTCTGCGCCAACCACAGCCAGTGTTGCTACTTGCTTACGTAGCTCTTCTGTCACGCGGTTACGCTCTGATTCAATTTCAGAGTGCCCTTGAGCAATAATTTTTTCACGTTCTTCTTGTCCACGAACAGTTTCTTCGTCAACAATTAGCACGGCACGCTTTTTAGCTTGTTCAATGATATCTGCCGCTTGAGCTTTTGCATCTTTAAGCTGTTCTGCAGCTTTTTGTTGCGCAAGTTCTAAGTCTTTTTCGGCTCTATCAGAGGCAGCTAAACCATCTTCAATTTTCTTCTGGCGAGCTTCAATTGCATCATTCAATGGTGGCCATACATATTTCATACAAAATAGTACAAACACCGTAAACGCAATTAATTCACCGATAAGAGTGGCTGTTATATTCACGACCGCTCCTCCTTAAAATAGTAAGCTGTTCAAAAAATTAAATTAAAGTACGAACAGGATTACCATTGCGATACCAACACCGATCATTGCTACCGCATCGATTAGACCAGCTAGGATGAACATCTTAACTTGTAATGAAGGTGCAAGCTCAGGCTGACGCGCACATGCTTCTAGGAATTTACCACCCATGTTACCGAAGCCGATTGCAGTACCGATTGCACCGAAGCCGATTAGTAAAGCAACTGCGATGTACTTAAGACCTAATACTAGTTCCATTTTTTTCTCCAAAGTTTCAATTGTTAAAGTTAAATATAAAAAGTGTATAAATTAGTGATTATCTGAACTTGCCATGCTTAGGTAAACAATGGTTAGCATCATAAATACGAATGCTTGTAACACGATTACTAAGATATGGAATACAGCCCAAACAAAGTGCAACGGAAGTTGCATTAAACCAACTGCGCCGATAAGTATGAAAATCAATTCACCAGCGTATAAGTTACCGAATAAACGCAGTGCTAACGAGAAAGGCTTAGACACTAAAGCGATTGTTTCTAGTAATAAATTACAAGGAATTAAGAAAATCATAGCTACTTTGCTATTAGAGCTAAATGGGTGAAGTGTAAGCTCTTTAATAAAGCCGCCAACCCCTTTAATTTTAATAGAGTAGCCAATCATCAGAATAAACACACCAATAGCTAAAGCTGCGGTTAAGTTTATGTCTGTGGTTGGTACAATTTTCATGTATACGTCGTGCGAATCCATGCCGAAGGCTTGTTCACCAACAAGACCAGCAAGTGCAGGCAAGAAGTCAACAGGGATTAAATCCATTAGGTTCATTAAGAACACCCAAACAAAGATTGTTAAGGCTAATGGAGCAATTAATTTGCTTTTACCGTGGTAAGTGTCACGTACGTTGTCGCCAACGAACTCAACAATCATTTCAATAAAACATTGAAATTTACCAGGCACACCTATGTGTGCTTTTTTTGCGGCACTACGGAAAGTCCATAAAAATAATAGACCTAGTCCGATTGACCATGCGAGGGTATCTATATTCCATGTCCAGAAACCACTGTCTGCACACGCTTTGTTGAAGGCAAGACCAGAGTCGGTCATACACATCTTAGCGTTTGTTAAGTGATGCTGGATATGGCTTGATATAGTAACTTCTTCTGCAGCCATGTTATATCCCAAAAGTTAATGTTTAAAAAAAACGGGTGCGAACAATCCTGTAAACAACACAAATACATAAACACAAAAAAACGGCATTAATATTACCGTGGTTGACTTGAGTATCAGTGCGAACAATACGATTGTTAGCATAAATTTTAATCCGTTACCGCGTTTTAACGAGGTATACGCTTGATTTGCTTGGCTTGCACCCATAAATCTGAATGCATAAAGCGCAAATACTAGGTGAGGGAGTATTGCAACGGCGCTTCCAGCTAATGCTGATAAGCTGGCACTTACTCCCCAACCAATAAAAATAATAACTGCAGCTACTAAAGCCACGATACCCTGTAGACAAATTAATTTAAATGCGGCAAGCCTGTAAGGTCTTGCTAACTTATTAGTCACGTTTAGTTAACCTTTATGGCGTTCTAATTGTTAGGGTGTGAAAACTGGCGAAATTATACTTAATCCTGCCAGTTTTGCAACTTGAGTAGACGCTTTGTAACACAAAATAGCTACAAATGTCTCTTATTGGACATGTAGAAAACTAATGCTGGGTATTGTCTTGGTTGATGCGGTTTAAAATACCGTCGAGCTCATCTAAATTAGTGTAAGAAATGACCAACTTGCCTTTGCCTTTTTTGTTGTAATTTATTTCAACTTTGGCACCTAGGTTTTCAGCAAGCTGTTGTTCTAACTGCTTCACGTCAGGGTCTTTCTCTACTACTTCTTTTGCTGGCGCAGGCTCTAAAATAGAACGTACCAGTTTTTCAGTTTCACGAACCGTGAGTGCTTTTGCAACAGCTAAACGCGCGGCATCTGATTGTGATTCACCTTCTAGGGCTAATAAACAACGTGCGTGGCCCATTTCAATGTCGCCATGTTCTAACAGAATTTTTACATCGCTATTTAAATTATTTAAACGTAGTAAATTAGTTACGGTTGTACGCGATTTACCAACAGCATCAGCTACCTGCTGATGTGTTAGTTCAAATTCATTAAGTAGGCGGTTTAGTGCAACAGCTTCTTCCATTGCGTTTAAATCTTCGCGCTGAATGTTTTCAATAAGCGCAATAGCAACAGCCGCTTCATCTGGCACATCTTTGATAATACAAGGTACACTTTCAAGCTTTGCAATTTGCGCTGCTCGCCAACGACGTTCACCGGCAATTATTTCATAACTATTTTGTGCAACTGGCCGCACAACAATTGGCTGAATAATGCCTTGTGAGCGAATAGAGCTGGCTAATTCTTCAAGTGCCTCTTCAGACATGTCTTTACGAGGTTGATATTTACCCGAGTGTAAAAACTCGATAGGCAATTTTTGTAGTTCGCTGTTATTAACTTCTACTGCTTTTTGTACAGTTTCAGTAACAGGTGTAGTGTCTTGATCCTTGCTTACGCTGGGTGCAGGTTTTGACGAACTTAAAAGTGCATCGAGTCCTCGGCCTAAACCTCGTTTTTTAGCAGACATGTTATTTTTTTACCTCAAAGTTAGGCGACAACGGACGCTGTTTTTTCTTTTCTGCGTAACATTTCACCCGCAAGTGCTAAATATGCTTTAGCGCCACTTGATGCTCGGTCATAGTACATAGCTGGTGCACCAAAACTTGGCGCTTCTGCTAATCGAACGTTACGTGGAATTACAGTGCGGTATACTTTATCACCAAAATGTTGTTTTAATTGTTCTGATACGTCATTAGCTAAACGATTACGCGGATCGTACATAGTCCGAAGTATGCCTTCTATTTTTAAGTTAGGGTTAACCAACTTGGCAAGTTGCGTAATGGTATCCATTAATGCAGTTAAACCTTCTAAAGCATAATACTCACACTGCATTGGAACTAAAATAGAGTCAGCAGCGGCCATAGCGTTAACGGTTAACATATTTAAAGAGGGCGGGCAGTCGATAAAAATAAATTCGTACTGGTCCTGAATTTTTTCAAGTGCATTACGAAGGCGAACTTCGCGTGCAAATAATTCCATTAATTTAACTTCTGCAGCGGTTACATCACCGTTTGCAGCAATCATATGGTATTCGCCAGAGGTTTCTTTAATTATTACCTCTTCAATGGGCTTATCTTCTATGAGTAAATCGTAGATAGTAGGTACGTCGCCGTACTTATCTACGCCACTTCCCATTGTCGCATTGCCTTGCGGGTCGAGATCAATTAACAGCACTTTACGTTTCGTTGCAGCCATAGATGCAGCGAGATTAACGGCGGTTGTAGTTTTACCCACTCCACCTTTTTGATTTGCTAATGCGATGACTTTTGCCACAGTGTCTCTGATCCCTAGTCTTTAGAAAGAATAATTAAATGTCGTTGTGCATCTAACTTTGGTACTTCCAATGCAATTTTTTGCTCAAACTTAACACCTTTAGGTAACGACTCTAGCTCTTCACTAGGGAACACACCTTTAAGTGCTATAAATTTACCTGAATGATCAATTAAGTGCGAACACCAGTCAACCATATCTTGTAATGAAGCAAATGCACGACTGAGTACGCCATCTAATTTAACACTTGGCTGATATTCTTCAACTCTTGACTGAACAGGGGTTACGTTATCAAGGCCAAGCTCATGTTTAACATGCATTAAAAATCGAACGCGTTTACCTAGGCTATCTAGTAATACAAATTGTGTATCAGGTAATGCAATAGCTAAAACGATACCTGGTAAACCAGGGCCCGTACCAACATCAATATAATGATGACCGGGTAAATGAGGAGCAACAACTAAGCTATCCATAATATGCTTAACCATCATTTCTTCAGGTAAGCGTACAGAGGTTAAATTATAAGCTTTGTTCCATTTGTTTAATAACTCGACATATTGAACTAGCTGCTGCTGTTGTTTTTCTGTTAGCGCAATATCAGTTTGCGCTAACAATGTAGTTAATTGTTGCTGTAACACAGTGTACCTTTACCGTTACGCAGTTTTGCGTAACAAGCCTTGCTTCTTCAGATACACTAATAATAGCGAAATCGCCGCTGGGGTGATACCAGAAATACGCGAAGCTTGACCAATAGTATCAGGGCGAGCATCAGTTAGCTTAGCAACTACTTCGTTTGATAAGCCAGATACTGTTTTATAGTCGAACTCTTTTGGTAGGATTGTTTGTTCATGACGGAGCTGCTTATTGATCTCATCTTGCTGACGCGCAATGTATCCAGCATACTTAGTATGAATTTCAACCTGTTCAAGTGCGGCTTTATTTGTGTGCTCAGATCCTAGTCCATCAATAGCAACAAGATCGTTATAACGAATCTCAGGACGACGAAGAAGATCTTCTAAACTCGCTTCACGTGTTAATGGTGTTTTCAGTAAAGCATTTACTTGATCAACAACAGGGTGATCTTTATGGATCCACGTATCTTTCATACGTTGTTTCTCTTTTTCGATCACTTCCATTTTTTCGTTAAATGCCTGCCAACGTTCATCATTAACTAGCCCTAGCTCACGGCCTTTTTCTGTTAAGCGAATATCAGCATTGTCTTCACGCAATAATAAACGGTATTCAGCACGGCTAGTAAACATACGGTACGGTTCTTTTGTACCAAGCGTTGCTAAGTCGTCAATTAATACGCCAACATAAGCTTCATCTCGACGTGGTGTCCATGCATCTTTGCCTTGAACTTGCAACGCGGCATTCATACCGGCAATTAAACCTTGCGCACCAGCTTCTTCGTAACCAGTAGTACCATTTATTTGACCCGCAAAAAATAACCCGTCAATAAATTTAGTTTCTAATGACTGTTTTAAATCGCGAGGGTCGAAAAAGTCATACTCAATAGCATAACCAGGACGACAAATATGCGCATTTTCAAATCCGCCAATTGATCGCACTATTTCTAGTTGCACATCAAACGGTAAGCTTGTCGAAATACCATTAGGGTATAACTCGTTAGAAGTTAAACCTTCAGGCTCTACAAATATCTGGTGTTTATCTTTATCGGCAAAACGAACTATTTTATCTTCAATTGAAGGACAGTAGCGAGGGCCAATACCTTCAATAACACCTGAGTACATAGGTGAGCGATGTAAGTTTTTACGAATAACATCATGTGTTTTTTCGTTAGTGTAAGTGATGTAACACGGTATCTGTTGTGGGTGATCACTTTGTTTGCCCATAAATGAAAATACAGGGGTAGGCATGTCGCCAGGCTGTTCTTCCATTTTACTAAAATCAACTGTACGGGCATCAATACGTGGAGGTGTACCAGTTTTTAATCGATCAACTCTAAATGGTAGTTCACGTAATCTATTAGCTAATGCAATTGAAGGTGGATCGCCTGCGCGTCCGCCTTTAAAGTTTTCTAAGCCAATATGTATTTGACCACCTAAAAATGTACCTACTGTTAAAACAACACTCGGTGCACTAAAACGTAAACCCATTTGGGTTACAACGCCAACAACACGATTATCTTCAACGATTAGATCATCACATGATTGCTGAAATATTTTTAAGTTTTCTTGGTTTTGTAAAGTGTCTTGGATAGCCGCTTTGTATAATGCGCGATCAGCTTGTGCACGAGTTGCACGAACAGCTGGTCCTTTAGAAGAATTAAGCGTACGAAACTGGATCCCACCTTTGTCAATAGCTTGCGCCATTGCACCGCCAAGGGCGTCAATTTCTTTAACCAAATGACCTTTGCCAATGCCACCAATTGCAGGGTTACAAGACATTTGACCAAGGGTATCCATATTGTGAGTTAGCAGCAGGGTATTCATCCCCATGCGTGCAGCTGCCAATGCGGCTTCAGTGCCAGCATGTCCACCGCCTACTACGATAACGTCAAACTTTTCGTGAAAAATCATTAATGGGATCCTACTTAAACCAAACCAGTAAACTTCAAAAGGGAGCGTATTCTACCTAGAATTTAGCAGAAGATAAATGATTAAACAGTGCTCAAGATCTAAGTCACTGATCACTTATAATATAAAGGATCTTTTAAAGAGATCTTTTAATACTATTACTACTACTGATCGGGTTTTCTGTTGATAAGGTATATTTCTATATTTAAAACATGGAATTAGATCGGATCTAAAGGTGTTAATATGATCGGATCATCAGGCAAATAAGCTCTGATCAAAATAGGACTTTATACACAGGGGTATATCAAGTCGATCTTATCTAATGGATAAGCATGCTTGAAATCGCAGTTTGATCAGCGGTTATCCACAAAAGTAACTAAATTATTAGTAAATTGTGGGTAACTTTTTTTATTACTTTATTTAGATCGTGTTACTTTAATTGTGCTTTTTCTACCCAAGAATCAAGCCATTCTAGGGCTGTATCTTCAGGTAATGCTTCATCAAGAATATTTAATTCAAGCCTTGGGGCTATGCAAGTAGCGCCTAAGCTCGCCATTAAGCTATCTATATTACGTCCGGCTAAGTTATAAGTGTCATAACTTGTGTCACCCAAACCAATGACTGAATATTTTACAGTTGATAGATCACTTTGTTGATTTAACTGTTCTATAAAGGGTAAAAGGTTTTCAGGGTAATCACCTGCACCATATGTAGATGTACATATAAGCCATACTGTATTGTGTTGATCAATATCAGATAAATTTGGTTGATCGTGTATTTCAGTGCTAATCCCTTGGTTATTTAATTCATCACAAAGTTGCTCTGCAACATATTCTGCAGATCCCATTTGGCTACCAACGATTATATTTACTGAACTCATATTTTTACTGATCACACATTACTAATTTGCCCGCTATGATAGCTTAGTTAGTGTTTCAGTAAAGAGCTTGAGAGTATTTTGTATAACTATTTTCGCTAAGTTTTTAAACTGTTACTTTAGCTGTGTTTTAAGTTATTGAATTTAAATGGTTTAACATATTTACTTCAAATGTAATCTTATGATCAAGTTGTTGATAAGGTTGGGGGAACCTCTGTTTAAGTTAACTTGTTCATTGTTTGCTTAATTGCTAAGTTATTGATATTTAAATTAAGTAGATCCACCAGCCAGCATTTTGTAACTCATGTATAGCTGTTGATCACAATGTGGATAGTAATCTTGTTGATAACTTAAAAACGCGATCAAAAATAATTTTCAAAAACGATCTATTTAATGAGATCTGCTTTAAAAAGCTAAAATTAATTTTATAAACAGCTCCTTTTTTAAAGATCGTCGTCACTTTGATTCTTTAGTGAGCTAATTTTTAGTATTGTTTGCCATAAATCTGCTTATTGTGGATAACCTTTTTGAATAATTTTTTATTTTGAACAATTTATGAAGATTTATTGCTGGTGGATGGGGGATTAAAAGTTAAGTTTATTTCAAAATCGCAGTGGTGATTTTATATTTAAGTAATCGGATCGTATTAAAATATGAAAGGGGAATTGCTTTTTAGTGCATTTTAATAGCCATTTAAACTCGCTTTTTGATTACTATTTTAGCATTTTAGTTATGGCTAATAAGGCTATTTAAAGCGACAGTATTTAGTATCAATTTAGTTGAACCTACTTATGAAATATCATCATTTTGATAGCTTTTATAGTAGTAATTAGGTGATCTTATTTTGGTTCTTTTAAAACCAATTGTCTTAATTAAATGACTTATATTTAGGCATAAAAAAGGGCACTTAAGTGCCCTAAATTAGATTGTATTTGTGACTTATTTACCAATACAAAACGAGCTAAAAATTTTGCCAAGTAAGTCGTCTGAGGTAAATTCGCCGGTTATTTCATTTAAGTATTGCTGCGTTAAGCGAAGCTCTTCAGCCAATATTTCACCAGCTATGTGCATTTCTAACTGAGTTTTACCTGTGTCTAAATGGTAGGCCGCGTGCTCAAGTGCATCTAAATGACGACGACGTGCCATAAACCCGCCCTCGGTAGCTCCCTGAAAGCCTATACAGGCTTTTAAATGCTCTCGTACAAGCTCAATGCCGTCTGCATTTTTTGCGCTTAAGCTAATTACAGGGTACTGCTGTTCTTGCTCCATACCTACAACATCGCCCGATAGATCTGCTTTATTTCTTATAACCGTTACACCCATACCTTGCGGTAATTTAGCCATAAATTCAGGCCAAATAGTGTGTGGGTCGGTGTCGGTTGTGTCGGTACCATCAAGCATAAATAACACGCGGTCAGCTTGGTTTATTTCATCCCATGCGCGCTCTATGCCTATTTGCTCTACGCGGTCTGGGCTCTCACGTAAGCCTGCGGTATCAATAATATGTAGTGGCATGCCATCAATATGAATATGCTCTCGTAGTACGTCGCGAGTAGTACCTGCTATTTCGGTTACTATGGCGGCTTCGCGTCCTGCTAAGGCATTTAATAAACTTGATTTACCCGCGTTAGGGCGCCCAGCAATAACTACGCGCATACCTTCTCGCATAATGCTGCCTTGCTTAGCTTGGCTAGTTACTGTGTTTAATTGACTGATTATGGCATCTAGATCGCCTGACACTTTGCCATCGGATAAAAAGTCGATTTCTTCATCAGGGAAGTCAATTGCAGCCTCTACATACATTCGTAAGTGAATTACTTTTTCTACTAGGGTTTCTATATGTTTAGAAAATTCACCTTGTAGCGATTGTAAGGCACTTTTAGCGGCCTGTTCTGAGGTTGCATTAATTAAATCGCTTATAGCTTCTGCTTGGGTTAAATCAAGCTTATCGTTCATAAATGCGCGTTCAGAAAACTCACCTGGCTTAGCTAAGCGAACGCCTTCAATTTGGCTAATTTCTTTTAATAGCATGTCTAGTACAACAGGGCCGCCATGACCTTGTAGCTCTAATACATCTTCGCCGGTAAATGAGTTTGGGCCTGCAAAATAAATAGCAATACCTTGATCTAGCTGCTCGCCACTTAAGCTTTTAAACGGAACATAATCGGCGTATCGAACTTTAGGTATTTTACCAATTACTTTTTCAGCCACGCTTTTGGCAAGATTGCCAGAAACCCTGATTATACCTACGCCACCACGCCCTGGAGCGGTTGCTTGTGCTGCAATTGTATCTTGATTGATCATGCTATTAATTTGCCAACAATGAGTAACTTTATGGCCGTATTGTAACCTATGCATTTATTTGTAGCGAATAGCTGTGGTAAAAAATAGGCAATAAAAAAGGCGACCTAAGTCGCCTTTATATAAGTAATATACTCAAACCATCTTGATGTAGCTTGGGTATAGGCAATTAGCCTCTTACTTTTATTCCTTTCTTTTCCATGCCACGATAGATGATAAGCATCTGGACAATAGAAATAAGGTTAGACACTAACCAGTAAAGTACTAAACCAGATGGGAACCATAAGAAGAATACAGAGAAGATAACCGGCATAAAGGTCATCATTTTTTGCTGCATTGGATCGGTAACCGTCATTGGTTGTAGTTTTTGCGTCACAAACATACTTGCACCAAATAATATTGGTAATACGTAGTATGGGTCTTGTGCTGAAAGGTCAGTCAACCAAAGTACAAACTCTGCATGGCGAAGTTCTGTAGACTCTAAGAATACGTAAAATAACGCTAAGAAAATTGGCATTTGTAACAAAATAGGGAAACAGCCGCCCATAGGGTTAACTTTTTCTTTTTTGTACATTTCCATTGTAGCTTGGCCGAATTTTTGACGGTCATCACCATATTTTTCTTTAAGAGCAGCCATTTTAGGCTGTAAGGCACGCATTTTAGCCATTGAGGTGTATTGCGCTTTAGTCAGTGGGTACATTAGCGATTTAACGATAATAGTGATGGCAATAATTGCTACACCCCAGTTACCTAAAATACTGTGTAACCATTTAAGTAGTACAAATAAAGGCTGTGAAATAAACCATAACCAACCGTAATCTACAGTTAAGTCTAAGTCTGGGTGAATCGCTTCAAGAATATCAGACTCTTTAGGACCCATGTAGTAAATAGCACTTAGTGTTTGTTCGCTGCCTGCTTGTATATTTACAGGTTCTGCTTTAGAACCAATAATAGCCGCGTTACTTTTTGTAATTAAGCTATAAATAGTATGTGTTTCGTCTTGCTTAGGTACCCATGCACTTACAAAGTAATGCTGAATAAAGGCAACGTAACCACCTTGGGTATTTTTATTTAGGTTTTTGTCTGCCATATCTGAAAAACTATATTTTTCGTATGGTTCTTCATCCGTGCCGAATGCAGACCCTAAATAGTTTTGATCAACTAAGCTGCCTTTTTCTTGTACAGTGCGCTTAATTTGCGTGTATAGCTGTACTTGAACAGGGGCGCTAGTGGCATTGTTAATTTTGTATTCTAGTCCTACATCGTATTGACCTTTTTTGAATACATACGTTTTAGTAAAGCTTACGCCATTACTATCAACATAGGTAAGAGGTACGCGTAGTTCATCACCACTTAGCGTGTAGGCTTTTTGCGGTGCTTGATAAGTAGGGCGACCATTTGCTGATGCATCTGGGCCGTTTAAGCCAATTAAGCCACTTTGTGAAAAGTACTGATTGCCATCAAACTCACCTAAAAGCATAAATGGTGTTTCTTCACCTTTTACCTCTTCGTATTGGAGTAAGTCTGCTTCAACAATGTCACCGCCTTTGGTGTCAATTTTAACTTTAAATACATCAGTTGTTATTTCAATAACTGAACGTTTAGCTAAAGTGGCTGAAGCAGGTAAACCTGAATCTGATGATGACGGTATGAAGTCATCCGATTCTGGTGAATTTGCTTGTTGTGTTTGTGTTGTGGCACTTGGATCGGCTTTAGGTGCGTTGTAATCGTTATTCCATTCTTGAAATAATAAAAACGACACTAACATTAGGCCGATTAATAAAAACGTGCGTTGCGATTCCATAACAGCTCTTATTTCTCGTGTTGGTGGTTAATATGGGTTAATTTTTCAGGTACGGGGTCATCTCCGCCTGAATGTAAAGGATGGCATTTTAATATGCGTTTAAGTGCTAACCAACTCCCTTTTACAAATCCATGCAAATTAATTGCTTGAATCGCATAATGAGAGCAGCTTGGATTAAAACGACAATGCGGGCCTAGTAGTGGGCTTATCCACATTTGATAACCGCGGATAAATAACACTAAACAACGCTTTGGAATAGCAACAAGTGGTTTTAGTAACCTCATGGTGTTTATGCCCCTGCGTATATTTAGTGAATAGATACCATGTATTTAAAGGCTCAATTAGAGATTTTAAACGCATGATTAAAAGGTGAGCTAAAGATACATTAATTAACCCTGCAATTCTATTGCTATCGGGGTTGTTTATTAGATTTAGCTGATTTGTTTGGGCGTTTTTTAAATGGTGGTGGTTTAGGTGCACCAGGTTTGCAGCGTTCATTTATTTTACGCCACAGTTTAGTTAACTGTTTGGTTAACTCTTCATTAGACTGCTCATCAACACCAGATTTAACCATTAGCACAATATCGATATTATCTAAATTGTGTTTATTTAAACGAAAACTTTCGCGAGCGAGTCGTTTAATACGGTTACGTTGGCATGCCTTTTTTACACGTTTTTTAGCAACAGTAAGTCCTAACCTAGGTTTATCTTGGTCATTGGGTTTTGCTAAAAGAGTAAAGTAAGGAGTTGCAGCCCGAGCGGGTTCATTAAATATGCGAGAGTAATGCGAGGGAGTTAACAGACGTAACTCCCTGCCAAAGCTAAAGTCTTCCACTTATAAATTAAGCAGAAAGAACTTTGCGGCCTTTAGCGCGGCGACGTGCTAATACTTTACGGCCATTTACAGTTGCCATGCGAGCACGGAAGCCGTGTGCACGTTTGCGTTTTAAAACGCTAGGTTGAAAAGTTCTTTTCATAACAATCTCATCCGATCGGTTAAAGTTAAAACATCCTATACAGGTCGCGATCCTGGCATAGGTGCCATTGCGAGCGCGAGATATTATAGATTAAGTAATGTAAAGTCAATCATAATTACGTTAGCCCTATAGGGTTTATTTACTGTTTTATTGGGATCGTATAAGGGTGATCAAGTAGGATCATCATAAATAAAGAGTTTTCCACAGCCCTTGTATAAAAAGTGAATAAAAGCGGGGGAAAAGTAAATTGGATCGTAAATTTGGTTCGCGATCTTCGTGTTATTTTGTTATGATCTCTCTTCAGTCTTAAAAATAAAAGCTGTTTTAAATCAGTCTGTTAATGATTTTATACATCGATATCAACAATTTGATAAAAATCAATCTTTTACTTGTGGATAAAGTGCCTTCATAATACCCGGTCTTGGGTCGCTTATTTGGCCAACTGAACGCAATAAATGTATGATTTTTAATCATTAATGATGTGCGGGAATAAAAATTATATCTCTGGGAGTTTAACTGTGTATCTGTCGGTTTGGCAAAGTTGTTTATATGTATTGCAAGATGAGCTGCCTTCGCAGCAATTCAGTATGTGGGTAAGACCACTACAAGCAGAAAGTACCGAAGATACCTTAACTATTTATGCACCTAATCGCTTTGTACTTGATTGGGTGAGAGAAAAGTACCTAAATAGAATTAACGAATTATTAGTAGAAATTTGTGGTGTAGAAGCACCAGAGCTGCGTTTTGATGTAGGTAGTAAGCCTTTATTAAATACCCAAGCTGCACCAGCTGTTGAAACTCAATCAGCGCCAATTGCTCAGCAAACAACTACAAAACAACAGCCGCGTGAACAAAAGCCTGTTGTTGAACCTGCTCCTAAGTCAGGTTATAAATCTAATATAAAAGAAAACTATACCTTTGATAGTTTTGTTGAAGGTAAATCTAACCAATTAGCAAAAGCTGCAGCAACTCAAGTTGCTGATAATCCAGGCTCTGCTTTTAACCCTGTATTTATATATGGCGGAACAGGCTTAGGTAAAACTCACTTATTACATGCAGTAGGTAATGGCATTATGGCAAATAAGCCTGATGCTAAAATTGTTTACATGCATTCAGAGCGCTTTGTACAAGATATGGTTAAAGCACTACAAAATAATGCGATAGAAGAATTTAAGCGTTACTACCGTAGTGTTGATGCATTGATGATCGATGACATTCAATTTTTTGCTAATAAAGAGCGTTCTCAAGAAGAATTTTTTCATACCTTTAATGCGCTACTTGAAGGTAATCAGCAAATAATTTTAACCTCAGACAGATACCCAAAAGAAATTGAAGGTGTTGAAGACCGTCTTAAATCTCGTTTTGGCTGGGGTTTAACTATTGCTATTGAGCCACCAGAGCTTGAAACGCGCGTTGCTATTTTGATGAAAAAAGCCCAGCAGAGTAAAATTAATTTACCGCACGAAGTGGCCTTTTTTATTGCTAAAAAATTACGTTCAAATGTGCGCGAATTAGAAGGTGCACTTAACCGTGTAATAGCTAACGCCAATTTTACGGGTCGTCCTATTTCTATCGACTTTGTAAAAGAAGCACTGCGTGACTTATTAGCACTACAAGATAAGCTTGTAACCATAGATAACATTCAACGTACAGTAGCTGAATATTACAGAATACGTGTATCTGATCTGCTATCTAAGCGCCGTAGTCGCTCTATAGCAAGGCCTCGCCAAGTAGCAATGGCATTATCTAAAGAATTAACTAATCACAGCTTACCTGAGATTGGTGACGCATTTGGCGGACGTGACCATACCACCGTATTACATGCGTGTCGTAAGGTAAAATCACTACGTGATGAAAGCCATGAAATAAAAGAAGATTATCAAAATTTAATAAGAACATTGTCATCTTAGGGCTGACTTTATTATGCAAATAACAATTTCAAGAGAACAATTTTTAAAGCCATTAGTGCAAGTATCGGGTGCTATAGAGCGTAAGCATACGTTACCTATTTTATCTAACGTATTGTTAGTGGTAGAAAACGGACAACTTTCAATGACAGGGACAGACCTCGAAATTGAGTTGGTTGCAGGCGTTTTTGTAGGTGATGATATTGCCGATACAAAATTAACGTTACCCGCTAAAAAATTACTCGATATTTGTAAAAGTCTACCAGATGGTTCAGACCTTACTTTAAGCTTACAAGAGCACCAACTACTTTTAACAAGTGGTAAAAGTCGCTTTTCATTAACTACACTTGCTGCTGAAGACTTTCCTAACTTAGAACAGTGGGATGGTGAAGTTGAGTTTCAACTTACTCGCATAGAGCTTCGTAAATTACTCGAAAGCACGCATTTTTCGATGGCTAATCAAGACGTACGCTATTACCTAAATGGTATGTCTTTTGAGGTCGATAACACTGATATAAAAACAGTTGCGACTGATGGCCACCGTTTAGCTATTGCTCAAAAAGAGCTAACGCAATCACTTAATACACAACGCCAATTAATTATTCCGCGTAAAGGTGTGCAAGAAATTATGCGCCTTATGGTTGCTGATGATGAATTAGTAACTATTCAATTTGGTGCTAATCATATTCGTATTATTGATGTTGAGTTTACTTTTACCAGTAAATTAGTTGATGGGCGCTTTCCTGATTACCGTCGTGTATTACCACGTGGTGGTGACAAAGTGATTACAGCTAATCGCGAGTGGTTACGAAATGCTTTCCAACGCGTATCTATTTTATCTAACGAAAAATTTAGAGGCGTGCGATTAAATCTTTCAAATGGTTTACTTAAAATTACAGCTAACAACCCAGAGCAAGAGCAAGCTGAGGAAGTGGTAGAAGTAAATTACGAAGGTGATGATTTAGAAATTGGTTTTAACGTATCTTATGTACTTGATGTTTTAAACACATTAAAAACAGAAGATGTTTTATTTACATTAGCCGATTCAAATAGCAGCGCACTTATCGAAGGTGCAGGCGATGAAGAAGCTATGTACGTAGTTATGCCAATGCGCTTATAAGACTATAAATATATAATGAGCTTAAGTCATTTGAGCCTCAAATATTTTCGTAATATTGAGGCATTGACGCTAGAACCAGTCAACGGCGTTAACATAATTTATGGTGAAAACGGCAGCGGAAAAACCAGCCTTTTAGAAGCTATTTATTACCTTTCTCACGGCAAATCTTTTAGAACACCAAAACATAAAAGCATTATTTCGCATCAGCAAGAACAATTTGTAATTTATGGGCGTAAGGCGCTTCACGATTTATCGATCCCAATTGGTATTAGTAAAACCCAAAGTGGTGAAACTAATTTAAAAATCCAAGGCAAAGCAAGTAGGAAAATGTCTGAGCTTGCGCAGTTAATGCCGGTACAAATTATTACGCCTGAGAGCTATTCTTTATTTTTTGGTGGTCCGAAAGAACGCAGGAAGTTTTTAGATTTAGGTTTGTTCCACGTGGAACATGAGTTTTTTTTCTTATGGCAGTCGTTTAATAAAGTACTAAAACAACGTAACGCGCTACTTAAAACTAAGCCTAAGAATTATTTTGACCAAATTAGGTTTTGGGACAAAGAATTTGTTAGACTGGCTGAACAAATAAATAAATTAAGAATGGCGTATATAAGTAGGTTTAAGCAGCAATTTTTTGATAAAATGTGTGCAGAATTAACGCTTATACGCGATTTAGAAATTAGCTATAACGCAGGCTGGAAAGAGACTGAATCTCTTAACGATGCATTAGAGCAAAGCTTTGAGCGAGACTCTCGCCAAGGATTTACAAGTAAAGGGCCTCATAAG
Organism: Pseudoalteromonas sp. H103; assembly: GCF_001469205.1. Taxonomy (NCBI): domain Bacteria; kingdom Pseudomonadati; phylum Pseudomonadota; class Gammaproteobacteria; order Alteromonadales; family Pseudoalteromonadaceae; genus Pseudoalteromonas; species Pseudoalteromonas sp. H103. Next base: position 32,901 of record NZ_LOFG01000008.1, on the reverse strand, counting down.
GCTGATTTTAGTTTTAGTGTCGCTGGCAACAGTGTTGAGAACACGTTCTCTCGCGGTCAATTAAAGCTGCTATTGTATGCGTTAAAAGTAACGCAAAATAGTTTAATTGAGTCAGAGACAGATAAGCAATCTATATTGCTAATAGATGATTTACCTTCAGAGCTAGGCGAAGATACAAAAGAGAAAGTGGGGCAATTGCTTGCTCACTGCAGTTCTCAAATTTTTATATCTTCAATTTTATCTGAAAGTATTTCTGCTGTGGTGGAACCCATGCAACGAGAACTACAAATGTTCCACGTGAAACATGGCAACCTAATAACAAGATAAGTGGGATTAACCATGTCTGAGAATTATGACTCGTCGAGTATTAAAGTACTTAAAGGATTAGACGCAGTAAGAAAGCGTCCTGGAATGTATATAGGGGACACCGATGATGGCACAGGCTTACACCACATGGTGTTTGAAGTAGTTGATAACTCTATCGATGAAGCCTTAGCAGGTCATTGTGATGATATTTATGTAACTATTCACTTAGACGGTTCTGTCTCAGTACGAGATAACGGTCGTGGTATCCCAACTTCTATCCATGAAGAAGAAGGCGTATCAGCAGCCGAAGTTATCATGACGGTACTTCATGCTGGTGGTAAGTTTGATGATAACTCTTATAAAGTATCAGGTGGCTTACACGGTGTTGGTGTTTCAGTTGTAAATGCGCTTTCTGAAAAGTTAAAGCTTACAGTTCGCCGTGAAGGAAAACTTCATCAGCAGTTTTATACTATGGGTGTGCCAGATGCACCGCTAGCTATTATTGGCGACTCTGAAACAACAGGTACTGAATTACGTTTTTGGCCAAGCGGCGAAACATTCACAAACCTAGATTTTCATTATGATATTTTAGCTAAGCGTTTACGCGAGCTTTCATTCTTGAACTCTGGCGTTAGTATTATCTTAAGTGATGAGCGTGAAGAAAATAAATCTGACCACTTTAAATACGAAGGTGGTATTCAGGCATTTGTTGAATACCTAAACCGTAATAAAACACCGGTACATAAAGGTGTATTCCACTTTACTCACGAACGTGAAGAAGATGGTATTAGCGTTGAAGTGTCAATGCAGTGGAACGATGGCTTCCAAGAAAACATCTACTGTTTTACAAACAACATTCCACAACGTGATGGTGGTACTCACTTAGCCGGTTTTAGATCTGCGCTAACACGTACACTTAATAACTATATGGAAAAAGAAGGCTTTAACAAAAAAGCTAAAACAACCAGTAATGCAACGGGCGATGATGCACGTGAAGGCTTAACTGCAGTTGTTAGCGTTAAAGTTCCTGATCCTAAGTTCTCATCACAAACGAAAGACAAGCTAGTATCAAGCGAAGTTAAATCTGCAGTTGAACAAGCAATGGCTGAAAAATTCACTGATTTCTTATTAGAAAATCCAATGGATGCCAAAATTGTTGTCGGTAAAATTATTGACGCTGCTCGTGCTCGTGAAGCTGCGCGTAAAGCACGTGAAATGACACGTCGTAAAGGCGCAATGGATTTAGCTGGCTTACCAGGTAAGCTTGCCGATTGCCAAGAAAAAGACCCAGCCCAGTCTGAACTATACATAGTGGAAGGGGACTCTGCTGGCGGATCAGCCAAGCAGGGACGTAACCGTAAAAACCAAGCTATTCTTCCGCTTAAAGGTAAAATTTTAAACGTAGAAAAAGCGCGTTTTGACAAAATGTTATCTTCGCAAGAAGTAGCAACGCTAATTACTGCATTAGGTTGTGGTATTGGCCGCGATGAATATAATCCTGAAAAACTACGCTATCACCGTATCATCATCATGACCGATGCGGACGTGGATGGTTCTCACATTCGTACGCTACTACTTACTTTCTTCTACCGTCAAATGCCGGAAATTGTTGAGCGTGGATATATCTACATTGCACAGCCGCCGCTTTATAAAGTGAAAAAAGGTAAGCAAGAGCGTTATATTAAAGATGATCCAGCACTCGTTGATTACTTAACTTCATTAGCACTAAATAATGCCGCACTTTATACAAGTGCAGATGCAAGTGCGATTGAAGGTGAAGCACTTGAGCAAATCGTTCATGATTACCAAAACACAGTTAAAGTAATTGAGCGCTTAAAACGTAAATACCCTAATACGGTAATGGAACGTTTAATTTATCAAAGCGAACTGAAAACAGATGACCTTTCAGACGAAGCTAAAGTAATAGCTTGGACTAAAGAACTTGTTGATGACCTTATTGAACGTGATGAAGATGCAACAATTTTCCATGCAGGTACTGAGCATGACGCAGAGCGCAACCTATACTTCCCGGTTGTGAATATTCGCCAGCACGGTGTTGATAAAGCACACGTACTTCATCATGACTTTATTGCATCACGTGACTACCAACGCATTGCTGTGACTGGTACTAACATTGCAAATATCCTTGGTGAAGGCGCATATATTCAACGTGGTGAGAAAACAAAACCTGTTGATAACTTTGTGGATGCTTTGGAATGGTTGATCACAGAATCTAAGCGCGGGATCTATATTCAACGCTATAAAGGATTAGGTGAAATGAACCCTAGCCAACTGTGGGAAACTACAATGGATCCTAGCGCTCGTCGTATGTTACAAGTAACTATTGAAGACGCAGTTGCTGCGGATCAATTGTTTGCAACATTAATGGGCGATCAAGTTGAGCCTCGTCGCGACTTTATTGAAACTAACGCACTACGCGTAGTTAACTTAGACGTGTAAAAAATTATACTTACATCTTAAAAGGAGCCTAATGGCTCCTTTTTTATTTTATCAACCGCACAAACTGCTTAAAACCTGAGTGTGCACAAGGTATACTGAGGGTAATTTTCACGCTACTTCTCAGATAGTAAAAAGCCAAATATGCAAAAATATGACGTTAAAACCTTCCAAGGTTTGATCCTGGCTTTACAGGATTATTGGGCGCAGCAAGGCTGTGTCATTATTCAACCACTTGATATGGAAGTGGGCGCAGGGACATTCCACCCGCAAACATTTTTAAAATCGATTGGCCCAGAGCCAATGTCGAGCGCGTACGTTCAGCCATGTCGTCGTCCTACGGATGGTCGCTATGGCGAAAACCCAAATCGCTTACAACATTACTACCAATTTCAAGTAGTACTTAAGCCATCGCCAGATAACATCCAAGAGCTTTATTTAGGCTCGTTAGCGGCAATGGGTATTGATACCCTTACTCACGAAGTTCGCTTTGTAGAAGATAACTGGGAATCACCTACGCTAGGTGCATGGGGCTTAGGTTGGGAAATTTGGTTAAACGGTATGGAAGTAACTCAGTTTACCTACTTTCAGCAAGTAGGCGGCTTAGAGTGCTCACCAGTAACAGGTGAAATTACTTACGGCCTAGAGCGTTTAGCAATGTACATTCAAGGCGTAGATAGCATTTACGACCTAGTATGGGCTGACGGTCCACTAGGGCGTGTAACATACGGCGACGTGTTCCATCAAAATGAAGTAGAGCAATCTACTTATAACTTTGAACATGCAAACGTAGAAGACTTATTTGCACAGTTTGATAAGTGTGAAGCCCAAAGCCAAAAGTTAATTGAAGCTAACTTACCACTACCTGCATACGAGCAAGTAATGAAAGCATCGCACGCATTTAACTTGTTAGATGCTCGCCACGCAATATCGGTAACAGAACGTCAGCGTTATATTTTACGCGTTCGTGCGTTATCTAAAGCGTGTGCACAAAGTTATTACGATGCACGTGAAGCGCTTGGTTTCCCGCTGTGTAAGGATAAGTAAAATGTCAGCACAAAATTTATTAGTAGAAATTGGCACCGAAGAGTTGCCACCAAAAGCACTGCGTAAATTAGCAGAAGCCTTTGCTGCAAATTTAACTCAAGAGCTAGAAACACTAGAGTTAGCACACCAAGGTGTAAGTTGGTATGCATCGCCTCGTCGTTTGGGTTTACAAGTAAAATCGCTTGAAGCTAAGCAACAAGACAAAGAAGTAGAAAAGCGCGGCCCAGCTACAAAGGCAGCGTTTGATAGTGAAGGTAACCCAACTAAAGCAGCTATGGGTTGGGCACGTGGTTGTGGTATTGACGTAAGTGAAGCGCAAACACTTGAAACCGATAAAGGTGCTTGGTTATTGCACATTGCTAAAGTAGCAGGGCAAGAAACTAAAGCGCTAATGACAGATGCCATCGCTAAAGCATTAAGTAAATTACCAATCCCTAAGCCTATGCGTTGGGGCGCGAATAAAACACAATTTATTCGCCCAGTTCATACAGTAACTATTTTATTTGGTAGTGAGTTACTAGAAGGCGAAATACTTGGTAAACAAGTAAGTAACCAACTACAAGGCCATCGTTTCCATCATCCAGAAAAAATTACCATTAACCATGCAGATGACGTGTTCGACGTATTAAAATCAGCCTACGTTATTGCTGACTACGAGCAGCGTAAAGCGCAAATACGTATACAAATAGAAGAGGCAGCAAGCGCAGTTAACGCTGTTGTCGCGATGGATGAAGAGTTACTAGAAGAGGTAACATCACTTGTAGAGTGGCCAGTTACTTTAACAGCTACATTTGAAGAAGCATTTTTAGATGTACCAGCCGAAGCGCTAATTTACACCATGAAGGACGATCAAAAATACTTCCCGTTATTAGATCAAAACGGCAAACTTTTAAATAAGTTTTTGTTTGTATCTAACATCGAAAGTAAAGATCCAAGTGTGGTTATATCAGGTAACGAAAAAGTAGTGCGCCCACGTTTAGCTGATGCACAATTCTTCTTTGAAACTGATAAAAAGAAAACATTAGAAAGCCGTCTAGAGTCGCTTGATACCGTTTTATTCCAAAAGCAGTTAGGTACGCTTAAAGATAAATCTGTACGTATTAGCGAACTTGCTGGATACATTGCTGAGCAGTTAGGCGCCGACAAAGACCTTGCAAAACGTGCTGGCCTATTAAGTAAAACAGACTTAATGACCGAAATGGTAATGGAATTTACCGACGTGCAAGGTGTAATGGGTATGCACTATGCACGCTTTGATGGCGAAGCAGAAGATGTAGCTATTGCACAAAACGAGCAATACATGCCACGTTTTGCAGGCGATAACTTACCTACAAACCTAATTAGCTGCGCGGTAGCGATTGCAGACAAGTTTGATACGCTGGTGGGTATTTTTGGTATAGGCCAAGCACCAAAAGGTGATAAAGACCCATTTGCGCTTCGTCGTGCTGCTATTGGTGCTCTACGCATCATGGTAGAAAAAGAACTTCCGCTGGATATTTTAGACCTAGTAGCAAAAGCACAAACATTGTTTGGCGATAAGTTAACTAATCTAAATGTATCAACGGATGTATTTGATTTTATGCTAGGGCGTTTTCGCGCATGGTATCAAGATGAAGGTATTGAAGTAGACGTAATTCAAGCTGTGCTTGCACGCCGTCCGACTAAGCCAGTTGATTTTGATCGCCGTGTTAAAGCGGTAAGCCATTTCCGTACATTAGACGAAGCAGAAGCGCTTGCAGCGGCTAATAAGCGTGTAGGTAATATTTTGGCTAAAAACAATATTACTAGCCAAGGTGATGTTGATGAGAGCTTATTAAGCGACGACGCTGAAAAAGTATTAGCATCACAAGTGGCAAAATTTGCCACTGAGCTTGCACCACTTTATGCCGATGGAAACTACCAAGAGGCATTAAGCCAATTAGCGGGTATTCGTCAAAGTGTTGATAACTTTTTTGACAACGTAATGGTTATGGCCGACGATGAAGCAGTTAAGCAAAATCGTCTTGCGCTACTAAGCCAGTTAAGCGGATTATTTTTAGGTATTGCAGATATTTCTGTACTACAAAAATAAGCTAACTTAGCAATTTAAAAAGCCAGCGATTTGCTGGCTTTTTAGTTTTCACAGAACGTAGAGGATACTCACTGATGCCCCCAATGAAACGAATTTTAACCCTTGCTATTGCCGGATTACTTACAGCCTGTACTAGCCAAATTTCTATTAACGACGTACTGCCACAACAAGAGCTAGATAAAACCATTTACTTAAGAGGCGACTTTACGCTTTGGGATGCTGAGCCTCAGTATCAATTTATGCCAGTAGGTCCTGCGCTCTACCAAGCAGAAGTTAAATTTAGCACGCCAGGTAAAGTATACGAGTTTAAAATAGCCGATGCCGATTTTAGTGAAGGCTACAACTGTGGCTATAGCGAAGCACAACCTGAAGGGCAAAAACTAACACTTGGCCAACCAGCGCTTGCCGACTGTAATACTATTTATAATTACTTTAGCTATACACCCGCAATAAAAGGCACCTACATAGTAAGCATTGATTACAGTGACTACGATGAGCCGAAAGTGACGATAAATAAGAAGTAAATATTTTAAAAATTATTGAGCCCTAAAAATAAATTTATAGTGGGCTTAATCGACTCCTAAATTACAGAGTTTGTATATTCTTATGCTATAGTCCTTTCATATTTCAGTTGTATTTAGTATAGAGCGAACACCATGTTAAGCAGCATTTTCATTCAAAACTTTAAACTGTTTTCCGACTCAAAATTCACATTGAATCCAGAATTTAATTTGATTGTTGGTGTGAATGGTTGCGGTAAAAGCTCTCTGCTTAAAGGTGTAGCAATTTCCCTAGCTGGCTGGGCTCATGCCTACATTAAGAGTAATGATAACCTGAGGCCAATTAAATTTGATGAGGTTAGGGAGATCGAAAATAACGGACGTTTTGATAAAGCACAGACTACAAGAATTGAAGCGTTAGGTGAGTTTCCTATTATTAATAGGTTTAATACTTTTACTTATGGAAAAGTAAAGTGGACAAGAACTCGCTTTGAGGGAAGTAGTGAGACATATATAAGCGGAACTATTCAGTACCAAAATAGCGGTACGAAGACCTACAATGGGAAAGAGTATTCATTAAACCTTTCAACACTTGGAAGTGACGTACTCAACTACATTGAAAAAGGAACTAATTTTGATTTACCTTTGATTGCTTTTTATGAATGCGATCGTCTGTGGATCTCTAAAGATAAAATAGATATTGAAGATTCTGCAAAGAAGCAATACTCAAGGTTTGAACCTTATTTAGATTGTTTTCATACTGGAGCAGATGATAAATCTATTGCTGTTTGGTTACTGAAGCTTGAATTAGCAGAATTACAAAAGAAAATAAAGTCACCAATGAAAATGGCGATCGAATATGCTGCCAAAAAAGCTTTAGAAAGTTGTGTGGGATTTGGATTTGATTTTGATGAATCAAGGGTAATGGTTAGGTTTGAAGATGGAAGCTCCACACCATTTGAGCACTTGAGTGACGGACAGAGGACAATATTAGGACTTTTTTGCGATATAGCTAGAAGAGCTGCAATATTGAACCCTCATTTAGAAGAAAGTGTCTGCGAAAAAACAGAAGGAGTTGTACTAATTGATGAGCTTGATTTACACCTCCATCCAAAATGGCAAAGACGTGTAATTGAAGATTTGAGAACTGTATTCCCCAAAATTCAATTTATTTGCACAACACACTCCCCATTTCTAATTCAATCTCTCAGATCAAGCGATGAACTAATCATGTTAGATGGTGAGCCTTTGATTGAGTATTCGAATAAAGGAATTGAAGAAATTGCTAAAAACATGGGAGTAAATAGGCCTGATGTCTCTGTTCAATATGAGTTACTAAAAGAAGTTGCGCATAGCTTTTTAGAAACGTTAGATAATGATCGGCTTTCACCATCGGAGTTTCATCAAAAATATCAAACTCAATTAGCTGAGTTAATTAAACCTTACTCTGATAACCCAGCTTATCAAGCTTTTCTAGAACGTAAATATACAGCTAGAACTGGTTTTGAATTATGAGACCAGTAAAAAAGGGGGCAACACCAGTTGCTGCATTTAATAGGTATGAAGACGCTTTTGACTACCTTTTAGATAGAGTGGGAATCGGCGAATGGAGTGGCATTAAAATTGGGCAATACTGCAGCTATTGTGAAAGGTGTATTCAAACTAATTTAGCTGTTGAACATATTGAGCCTAAAAGCGGCGACTTTGCAAAACCCGAATTACAAAAAGAGTGGAGTAATTTCTTACTAGCCTGTGTGAATTGCAATTCTACGAAGGGAGCTAAAGAGGTCGATTTAGGATCTATTTTTCTCCCCGATAGAGATAATACCTTCAGAGCTATTCAATATAAGCAAGATGGAACTATCGAACCAAAAGATGGATTAAGCGAGCATGATAGGCAACTGGCAATAAATACAATTAATCTATTAGGGCTAAATAATAGTATTAACTCTGATTTGAGTGGTGTTGCTAAAGATCGTAGGGTCCAAAGACTAAATGTATGGATGATTGCACTTAATGCATATGAAGATTTTCAAAACTGTGTTGACAAAAAAACGCTACAAAGAACTATTGTTCGAGAAATGCTATCAAATGGTTTCTTTAGTATTTGGATGAAAGTTTTTGAAGAAGAGATAAATATAAAAAAATTATTTATAGAATCAGTAAAAGGAACTAAAGATAGTGGATGCTTTGATGAGTTTGGTGCAAGTAATTCACAACATCCAAATGGAGATAATCTAGAATCAGGTGGTAAAATTTAGCTAAAGCCCTTTCTTAACCACATACCTATAGGGTGCTTCATCGGCGTCTGTAGCCACCAGCGTGTGATCCATAAACGTACAAAAGCTTGGAATGTCACGGGTGGTTGATGGGTCGTCGGCAATGATAAGCAGTGTTTCGCCTTCATTAATTTTGCGAATAGCAGCGCGTATCATCATTACAGGTTCTGGGCAGCGAAGGCCCATGGCATCTAATTGGTGATCGGGGTTATCAAAGCTCATAAAAAGTTACCTGTAAAAATAGTCGCGGCTTGGTTAGGTCGGGTAGTTTAGCGCAAATAAACCTGTGGGTTAACTATTTTGCATATAACGAATCAGCCCAATAAAGTAAAAAACAATCTGGCATAAGTTTAATACACCCGATCACATTATTCATTTAGCTGGTGGCACAATAAAAAAAGGCGAACTGATTTGCATCAGTTCGCCTTTTTAATCACCAAGATGGTTTACATGTTTAAGCTAATCGTTAGTCTTGAACACGTTCAAATACAGTGGCAATGCCTTGGCCTAAACCAATACACATAGTTGCTAAACCGTATTTTGCATTTTTGTCTTCCATTAAGTGAATAAGCGATGTGCTAATACGCGAACCCGAACAACCTAGAGGGTGACCAAGTGCGATTGCGCCGCCGTTTAAATTCACTTTTTCGTCAACCACGTCTGCTAAACCTAAGTCTTTAAGTACAGGCAGTGATTGTGCTGCAAATGCTTCGTTAAGTTCTGCTACGTCAATGTCATCAATGGTAATACCGGCTTGTGCAAGTGCCTTTTTACTTGCTGGTACTGGACCGTAACCCATGATTGATGGATCGCAACCTGCAACAGCCATAGCTCTAATGCGTGCACGAATTGGTAAGCCAAGCTCTTTTGCTTTTTCTTCGCTCATTACTAACATGGCTGATGCGCCATCAGAAAGAGCAGAAGACGTACCTGCAGTAACCGAGCCTGTAGCTGGGTTAAATACTGGGCGAAGCTGAGATAAACCTTCAACCGTTGTTTCAGGACGAATTACTTCATCATCTTCAACTAAAATAAGTGAGCCATCTGCTGCGTGACCTTCCATTGCTAAAATTTCGCGGCGGAAACGTCCTTCAACTGTTGCAGCATGTGCACGTTGATGTGAGCGATAAGCAAACTCATCTTGCTGTTGACGGCTAATACCGTGAATAGTAGCAAGGTATTCAGCTGTTAAGCCCATAGAACCCGATGCTTGTGCAATTGATGTAGCTAAGCCTGGGTGAAAATCGTTACCGTGAGTCATAGGTACGTGACCCATGTGCTCAACACCACCAATTAGGTAAGTGTCGCCAGCGCCCGTCATAATGGCGCGTGCTGCGTCGTGCAATGCTTGCATTGACGAGCCACATAAACGGTTAACGGTTGTAGCTGGTACTGAGTGTGGAATACCCGCAAGCAGTGATGCGTTACGTGCAACGTTAAAGCCTTGCTCTAATGTTTGCTGTACACAACCCCAATAAATGTCGTCGATTGATGCTGGATCAACCGCTGGGTTGCGTTCTAGTAAGCCCTTCATTAAATGAGCGCTTAAGTCTTCCGCACGCTTGTTTTTAAATACGCCGCCTTTTGAGCGACCCATTGGTGTGCGGATACAATCTACAATTACTGGATTATTCATGATATTAACCTTCCACCTTATAGAAAACACGACCTTCTTCGGCCCATTTGCGAGTTTGCTCTGATACTTGGTAAATCGCACCTAGGTGAGCATATTTGTCTGCTGATGCAACAAAGTTAGCTAAACCAGTTTGATCTAAGTAACGGAACGCGCCGCCTCTAAATGGAGGGAAACCAACGCCGTATACAAGGGCCATATCAGCTTCTTGAGGAGAAGCAACAATGCCTTCTTGTAAACAAAGTAGTACTTCGTTGATCATTGGGATCATACAACGGTCAATGATTTCTTGTTTATCAAATTCTTTAGGTGCATCAGTAATTGGCGCTAGTAGCTCAACTGCTGTTGCATCGCTTGATTTTTTAAGACGACCACGGCGGTCTGTTTCGTACTTGTAGAAGCCCGCTTTGTTCTTTTGACCAAAACGTTTTTCGTTAGCAAAAACAGTTACCGGATCTTTTTCTGCACGTGCCATACGCTCAGGGAAACCGTCTGCCATTACGCCAGTACAATGGTAAGCCGTATCAATACCTACAACATCAAGTAGGTAAGCTGGGCCCATTGGCCAGCCAAATACGTTTTCCATTACTTTATCTACTTTTGCAAAGTTAGCGCCTTCAACAACTAATTTGCTAAAGCCTGCAAAGTACGGGAATAAAACTCGGTTTACAAAAAAGCCAGGGCAATCGTTAACAACGATAGGTGACTTGCCAAGTTTAAGGGCGTAATCAACTACCGCGTTAATTGTTTTATCAGAAGTTTTTGCACCACGGATAATTTCTACTAACGGCATTTTTGGCACTGGATTGAAAAAGTGCATACCACAGAAGTTTTCTGGTTTATCGAGTGCTTCTGCAAGCAAGTCGATACAAATAGTCGATGTATTTGATGTAAGTACAGTGCCTTCAGGCATGTTCTTTTCAAGATCAGCTAATACGGCTTGCTTAACTTTAGGGTTTTCTACTACGGCTTCAACAATAATGTTGGCATTTTGTAGGTCGGCATCGTTAAGCGTTGGTTTAATTTTGCTAAGCGTTGCCAGCATTTTTTCCATTGGCATATGGCCGCGTTTAACTTTTGCACCAAGTAGTTTAGACGCTTCGCCCATACCTAAATCTAGCGCATCCTGCTGGATGTCTTTCATTATGATTGGTGTGCCTTTATAAGCTGACTGGTATGCAATACCGCCGCCCATAATACCTGCGCCTAATACAGCAGCTTGTTTAATTTCAACATCGCTGTGCTTAGCAAGTTTGCGTGCTTTGCCTTTAATGAACTGGTCATTTAAGAAAATACCGGTTTGTGCTGCAGCTTCGTTAGTGCGCGCAAGTTTTGCAAAGTTAGCATTTTCGATTGCCATTGCTTCATCGCGAGTACAGTTTGCCGCTGCTTTAATGGTACGTACTGCCATAACCGGTGCAGGATAGTGGCCTTTGGTTTTACCCATGACCATACCTTCTGCCATAGCAAAGCTCATGCCTTGCTCAACGCGGTTTAATTTAAGTGGCTGTAGTTTTACGTTGCGTTTTGCTTGCCAATCTAACTTGCCAGCAATTGCTAATTCAAGTGTTGCTACGCTTGACTCTAATAGTTTGTCAGTACTAACTACCGCGTCAAACGCACCTACTTTAAGGGCATCAGCTGCGCGGTTTTCTGCGCCTGAGGTAATCCACATCATTGCGTTATCGGCGCCAATGATGCGTGGTAAGCGCACTGTGCCTCCAAAACCAGGCATTATGCCAAGTTTAACTTCTGGTAGGCCCATTTTAGCTGTTTCGCTTGCAACACGATAATCGGTAGCAAGTGCCCACTCACACCCACCGCCAAGTGCCATACCGTTTATAGCGCTTAGTGTTGGGAATGGTAGATCTTCGATTGCATCAAAAACGTCGGTTGCGTTTTTGATCCACGTTACTAATTCTTCTTCTGGTTTAGTAAACGTAGGTAAAAATTCGAAGATGTCGGCACCAATAATAAAGTGGTCTTTATCACTGGTAAAAATCATGCCTTTGATATCAGTATTAGCGGCTAATTCTTTTAATGCTGCCGCGCAATCTGAAAGAGTTTTTTGAGATAGTGTGTTTACAGAACCTGCAACACAAAACTTAAACTCGGCGATGTTTTCCTTAAGGAAGCTAACTTCAAAGGAATCGCTTTTATATAACATTATTATTCTCCCTAGTTGACGAACTAAGACTGGTACGATGAGTTTGCATTTCAATCAGTGTGCTTGCTTTAAATTAAAAATGCAACGAAAAATTTAACTCGGTTACAAACGGCTGGTTAAAATATAGCTGGTTTGGTGCTAAGGTGTGATGGAAAGTTTTTAGTCATCGCTTTAATTTTTTATTAAAGGACATTATGAAAAAATATTTATTAAACGTTGCGGCAGCTGCATTTATATTTCCTCTTTACTCTGCCGGGGCGAGTATCGATAACGATGCATTTTTAGATGCTGAAAAAAAAGCACGTTACGGTAGTTATCAAGACTTTAAAGAAGCGGTTAGTGGACTTAATCATCCGCTAAAACCGTATGTTGAAAAAACCTATTGGCAGCGTAACCCAAACTTTAAATACCAGGCCGAAATAGAAGACTACTTAACTGTTTATCAGCATACGCCATTAGAATGGCCTGTGCGAAAAGCGTGGTTAGAGTACTTAAAAGATAAAAACAAAAAAGCGGCATATATTCGTAATTATCGCCAAACCTCAAATGCTGAGCTTACGTGTACTTATTTGGATTTTCAGCTTGATTTAGGGGCTCCTGAAAAAGCAATTTTTAATCAGGTTACTGATTTGTGGGCTGTTGGAAAGTCGCAGCCCAATGAGTGTGATGCGCTTTTTTCTCAGTGGCGGAAAAAAGGCTACATGAAAGAAGAAACCGTATGGCAACGCGTTACACTCGCAGCGCAAGGCGGTACGCAAAGCTTATTACCTTATTTAAAAACACTATTGCCTAAAAATGAACGCTATTTAGCTGATTTATATTTAAAAGTACGCCGCGATCCAAGCGCAGCGGCTGGTTTATATCGTTATAAAAATAAATCGGCTAAAGAAGGCGAAATAGCCCTTTATGGGGTTAAGCGTTTAATTTGGCGCGACAAAGAGCTTGCATTAAAAGCATGGGAAAAGTTAGAAAAAATATTTAACTACAGCGAAGCTTCTAAGGCTGATGTGTATTACACCTTTGCGCTATCGCTTGCATCAAGCGGGCACAAACAAGCTAGCTTTTGGTTAAATAAAGTACCTAAAGACCGACAAGATAAAAAGTTAATACAATGGCAGCTGGGTAATATGCTCAAAACCCAAGATTGGGAAGGTATAGCTGCATTTTTTACAGGCAAAGAAGATTTAAGCTTAGGCCAACAATATTGGTTAGCGTATAGCTACGCTAAACGAGGCGAGCAACAAAAAGCGGATGATATTTGGAAAAAAGTGGCTGCTAATCGCGATTATTACGGCTTTTTAGCTGCTGCGCGTTTAGGGCTGCCTATTGATTTAAATAACCACCCTTTAGCGGTTGATCAAAAGTTGGTAGATAAAGTGAGCAATGCACCAGGGTTTAAACGTGCAAAGGCGCTTTACGATATAGAACGATTTACCTCAGCGCGTCGTGAGTGGAATTACTTAACGGATACCTCTAGTGCTGACGAAAAGTTAGCTGCATCAATACTCTCTACCGATTTAGGTTGGCACGACAGCACTATTTTTACACTTGCTAAAATAAAAGCGTGGGATAATGTAGAGCAGCGTTTTCCGTTTGCGTATCAAGATGTATTTGAGCGTTACAGCAAACGTAGCAAAATAGATCCAGCCTGGAGTATTGCAATTGCAAGGCGTGAGAGCTCGTTTGCACCCGATGCTCGCTCGCATGCTAATGCGCGTGGGTTAATGCAATTATTGCCAAGTACTGCTGAGTACGTAAATAAAGGAAGTGTATCGAGTAATCGTTTGTATCAGCCTAAAACTAATATTAGATTAGGTACAAGTTACTTACAGTATTTAAAAAAGAAAAACCACGGCAACGAAGTACTAGCAACAGCTTCTTACAATGCGGGGTATCATCGTATAAAACGTTGGTTACCCGATGAAGCAATTCCGGCTGAGTTATGGGTAGAGCTTATTCCGTATCGTGAGACCCGCGACTATGTAAAAAATGTATTTGCATATAGGCAGGTGTATCACACTCGAATGGGCAGAGAAGGTAATATACTTGCGCCGCTGCTTGAAATGAAAATGGGTGGTTGAATATATAATACCCACCGAGTAATAACTTAACACGATTGGTATAAGCATTAAGAAGGGGGATATTTACATGTTAAATATCCCCCTTTTTTGAGCGCTCAGCCTTTAAGTGGTAGACTCAAAGCAAGTTAAATTTAACAGATGGATTAACAATGGATAAATTAGCCGTTTTATACGCCGAACATATTGCAACACTGCAACAGCGTACTCGTACAATTTGTGACCGTGAAGGGTTAGAGGGATTAGTTATTCACTCAGGCCAAGCTAAGCGCCAGTTTTTAGACGACATGTATTACCCATTTAAAGTTAATCCACAATTTAAAGCTTGGTTGCCTGTAATAGATAATCCACATTGCTGGATTGTGGTTAATGGTAGCGATAAGCCAAAGCTTATTTTTTATCGTCCAGTTGATTTTTGGCATAAAGTACCTGACGAGCCACGTGACTTTTGGGCTGAGTACTTTGATATAGAGCTATTACTACAGCCTGATCAAGTAGAAAAGCTACTTCCATACGATAAAGCTAAATATGCGTATATGGGCGAGTACATTGAAGTAGCACAAGCACTTGGTTTTAGTTTAATGAACCCTGAGCCTGTATTAAATTACTTTCATTTTCATCGTGCATACAAAACGCAGTACGAGCTTGAATGTTTACGCCAAGCTAACCGCATTGCAGTAGACGGGCATAAAGCTGCACGCGATACGTTTTACAACGGTGGTAGCGAGTTTGATATTCAACAAGCGTACCTTATGGCTACACGCCAAAGCGAAAACGAAATGCCGTACGGTAATATTGTTGCGCTTAACGAAAACTGCGCTATTTTGCATTACACACATTTTGACCCTAAAGCGCCGCATACTCATAATTCGTTTTTAATTGATGCAGGTGCAAACTTCAACGGTTACGCTGCTGATATTACTCGTACATACGATTTTAAAAAGCAGGGTGAATTTGCTGAGCTTGTTAATACTATGACGGCTACGCAAATTGAGTTAGGCAAAGGTTTAAAACCAGGTATGTTATATGGCGATTTACATGTTGAGTGCCATAACCGTATTGCGCAAATTCTTAGCGACTTCAAAATTGTAAACTTACCAGCGGCAGAAATTGTTGAGCGTAAAATTACGTCTACTTTTTTCCCGCATGGACTCGGGCATCATTTAGGTTTACAAGTTCATGATATGGGCGGTTTTATGAGTGATGAAAAAGGAGGGCATCAGCCGTCACCAGAAGGGCACCCATTCTTGCGTTGTACTCGAAAAATTGAGAAAAACCAAGTATTCACTATAGAGCCGGGTTTATATTTCATTGATTCACTATTAGGTGATTTAGCACAAACCGACAACAAACAGTTTATTAACTGGGATAAAGTTGAGACATTTAAACCTTATGGCGGTATTCGTATTGAAGACAACATTATTGTTCACGAAGATAGCCTAGAAAATATGACTCGTGATTTAGCGCTCGACTAAATCCTTATAAAGACGAGTTAGCTAATACGCGCTAAAATACGCGAATACAAAGGGGCCTTTTGGCCCCATTTTTAATTGAGCTTTAATTATGTCTGAATATAAATACCCTGCCGAAGATGTGTTTCACCAAGAAGAAATTAAAAAAAGCACTTTTATTGTTCATATAGCTCATACACCTGATTTAAATGCAGCTAAAGCGTTTATTAAAAGCATTGAAGAAAAGTACTCAGATGCTCGCCATAATTGTTGGGCGCATGTAGCAGGTAATCCTGGTGGCAGCCATGTTTATGGTTTTTCAGATGATGGAGAGCCAAATGGCACAGCAGGCAAACCTATGTTAAATGTGCTGGTGGGATCGGGGCTTGGTGAAATTACCGCAGTGGTTACACGTTATTTTGGGGGTATTAAGTTAGGCACGGGTGGTTTAGTGCGTGCTTATGGCGGCTCGCTTAATAATGCGCTTACTCAACTTAAAACAGTCACTAAAGTACCTAGCGTAGAAATTATTGGCCAAAGTGAATACAACATGCAAGGTGCAATAGAGCAGTTATTAAAAACCAGTTATCAGGTACTTAATATTGATAAGCAATTTACTGCTAATATTGAATGGGTGATCACAATAGATAGCCGACAAGCCCAGCAAGCAATAAAAGATATTTTTGATTTAAGCCACGGCGCAGTTGAGTTAACTATTAAAGAGTAATAACCTACACAAATTGCATTTAATGCATACCTGTTTAATTTGATCTGATTGAAGTTACTCAATCTCAGTTTACTAATAATAAAAGCGATAAGCTAAATGCAATTTCGTACCATCATAAAAATTCTTGGCCAACTTGTTGCGCTGTTTAGTATTACCATGGTGCCACCGGCACTGGTGTCTTTAATTTATAAAGACGGTGGTGGTGTTCCGTTTGTTTTAGCATTTATATTCAGCGTTGTTATTGGCATGATGGCTTATTACCCAAACCGCCATGAAAACGGCGATTTAAAAGCACGCGAAGGCTTTTTAATTGTTGTTTTGTTTTGGTTGGTACTTGGGGCATTTGCGTCCTTGCCGCTTATATTTTTACAAGAGCCAAACTTATCTTTGGCTGATGCCGTATTTGAGGCATTTTCAGGCCTTACAACCACCGGTGCTACTGTACTAACGGGTATTGAATACTTGCCAAAATCAGTATTATTCTATCGCCAGCAACTCCAGTGGTTTGGCGGTATGGGTATAATCGTACTTGCTGTCGCTATACTGCCCATGCTTGGTGTGGGTGGCATGCAGTTATACAGAGCTGAAATACCTGGTCCTGTTAAAGACTCTAAAATGACCCCTCGCATAGCCGATACTGCCAAGCACCTTTGGTATATTTATGTGTCGTTAACTATTACGTGTATGCTGGCTTATTGGGCTGCAGGAATGGAGTGGTTTGATGCTATATGCCATGCGTTTTCTACAGTCGCGATAGGTGGTTTTTCTACTTACGATGCGTCTATGGGTCATTTTGACAGCCCAATGATTAACTTTATTTGCGTGTTCTTTTTAATTATTGCCGCCGTCAACTTCTCTTTGCATTACGCCGCAGTGGCGAGCAGAAACATTCAAGTATATATACGTGATCCTGAGTTTAAGGTGTTTTTATGTATTCAATTAGCGCTGGTGGTTATTTGTTTTACTGTGCTTTCATCCAACGAAATATTTGCCAATGGCGACGAGACCCTCGATCAAGCTTTGTTTCAAGCGGTATCTATGAGTACAACAGCAGGCTTTGCTACCGATAACTTTTCTACTTGGCCGCTGTTTTTACCTATTTTACTTATATTTTCGAGCTTTATTGGTGGCTGTGCAGGCTCTACCGGTGGCGGTATGAAAGTAGTAAGAGTGTTTTTACTTTACTTACAGGGCGTACGTGAACTTAATAGGCTTGTACACCCACGCGCTATATACTCTATTAAACTCGGCCGTAAAGCATTGCCAGATAAGGTTGTAGAGGCCGTGTGGGGCTTTTTCTCGGCATATGCACTGGTGTTTATTATTATTATGCTGGCGCTTATGGGGACTGGTATGGATAACATAACGGCGTTTTCTGCCACTGCTGCATGTTTAAATAACTTAGGCCCAGGTTTAGGTGATGTTGCCTCGCACTATGGTGCAATTACCGATGGCGCAAAATGGTTGCTAACTATTGCTATGGTATTTGGCCGGTTAGAAATATTCACGTTATTAGTATTATTTACGCCTACTTTTTGGCGCGGCTAAACGCTATTAAACTAACTCAGGGGTAGAGTATGCCAGCGTCAAATCTAAATAAATTACACCAACTCACTACGAGTGGCTTGGTTGACTTAGAAATACTCACTCCCACCGACAGTAAGCGCATTAAAACCGAGTTTGTAGGCTTGCTCGAAAATAAATTTATTATTTTAAATTACCCTAGTTCAAAGCGCTTGCCTGCGAGTAGTGATTATTTACGCGATGGTGTAATGGTTATAGTAAGAGCATTAATAGAGGGCAGTGGCGGGCAGATTATTGCATTTCGACAACAAATAATGTCGGTGGCTTCTCATCCTGCTAGGTTGATTTTTATTAACTACCCTAAGCAAGTACAGCTTTTTGCTCTGCGCTCTCAAGCACGCATACCTACCTTATTACCGGCTAAATTAAAAGTGAGCGATGACAGAGTACTTGAAGGCATCATCAAAGATATTTCACTCACTGGTGTTATGTTTGATGTTAGGGGCGATCAACAAGACGAAGACTTAAAAAACATGCAATGCACTGTAATACTAGATACCAATAGTAAGGATTTTCAGGGTGAGATTTGCAGTGTGAAAGAGCACTCATCGGGTGTTAATTGCGGAATTAGGTTATTAGCCAGTGAAGATGAAATGAAAGCATTTATGAAAGAACATTTTATCGACCCATCAGTACTTGATATGGCTGTAGAGTAGTAACGTTTCGCCTTTTTGCAACAAAAAGGTATTTTGTGTAAAAATTTAAAAATACTTCTTCATTTAATTTAAAAATAAATATAATTTCCTTAAATAACAGTTTGTTGAGTTAGTTGAAAATAGAATTATTATTTTCACTGCAAACCTGCTTAGCTTATAGTTTACTTAAATTTTCTAGGTAAAACCCCTCATTTCTATTAAATACTCAAAACTGTAGCTTTTTACTTAATTGTAACTATCTGTTTTTGTTTAATTTAATTTCTTCATTATAAATCGCGTTGCTAAATAGCAACAAAAATCACAGCTAAAATCTTCAAAAAACGAAGGTGTTATCTTAATGTATTGATATATATAAACTTTTAAATGTTGGCATTTAAGTTGTAATAGTCTAAGTGTACTGAACGAAAACGTGATTTACAGTGAAAGACTTAATCGCACACACATAAATTTGAAGGATACATATTATGAAAAGCATTAATAAAACTTTAGCACTAATCGCTATTGCATCTTCATCAGCAGCTTTTGCAGCATCAGATTTCGATACGTTAGATGTAGATGGTAATGGCGCAATTAGCCAAGCAGAAGCATCGGTAGATGCAAAGCTAATGAGCATGTTTTCAGAGCTCGATACTGACCAAAATGGTGAGTTATCAAAAGAAGAGTTTTCAAAAGCTTAATTTAAAGTGATTTATCCTGAGTTGCCAAAGACAACCTAAGCAGGCAAGGGAGCTTACGAAAGAGGATAACAAGGAAGTGAATTTGACTTTAATTTTAGCAAACCAATTTTTTGATAAAACATTGAATATGAAGGAATACGCTATGAAACATCTAAATAAAGCACTTGCTCTTATTGCTATCGCATCTTCTTCAGCTGCATTTGCAGCATCAGATTTCGATAGTTTAGATATCGACGGCAGTGGCACTATCAGCCCAAGCGAAGCGGCAGTAGATACAGATTTAATGGCTGAATTTATTGAGCTGGATACAGACGGTAGTGGTGAGCTTTCTAAAGAAGAGTTCTCAAATTACTAATTAACCTATAAAGGTTAAGCATTTTCACAGTTAGGGATCTTTGAAAAGGACTTCCCATCTTACTAGGAATATTATTATGAAAACATTAAATACAACACTTGCAGTTTTAGTTTTAGCATCTTCATCAGCAGCTTACGCAGCAGTAGACTTTGCCTCATTTGATGCCGATGGTGATGGTGCAATCACTAAGCAAGAAGCGCAAGTAAATGCACAATTAGTAAAGATTTTTGATGATTTAGATGCAGATGGAAACGGCGAGCTTTCAAAAGAAGAGTTTGCAAAAGTACAGTAAGCAAACGCTTCATACTCCACTAAAGCCGCCTTAGTCAGCGGCTTTTTTGCGTTTATGCTAAGTGATTATAAGAATATAGCACTTACTTGGAATAGCTTTTCTACAACGGTAATGTGTTTTTTGTCGATTAAAAACATTATTACATGGTCGCCCGACATGATAATTGTATCGTCGTGGGCTATAAGTACATCGTCGTTACGTACTATTGCGCCAATAGTAGTACCAGCAGGAAGTTTAATATCGGCAATGGCACGGCCAACAACTTTTGAAGTGTTTTCGTCGCCATGAGCGACGGCTTCAATTGCTTCTGCTGCACCTTTACGTAATGAGTAAACATTAACAATATCACCACGGCGTACATGAGTAAGCAATGCCGATATAGTAGCCTGTTGCGGCGATATGGCTATATCTATTTCCCCACCTTGTACTAAATCAACGTATGCACCACGTTGAATAAGTACCATGGTTTTTTGTGCCCCCATTCGTTTTGCAAGCATAGCCGACATGATATTTGCTTCATCATCGTTAGTTACGGCAATAAATACGTCAACTTGCTCTATATGCTCTTCAGATAGCAGTTCCTGATCTGATGCATCACCACAAAATACCACTGTGTTGTCGAGCATTTCAGATAGTTGCTCAGCGCGCTCTTTACTGCGCTCAATTAATTTAACACTGTGGTTTTTTTCAAGCGAGCGGGCAAGGCCGGCACCAATGTTACCGCCACCAGCAATCATAATTTTTTTGTAAGAGCGTTCTAGCTTTTGTAGCTCGTTCATAACCGCGCGAATATGTTTGGTTGCGGCTATAAAAAAGACTTCATCGTCGGCTTCAATTACTGTAGTACCCAAAGGTTTAATGGCTTTACCTTGGCGGTAAATAGCCGCAACGCGAGTTTCTACATTAGGAATGTGCTCTTTTAAAGCAGAAAGCGCATAACCCACTAATAAGCCACCGTAATAAGCTTTAACAGCCACTAAAGAGAGCATACCATCGGCAAATTGTAATACTTGTAATGCACCAGGGTAGTCTATTAAGCGGCGAATATATTTGGTAACGAGTGCTTCTGGGGCAATATAATGGTCGATTGGTAAATCGTCATTTTGGAAAAGTTTTTCGCGGTATTTTAAATATTGCTCTGAACGTATTCGAGCAATTTTAGTGGGGGTATTAAAAATACTGTACGCTACTTGGCAAGCAACCATGTTCACTTCATCTGAACTGGTTACCGCTATAATCATATCGGCATCTTCAGCGCCAGCACGGCGTAATACATCAGGGTGCGCGCTGTGGCCCATAACCCCTTGTAGGTCGTACTTATCTTGAAGCTCACGCAAACGGTTGCCGTCTATGTCTACAACCGTAATTTCGTTTTGTTCGCCAACTAAGTTTTCAGCAAGCGTAGCGCCAACTTGCCCAGCTCCGAGTATGATTATTTTCATTATTTACCCGTATTAGTAATCAACCTAAAAAGAGGTTAATTACCGTTTAATTAAAAAAATAGCCATTTAATATCTCATAAATGGCTAACTATTTAGTGTACGGTTATTAGGCTTTTTTAACTAGCTTAGCGTAATAAAATCCATCACTTTCGCCCGGTAGTAATTGCAAACCCGGATTAGTAACAGTGTCGCTCTCGTGCAATGGAATATGTACTACATCGTCATTATTAGCTAAAAACTTAGCAACTTGTTGCTGGTTTTCTTGTGGGAGTACCGAACACGTAGCGTATACCAGTGTGCCACCTGGTTTTAGTAGTGGCCAAATGCTATCGATTATATCACTTTGCAGTTTAGCTAGATCTTCGATGTCTGATGCGCGGCGTAACCATTTTATATCTGGGTGACGGCGTATAACACCAGTTGCAGAACATGGCACATCTAATAATATACGATCAAACTGTTGCTCATCCCACCAAGTATGAGGCTGTGAAGCGTCACCACATTGTAAATCGGCACCTAAGCCAATACGCGTAAGGTTTTGCTTAACACGCTCAAGGCGAGTTGAGTCGCTATCTAGGGCTAATACTTCAGCATCAGCAAGCTCTAATATGTGACATGTTTTTCCACCAGGCGCTGCACAGGCATCTAAAATGTATTCATCAGCTTTAGGTTCTAAAAAGCGTGCTGCAAGTTGTGCTGCTGCATCTTGCACCGAACATGCACCTACATCAAATTCTGGCAGCGAGAATACATCACGCGGCTTAGCTAGCTTAATACCGTCAACAAACTCTGGGTTTAATGTATGTTCAATATCGTTAGCCGTTAACATTTCGCTGTATTCTTGCGTGCTGTATTGAGCTTGATTTACACGCAGCCACATAGGGGCTTGTTGCTGATTTTCTTCAAGCAATGCTTCCCAGCTATTTGGGTATGCAGCTTGCACTTGTTTAATAAACCAATTTGGATGGTTGTATAAACACACCGGTATTTGCTTCGCTTTTTCTTCAAGCTCGCTCTGTTGGCGTTGAAAGCTACGTAAAATAGCATTTATTAGGCCTTTTAAACCCAGTGCGCGCATTTGAGCGAGTGCATTCACGGTTTCTGATATTGCGGCATGCGGTGGCACGCGCATGTGCTGTAGCTGGTATATGCCTACATATAACAAAAACTGAAATATTCTACGCTTACCTTTTAACGGCTGCTCTACTAAGTGTTGGCAATAGTTTTCAAGGCTTGGTAAGTATCGTAATACGCCATAACAAATTTGCTGCAGTAAAGCTTTGTCTTTTGGGGGTAAGCCTTGGCTCGCAAAAGGAAGCTCTTGATTAAGCGATGCGCCTTTATCAACGACGTTATATAAAGTTTCTGCGGCAAGCGCGCGTACATTTGGAACATTACTCATTATTTTCGCCTAATACTGTACCCGGGGTTACCCAATCACTACGACCATTTAAAAAGTCACTAATTGCCATTGGCTTTTTGCCTTGCGGCTGTAATTGCGTAATGCAAATAGCATGTTTGCCACACGCTACAACCACACCCGTTTTATCGCTTGATAAAACTTGGCCTGCACTACCTGTTTGATCAACTACTTGCGCTTGATAAATTTTTACCGTTTGCTCAGCCATTTGTGTAAAGCACACAGGCCAAGGGTTGAAAGAGCGAATATTTCGCTCTATTTGAGCTGCATCCATAGACCAATCGATATTTGCTTCGTCTTTAGATAGCTTTTTAGCGTAGTTAGCCAGCTCATCGTTTTGAGGTTCAGCTTTAAGCTCGCCTTTTGCTAATTTATTAACGGTTTCTATAAGCGCATCAGGGCCAAGCTCGGCCAGTTTAGTGTATAAACTGGCACTGGTTTCATCAGCATTAATTGCACAGCGACTAATATGAAGCATGTCGCCGGTATCCAGCCCTTCATCCATTTGCATAATAGTTACACCGGTTTGCTCATCACCCGCCCAAATTGCACGTTGAATAGGTGCTGCACCACGCCAGCGCGGTAATATAGAACCATGCACATTTAGACAACCTAAACGTGGAGCTTCTAATATTGCTTTTGGTAAAATTAGCCCGTAAGCCACTACAATCATAATGTCGGCATTTAAGTTTTTAAGATCTACTAATGCGTCATCATTTTTTAACGACTGTGGCTGAAAAA
Source organism: Pseudoalteromonas sp. H103 (assembly GCF_001469205.1). Lineage (NCBI taxonomy): Bacteria > Pseudomonadati > Pseudomonadota > Gammaproteobacteria > Alteromonadales > Pseudoalteromonadaceae > Pseudoalteromonas > Pseudoalteromonas sp. H103. Next base: position 9,018 of record NZ_LOFG01000008.1, on the reverse strand, counting down.
CCGGTAAGTTATGCTCAAGCGCTAGCGCTTTAACTTCACTGGCTTTTAATTTTTTACCTCTACCAGCAGGGCGGTCAGGTTGGCTGTATACACCTACTATTTGGTGCTCGCTTTGTATAAGCGCTTGTAAATGACGTGCGGCAAAATCCGGCGTACCGGCAAATATAATGCGTAATGGTTGGGTCACTGAGTTTTCCTAAGGTGCTTATTACTGTGCTGCAAATTTAGCTTCTTTTTCAAGCTTTTTACGAATACGTTGGCGTTTTAGTGGTGATAAGTAATCAATAAATAGCTTACCTTGTAAGTGATCAAGCTCGTGTTGAATACAGATAGCCAGTAATTCGTCTGCATCTAATACAAACTCTTCACCGTTTTCGTTAAGCGCTGCAACAGTTACTGTTTCTGCACGGTCTACTTTTGCGTACGAGTTAGGTACTGATAAACAGCCTTCTTCGCTTACGGTAGAGCCGTCTTTTTTGATAATTTGTGGGTTAATAAGTACTAAAGGCTCATCGCGCTCTTCAGATACATCAATTACCACGATGCGTTGATGAATATCTACTTGCGAGGCTGCTAAGCCAATACCATTTTCATCATACATAGTTTCTAGCATGTCTTTAACAATTTGGCGTACTGCGTCGTCAACTTGTTCAACGTCTTTTGCTACTGTACGTAAACGCTCATCTGGGAATCTTAAAACTTCTAACCTAGCCATAGTTACCTTTTTACACTTGTGCTTAATTTAGGGTATTGTATGCTCTTATTTTAGCCATTAGCGTTCCCCTTTAACAGGTTTTGGACAATAATAATGAAAAAACAATACAAGGAAGCTCAATGAAATCTCCATTACTTGCAATCATGCTTGCGTTAAGTGCTGCTTTTCCGGCAGTTGCTGATGTACTTAAAATAAAAAAAGATGCACCAAAACAGTATGTTGTAAAAAAAGGCGATACACTTTGGGATATTTCAGGCATTTATTTAGATGAGCCATGGCTGTGGCCTGAACTTTGGCAAATGAATCCACAAATTGATAACCCTCACCTTATTTACCCAGGTGATGCGCTCGCTTTAATATATGACGCTGATGGAAATCCACGTTTGGTGATTAATAAAGCGTATAGAAAACTATCTCCTCAAGGGCGCATTACACCAAAAGGCACTAATGCAATAACTACTTTACCACTTGAAATGATCAAACCTTACATCAGTTACGAGCAGGCAATTGATAGTGACGATATAAAAGATATGCCTTATGTTTTAGGTGCAAACGAAAATACTAAAACACAAACCTTAGGCCATATTTTGTATGTTAAAGGTGACTTAAAAGTACACAAAGCGTATGCCATTTATCATGAAGGCGAACCTTATACCGACTTAGAAACCGGTGAAGTACTCGCAACGCGTGCCTCTTATGTGGGTATGGCGCGTGCATTTAGAACGGGCGATGAGCAAAATGGAGTACCTTCATCATTACGTGTTGAGTCTGTTAAACGTGAAATTCAGCAAGGTGATTTTTTAATGCCAGCAATGCAAGGGCAATTACTTCCTGCATACTTTAATATTCACCGCCCAGACAATGCGGTATCGGGTCATGTTATTGCATCTCCGCGCCAAGTAAGAGAATTCAGCACAATGGATGTTGTAGTGCTAAACTTAGGTCGCGACCAACTAATAGAGCCAGGGCATGTGCTTGATTTAGAACGTCAGTCTCCGACAGTTATTGATGGCCCTCGTGGGCCTCGTTATCCTGAGGATTCGAGTAAATTCGAAAAATTACTATCTGACGCTAGTCAGTTATTTGGTGATGAGTCTGATGAAGAAAATACTACGTGGACAATGCCTAAAGAAAAAGTTGGAGAGCTTATTGTTTTCAAAGTGTATGACAAAGTAAGTTATGCATTAATAACTAAAAATCAGCACCCAATTCGCATTGGAGATATTGCAGTTATTCATTAAGAAGTAGCGAGTCGGTGCTCTAGGAGAGAGCATGGATCAATCATCTGGCAAGCTAGCCCACTGGCTTGCCTTTTATATGTGTAAAGGGTTGGGCATTAAAACCCTTTTGGCACTATCTCAAACACATTCCCTTGCCTCGTTATTTGATTTGTCGAGTAATGAGCTTCAGCAACTTGGCTTAACGGCAAATCAGGCCAGTAATTTACTTGGTACTAATTGGCAGCAAGTTGATTATTACCAGCAACAAATAATGCAAAACAATATAACTGTTATATGCTTTTTTGATGCGCTTTACCCCACCGATTTAAAGCAAATAGCCAGTGCTCCATTACTTTTGTTTTGTAAAGGCGACACATCATTACTTTCCAGTCCGCAAATAGCGATTGTCGGTAGTCGAAATGCCACACCGACAGGGCTTGAAATAGCGTCAGAATTTGCATATCAACTTACTCTTGCGGGTATAACGGTAACCTCTGGTATGGCGCGAGGAATAGATGGTGCAGCACATAAGGGAGCCTTAGCCGGAAGTGGAAAAACAATTGCAGTGTTAGGTACTGGGGTTGATATTTACTACCCAAAGCGCCATAAATTATTAACAGACCAAGTGTTAGAGCATGGTTTGCTGATCAGTGAGTTTTTACCTGGTACGGCTGCTAATGCGCATAACTTTCCTCGCCGTAACCGTATTATTTCAGGGCTATCGTTAGGGGTTTTAATAGTAGAGGCTGAAATTAAAAGTGGCTCGTTAATTACTGTACGTTATGCACTTGAGCAAAATAAAGAGGTGTTTGCAGTACCGGGTTCTATTAAAAACCCGCTTGCGCAAGCAAGTCACTTTTTAATAAAGCAGGGTGCAAAACTAGTTGAAAACGTAACTGATATATTAGATGAAGTGAGCTTTTCTTATCAAAGCGGTCTATATAATAAAGACGAACCTGTTAACGAAGAGTCAGACTGTGAGGTATTAAATAGTATTGGTTTTGAGGTAACCAGTGTTGACGATATTGTACGCCGCGCTCAGTGGCCTATAGATAAAGTATTGGCTAGGTTGCTTGATTTAGAGTTAGACGATCAGATTGAGCGAGTGTTAGATGGTTACATAAAGTTAAGTACCCGGGGGTAATATGTTTGATATTCTTATGTATCTTTTTGAAAACTACATCCATAACGAGGCCGATATTTATGTTGAGCAAAATCAGCTAACGGATGAATTACTTCGTGCTGGTTTCAATAAACCTGAAATATTTAAAGCGTTAGATTGGTTAGAGCAACTTGCAGATTTACAGTGCAGCGACGAGTCGCCTTACTTAATTACTAAGCCTCAACATGCCATAAGGGTGTTTACCGACAGTGAATGCCAAATGCTTAATGTTGAATGCCGTGGTTTTTTAATGTTTGTTGAGCAAATAGGCGTTATTAATAGTGTAACCCGAGAAATGGTTATGGACCGCCTATCAGCACTAGATAAACCATATATAGGATTAGACGATTTAAAGTGGGTAGTGCTCATGGTGCTCTTTAATGTACCAGGCTCTGAAGAAGCATATGGACAAATGGAAGATTTAATTTTTGACGAACCCAGCGAGCTTTTACATTAAAAGCTCGCTCAAACTACTTAAAGGCATATGCACAGCTTGTATCTTTAAGTGGTTTGGGTATATTAGGCGAAAATTCATTAACCTTTAGGATCAGCATGAGTAAAATCGACCATTCGCTTTTCTCAGCGGATAAGCACGCCTTAGAAAAAGAATACGAAATATGCCCACAGTGCGGTTCTGAACTGGTTATACGTAATAGTAAGTCGGGTCCATTTTTAGGCTGTGCTAGCTATCCTAAATGCGATTTTATTCGCCCTCTTGCTCATCACGACAGCAATGAAATTAAAATACTTGAAGATTCGGCTTGCCCACAATGCACTAAACCGCTGGTGGTTAAGAATGGCCGTTATGGTATGTTTATTGGTTGTACGGGGTATCCCGAGTGCCATTACATTGCTAACGAAGATGATGAAAAGCAAAACGAAGAGGCGTTACCTCCTTGCCCTAAATGCAAAAAGGGGCACTTAGTTGCGCGAAGTAATAAGTTTGGAAAAACGTTTTACTCCTGCGATAGCTACCCTAGTTGTAAGTACACATTAAATAATAAACCTATAGCAATACCATGCCCAGAATGTGATTGGCCACTCGTAATCGAGAAAAAAATGTCCAATGGCACTGTGCTACAATGCCCGCAAAAAAGTTGCATGCACAAGCTTGCCCCAACTAAATAACGTTTAATAAATTTTGGAGAGTACTTTGTCAAACCCCTCTAATACGCCTACGGCTGTTTCGTGTTTAGAACAAGGTGGCGTTATTTTATATCCAACCGAAGCTGTTTTTGGCTTAGGTTGCGATCCAGATAACCAACAAGCTGTAGAGCAGTTATTGGCTATTAAACAGCGACCAGTAGAAAAAGGTCTTATTTTAATCGCTGATAATTACGGTCAGTTATTAAAGTATGTTGACGATGCTAAATTACCAATGGATAAGCGCGCTGATATATTCTCTAGTTGGCCTGCACCTATTACTTGGGTTATGCCAGCAGCTAAAAGCACACCTAAATGGCTAACTGGCCAATTTGATACCATTGCTGTGCGCGTTAGCAACCACCCAACAGTAAAACGTTTATGCCAAGAGTTTGGTAAGCCACTCGTTTCAACAAGTGCAAACTTAACGGGTCAAGAAACCGTAACAAGCATTGCACAAGCCCAGCTGCAATTTGCAGAGCAAGTAGGCTTTTATGTTGACGAGCCGTTAGGCGGTAACACGCAACCAAGTACAATTAAAGATGCCATGACCGGCAAAGTGTTTAGAGGTTAATATGCAAAGCGAATTATTAGAACAAGTAAAAGCCTACTTTATGGCTTTGCAAGACACTATTTGCCAAGGCTTAGAAAGGGCTGATGGCAGTGCAAAGTTTGTAGAAGACAGTTGGCAGCGCGCCGAAGGTGGCGGTGGTCGTACCCGAGTAACCACTAACGGTAACGTAATTGAACAGGGCGGCGTTAATTACTCTCATGTATTTGGCGCATCCATGCCAGGCTCTGCTACTGCGCATAGGCCAGAGCTTGCTGGGCGTAGCTTTCATGCTTGTGGTGTATCGTTAGTTATTCATCCTAAAAACCCACATGTACCTACAAGTCACGCCAATGTACGCTTTTTTATTGCTGAAAAAGAAGGTGAAGAGCCTATTTGGTGGTTTGGTGGTGGATTTGATTTAACCCCTTTTTACCCTGTATTTGAAGACGTACAGCATTGGCATCAAGTAGCACACGATATTTGCGCACCGTTTGGCAGCGACGTTTATCCAAAATACAAAACCTGGTGCGATGAATATTTTTACTTAAAACACCGCGACGAAACACGTGGTGTGGGTGGGCTATTTTTTGATGATTTGAACGAGCTAGGGTTTGAGCAGAGCTTTGCATTTATGCAATCTGTGGGCAATGGCTTTTTAGATGCTTACTTACCTATTATCGAACGTCGCAAAAATGATGAATTTACACAGCAACAACGTGATTTTCAGCTTTATCGTCGCGGTCGCTACGTTGAATTTAATCTAGTGTGGGACAGAGGCACGTTGTTTGGGTTGCAAAGTGGTGGGCGTACTGAGTCTATATTAATGTCTATGCCACCATTGGCGCGCTGGGAATACAATTATAAACCAACTGCAGAGAGTGCTGAGGCTGACTTATATCAATACTATTTACGCCCTCAAGACTGGCTAACAACTCAACCAAATGATTTGATAGCCCGGGAGTGGCAGTTGTAAATAAGCGCTAAATGTTTAAATACATTTTAGGATAAGACAAATCCACTTACTAAATAGGCGCCTAACAGCGCCTTTTTGCTATTTAGGGCTCATTAATCATATGTGTGGCAAGTTGACCAAACGATTGCTTCAAGCCTTCACGCAGTAGTGGGTTATCCACTTCTATATCGAGGGTTTTATTCATGCAATACATCCATTGATCACGTAGGTCTTTATTTATTGAAAAAGGCATATGGCGTTTACGCAGCATAGGTTGGCCATGTTTTTCAGTAAATAGGCTAGGTCCGCCTAACCAACCAGATAAAAATTCAAAAAATACTTGGCGAATTCGATCTAATGGCAGAGGATGCATATCATATAATGGTTTAGCGTATTCATCTGACTCCATTATGTCGTAGAATCTATTAGCAATAGCACGGGCACCGGTTTCTCCACCAATTATTTCGTACGGTGTTTTTTCAGGAGTAGGGGCTTGTTGCTCAGGAGTTGGCTTAGATTTAGAAAAAAGTCGTTTAATCATATTACTTATCATCGTTAATAGGCAGTGTTATAGCTGCAAAGAGGTTGCTTTAAAATGGACAAATATGCGGTTTTTGGAAATCCAATCAAACACTCAAAATCCCCCGCGATACATAAACAATTTGCTATCTCACTGGGTGAGCAAATCGACTACCGCGCAATATTAGCACCTATAGATAACTTTGAAAAAACAGTATCGTCTTTTTTTGAGCAAGGTGGTAAAGGTGCCAATGTAACAATGCCATTTAAAGAGCAAGCTTTTGCTATGGCTGATGAACTAACTCCTCTTGCAAAAATAGTGGGCGCGGTTAATACACTCAAAAAAAGAGATGATGGTACATTATTAGGAGATAACACCGACGGTGTCGGCTTTGTAAATGATCTACTTGCAAATGAAGTAGTGATTGCTGATAAGCGTATTTTAATAATTGGTGCGGGCGGTGCTGCAAGGGGAGTTATATTACCTTTGCTTGAACAAAAACCCGCAGAAATCATTATTGTTAATCGCACAGCTCAAAAAGCACAGGACCTTGCTCAATTATTTTCTGAATATGGATCTGTTTCTGGCTTTGGTTTTAATGACTTACCAGTAAGTGATTACTCACTAATTGTCAACTCCACCTCTAGCAGTATGAATAACGAGTTACCCGCACTCAATAAAAAGTACTTGAAAGGCTGTGATGTTGCATATGATATGTTTTATTCGCAGACAAACACTATTTTTATGAGCTGGGTTGAAGAGCATAATAACAATACTAAGCTTTTAGATGGCAGTGGTATGTTAGTAGGGCAGGCAGCACAAGCATATTATGTATGGCATAACAAAATGCCCGAAATCCTCCCTGTAGTTAAAGCGCTTAAACAAGGCTCATTAAAATGAACCAAGCTATACAGTTTATAGATAGACTCGAATTTAGAGAGCCTGATCACCAGTTGGTGTTTTTTGCTCAAGTGAGTGGGATGCTGGTGGAGTGTGTTATTGCAGTCAAAACACTTAAACTAACTGATGAAAGTCATGCTACAGATTATTTTGAAAAATATCGTTTTGAATACGAAGAATGTGCCGAGCAACTAATAGAAGAAGAAAGTTATAACTCGGCAGGACAAATAGAGGTGGGCTTAGTAAGCCTCAACTAAATATTCATCTTTTAGTTGCACATAGTTATCTGCAGATATTTTTAAAAAGGCGAGTTCCTGCTCAGTCAATGGGCGGGCTTGCTTTACAGGGCTTCCTACATACAGATAGCCTGATTCCAAGCGCTTATTTGGTGGTACTAATGAACCCCCACCAATAATAACATCATCTTCTACAGTTACATTATCCATAATAATAGCACCCATACCCACGAGTATACGGTTTCCAAGTACACACCCATGCAGCATCACCTTGTGACCAACCGTTACATCATCGCCTATTATAAGGGGGTAACCGTCTGGATTACTTTTAGTTGCACGCGATAAATGTAATACACTGCCATCTTGAATGTTAGAGCGCTCGCCAATACGTATATAGTTAACATCGCCACGAGCAGCAACTAAAGGCCAAACGCTACTATTATCACCCAGTTGAATATCGCCAACCAAAACTGATGACTCATCAACGTATACAGATGAATTAAACGAAGGAGTTACACCTTTATAAGAACGGATTGTCATAGTTAGTACCTTTTTAGATAATAGTTATTAGCTCTGAGTGTATCAGCAAGGTTATTTTTGTACCACACAGGGTTCTTTTTGATTACAAAAGTATCAGTTTTAGGGGGGTTAGTTCAGATACTGACCGAACAGACTGTTTTTTTAGTTTTTCTTTAAAAAAGTACTTGCGTAAAAATCTGTTCTCCCTATAATGCGACCCCACTGAGACGGGAAACGCCGACGCATAGCAAGGCAGCAGCGGCTCAGAGAGTTAAATAAAACTTCGGTTTTGAATCTTCTAAAAAGAAAGTTTAAAACAAAGTGTTGACTCGAAAAATAAAGGGTGTATTATTCGCATCCCTTGAGACGCTAAAGCGACTCAAAACGTTCTTTAACAATATAAAGCAATCATCTGTGTGGGCACTCGTACAGATTGAGTTCTAACAGCCAACCTACTTCGGTAGCGAGGCAAACAAATTAGAGTCTCAATTGAAACTGAGTGACCAACAGAATAATTACTTAGGTAGTTATTCAGCACAGTCAATTCAATATCGAAAGATATTAAATAAATTCAGAATTCATTGAGCTGTCGAAAGACATAAAACTTTTTAATTGAAGAGTTTGATCATGGCTCAGATTGAACGCTGGCGGCAGGCCTAACACATGCAAGTCGAGCGGTAACAGAAAGTAGCTTGCTACTTTGCTGACGAGCGGCGGACGGGTGAGTAATGCTTGGGAACATGCCTTGAGGTGGGGGACAACAGTTGGAAACGACTGCTAATACCGCATAATGTCTACGGACCAAAGGGGGCTTCGGCTCTCGCCTTTAGATTGGCCCAAGTGGGATTAGCTAGTTGGTGAGGTAATGGCTCACCAAGGCAACGATCCCTAGCTGGTTTGAGAGGATGATCAGCCACACTGGAACTGAGACACGGTCCAGACTCCTACGGGAGGCAGCAGTGGGGAATATTGCACAATGGGCGCAAGCCTGATGCAGCCATGCCGCGTGTGTGAAGAAGGCCTTCGGGTTGTAAAGCACTTTCAGTCAGGAGGAAAGGTTAGTAGTTAATACCTGCTAGCTGTGACGTTACTGACAGA
>NZ_LOFG01000007.1:0-87065 GCF_001469205.1 Pseudoalteromonas sp. H103 | reverse complement strand
TATTCCTATATTCCTATATTCCTATATTCCTATATTCCTATATACAAATTAACTTAAAAAAACCATTGTAAACCCATACTATTTTGCTTTAGCCATTTTGATGATGCTTTAAAATCAGGAAAAAAACGCTCAACATGCTGCCAAAATGCTTTGCTGTGGTTTAGGTGTCGTAAGTGCGCTAACTCGTGAACAATTACATAATCAATAGCATGGTAAGGCGCTCCGATTAAATGCAAATTAAAGGTTAACTCGCGTTTGCTATTACAACTTCCCCACTTTCGCTTATAAATAGCGATTTTTAAACGCATTGGTAACTCTTCGCCCATTTTTTCGCAAAAGTACGCTAAACGCATTTCTATATATGCCGTTAACTGCTCTTTTAGGTATTCTTCAAGAAGTTGTTGATATTTTTGTCGAAGATTTTTAACGCGTGAAGAATGAGTAATGAGCAAATTGTTATCACACTTTATGACCTCTGACTTAACAGCCTGCTTAAATTCAATATTTACAGCTCTATCAAAAATTAAAACTTGCTTATCTCTTAGCGGGGACTGTCTGGTATCAGTAATATAAAGCTGTTTAGTTAATTGGGCTCTTACCCACGCCTGCTTATTAAAAAGCCATTTTTCTATTTGTTTATTACTAACAAACTGAGGGGCATACACAGTCACCTTTTTATTATGTACTTTAATTGCAACCGTTTTTCGTCTGGTGCTTTTTTTTAACTGATACTCAAACACTGTTATTCTCATACACTATTTGCGATGGACAAATCCGTACGCAATTAATAAAACATCGTAAAATGCGCGATTATCTTAATTAAATACACTAACCCATTACTTTACTAAGAATTACCCGATAAAAAATTTAAATAAACCCAAATTTAACCAATCTGGTGCAATAGAAGATCGACATTTAAATAGTTACCACAGACTAAAAAACTATCTTCTGATAAATAAAAGAAAACAGAAAGTAATAAATTCGTTGTTTTAATCAGTTCGTTGAATTAAGAGTTTATTAATTAATTAATTAGATTAAAATAAAAAAATAAAGATTATATTTTGAGCCATTATGTTATCAGCTTTTTTTATCACAGACCAAGACCCTAGCTTAATCATTAATGGCGTTTACGATCCTCTTTTAGTAACTATGTCGTTACTAATTGCTATTTTTGCAGCCTTTTTCACCATTCGGCTTATAGACCTAGCAAAAGAAACTCATTTTCCTAGCTACCAACGCTTGGCAAATATAACCGCTGCTGCTGTTTTTTCAGCTGGTATTTGGAGCATGCACTTTATTGGTATGTTGGCATTTTCGCTGTGTACAAATATAGATTATGATCCAACAATTACACTGCTCTCTTTTATCCCTGCGTTTGTAGCATGTCAGTACGCAGTATCAATGCTTGTTAATAGTAAGGGTAACTTGAAAGTATTATCAATTTGTTCTGTTTTACTCGGGGCTGGTATTGGCACAATGCATTATAGCGGGATGGCTGCAATGGAACTAGCGCCTTTACTTAGGTATGACCCACTCACTTTTGGGTTATCGATTATTGTTGCTGTAGGCCTTTCTTTTATCGCTTTGTACAGCCGCTTTAACCTTGAACGCGTATTCCCTTCGTTATCATCTCTTCAAAATAATTTAGTTAGCGCTATTATTTTAGGCTTTGCAGTAGCGGGGATGCATTATATGGGAATGGCAGCCACCCGATTTGTAGCAACATCCCCACTCGTATACGACGATGTTAACGCAAACGCGGGATTAACCTTTATCGCCATCGCAGTCGCTACTGCAACTATAGCCATTACAAGCGTGGTTGGTGTGATCAATGGTATGGTTCGCTTTCGCATGTTACTAGAAGAAAAATCAGCAGATGAGTCGCGATTAAATGCAATTTTAGGTACCGCTATTGATGGTATTGTTACTATTGACCATGCTGGTATTATTTTAAGTTTTAATGAGTCAGCCAGTAAAATTTTTGGCTGGCAAGAAAACCAAGTTCAAGGCAAAAATGTGAAAATGCTCATGGACGACAACATCGCTAAGCACCACGACGAATACCTCTCAAACGCCCATAATGTTGATTTGGGGAAAGTGATTGGTGTTAACAGAGATGTATATGCAAAGCATATGAACGGCCAAGTATTCCCTATTCGCTTAGGTATTGGCGAGGTAAATCAGCCCGGGCATAACCCGCTTTACGTTGGCTTTATTACCGATTTAACTGAGCAGCGCGCCTTACAAAAGAGCTTAGAAGAGAAAGAGCAAAAATACCGCTCATTAATGGATAACATGCCGGGAGTTGCGTTTAGGTGCAGGTTTGATGACAACTGGACTATGTTATTTATTAGTCCAAATATAATTGAGCTTACAGGTTATAACCCTAATGAGTTTACAGAACATTGTATCGAATTTAATGATTTGGTCTTAAAAGCAGATCAAAAGCATATTATTGATGAAGTCACTCAAGCTGTTGAAACAAAGTCTCAGTATTCTATTGAATATCGAATTAGACACAGAAATGGCAAAATTTTATGGTTGTTAGATAAAGGGAGTATTGATTTTGATTCTCAAGGCAACCCAAAATGGATTGATGGTGTATTAGTTGATATTACTGAGCGCAAAGAATACGAAGAAAACTTAGAGCAAGCTAAATTTAAAGCAGAAGAAGCCGCCCACGCTAAACAGTCTTTTATGGCTAATATGAGTCATGAAATTAGAACACCTATGAACTCAATTATAGGCTTTAGTGATTTGTTAATGGATACGCCGCTAGACCAAGAACAACAAAAGCATTTAGTAACAGTAAATAATGCAGCCCGCTCATTACTCAGACTGCTAAACGAAATTTTAGATTCTGCTAAATTAGAACGCGGAAAGCTGACTATAGAACCTGTGCATTTTAGTTTAAAACCTGTCATAGACAGTATTATTTCTACCTTTTGGCTTGAGGCTAAAAAGAAAGATTTAAACTTAACGCTTAAGATAAAAGACTCTGTAAGTAGCACCTATTACGGCGACCCCGATCGGCTAAGGCAGGTACTCACTAATTTAATTGGCAACGCTATTAAATTTACAGAAAAAGGCTCTGTAACCGTTACTGTTGGAACAACACAAAATCAGCATTTATTTTTTGAGGTACAAGACACGGGTATTGGTATAGCAAAAGATCGTGTTCAAGCCGTATTTCAGCCTTTTGAGCAAGCCGATGGAACCACAACACGCCGATTTGGTGGCACTGGTCTTGGAACAACAATAAGTAAACAATTAGTTGAGCTTATGGGCGGAAGTATTAACCTAGTAAGTGAGTTAGGTAGAGGAACATGTTTTTACTTTTCGCTACCATTGAGCGTAGGTGATGAAAATAAAATAGACTTTTTTGATGGCCTGCATACTCAACTACCTGCACTAAGAGTGCTTGTTGTAGATGATATAGAGCAAAATACAGAGCTACTTTCAATATTACTGTCACGCGATCAACACCTCGTTACCAAAGCATCTAATGGCCTTCAAGCGGTTGAAGTATTCGAGCAGCAAGATTTTGATGTAATATTAATGGATATCCACATGCCTGAGTGTGATGGCATTCAAGCAACACAAAAAATTAGAATAATTGAAAAGCAAAGACAGCTCAAATATACCCCTATCATTGCGCTTACAGCCAGTGTGTTACACCAAGATAAATTAACGGCTAAAAAAGCAGGTATGAATGGCTTTGCCAATAAGCCAGTTGACATAAATCAGCTAAATCAAGAAATAGCCCAAGTGCTTGGCTTGGGTATAGCAAAAGAAATAGTAATTTCACAAAATGACCCTGAATCTCAACACATTGATTTTGACAAAGGTTTAACGCTTTGGGGGTCAAAGTGTAAACAACTTACTGAGATTAAAAAGTTCATTAACAATAACAATGAACATTTTGAAGTGCTGTTCACCGAGAAGCTATCAGATATAAAAGATGTACACAGCCTAATACACACACTTAAAGGGGTTGCAGGTAATTTAGGTTTAACAACTTTAATGAAGTTATTAGCATCCCTAGAGCAACAACAAACTGATGAGCTATTAATTAGTACCCTCGAAGATATTAAAAATGAGCTCGCTGTTATTTCTAAGCTGCTTGATAATAACGATTGCTCAGAGCCTGAAAAACCTCAAAGCAACACAGATGAAAATACACTCAGCACCACTGAAATAGAAACTTTGTGTAAAACATTGAGTCAAGATGCACAAAATGCTGAACTAAATGATGATCTGCTTGCCAAATTACAGTGTAACGTACCGGCAAACTTGCAAGATGAAGTTAATGAAATCGTTGATGCATTTGACGATTTTGATTTTGATAGTGCGCAAACAAAGCTTGAAAGCTTACTTAAAAACCTAACAAAAAAATGAGTATTTAAATAATGGATTTTTCTACAGATAGGCCTCGTATATTAATTGTTGACGATGAGCCTGCAAATCTAAAAGTGATGCGTGAAGTGTTAGGTAATAAGTACAGAATGTCGTTTGCTAAATCTGGCGATGCTGCGCTCGCTTTACTTGAAAAAGAACTCCCTAAACTTATATTGCTCGATATTATGATGCCAGATATGAATGGCTTTGAAGTATGTCAAAAAGTTAAAGCAAACCCAAAAACATCACACATCCCTATTATTTTTGTAACCGCTCTTGGTGATGAAAGCGATGAGTTTAAAGGTTTTGAATTAGGCGCTGTAGATTACATAACAAAACCTATAAGCCCCGCAATAGTAAGAGCCCGCGTTAAAACACATTTATCACTCGTTCAAGCTGAGCAGCTTAAACAAGCACATGTTGATTTAGTACATCGTTTAGGCCGTGCTGCAGAGTACAAAGATACAGATACTGGCGAGCATATCGTGCGCATGAGCCAGTACAGTAAAGTACTCGCTTTAGCATTAGGTATGGACGAGTCTGAGGCCGAGCTGTTACGCCAAGCAGCCCCTATGCACGATGTAGGTAAGATCGGCATACCCGACGCCATTTTATTAAAGCCTGGGCGCTTAACCAGTGATGAGTTTGAGCACATGAAACAGCATGCTGTAATAGGTGCAAAAATTCTTGCCAATTCGTCATCTCCACTTTTACAACTCGCGCACACACTTGCTATAGAGCATCACGAAAAATGGGACGGTACAGGTTACCCTCATGGCATCAAAGGTGAAGATATATCAGTTGAAGGACGTATTATAGCTATTGCTGATGTATTTGATGCCCTCACATCAAAACGCCCTTATAAAGAAGCATGGAGCGTAGAAAAAACCATCGAGCATTTAAAATCTCAAGCAGGTAGTCACTTCGATCCTAATTTGATCAATTTATTTATTGAAAAGCTTGATGATATTATTGCGATTAAAGAGGCAAGCCAAGAATTAAGCTAATTACCCTTGGCACTATGAGAGCCTAACTCAACATTATTATAAATACGCTTAATACAGCTATAATCATGAGAAGTAATTTCATGGCTATTATTACTGTCGTCTTTAAAATACATAGAGAAAGTAACACCGTGATCAGCTAGTACCGTTTTTATTTGTAACTGCTCAAAGTGCTTTAACCACGCTATAAATTGCTCTGCGTTTACAGCAAAAGCAATTCCTTTGCTGTACCCCTCTCGTTCAAACAATGCTAAACGCGCGGTTTTGTTTTCATCTTCGAGTGTTAAAGGCCCTTTGCCATCTTCATTCCAAAATGCCAGTTCAGGTACAACATAAAAGCCTAATACATGTTCGTACCATTTTATTGCCGCTTGTAAGTTATTTACATTTAAATGGCAATGATCGATCCCTTCAAGTAGAGGTGTAGCCATGTTATTGGCCTATCTCAGACTTGAGCTGCTCTAAAAAAGCATGCATGTATTGTGTACGCCTTTGTGCCTCGGCTTTTGCAGAAGGTGTGTTCATACTTTTTGCAATATGCAGTAGTTTTATAAAAAAGTGATCAAGCGTATATTTTTTATCATCGGCTTCACGTTTAATACAAAAAGGGTCATTTGGGTTATACAGTAATCGGTTAATCGAACCACCCACTTTCATACACCGACTGACACCAATTGCACCTAATGCATCCATTCTGTCTGCATCTTGCACTATTTGCGCTTCTACGGTTTTAATTGCAATGTTGGCACTAAAACTATGCGCTGCAATCGCATGGTGAATATCATCAAACAGCGACTCGTCGTAATTAATTGATTTTAAAAACTCAATCGCTTTATTGGCAGCCATCGTAGAGGCTCTTGCGCGATCCGGGTGATTTTTAGCAACTGCCACGCAATCGTGCATCCAAGCTGCAGGTAACACAACATGCATATTTGCCTGTTCGGCATTACATAGCTGCACAGCAACACGTACAACCCGTTCAATATGTGTAATATCGTGGGCAACATCAGCATGAATTAATGATGTTATAAACGTCCTACATTTTGAATTAAGTATTTCTAAATCGGGGTTTAAAGTTACATCGGGCACGTTAACATTCCAAAAACTAATTAATATCTGATTTATCCGTACTTTACCGTGCTTTATGCCCCCCTTGCAAAACATTCATTGTATGTTGAGCCCTGCTTGACTAAAATACAGCGCTTATTTATTACTACTGAGAAGCCTTATGTCATCTGCCGTTTACCTACAAGCTGGTCGCGAAAAATCATTAAAAAGAAAGCACCCTTGGCTATTTTCAAAAGCCATCAAAAAAATTAAAGGTAAACCGGGTCTGGGCGACACAGTTACTATTCACGATAATGAAGGTAAGTTTTTAGCAACCGCAGCTTATAGCCCTCACTCTCAAATAAGAGCGCGTGTATGGAGCTTTGACGAAAAAGAAGTAATCGACCAACACTTTTTTGAACGCCGCTTACGCAGAGCACTTGATGCACGCGAACACGTTATTTCTGAAGGCGGCTTAACAGGCTTTAGGTTGTGTGCCGCAGAGTCTGACTATTTACCAGGTGTAACCATAGATAAGTTTGATAACGTATTAGTATGCCAATTACTAAGCGCGGGTGCTGAGCGCCATAAAGGTGAAATAGTCGGCGCACTTATGGCTATTTTCCCAGGCGCTAGTATTTATGAGCGCTCAGATGTAGATGTACGTACCAAAGAAGGCCTTGAGCCAATCAAAGGCGTACTTTGGGGCAGCGAGCCTAAAGAGCCCGTACTTATTGAAGAAAACGGTTTAAAACTTGAAGTTGATATTATCGAAGGTCATAAAACCGGTTTTTATTTAGATCAACGCGATAGCCGTGCCGCCCTTGAGCGTTTTGCAAAAGATAAAACCGTGCTTAACTGTTTTAGCTACACAGGTACATTTTCGTTATACGCGCTACGTGGTGGCTGTACTCACGTTACAAATGTTGATGTATCTCAGCCAGCGCTTGATACTGCAAAGCGTAATGTAGAACATAACAATTTAGACTTAAATAAAGTCGATTTTGTGAAACAAGATGTATTTAAGCTATTGCGCCAATACCGCGATGAAGGCAAGCAGTTTGATACTATTGTGATGGATCCGCCAAAATTTGCAGACAACAAAGCGCAGCTAACCGGTGCGTGCCGTGGTTATAAAGATATAAACATGATTGCTATGCAAATATTAAAACCAGGCGGCACGTTATTAACGTTCTCGTGCTCGGGTTTAATGGAGCAAAACTTGTTTCAAAAAGTTGTGGCTGATGCAGCACTTGACGCAGGAAAGGAGCTGTTAATTATGGAGCGATTAAATCAAGCAGCCGACCACCCTATCGCTGGTAGCTACCCTGAAGGCTTTTACTTAAAAGGCTTAATTTGTAAGGTGTATTAAATAGCGCTTTAAAACGGCGTTAGTGGATTGCTTAAATCCACTAACGTTTTTTGTTTAGACGCCTAGTTTAGTTAATTAAACTGAACAATCTTCAAACCGGCAGTAATAGTGCCATCATCTTCCTTACTAGCGCGAATAACCTTTGCAGTGGCATTAAGCGAAGCAATACTAGGATGGGTAGATTCAATATTTACTTGTAGTAAAGTGTCTAACTCAAGCAAGTCATCTAAATGTAGCGATAACCCCGTTGCACTCAAATCTACACACTCTGCGGTATAATTTAACCCTGCTATAGGCTCTATAGTAGTTAAATTTGCAGGCGTGTTCACCTGCATACGTCTAAAATCTCGCTTATCGTCAGTAAACATAGGTTACCTCTAAACAACCGTGTTAATTTCTTCCAACAAAGCACCCATAGAAAATGGCTTTACAACATATGCGTCGCAGCCAGCGTCAAAGCCCGCTTGTTTTTCAGATGGGGACTCAAGGCCCGATACCATAACAACAGGAATATTTTTTGTCTCAGGGGTGTGCTTAAGCATTCGACACGTATCATAGCCATCAAGGCCAGGCATACATACATCTAGCAAAATTATATCAGGCGGATTAGCAATCGCTGATGCAAGACAGCTTTGCCCTGAATCTGCGTAGCTTACGTCAAATTTCGAAGTCAGTGCTGTTTTAAGCATTTCATAATTGAAATACTCGTCATCTACCACTAATAATCGCTTTGTTTTATGTTCAACCGATGAGGACATAACTATGTCGCTTCCTTCTCAAAACAAAAATAAATCCCTCTATTAAGGTACTAAGCTTAATAGAAAATGCAAGTTTTATTCTATCTCTTTTATCGCATTTATAACCCGCTTCGCAGATATTGGGTAAGGCGTGCCTAGCGTTTGTGCAAACAACGAGACCCGTAACTCTTGTTGCATCCAAAAGATAGTCGTTACCTCATCAGGTATTGGCAGTCCTTTAGGTGTTTTATTTACTAACTTTTTGTATTCTTGCGCTACTTTTTCTAGTTCTAAAACACATAAGCGATCTCTGTTAGGATCTACCGGAAGTTTTTCTAAACGCTTCTGAATCGCTTTTAAATACCGTATTAAGTCTGTTATTTTGTCTGCGCCATGAGCACTTACAAATCCTTTAAAAATAAGCGACTCAAGCTGAGATTTAATATCACCATGCGCTGTGATCATCGTTAAATCTACGCGGCCTTTCATTTTTTTATGAAGGCTATGTGCAATACTCAATACTTGCTCTACTTGTGTGGCAATTAATACCACTGCATCACCGAGCTCACCGCGTATTTGTTCTTTTACCGCTTCAAACGCCTGTTCGTCACGTATATCGCCATGCTTAACAAGCAAGCTATCAACCCCTGCGGCAATACAGTCATCAATTAAATCTGCAATTTTACCAAATGGATTAAAGTACAAACCAAGTTTGGCTTTATTAGGTAAGTTTTGTTGTAAATACTTAATTGGCGAAGGCACGTTTAATAAAACTAACCTGCGCAGGCCTTTTTGATGAGCCTGCTGCGCTTTTACTTCACTATCAAATAACTCAACTGCAGCAGCTGATTTTTTATCCACCAGCGCTGGGTATGCTTTTATCTCGTATTGGCCTTGCTTTTTAACGTACGAGGCTGGTAACTTGCCAAAATCCCATTGCGTTAAGTCTGTTTTTTCAATACCTTTGTCAGCTACTTTTGATAGTGTATCGGTTACTTTACCTTGCAGCTGCGCTTTTAGTTTGGCTAAATCAAGACCACGCGCAAGTAGCTTGTCGTGCTCATCGCGCACCTCAAATTGTAGTCGTAAGTGTGGAGCAAGTGCGCTTAAGTCCCACGCTTGTGCATCTACTCTTACGCCCGTCATTCTGAGTAATCGGGTAGTAAGCGCCTCTATTAGGCTGCCTTGTAGTGGCTCAATTGCCGCAAGCACTGCATCAGCATAATTAGGTGCAGGTACAAAATTACGGCGTAGCGATTTAGGAAGCGATTTAATTAAACCGCTAATTAATTCGTGTCTAAAAGCGGGTATATGCCAATCAAAGCCACTCTCTTGTACTTGGTTTAATAGCGCAACAGGTATTTGCACTGCAACACCATCAACGGCTTGGCCCGGGTCAAAATGATAAGTAAGCGGTAAAATAATGTTGTCTTGTTGCCACGTATCTGGGTAATCAAACTCAGTAATATTACTTGCACCGTGCTGCATAAGCTCTTCACGGCTCATATGTAAGTAGTGTTTATTTTGCTGCTTTTGAGTTTTATACCACTTTAAAAACGCCGCACGGTTATTAATTTCTTTCGGTATTTTTTTATCGTAAAACTCATACAGAGTTTGCTCATCAACTAAAATGTCACGGCGTCGAGATTTATGCTCAAGTACTTGTATGTCTTCTATCAGCTCACGGTTAAATGCTAAAAACTGCTCATTTAAGCCCAGCTCTTGCTCAACAAGTGCAGTACGTATAAATAGCTCACGGCTCACTTTTGGATCAATATTGCTATAAACACAGCGGCGTTTATTAACAACTAATAAACCATAAAGAGTTTGCTGCTCAAACGCGATAACCGCACCTGGCTTTTTCTCCCAATGAGGCTCTGAATAGCTACGTTTAACTAAGTGCTGAGCAAGTGGCTCTACCCAAGTAATGTCTATTTTTGCATTAATACGCGCGTATAATTTACTGGTTTCTACCAGCTCCGCCGACATCATCCATTTAGGACTCTTTTTA
The DNA here is from genome assembly GCF_001469205.1 of Pseudoalteromonas sp. H103. Classification (NCBI taxonomy): domain Bacteria; kingdom Pseudomonadati; phylum Pseudomonadota; class Gammaproteobacteria; order Alteromonadales; family Pseudoalteromonadaceae; genus Pseudoalteromonas; species Pseudoalteromonas sp. H103. Next base: position 76,496 of record NZ_LOFG01000007.1, on the reverse strand, counting down.
AATAAACCTGAGCCCGGAAAAATATGGAACTGACTATTACGCGCACCTTTGTAAATTTGTTTTTCGTCTTTAAAGCCAATATGGCTTAGCATGCCGCTTAATAACGCTTTGTGCACTAACTCGCCATCAGCCGCTTGACTGGTGGCTTTCATGCCCATTTCATTACATACAGTGCTAATTTGATAAACAATGTCTTGCCACTCACGAAGACGCATATAGGCTAAAAAGTCTTTTTGGCATAACTTTCTAAATTGACTATTGGTCAGCTCGCTTTGCTGTTCTTCTAAGTAATTCCACAGGTTTAAAAATGCAATAAAGTCAGAATCTGGAGCGTCAAAGCGGCCATGTTTTTCATTTGCTGCAGCGCGTTTTTCTTGTGGGCGTTCTCGAGGATCTTGAATAGATAACGCCGCGACAATAATTATTACTTCGCGAAGTGCACCAAGTTTATGCGCTGTTAGTACCATTTTTGCTAAACGAGGGTCAACGGGTAAGCGGCTGAGCTCTCGACCAGATTGTGTGAGACTCGTTTTATCACGATTTTTTGCAGGTTTTATCGCTTGTAGCTCTTCAAGTAGCGTTAAACCATCGTTGATATTACGGCTATCGGGTGCTTGAACGAACGGAAACTCACTCATATCACCAAGACCAAGTGCTAACATTTGCAAAATAACAGACGCTAGATTAGTACGTAGTATCTCTGGGTCGGTAAACTCTGGGCGCGATAAAAAATCATCCTCAGAGTACAAACGAATACAAATACCTGCCTCAACACGTCCACAACGCCCCATACGCTGATTTGCACTGGCTTGTGAAACTGGTTCAATAGGTAAGCGCTGTACTTTAGTACGGTAGCTATAACGGCTAATTCGCGCAGTACCTGGGTCTATTACATAACGAATACCCGGCACGGTTAACGAGGTTTCGGCAACGTTGGTGGCTAAAATAATATGACGACGTGAATGCGGTGCAAAAATACGGTTTTGTTCAGCGTTAGACAAACGTGAATAAAGCGGTAAAACATCGGTGTGTTTTAAATTACGCTTGCTAAGTGCATCGGCAGTATCACGTATTTCACGCTCACCGTTTAAAAATATGAGTATATCGCCGGGGCCTTCTGCGCAAAGTTCATCAACCGCATCAAAAATACCTTGTAGCTGATCGCCCTCGGCTTCCATGTCATCTTTTTTAATATCAGAGATTGGGTTGTAACGCACATCAACAGGGAAAGTACGACCAGATACTTCAATAATAGGTGCATCATTAAAATGCTTTGAAAAGCGCTCAGGGTCGATGGTTGCAGAAGTAATAATAACTTTTAAATCAGGGCGTTTTGGCAGTAAGTTTTTTAAATACCCTAAAATAAAGTCAATGTTTAAACTGCGCTCATGCGCTTCATCAATAATAATGGTGTCATATTGATTTAAAAAACGGTCTTGTTGTATTTCAGCAAGCAAAATACCGTCTGTCATCAGTTTTATGTAAGTGTTATTAGAAACCTGATCGCTAAAACGAATTTTAAAACCAACTTGTTGGCCAAGTTCGCATTTCATTTCCTCAGCAATTCGATTAGCAACACTTCGCGCAGCTAAACGCCTAGGTTGAGTATGGCCAATAAAGCCATCAACCCCACGGCCAAGCTCTAAACACATTTTAGGTATTTGTGTTGTTTTACCTGAACCGGTTTCGCCAGCAATAATAACAACTTGGTTGTTTGCTATGGCGTCTTTAATTACATCCTTTTTTTGACTTACCGGTAATTGCTCTGGGTAAGTCACTTTAGGCAAACCAGCAAGACGTTTTTCGCGGTTTTCTTGGCTACGGGTAATATCGGCCGCTATTTTTTCAATGGCATTGGCTTGTTTGTTTTCATTACTTATTTTTTTTACGCCGTGTAGGCGCTTTTTAAAAATAAATTGATCTTTTTTTAAGCACGTTTTTAGCTCGCCAAACAACTGACCTAGGTTTACCACCCGCACACCTTATAAAATTAATAAAAGAGCGTTAATTGTATCAAACTAAACGCGCTGGGTTAATGCTACAAAGTGCATAACTATAGACTTAATAAGTTATTCGTCGTTAAAAATACCCACGTAAGTTGCTTGGGTGTTCGATTTACTGGCGCGATACATACCTGAGGTATTAAATGGCAAACTAATATTGCCTTTGGCATCTACAATAATCACCCCACCCGTACCACCTATGGGTGCAAGCACTTGATTAATAACTTCATCACCCGCTTGTGCAATGGTTTTATTTTGGTATTTAACACGCGCACATATATCACTCGCTACGTTGTATCGAATAAAGTATTCACCATGCCCCGTTGCCGATACTGCACACGATTCGTTTTCAGCAAATGTACCTGCACCAATTACGGGGGCATCGCCTATACGGCCAAACCGTTTAGCTGTCATGCCGCCCGTAGATGTACCCGCGGCTAAATTGCCGTTTTTATCAAGTGCAACAGCGCCAACAGTGCCCATTTTATATTCTGTAGGAAGTGCTTTATGTGCTGCTTGGTAATTTTTGCTAGTTGCCTTGGCTTTATCTAGTTTTTGTTTGGCTTTTAAAAGTGCTTCATAGCGATGCTCAGTATCAAATATATTATTTTCGATAAGCTCAATACCCTGCTCTTTGGCAAACTCTTCAGCGCCTTGACCGCTAAGCATTACATGTACTGAGTTATCCATTACTAAGCGCGCTAACTGAATTGGACTTTCTATGTGCTTAATACCCGCAACAGCGCCCGCTTCACGATTTCGTCCATCCATTATTGACGCATCTAGTTCGTGGTTACCATCGTAAGTATAAACAGCACCTCGCCCTGCATTAAAATAAGGTGATTGCTCCAGTACTTCTATCGCAGTAGTTATTGCATCTAAGCTCTCACCGCCCTTTTCAAGTACCGCATAACCGGCTTCTACAGCTTCACTTAATTTAGCTCTGTAGGCTTTTTCTTGCGCGGGCGTAAATTTTGCTTTTTCAATTGTGCCCGCACCACCATGAATCGCAATAGCAAACGGCGCTTGCTCGCTCAAAGCACTATTACTTAGGGTTAAACACGCACTGGCAATAATTGATAATACTAATATTTTTTTCATGGTGATCTCTTTTTGTATTAAGTGTTAAAAACAATGTGAATGGTTACAACGGAGATTTCAACTAATGTACGTTTAATGGCATAAAAAAAGCGCCTTAAGGCGCTTTTTAAAATTTAACGTGTTTGTAATTAAGCTTGTTTAGCTTTTAAACGCGCTAAACGTGCTACTTGGTGAGTAGACGTTAAGAAAGAGTAGATAGGTGCTAGGTAACCACGCTTACGAAGCTCTAAGAAGTCAGCATCGCTTAACTCGTTTAGCTTTTTCTCATCGATAAGGTAAATACCGTTGATGTCTTTTTTCTCGCCTTTAATATCTACTGTTAGCGTTTGCGCTATTAGTAGTTCTTTGTCAGCGAGGAATTTAGTGAACGCTTCAGTTACTTGAGAAAATTCAATAAACGATACTAGCGCTTCTTTACGACGTTTTAGGTAATCAGTTTCCTCACCATTTTCAAATAAAGCATTACCCTCTTCTTCACCAACCAGTGAGCTTGCTTCGTCAATTACGATACCGTATTGATCTTGATCTGGGTGTTTAACTAAGCCAAGTGGGTAACGAGTAGACGCCATAGGTGCAAATGCAGCAGTCCATTTACCGTCTTCTACAAAAAGGTTTTCGCCTGGCTCTAGGCCAAACATAGCTACTGCTTGAAAAGTGCCAGCTTCGTTATTTTTAACGAATGACATAGGGAACTCATTTGCTACGCGTGCAAACTCATGTGCAACTACAGGCACTAAATGTTGAGTTTTCATAAATTCTACGTTGATGCCGTTTTGAATTTTAGTGTTGGCATGTTTTTCGTTGTGTAAAGGCTGTACTTGTTGCTCCGCCATGTTACTGCTCCGTTATTTTTAATTTATATATTTCATTGTTAATGCCTTTAGGCTAATGCTTTTGAAGTAAAAAAGGAAGGGAAACTTTTATGACAACCGTCATGAAAAAATAAAATATAACTAAATCTGTGCGTTGCTAAAAAACGTACAGCTAAAACTTATAAAATACGATTAAAAACAACACACTGAGCGAGCACTTTTCATACAGTAAAAGTAAAACCATTAACATTGGTTAACAGTAATATGGCAGCTTTATGCTTTGCACTGTATTAAATTTAGGCAAATAAAAAGGCAGCTTAAATAAGCTGCCTTTTCTGGGTAGTTTAAAGCACTTAAATTAAGGTGCCCAATATACCTCAATATTAATGCTTGGGTGGTTAAGTACAGCGCGAAGAGGCATATCATTTACCTCCCCCCCTGCTTTTGCTTGCTTATAAACAGCGAGTTTTTCTTCACCGCTTATCAGTAGCTTAACCACTTTAGAATTTGCTATTGCATTTAACGTAAGAGTCATACGCTCGGTAATACTACCGGTTACGTCACTTTGTATTGCGTTAATTGCACATACTGTTTGCTCAGTTGTTAAACCGTGCTCTAAACCTTCTGCGTGTGGAAATAAAGACGCAGTGTGACCATCAGGGCCCATACCTAATATAGTTACATCATATGGCGCCTTTAAAGCACTATAAGCGGCTTCACATACTTGTGTGCCCTCTTTTGCAGTAGCGGCAGAGTTTTTCATTGTAATGAAGTTTGCTGCACTGCCATAGTTTTGAAGTAACGTGCTATTTATAAATGCTTCGTTACTTTTTTCATGGTTTGGCTCAACCCAGCGCTCATCAACCATGGCAACATCAACGTTTTGCCAATCTAAATCAAGAGTTGATAAATGCTTATACGCAGGTGCCGGTGACGAGCCGCCAGAAACCATGAGCACTGCACGGCCATCATTTTTAATACCATCACGTAATGATTGCTCAAGTGTTGCTGATAACTCAGCAGTTAACGCGTCTTTATTATCAAAAAACTTTTCAACAATAGTTGCCATAACTTATACCTTATCGCCGGTGTTAAACCATACATGGTTGTTTTCAGCCAATAATTCATCAGCATCATCAGGACCCCAGCTACCAGCACGGTAAAGCGCAGGTTTGCCTTTGTCTTGCCAGCGGTCAATAATTGGATCAATCCACTTCCAGGCTTGACGAACTTCATCTCGGTGAATAAATAACGACGGGTTATTTGCAGCCGCATCAAGCATTAAACGCTTGTATGCATCTGAGTGGAAACCATTGCTGTAAGCTTGAGAAAGCTCAATGTTCATTGTTACCGGCTCTAGTTGCATTTCAAGATTATCAAGACGCTTAGACATAAGCGTTAATTGAATCGTCTCTTCAGGTTGCAAGCGAATAACAAGGCGGTTTGGCTCAATATTACCTACGTTATCTTCGTAAATATTGTGAGATACTTTTTTGTATTCAACCACAATCTCAGCACAGCGCTTAGCCATACGTTTACCTGTACGAAGGTAAAAAGGAACACCAGCCCAACGCCAGTTATCAATGTGAGCACGAATAGCAACAAAGGTTTCTGTTTTACTTGAACCTTCATTTAGCTCTTCTAAGTAACCCGGTACAATTTTACCGTTTAGGTCGCCTGGTACGTATTGACCGCGTACAATATTGCTATCAACATCGCCATCTAATAGCGGACGAAGTGCTTCTAACACTTTTAGTTTTTCGTTACGAATACTGTTAGCGTTAAGCTTATTAGGCGATTCCATTGCCACTAAACAAAGTAGCTGTAACAAGTGGTTTTGTACCATGTCACGCAGTGCACCGGCTTTATCGTAAAAACCAGCACGGCTTTCAAGGCCTACAGTTTCAGATAAACTAATTTGAATATTATCAATAGATTTAGCATCCCACATATTTTCAAATAATGAGTTTGAAAAGCGTAATGCCATTAAATTTTGAACCGTTTCTTTACCTAAGTAATGGTCAATACGGAAGATTTGCTCTTCATCAAAAAACTCTGCAATTTTACCATTAATAGCTTCAGCTGAATCGCCGCAGTAACCAATTGGCTTTTCAACAACGACACGAGACGTTGGGGTAATTAAGCCTTTAGTTGATAAGATTTCACAACATGTGCCGTACACAGCCGGTGGAAGTGATAAGTAAAATACGCGAGATTTAGTGCTATCGTGCTCATCTAAAATACCTTTTAGCACGTCCCAGTTATCGTCTGCTTCAGTTACGTTACTGACTACTGGCACTAAAAATGTAGAAAATGCTTTCCAGTCTTTAGCGTTAAATTCGCCTTTGCTTAAAAATTCTTGTAGTGCTTTGTGCGCTGTTTCTACGTATTCGGCACGTTTAGCTTCTTCACGTACTGTTGGTAGGATACGTGAGCCTTCAGGTAAGTTACCTTCTTGATATGCTCTGTACATTGCAGGTAGCAATTTGCGTAACGCAAGGTCACCACCGCCCCCAAAAATTATAATATCAAAAGGATTAAGCATAGTTACTCTCTACGTTGTGATACCCAATGCATTTGTCTGCGCGGGTATGCCTATTTATTGCTAGATTAGGTGGCTCTTATAGCGTGATTGTATAACAGCCTGCTGAATTGTTGTGTTGTACGGACTTTTTATTATTTTAATTTTCGCTTGTTAAATGAGCCTTAGGGGTCCTGTATTTCCTCTCACAAAAATACAGACCCTAAGAACTCCAGCGCTACCCGTTCAAAGGTACTCGGTTTGCTTATCTTGAGATAAGCTAAATTGTTACTGCGTACGATGCTGCTTGTAGTACGCCATTAATCCGTTTGTTGAGCTATCGTGTGCGTGCTTAACGCTATCATCGGTAAGCTCGCTTTCAATTTTAGATGCTAAACCTTTACCTAGTTCAACACCCCATTGATCAAACGAACAAATTTCTAAAATTATGCCTTGGCAAAATATCTTGTGCTCATACAGAGCTATTAATCTACCCACTGTTTTTGCATCTACAGTGTCTAACAGCATAGACGTAGTTGGGCGATTACCCTTATGAATTTTATGATTTAATAATTCATCAATTTGCGCCTGCGATTTACCCTTAGCGGTTAAATCTGCTGTCACTTGTTTTGCATCTACACCACTCATCATCGCTTCTGTTTGCGCTAAAAAGTTAGATAGTAAAATATCATGGTGTTTATCAACATTTACTTGTGGCTTAACAGATGCAATAAAATCAGCAGGTACAATTACATTACCTTGGTGCAAACATTGATAAAATGCGTGCTGTCCGTTAATCCCTGTCATGCCCCAAATAATTGGCACTGTTGTATATGGTACGGTTTCACCTGCAAAATTAACATGCTTACCATTACTTTCCATTTCACCTTGTTGCAAATACGCAGGCAACATATGAAGCGCTTGGTCGTAAGGTAAAATAGCTTGTGCTGTATACCCTAAAAAGCTGGTATTCCAAACACTAAGCAACGCCATTATAAGTGGTATATTTTGTTCAAAAGGAGCCGATTTAAAGTGCTCGTCTACTTCAAAAGCACCTTCTAAAATGGCTTCAAAAGCGTCATAACCTAAATATAAAGCAATGGGTAAGCCTATCGCACTCCAAAGTGAAAAGCGACCACCGACCCAATCCCACATAGTGAATACGTTTTCATCCGCGATACCAAAAGCGGCTGTTTTTTCTAAATTTGTACTTACCGCAACAAAATGCTTAGCAATAGTGCTGTCATCTTTTGCTGTTTGTAAAAACCAATCAACGGCTGTTTTAGCGTTTGTCATGGTTTCTGAGGTAGTAAATGTTTTTGACGAAATAACAAATAATGTTGTTTCAGGGTCAATTGCCTTTAATACCGATGAAATTTGTACGCCATCTGCATTTGATACGTAATGTACGTTTAGAGTATCGTCAGCAAGCGCTTTTAGCGCCTCTGTTGCCATTTGCGGACCCAAGTTTGAGCCGCCAACACCAATACTTACCACGTCTTTTACTGCTTTACCTGTGTAACCTAACCACTGGCCACTACGAACTTTTTCAACAAATACTTTAATTTTTGCTAATTCGTCATCTACTGCTTGTGTTACGTTTTCGCCATCAACCACTAACGGTGTATGCGCACGATTACGTAATGCAGTGTGAAGCACTGAGCGATCTTCAGTAATATTTATTTTTTCGCCGCTGAACATTTTATCGCGCCATGAAGCAATATCACACTCTTTAGCAAGTGACATTAAGTTGGCAAAAACGTCGTTATCAATAAGTTGTTTAGAGTAATCGAATAATACGCCTGGTATTTGAGTCGAAAATTGAGAAAAGCGTGTGTCATCTTGTGCAAATAACGTTTTAAGATGTGTTTGTTTCATCTTTGCAGCATTTAGCGATAATGCTTGCCAACTTGCTAATTGCGTTCGGTTAGACATGTAAGTACCCTCTAATTCTTTCAATCAATTGATTTTAAAATGCTTTTTATAAAAGCAAAACTCTTATTACTGCTTTTTCATACTAAAATTAAACGTCAATAGTATAACTAAAAATGCAAAAAAAGTGCTGTTTTTATAATTTAAGGTGCAGATGATAACGCAATTTTTAGCTTTTGACACCGGTATCATAAAAATTTTATAAATTAATTATCCCTTAATTTTAAAGGCACTGATATAGCTTAAACCCAAAAAATGAAATATTAATGACTTTTAACGGGTGATTGTATAATTATCTAATAAGTATGCATAAATAAAAAAGTCGGCCCTAAAGCCGACTTATTATTAACCGCTGCTGTTAATTGCTCAGTGCCAAGCCACCATTTAAGTTATAAACGGTTTTATACCCTAGTTGCATTAAGTTGTTAGCCGCTATTTTTGAGCGGTTTCCGCTTCGGCACAATAAAATGTATGTATTGTTTTTATTGAGCTGGCCTTCAAATACCGCATTGGCCATTCTGCTAAGAGGTATATTTAACGTGTTTGCATTGGGAGTGTTAAACAAGTGAGCTACGTTGGTAGCACCGTGTTCGTATGGTTCTCGTGTATCAATTAAATAGGTGCTATCCGTGCTAAGCATTGCTTTTGCATCTTTAAAACTCAGTTGTTGCGTATCAATTTCTGGCAGCGCGTTTACATAACCACATAACTGGGTGTTATTAACTTGTTTTAGTGCATCGTATTGCTGCTTTTGCAATGCAAACTCATCAATTGAAATATCGTTATTTTTTAAAGCACTTAATAAAGGTGTTTGCTTTTGCTGTACAGCCCAGTTCATAGCAAAACACTGTTGGTAGTCGTGCCCTGAACAAATAATACTCTTATTAGTTAGCTGCTTGCTTAATGTTAAAATAGACTGCGCCATAGCTTTAGCATCGCCCCCTTTAAGCGATGTGTTGCCAAGCCCCGCAGGTAAAATTAAATCGCCACAAAAACAGTACCGCGTTTCACCCGCGCTATTTTTTAGTAAATAACTGACGCTGTCTTTGCTGTGCCCTGGTGTTGCTACTTTTTCAAGCACGTCATTTGTTAGTGTTATTGTTGCTAGGTTTATAGGCCAACCAAGCGCATCAACTTCACCTTTTACAACTCTATGAGCTAATACACTCGTTAGTAGCAGTGTTGCAGACTCTCGCTCTTGATGCTTATGAGTATTAAGTACCGCAGCCACCTTTAAGTTTTGAGTATTCGCTATTTTTTCAAATCGAGGAATTAGCTCAATAATTGGGTCGATAATAACTGCGTGCTTATCGTCGCTCACATACAACCAACTACACGCGCCCTGATGCCTAAATTGAGTTAATCCCAGTGCGCACACTTCTTGTTGTGGTGTAGTACTGTCAGACACGATTAAACAGTTTGCTTGCAGTATTTGTTTTAAAGCACGAATACGCTCACAAGCATAAGTTATATCTTGCTGCGTGGCTGCTGGGCCAAACGAGAGCCTAATTGCATTTTCGCTTTGCCATTTACTTGCGCCCATTGCATCAAGTACAAAGCTTTGCGCAGCACCTGTACTACACGCAGATCCCCCACTTACACGAATACCTGCCGCGTCAAACAAATCAATCACTTCTTTTGACGTTAAATCGTTTACAGCAAAGTTTAATGTTGTTGGCACTGAATGCTCAAAACTATGATTAAACGTTATATCGCCAAATGTATTTTTTAATGCTTCGTGTAACTCACTGCGATAGCTATTTAATGTATCTAATGATTTAAAAGTATCGTCGGTTTTATCGAGTAATAAGCTAAAAAGCTTATTTAACCCAGCAATACCTGGCAGGTTTTCGGTGCCTGATCGCATACCGCTTTCTTGCCCGCCACCGGCTATAAATGGCGTGTAAGCACTGCCACTTTTAATGTAAAGTAGGCCAATTCCTTTAGGTGCATAAAGTTTATGCCCAGAAAACGGCGCGTAATCTATCGTTGTATCGCTAAGCGCAAGCGCTTGCTTACCAAGAGCTTGAACGCAATCAACCATCCACGATACATTGTTGTTACGGCTGCGAATTGTTTGCTCAATTGCTGCTAAATCTTGATACACGCCAGTTTCGTTATTAACCGCCATTGTGCAGATCATCAATGCGTTATTGATATGCTTTGCAATAAAATCTAAATCTAAAATACCGTTACTATCTACCGGAATAGCAAGCACTTGGGCGTTTATTTCAAGTACGTTATTCCAGTGTTTTAATGTATTTGGTACGGCTTTGTGCTCTGTAGCACCATATAGCAATACTGGGTTTTTAATAGTGTGTTTTTTAGCATTGATAAGCGTAGATACCACCGCTGTTTGAATGCCTTCTGTAGCACCTGAGGTAAACAAAATATCGCCATTTTTAGCACCAATGACGGCGCGAGCTTTATCGCGTGTTTGCTCTAATAAGTGTTTAGCTTGAATACCACTAATATGCGGGCTAGAAGGATTACCAAAACATATTTGCATAGTATGGGACACCACATCAGCAATGCATGGCAACACTGGGGTCGTTGCATTTGCATCAAGGTAAACTTGTTTTAGTGGTTCATCGGGCAATAAAAACTCAGACATTAAAAAACGCACCTTTATTACTAAAAAATATATCTTATTACCAATAGTACATAAATTTATGGGTAATGAGTAATAACTCTTTAGCAACTTAGGTGCGTTTACTATTCTTTTTTATACTAAAAATCTGTTTGTAGCGTTATTCTGCCAGCTCTTTGGTTATTTCTTCATGTGTTGATGACCACGCATTTATTAACGCTTTTACAAGCGATGCTAATGGAATGGCAAAAAATACGCCCCAAAAACCCCACAAGCCACCAAAAAATAACACTGCAACAATTATAAATACTGGGTTTAAGTCAACCGCTTCCGAAAACAACAGCGGCACTAATACATTGCCATCGAGTGCCTGGATGATCCCGTAAATTATTAAAATGGTCCAAAACTGCGTTTCAAGGCCAAATTGAAACAATGCCACAGCGGCAACCGGGATCGTTACAAGCGCGGCACCAATAAATGGAATTAATACCGAAAAGCCAACTAGCACACCTAAAAGTGCCGCATAACGTAAATCTAAAACAGTAAACGCTATAAACGACACACCACCAACAATTAAAATTTCAAACACTTTACCGCGAATGTAGTTCATTATTTGCTGATTCATTTCATTCCAAACCTGCAAAATTAAACGTCGTTGCTGTGGTATAAGTTTAGCGGCGCTACCTGTTAGCTCTAACTTATCTTTAAGCATAAAAAACACCAGTAACGGCACAAGTACCAAATAGATAAGCCAAGCCACAACATCTTTTAACGACGTAAGCGAAAACGATAAAACCACTTGGCCAAACTCAATTATTTTGTCTTCAACGGTTGCCACAATAGCCTGTACTTGTTCAATATTAATTAAACTTGGGTATCGCTCAGGTAATGCAATTAAGTACGACTTACCTTGCTCTAGCATATGCGGGGTTTCTTGCACTAAGTTACTGGTTTGTTTCCAAAGCACTGGCCCAATAACTAAAATAAGAGTCAGCATAATGCTTATAAAAATTAGCATTACTATAACTGTAGCGCCAAAGCGCTTTACACCAAAGCGCTCTAAATGCACTACCGGCCAATCAAGTAAATAAGCAATTACCAATGCCACTAGTACCGGCACAATTAACGAACCAAAAAAGTAAAGTAAAGCAACTGAGGCTAATAATAAAAATAATAAGGTAACCGAATGAGGATCCGAGAACTTCCTTTCGTACCATGCTTTTACGTATTCAAACATGTAATGGCTCCACTAATAACAACCCACGTTGTTTATCAAAATTGTAACGGTAAGCATTTTTTTGCAAAAAACGTTCTATGTCGTTCGCACTTTCGCCTTTATTTATACTAAAAATAATGCACTGTTTTGATGACTCCGCACTTTTTAGCGCAAGTTTAAACTGCACAAATTGCTGCGGACATTTAAACTTTTTTAAATCGCGCTCTAACATAACGCCTCTACTCGCGTAGTAAATGAATAATAAGTCGCATATTGTCGGTCAATATACTTATAAAGCATGAACAGCAGTAACTTTTTCTTAAAACAATTCATGCAATAGTTTATCCTTATGAAATAGTTAGCAGTAAGGATAAGTTAATGTCTGGAACGCATAATAAAGCGCATCTACCAAGTAATCCAACACTCAAAGAGATTAATTGGTTTAAAAAACAGATTAATTGGGGGGAGCTACCGCCTTTTTATCATTTAGTTGCGTCTTCTGTTAGTGAATCAGAGGGAGTGTTAGAACACGGATTTGATAACGCTGTAAAAAACTTACTCGATAAACGTAATTGGAACTTAGACTTACTTGATGGTTACGAAGATAACTTTGGTGAAATACACACAAAACACAAACCACGCATAGCACTGCACCAAGTATTTACCGATAGAGGTTTTGAGCTGTGGGCTCAGCCTTATGCAAAAGATGTTATTGTTGATCAATACATTAAAGATAACCGTTTTATGGAATTTAGAGTGTGGGACCCACATTCAATGAAAAACCTAATAAGAATAAACCAACTCCATAAATTTATAGGTTTTTATTTTGAACGCGGTGACAAAGCCGATAAAGCACTTATTTTACATGCACATAAAGTGGTACATAAAATTATTACTTTTTTACAGCGCGAATTGAACGTTGTAAAGCTTGATGGAGTCACAATAAAAGAACTCTACCAATTGTGCGAAAAAGACAGCCGCGCAAGCAGTGACGAAATAGATATTGCCAAAATTGCCATTGGCGAACCAATAAACAAGGAATAAAATGCAGCTAAAATCAGCATTTATCACTTTATGTAGCGCCGCACTCACATTTAGCTTATTAGTGAGCGAGCCTTTAAAGGCACAAACTAACTTTACGCTTCCTGACTTAGGAACATCCGCATTACAAGCACTGCCACTTGAAAAAGAGCAAGCCATTGGCGAAGTCATGATGATGCAGATACGCGGCTCGTCGCCGGTTATAAACGACCCCGTGCTTGACGAATACCTAACAACTATTGGCCGAAAGCTAGTCGCTAATGCTAACGATGTACGTTTTCCGTTTTCGTTTTTTTGGATTAATAACTCAGAAATAAACGCCTTTGCATTTTATGGTGGACATGTAGGTGTGCACACAGGGTTAATAGCGCAAGCCGATAACGAAAGCCAATTTGCATCTGTACTTGGGCACGAAATTGCCCACGTAACACAGCGCCATTTAGCACGCAGAATTCAACAACAACAAGATAATAGCGCAATGACAATTGCCGGAATGATCGCCGGTATATTAGCAACCGTTGTAGCTCCGGATGCAGGTATTGCTATTATTTCAGCAAGCCAAACACAATCTGCGTTTAGCCAACTAACGCATAGCCGCTCGGCAGAGCAAGAAGCCGACCGTATTGGCATGCAAACACTTAACAACGCAGGCTTTGATGCACGCGCATCAAGTGAATTTTTAACAAAGCTCGCCGCACAAATTCGTTACAAATATAAGCCACCTGCATTTTTGCTGACTCACCCGTTACCTGAAAGCCGTGTATCAGATGTGCGTTTACGCGCCGAGCAATACCCTAAGCGCCATATAAACCCAAGTCTTGAGTTTAATTTAGCCAAAAGCCGCGTGCTTGCACGCTACGATAACAAACCTGAAAAAGCTGAAGACTTATTTAGAAAACTACTACGCGAAAATAACTACAGCAATACAGCCCTTAAGTACGGTTTAGCTATAAGTTTACTCGATCAAGATAAGTTAGACGAAGCGGCGCCAATCCTTGATGAGTTATTAAAAAACGATCCTAAAAATTTATTTTATATCGACACCCATACAGATTTACTAATAGCGCAAAAAAAGGCTGATGAAGCCGTTAAGTTTTTAGCCGATTTAAATCAATACCGCCCTAATAACCAAGTTATTACCCTTAACTACGCAAATGCAGCACTTGAAGCTGAGCAATATGAGCTTGCCGAAAACACGCTTAAAAGCTTTTTACTAGAAAAGCCAAACCATAACTTAGGTAAACAATTACTTGCTGATGCGTATAAAAAGCAAGACAAACTTGCTGCCTACCACGAAGCAAACGCCGATGTACTATCGCAATATGGCGCATATATTAAAGCCGCAGACGAAGTACAAAAAGCACTTAACTTTGTGGAGCCTACAGAACTTGTTAAGCAACAACGCTTAAAAGCACTACTTACCCAATACCGACGTTTACAAAAAGAGCTTGCAAGACTTTAAGTCTGCAAGCGCTTGCCCTAAAATAGAGGCAATTCACACTTTGGATACATTTTATGTCTGTTACTATTTATCATAACCCGCGTTGTTCTAAATCACGCGAAACGCTAGCCCTATTACAAAATAACAATGTAGAGCCAAGTATTGTCGAGTATTTAAAAACACCTCTTTCGCATGAGCAAATTACAACGCTTGTAAGCCAGCTTGGTTTTGATTCAGTTCGCCAGCTTATGCGCACTAAAGAAGACGCTTACAAAGCGCTTAACTTAAAAGATGAAAACAGCGAGCAAGCTTTAACCGACGCCATGGTACAAAATCCAAAGCTAATTGAACGCCCTATTGTGGTTAATAACAATAAAGCAGCTATTGGTCGCCCACCAGAAAACGTACTAAGCGTTTTATAATGAGCGAAACCATTGTGGTACTTTACCACTCAAGCCATGGCTCTGTAGAGGCTATGGCTCACGAAATAGCTGAGTCCATTGAGCAACAAGGCGCAACGGCCTTACTGCGTACATTTGTAGCTAAAAATCCGCACGACATTGTTATTTCAAAAGATGAGCTGATAAATTGTGATGGCCTTGCCTTTGGCACGCCCACACGATTTGGCATGATGGCCTCTCAGGCTAAAAGCTTTTGGGAAACCACCAGCGACTTGTGGCTAAAAGGGCAATTAATAGATAAGCCAGCTTGTGTGTTTTCGTCATCAAGCAGTATGCATGGCGGCAATGAAGCCACATTACTTAATTTATCTTTACCACTTTTACACCACGGTATGATGCTACTTGGCGTACCATACGATGTACCTGAGTTACTTGCCACGCAAACGGGTGGCACACCTTATGGCGCAAGCCATGTTGCAGGTATTAGTAATTCAAACACGCTCAGTAAAGACGAAATTAAAATATGCCAAAGCGTTGGTAAACGCCTTACTCACATTGCGAGAAAACTTAAATGAATACCGCTGACAACCCAGCTAAAAAGCCTATTACTATAAAATTTCAGCGCGCTGCACTCTTTGGTTATGTAGGTTTGCTAATTTTAATTCCATTGTGGATGTATTTTGTACCACCTTTAAATGGTAATGCGAGCTTAGTGTCAATCTTTGTGCCCATTATTCCTTTATTACTGCCGTTAAGAGGCATAATTCAAGACAACACCTACACCTATGCGTGGGCTAACTTTATTGTAATGCTTTACTTTATTCACGGGTTAACCATGCTTTGGGCTGCGCCTGATGAGCTTATATGGGTATTGTTAGAACTGATATTTGCATCTTCTATGTTTATTGGTTGTACGTATTATGCAAGGCATCGCGGACAAGAACAGGGGTTAAAAATTCGCAAACTTAAAGAAGAGCTTGCTGAAGAAAAAGCCGCAAACGAGCACGGTAAATAACGCACAAATATCAATCAAGCACCATAAATTAAAAAACGCGCTTAAATTACTTTAAGCGCGTTTTTTATTAACTTTTTAAAAGTGACTAAACCAAATCACTCAAGGCCGCTAGCGCCACTATACTCGCAAGCCCAATTTGAGCCACTAAGCTTAATAACGAAAACCCCCTGAGTACAAACAAACCCCACGGGTGCTTAATGTGCGGATATAACGCGCAGCGTTTTAAACTGGCCGCAAAGAAAAAACAAATCACGGCTATCATGGTTAAACCAAGCGTTAATTCACTTTTAATTGTAATTGCTTCATCAAAAAAGAAGAACAACTGTAATGGAAATAACAACGTAACCACAGCGTGCAACACGTGAACTTTTTTAATTCGGTCAAACTGCCCTTCTGGGGAAAGTTCTTTAATACCAAAATCGCGCTCTAAGCATTTAACTAAGTTATTAGCTTTAATACTTACCGCGAGCCTGTAGCAGCTTAAGCCTTCTTTATTACGAGCTCTAAAATCGTATCCGGCTTTAATTAATAGCACCATCAACGACTCATTTTTAGCGAGTACAGCGTAATGTAATGCTGTGTTTCCTAAGTTATCGACTGCTTTTTTATCTTGCTTTGCGAGTAAGGTTTCTACTACGTTTACAAAACCTTTTTCAGCTGCCCACATAAAAGCCGTTTTATTGTTTTCATCAGCCAGCACACCAGTTGCGCCTTGCTCAATAAAGCGCATAGCCATAGTTTGTTTAGCTGTTTTTTTACGTAAATGAGTAAGTAAGGCTTTTTCAAGCAGCACAACCGAGTCAACATCCGGCGATACTTGAGTTAGTAAGGTAAAGTAGTCTTTCCCAGATGCTACCTTCTCGCTGGCAAGCTCAGAAAGCTTATCTAAATCAGCAATTGATTCTGGTATAAAAGCACTTAAGCGCTCTCTAAAATCAACTTCCTTCCAAAGTGCTAAAGCATCCTCTGCAGAGAGTTTACTTTTATTATTTAACGCATGCTCAATGAGCGTAAAGTAGCGTTTGCTAAATAATAAATCAACTAAGGATAACGGTGTTTTGATGGTGCTTTGCGCGGCAACACTTGCATATTTTTCGAGGCGCTGACATAGCATAAGCACTAAGCTTTCTGGGGTGTATTCATTATCGTAATAATGGCTTTTAACCGCACCAATATAAGCTTGAGCGTCTTCATCATATTCGCAAATATGTTGAAAATAACATTCTTCAAATGGTTCTAGCGGAGTTAACCATGCTAAATAATAAATAGGCGGCAACACGGTGGTGCATACACCATCATCTTCATTTGTAGAACGACAAGCAGGCCAAGCTTCCAAAGCATCTAAAATAAAGGCACCGTTTTGTTCTACAAGTCCTTTAATAAGTAATGGGTATTCCTTTGGCCAAATCAGTACATTTTCCATTAAAACAACACAACTCCAGTGTGGCTTGGGGGTGGTAAGTTATATCAGTTTTTAGCTGACACCACGCTTAATCAAAGTGTCGATATTCTAGCACACCTTTATTTAGCTGCGAGCCTAAAGTTGCTCAATAACATCAATCCTTTACTTGCATATATAAAAACGGCCAACTACATAAGTAATTGGCCGTTTTTGAGGTTGGAGTTGGGCTTAATCAGAGCCAGACACACATTTTATTTGCTTTTTAATTCGCTAATAACTTGCTCCAAACCTACTTCAGAAATACGTTGGATAATCTCTTTTTGTTTAGCACTTAATAACGAGATACCTTCGGCTACAATATCGTAAACTTTCCACTCGTTATTTTTACCTAAACGAAGCTTAAAACTTAAATCGATAGTTGGCGCATTTGGTTCAATAATTTGTGTATTTACCGTAGCATATTCAGAATCGCTTTTAGCATTGTTATGCTCAAATACAACCTGTTGGCCTGTGTATTTCATTAATGCACCAGCGTAAGTGCCTGTTAAATAATGCTCCACTGCATCAATAAAGCGCACTGCTTGTTCGCGCTCGATACCTTTAATGTGCTTTCCAAGTAATTTAAACGACACAAATTTAACATCAATATGCGGCATTAAACGCGTTTCAACAATTTTCGACATTGCTGCCTTACTTGCATTACCTTGCGAATTTACTTTACCAATATCTGCAAATAATGAATTAGCAACAGATTCAAGGAGTCGATCAGGTGCTTCTTGTTGCTGTGCAAAAACCGAACTGCTTATAAATGCAGTAGCAATAAGTAAAAGTTTAATTAGTTTCATGAGTGTTATGTCTGTGTGATTAAGATGACTGTAATTTACGTGATCTACCCCAGTATAAAAAGCATTAAATAGGCAACTTATTAATGCCTAATCAGCACCAATAGAGTAAAGCATTTAAATTCAGTATGTTAACTCATACTGGTTAACAGCCCATAAACAACCGGCATTTTGTCCTTATTGTAATTGTTAACAGGTCGCCCTTATCATTTATTTAATATTTTCAAACAGACAAACATTTGGCACCTATGAAAACGTCACTTAAAACATTTTTTATCTCTTTTGTATTAGTAATATCACTCTTTGGGAAGTCTGCTTTTGCACAATCAGATCATGGTTATGCTGTTGATTTTCTTAAAGGCGAAGGGAACGTTAACGGCGTTAAGCTGGCTTATCAGTATCATGCCCCTGGTATGCAAAACCTAATTGGTGACGCACGCTTTTATTTTGAAACCAGTGCAAACATATGGGAATACCGTCACGGCGATAAAACACAATCTAATGTTGTGTTGGCTATGTCGCCAGTGCTCCAGTTTCCGGCGTTTAGCTTTAACAACACCCCGTTTTATGTGGAGGCAGGCATTGGTGTATCACTTATTGATGAAACTAAATTTGCGGGTAAAAACATTAGCACCCATTACCAGTTTGAAGACCGTATAGGGCTTGTCGCCGACTTTGGTGAAACCAATGTAGCACTGAGAGTCATTCACTATTCAAATGCCGGTTTTAAAGAGCCAAATCCAGGCCTTAATTTTTTAACGTTTTCGGTAGCTAAGCGCTTTTAAGGCTCAAATTGATATGAGTATTTAGATAGTGCTACATCTAAAATTAATATCAATAAGTAATAAATACAAAAAAAGCCCTGAATAATCAGGGCTTTTCAATATTAAAATTTATATTGCGGTATTAACCTACTAACCAGTGCGCCATAAGGGCAATAACAGGCAGCGTAATAAGCGTTCGTAAAATAAATATAACGAACAGCTCAAAAATATTTACCGGTATTTTACTACCTAAAATAAGCGCACCTACCTCAGACATATAAATAAGCTGAGTGACACTCATAGCAGCAATAATAAAGCGCGTTACGTCGCTTTCAATTGTACCAGCCGCCAATATTGACGGTATAAACATATCAGCAAAGCCAACCATAATAGTTTGCGAGGCAGCAGCGGCCTCGGGTACTTGTAGTAGCTCTAAAAATGGCACAAACGGCATACCAAGGTACTGAAATATAGGCGTATGCTCAGCAATAATTAAAGCAAATGTACCTACAGCCATAACCACAGGTAACACACCAAATACCATATCAAGTGCGTTATGTACGCCCTCTTTAATTGTGCCTTTAACGCCTGTTGAGTTATCTGCTTTGGCAAGTGCTACATCAAGTGAATGGCCAAATAAGGTTTTATTACCAGGAATTGTTTCTGCATCTCGGTCGGGCTCACTGCCATCAATAAGTACATCTTTTTTAAAGCGCAGTGGCGGTAAACGAGGCACAATAATAGCGGCAACTATACCCGCTAAACACACAGTGGCGTAAAACGGCGCAAATAAGTACTCAAGCTTTACTTGCCCAAGCACCACTAGACTAAACGTAATTGATACCGCTGAAAACGTAGTACCAATAATTGCAGCTTCACGTTGTGTGTAGTGTTTTTGATCGTACTGCCTAGCCGTCATCAAAATACCCACACTGCCATCACCTAACCACGAAGCGGTACAGTCAACAGCACTTCTACCTGGCACACCAAATACAGGGCGCATCACTTTAGTCATCAAGGTGCCGGCAAGCTCTAACAAGCCAAAATTAATTAATAGCGGTAATAATAAACCCGCTAAGATAAACACCGA
This sequence comes from Pseudoalteromonas sp. H103, assembly GCF_001469205.1. NCBI lineage: Bacteria > Pseudomonadati > Pseudomonadota > Gammaproteobacteria > Alteromonadales > Pseudoalteromonadaceae > Pseudoalteromonas > Pseudoalteromonas sp. H103. The sequence goes on along the minus strand of NZ_LOFG01000007.1, from coordinate 56,325 downwards.
AAACAACACAGGGAGTAAATCATTTAATACCAGCGCACCAGTATTAGCAGAAGTAATCATTTCGCTACCCACACTTAAGTGAGTCATTAAAACAAATGCCATACCAAATAAGCGCACAATTAGCCAGGTCCAGCTCACATCAAACAAATGTTTTAACAAAGGCGAGTTACAAATAGCTGCGGGTTTAAACGCTTTAGTAATTACAGAAATAACCCCTGTAATACAAATAATTAAGGTAATAATAGCTTGAGCAGAACCAAACATCATGGTTTGCACAGCTTTAGCCATAACGGCAATAGGAATGGTCATTCCCTGAGAGGTAGAAATCGGTGTCATAAATAAAAACACACCAATTAACGACGGTACTAAAAAAGTAAACCAAGTGCGCCACGTGCAATGTGAACGATGAGGTAACTGAGACATATTTTTTAACCTATAAAAACTACAAAAAGAGCTTAGCGCTCTTTTTGTAGTAAAAATTTATTATTATTTAAATTTTAATGCCGCGCTGAATGAGTGCTGCTTCTAATGCTTGTTGTAAACCATTCATAGTACCTGGCTCAAGCGTTTCACCTTTGTCATCCATCCACGTTAAGCTAGTACCGCCTTCTTTAGTTTTGCTAACTAAAATTTGGTACTGACCTTCATCTATAGGTAACTGAGCAACTTCGTCGCCCCAAATAGAATCCCATACACTGCTTTCTGGCGCTTTATAATCGGCTGTAATTAAACCTGTATCTTGGTTAATTTCAACAATTGTGAACGATAGGCGCTCTAAAAACCCTGAGAATCTGTCAAATACAGCGTCGTACGATTGCTCAGTAACAAGTGCTGCATTGCCTTTATTATCAAAGCCCATTTCTAGTGAAATAATACCTTGGCGTTTACGCATATCAACTTCAAGTTGGCGGTAACGGTAGTCAAACTCGCTCACTACTTGGTTAAGAGCACGCACTTCTAACTGCTGTTTTAATAAGTCAGTTAACGTGTGTTCGCCTTTAAAATCTATAAGCTCTACACGCAAAGAGGCAGTACGTTGGTGCGATTTTTCTTCAATAGTAAATCTGAATTTTTCTAAATCATCATTTACTTCATCGCCCCACCACCAAAAGCTCTCTTCGGTTTTTATAATTGAGTACCAATCGGTTTCAATTGTACCTAGTAGTTTGTCTTCTTTAGTAGCTGCTGCGTTGTTCTCAGCAAGTACTGATTTAATTGTATCCCAAAGAAATTCGTCTAAATCAACAATGCCGTCGTTTTTATCAAAGTAAATACGTGCTTTTTTATCACCTTCTTCAACCCAGCTACCTTTAGCGATAGTAAGCACTTGTGCTGGTGGACGATAATTTGTTGCTTCTGGATTGTTGTCGTATTGACCTACATCCATTTTATAAACTGGGTCTTGAGCTGGTTGAGATAACGACTCAGGTGCTTTTACTGGCTCATGAGTACGGTAATTACGCTCATTATGTGCTTCATTAATAAATACACTACACCCTGATAAACTTACCAATACACTTACTGCAAGTGCTTTTGGGATCCAATACTGCACAGATATTTCTCCTTAGCATACCCTTTAATTGTTTTAACAAGTATATGAGTGGGTGATGCTGATTTGGTTCAGTGTAAAATCAATATTAACTTTACATTTATTATTTGGCTGCCTAATTGCAATAAAGTTCAGCACTTTGAATTAGAAAAAATCTAAGCGCAATTAAGCAAATTTTAGCTATGGTACTTTCCCATGCCAGTAAAAACAAGAAACACCGCACTTTAAAAGCGCTTAATTAGCCCGCATTGTAGTTTAGAGCACTTTTTGTGTTAAACTTCGCCGCCGTGCAACGTATTGTATGTGCATCGGGCTATATCAACTCGGTTGTTATATTTCAAAAAACGTAGGTATTAAACTTCATGACTGCATTTTCAAATCATCAAATTGTTTTAACTGCTATTGGCGAAGATAGGCCGGGAATTGTAAGTGAACTTACGCAACTTGTAAGTGATTGTCATTGCAACATAGTAGATAGCCGAATAGCCATTTTAGGCAGCGAGTTTACCTTTACCATGCTGCTAAGTGGCGACATGTCGGCCATTAGCCGCATAGAGCACACCTTGCCAACTAAAGGCATGGAGCTGGGCCTACTGACCATGATGAAGCGCAGTACAACTCGCCACACCGAAAGTGAATTTTGCGCCGGTTACACGCTCGAATATACAGGGATAGATACCCCTGGCACATTGAGTAAAGTAACGCGCTACTTTGCCGACAACAACATTAGCATTTGCTCTTTAAAGTCAGATACATATGATGAAGAAGTCGATACTAAAATGCGCTGTGAAATTGAATTTAATATTCCGGTTGATGTAGACATTGACCAATTTAAAATTAGTTTTGAAAACCTTTCTCACACACTTAACGTAGATTATATTTTTAAACGTATTCGCTAAGGAGCAAAGCATGAACAAAATTAGCCCACTACAAGCCGGTGATACCGCACCCGCTTTTAGCCTACAAAACCAAAACGACGAAACAGTCACATTAAGCGAGCTGCTAAAAGAGCAACAGGTACTCGTGTACTTTTACCCTAAAGCCTCTACACCGGGGTGTACGGTTCAAGCCGAAAACTTACGTGACCAACAAGCAGAGCTTGCTAAATTTAACACCCGCGTTGTAGGTATTAGCCCAGATCCAATTAAGCGCCTTAAAAACTTCGAAACTAAAAAAGAGCTTAATTTTGATTTACTAGCCGATGAAGATCACGCCATTGCAGAAGCATTTGGCGTATGGGGCTACAAAAAATTTATGGGTAAAGAATACGATGGTATTCACCGCCTTACATTTTTAGTAGGCCAAGATGGTAAAATTAAACACTTATTTGATAAGTTTAAAACCAAAGATCACCATCAAGTGGTGTTGGATTACTTAGCAGCAGAATGAGTTAGCTGTAAGCTGTAAGCTGTAAGCTGTAAGCTGTAAGCTGTAAGCTGTAAGCTGTAAGCTGTAAAAATATACAAAAGCGTTGCTCTAGGGCAACGTTTTTTTGTGTTAACTGCTATATACTTTGTTTAAGTAAAGTATGCTCAAGGTATGAATAGGCAGTCAATAGTTTTGATGTATGAAGTCAAGATTTGACCCCTTTGGGTTTCTCATGCTTTTCTCTATGGATAGGCTTTCTCGATATTCAGCAGCTTCTGCTTTCAGCGTCCAATGAACATCTAAAATACCACTCACTTCTACAGCTTGTTTCACTTCAGATATCGTTGTTTTAAAAAACTCTTTTCTTGAGTTAATCTTATTAACTGAGCATAAGTTGAAACGACGATGAAGTTCTTTTTCCAAAGTTGGTGCGTCCTCACTAAATATCATTGCATGAACATCAAAAGAAAATGGGACAGATGCATCTCCAAGCTCTTTAACACGGTCCATTGGTTCTAACCTTCGAGTCATACCTATTTTAAACACTTCTTCACCAAAACTACCAATGTTACTGATGACATATACATGACCACGTCTAGTTTGTTGTGCCATAGAAATAGCTCTTTGTCCTTTATCCTCAGCTTCTTTTAATTGATTTTCTAAATCAAACAACTTGGCTTCATAGTCAGCTTTTTGTTCATCATTGGCAGCTAAAAGCTCTTCCCTCACTTTTTTTAGCGCTTTTTGAATTAATCGTTCTTCCTTCTCAGCTTCTTTTCTTGCTTTTTCGATATCCCGTAGCGCTTTTTCCTCTTCACGTATCTGTGCCCGAATTTCAGCTTGTTCTTCTCGTTCAATTCTTTTAAGTTCACTGACCGCGACTGCCCACTTAAGCTCTGTTAAACGAGCGTTTAAATACTTTTCATTAATCCGCGCACTACGAAACGGTACGCCATTGTGATTTACTAACGCAAATGCATCTAAAATTTCTTGGTTTATCTTCCCAAAATTGTCGTGTTTTACTTTGGATAATGCACTATCTACTTTGCCGTTAAAAGCATCAACCACAAAATGTATTGCGTATGTTTTTCTATGGTGCTCGACATAATCGCAATCGCCTGCAAAACCATCTTTAACCATTTGGCGGATGTTTTGGCGTATTAATTTTAACTCGGCTCCAGCCTCTTTATGGCTAAATTCATCAGCTAAATCATCTAAAACTGAGTGATTTGGTATTATGTAGTCGTCTTTATAGCCATCGATAGTATTTCGCATAGCTTTAATTGCTTGTTCATAGATATCTGCTTTTTCTTTAGCCTCGTATGCATCACCAGCAATTTCTTTAGCTTGCTGAACTGCAAATGATGTAATTCGATCTGCCTCTTGATTAGCCTCAAGGCGAATTTTCTCAGCTTTTTCTTTTGCTTCTTTAAGCTTTTGGTTCCCTTCGGCTTTATACCCTTTCAGGGTTTCTCTTGTAATAACAGCTTCTAGTTCAATGTCATTCGCTAAATCCATTGCATTTTGTTTTATAGTCTTTGCTTCCAACTCAGCTTCTTCTAGAAGGTCTTTAATATAGTTTTCTACTTGAATAATTGGGCTGTATTTATCAAGTAACTCTTTATTTTTAATTGATGTGTTCTTAATTTCTGCTCTTGACACATCAAGCTTGTCATTCAATGAATCTATATTTTTTTTAGATTGCTGCTTTAGGTTTTTAACCGTGCTGTACCAGCTAAAACAAATGATTAAAACTACAAATGCGAGTATTGAACTAAGAAGTTCCATATCTAAATCCTTTTATTAAATTAACTACAGACCGTATCACAGATTAGCTGTACTTGATAAATGTATAGCAATACAAACCCACTCTTAAAAGCATTTAAAAATAATGGGGTTGGTAGTTTAATAAGAGTTCTCTGTTTAAAATTAAGTGGCTAATTACCAATCTATTTGATAAAAAGATAAAAAAGGGAGAATTTAATTTTGAGTAAGGCAATCAAGTTTAGAGTGTATTTAGTCGCATTGATCATATGTTTTATTGGCTTTATGTTTTCACCAGCGAGTAGCCAGTTTTATACAAACCCGTTTTATATTGGCAGTTTTATTTTTGCAATCGCGCTAATTGTGAATGTTATTAATTACTTTTGCCCAAATTGTAAGAAAAACCAGGTAATGCAATCAGCTACTAGCTATCGCCTGCCAAAAAATAAATGCTATCACTGCGGGGAAGAAATTAATTAGCCTTTACGGATGGCGCTTCGCTTATCCGACCTACGTGTCTAAATAAGCTGGTGTGGTGGTTTATATAAAGAGTGAGTAATGGAGTTGTGGTGTTGGGTTTCGTTTCACTCAACCCAACCTTGTATCTACGTAATATAACTTAACGCCGAGCAGCTTATCGCTTACAGCTAAACACTTACAGCTGCTCTTGCGCTTTAGCTAATCCCTAAATACTTATGTACTTGTATTGATAGGCGCCAGTTTTTGGCAATACAGGTGTCGATTGCGAGTTTAGTTGCTGATACTTTTTGGCTTATTGGTTGTAAGTATACAAGTTTAGGGTTAACACCTGTTTTAGCAAATAATTCTTCAAGCTCTTCTACGTGCTTTTGCATGGCTACTGGGTGTTTAATTTCGTTTGCACGCTTCATGGCGCTGGTAAGTACTTCGTAACCGCCGCGCATGTTTATTTTAGGCGATACAGTAACCCATGTTTGCTCAGGGGCAAGTATTTCAAACGTGCCGCTGGTTTCTATTTGTGTAGTAAAGCCTTGTGCATGTAATAAGTTACATACTGGGTTTAAATCGAACATGCATGGCTCGCCGCCAGTAATTACTACGTGCTTTGCGGTATAGCCACGTGATTTAAATAGCTCGAGTACTTGATCTGCGCTGGCATCGGCCCAGTGATCTGAGTCGGCTTTTTTTTCTACTGTTTCATCAAGTGATACTTTATATACGTTGTCTACATCCCAGGTTTGTTTGGTATCACACCACGAGCAGCCTACAGGGCAACCTTGCAGGCGCAAAAATATTGAGGGTGTGCCAGTAAAACTTGCTTCACCTTGGATGGTTTCAAACACTTCATTAATTTTGTACAAAAGAGATCTCACTTACTACCTAGTAGCCAAATTGCTACTATTAAAGACGAAAAAGCGCTGTGCAAAAATTGTTATTTAAGCTGCGGCCGTGTAGTATATCGCGCCCTGATATAAACCTCTATTAAAACTAAGAGCAAAACAGATATGACGCAAAAAGTAGTTGTTATTTATTCCGGCGGTATGGACTCATTTACCGTATTAAATAAAGCCCTGCAACAAGGCCATGATGTATATGCCCTCTCATTTGACTATGGTCAGCGTCATGTAAAAGAGCTTAAAGTGGCTGCGCAAGTATGTGAAAAGCTTAATGTTCCGCATAAAATTGTGGATATTTCGGCAATTAACCAACTTATTGGTGGCTCATCATTAACTGATGATATTGAAGTACCTGAAGGCCATTACGAAGAAGAGAGCATGAAGAGCACAATTGTGCCAAATCGTAATATGATTTTGCTCTCGCTTGCAGTTGGTTACGCAGTATCACTTAAAGCAAGCCAAGTTTATTACGGCGCTCATTCTGGGGATCATGCTATTTACCCCGATTGCCGTCCTGAATTTGTGCAAAAAATGGATGATGTATGTCGTATTGCAAACTACGATGCAGTAGAAATTTTTAGCCCATATTTAAATAACACCAAAATTGATATTTTAACCGATGGTATAAAAATGGGCTTAGACTACAGCCAAACATGGACCTGTTATAACGGCCGTGAAAAAGCCTGTGGAAAATGTGGCGCATGCCAAGAACGTTTAGAAGCCTTTAAGCTTAATAACGTTACTGACCCGTTAGAATACGAATAACGCTTACTAACACACGCGCTAAACGCAAAAAGGCTATCATCTCGATAGCCTTTTTTGTTATTGCTGAAAGTTAAAGCCAACGTTTAACTTTGTTTTTATATTCAGTAAATTCTTCACCAAATAATTTAATAAGCGCTCGCTCCTCCGGAATTATCTGAAAAAGCGTTAAATACACAACAAAGCCAATAATACATAAAAGCGCCCATAGCGAACTCAGCCATATACCCCACCCTGCTAAAATAAACGCAAAGCCAACATACATAGGGTTGCGTGAAATTTTATAAATACCACTGGTTACGAGTTTTGATGCTTGCTCAGGCTTATTGGGGTTTACCGTAGTGCGCGCAAGTTTAAAACTCACCACCCCTGCAATACAAAAAATACAGCCAATGATTACCAGGCTTGCCGCTAAATAGGTAATAAACGCGGTAAAATCAATAACACTATAGTGCGCAATTAACGCCATAATGCCTGCAAAAAATAGCACAACAATAACCGGAGGGATTTTATTATTTAACATAGCAACTCACTGTATTATTTATAAAAATGTAATTAACCTTAACGCTGGTTAAGAGGTTTTCAGTGAAAACAAAGCGAATCTACGCGCCAATAACTAGCCTGCTGCAAGTAAACTCAATGCAATTAACACTCAAAATAACTGCTAGAAATAGGTTTATTATTCACCGTTCAAGTTAATTACTTTAATGGTGACTCTTTAACCATTTAACAACACCTTAAGTGTATAAATGATGAACACGGGGTGATACGCTCAGACAAATAAAGTTACAATTGTCAGGTTTAACCACTCTAAAATGCGGTTATACTTTACACAAATTAAGCGATGAATATAAAAGGAAGTGGTTATGTCAGGCACTACAATGATAGTACTTATTGTGCTTATTTCGGTTGGCTCTGGGGTTATTTACGATATGTATAAAAAACATTTAGAGTTTAAGCATAAAATGCAAGATAACAATCAAGACGCAAACAAACAGCTTGCCGAAGTAAGCGCACAAGTGGTTGCTTTAAAAGAGCGTGTGCAAACGCTTGAGGCCATAGTGACAGACTCAAGCTACACCACTAAAGAAGAAATTAACCGCCTTTAAAAACTATATAAATGGGCGTTTTCTGGCTGCTCTATACCATGAGCAGCTAAAAATCCATCTATAGCTTGCCCGCACCCTTGTGGCGCACGAGAGCTGTCTATTTCAAAGTTTAATTGATTAGCATGTTGCTTACCCATCGAACACAGTGCAACGGTCTTTGGCGAGCGCATAGCAATACTAAGCTCCCCTATTTGCTCAACATTTACATGTTTGCTAAATCGTGCGAATCCTTTGTACTTAAATTGCTCGTTTACGTATTCATTGCTTGTCGCAACAAGGGCTGCAATAAACCCATGTAAAAAGCTATTACTTGACGAGTCAGGCGTTAAAAACGAAATCGTTTTATTATTAAATTCGCTTAATTGGCAGTCGTTACATAACAGTTCAACGGTGTATAAGTGTTGCTCAGCTATTTGCTGATGGCTTTGTAATGTAACGTTTGCACCTGCGAACACAATACGTTTTAGTAACTCATTAACTGATGTTTGTACACAGCTACCTTTTACAAGCTCTGGATTTTTCGCCATAACAGGTAAGTCGTGATGATTATTAAAAGGTGTACTCGTTGCATCGTGTTGCGTTAACTGAAAAAGCTCTCTTACTTCGTGCTCACGCGCTATTTTAAGCGCTAAAAAAGCAGTTTGTATTAGCTCAGAAGTAGGTAAGTTTTCTTCAACAAGCCAGCGCCTACCAAATAATAGTTTTTTAGATTTACTATCACCTGGGTAGCTACTTGTTTTGTAGTTGTCGGGGCTGAGTACTGCCACTTGTAGATAAATTTGTTCATCTTTTTGTGCAGCAAGCACTCTAAAGTGAGCCGAAAAATCAATATTTTCCAGTACTTCATTTACGCTTTTAAGCGTATGCTTGTAGCGTAAAAAATGCTGTGGTACTACCCAGTTACTATTAGCTAATTGCACTAATGGAGCATATGAAATAGGTTGCTCGTAACTGTGTTGCCATTTTTGCTCATCACTGAGTAAGTGATTAATGTGACTCTTTTTATCTGACATAAATAAACCAAATAAACACGCGCATTGCGATATAAACTATGAACATATTACGTCGTCAATGTCGTAATTAGATCACATGTACGCCTCACTTTAAGGCTTTTTTAACTATCACCGAGTCCTTGATAGTCTGTTATAACTTTTTGATAATAAACCGCATCTTTATTGAGCATTTTATTATAATGATTTATTAGCTGCTGCTTATACGCTTTGTGCTGTGCATGATTAAGATTCCACATGCTTTGCCCTGTATTACTAATTTCATTTTGGCTGTTAAAACTAACCTCAATGACCTCATAAAAGCGCTTATTATCGTAAACTATTTGCTCACTTATAAGGCCTAAGCCGAGTGTTTTTAAACCTATTCGCAATTTATAAGTATGATGTACAGGGCATAAAATAAAGCGCACATGCTCAAGGTTATCTAACGCATTATTAGCAATAATTTGCTGCATTAAACTTAACAACAACTCACCGCCAATACCTGCTATTACAACTACTTGGCTTTTATTTTTGGCAATTTCAATTTTGCCTACATCCTGACATAAGACCTGCCACTGCGGTTTTTTATCACAGGTTTTTTGTAATTTATTAATAGATGATAATTGCGCACTTAAGTCGTCCATTAAAGTGGCGACTATATCAACAAATATGACTTGATTTGCAGCTGCACGTTTTAATAATGCCATGCCTAAATAACCATGATCGCAGCAGCAATCCCAAATAATATCGTGATGCTGCGAAATTAATTTATCAATGGCGGTTAGGCGTTTACTGAGCTTCATTTAATCGTTTAATTGTGACGTTTTGTATATCAGTGCTTTTAAGCTTTTATTGCTATCAACTTCAATAAAACGCGCCGTTGGAGCAAGGCGCTCTACAAATTCTATTGCGCCTTGAGTGTGCTCGTTTATTAATGCTTTAAAGTCTTCTTCGCTAAGCTCTGGGCTGTTAGCGCACAATAAAAGTTGAGTTGTATCGCAAAGTAGCTCAGGTAATCTGCGCAATACTTTTTGATAATCTTTGGTAAGAATAAAGCTGCCTTTTTGAAAGCTTGGCGGATCAACAATAATTAAATCAAACGGGGCTGCTTTTTTTAATTTACCAAAAGATTTTAAAATATCATGAGGTAAAAAACTAACGCCGCGCTCAAAACCATTTAACTGATGGTTTTGCTTACCGACTTTAAGTACTCCTTTGCTCATATCCATGTTCATCACATGGTCTGCCCCGCCTTGCATAGCTGCAAGCGAAAACCCGCAGGTATACGAAAACAAGTTAAGTACTTTTGCATGCTTGCTATTAGCAGCAACAAACTCACGGCCGCTTCGCATATCAGGAAATATCCCGGTATTTTGACGGCTTTGCAAATCAACTAAAAACTTAATGCCGTTTTCACTTACAACATGCTGATTAGGCAACTGTCCATAAACCACCGTATTTTGGCTTTGCACGCCAGCACGCTGTTGATATACAAGCGATGAAATAAGCTCAGGTTGATGCTGCTGTGCCCACTGCCAAAGCGTACTGGTGAGCTCGTTTAATGTTTGTTCATCAATTTCGTCGTACGATACTAAAAATAAACTAGGCGGGTAAAAGTCTAAATTAATATGGCTTAGCTCTTCTACGCTGTGGCCTCGCCCGTGAAAAACACGACACAGTTCGTTGTTTAAAATTGGCGCATCTTCAAGCGCTGTAATAAGGGGAGTAAAGTTTGCTGTCATTTTTAATTAATCAACTGTTGTTGTAGTTCGTGTATTTCATCGCGAACTGAGCCCGCTTTTTCAAATTCTAAATCGCTTGCGTAGGCATGCATTTTGGTTTCAAGCTGCTTAATTTGCACCGCAATTTCTTTCGCGCTAAGTACCTTTTTAGACTCTTTACGAATAAATTTAAGGTTATCTTTAGGCGCGGCTTCTTCGCCAACATCCATAATATCGGTGATTTTTTTAATAAGTGCTTGTGGCTCAATTCCGTGCTCAATATTGTAAGCGTGTTGTATTTCGCGTCTACGCTGCGTTTCTTCAATCGCTTTGGCCATTGATTTAGTCACTTTATCGCCATATAAAATAGCACGTCCATCTAGGTGACGTGCAGCACGGCCAATAGTTTGTATAAGTGAGCGTGCTGAGCGTAAAAAGCCTTCTTTATCTGCATCAAGTATGGCAACTAAGGCCACTTCTGGCATATCTAGGCCTTCTCGTAATAAGTTAATGCCTACTAACACATCAAACACACCCGCTCGTAAGTCGCGTATTATTTCTACGCGCTCAACGGTGTCTATGTCTGAGTGAAGGTAACGTACTTTTACGTTATGCTCGCTTAAATAGTCGGTTAAATCCTCAGACATACGTTTAGTAAGTGTTGTTACCAGTACGCGCTCTCCTTTTTCAACACTTTTGTATATTTCTGAGAGTAAATCATCAACCTGATCGCCTACAGGGCGTACTTCTATTAAGGGGTCTAGTAATCCAGTTGGGCGAATAACTTGCTCTGCTACTTCGCCTGCGCTGCGCTCAAGTTCAAAGTCGCCAGGCGTTGCCGATACATAAATAGTTTGCGGGGCAATGGCTTCAAATTCTTCAAACCTAAGTGGGCGGTTATCCATAGCCGATGGCATTCTAAAGCCATATTCAACGAGGTTTTCTTTACGGCTTCTATCGCCTTTATACATAGCGCCAATTTGCGATACGGTAACGTGTGATTCATCAATAATCATTAATGCATCATCAGGCAGGTAATCAAGTAGTGTTGGCGGCGGATCGCCCGGTGTGCGCCCTGACAAGTAGCGGCTGTAGTTTTCTATGCCTGAGCAATAACCAAGTTCGGTCATCATTTCTATATCGTATTGGGTGCGCTGCGCTACGCGCTGCTCTTCTACTAATTTATTTACACTAAGTAACTGCGCTCGACGCTCTTTTAGCTCTTCTTTTATTTTTTCTATGGCGCCAAGAATTTTGTCACGCGGGGTGACGTAGTGTGTTTTAGGGTAAATAGTGGCGCGTACTATGTGTTTTTCAATTGCACCAGTGAGGGGATCAAAAATACTTAGACGTTCTATTTCGTCATCAAACATTTCTACGCGTACAGCAAATGTATCTGATTCAGCGGGAAATATATCAACCACTTCACCGCGCACGCGATACGTACCACGGCCAAAGTCTATATCGTTACGGGTATACTGAATCTCTGCAAGGCGGCGGAGCATATCGCGTTGGTCTACTTTTTCGCCCACTTTTAAAAGCAGCATCATTTTCATGTACGACTGCGGGTCGCCCAAGCCATAAATAGCCGAAACCGAGGCAACAATAATAGTATCACGTCGTTCAAGCAGTGCTTTTGTAGCACTTAAACGCATTTGCTCTATGTGCTCATTGATTGATGCATCTTTTTCTATAAACGTATCACTAGAAACAACATATGCCTCTGGCTGATAATAATCGTAATACGATACAAAGTACTCAACCGCGTTATTAGGAAAAAACTCTTTCATTTCTCCGTACAGCTGCGCAGCCAGTGTTTTGTTATGTGCCATTATTATTGTTGGGCGATTTAAGTCGCTAATAATATTGGCCATAGTAAACGTTTTACCAGTACCTGTAGCGCCTAATAGTGTTTGATGCGCAAGCCCTGCTTCTAAACCTTCTTCAAGTTGTTTAATAGCCGTAGGTTGATCTCCAGCGGGCTTAAACTGTGATACTAGTTGAAAATGATCGCTCAATTGTTGCACTCCTGTAACGATTCGCCGCTTAGCGTGTCTAGCTCTTTCATAAACCATTTGTACGCGACTATAGCTGTAAATAAATTACCTAACGCAGCGCCAATAAATAACCCAAATAAACCGGCTATTTCGTTGCCTACATAAGCAAATGGTACATAAAATATAAATAAACGAATGACACTTAGTACCAACGCATTCATTGGCTTGTGTAATGCATTAAACGATGAATTAGATAATATGATCACCCCTTGTAAGCCATAACTTAGCGGGATTGTATAAATAAACAGTTTAATTACGTCTATAACGGCTTGTTCTTTACCGAACAACTGGCTTATAACACCTGAAAATACAATTAGTAATACGTAAATTGCAAATTGCCATATCATCACGAATTTTAATGTGCCTGTGTAGGCTTCTTTAACGCGGCACAATTTGCCCGCTCCAAAGTTTTGACTGACAAAAGGCGGTAATGTCATAGATAGCGCAAGCACCAATATACTTGCGATAGATTCTATTCTGCTCCCTACTCCAAATGCTGCAACAGCTTCTGGTCCGTGGTGCGCAACCATAGCGGTCATTACGGCCATTGCAACGGGTGTTAGCATGTTTGCACCTGCAGCAGGTAAGCCAATTTTTAATATTTTACGAATTGCGCCTATAACCGTTTGCTTGCCCGCTTTGAGGCTCAACAAACGCTTTTTAAACATTAATATATACAAGATAATAACCACTGCAACGGCCCATGCAATGACACTTGCAATGGCCGCGCCTTCAATACCCATGGCCGGAATAGGCCCAAAACCAAATATAAGTATGGGGTCAAGTACCGCATTTATAAGCCCTGCTCCACCCATTACAATACTCGGTGTTTTTGTATCGCCACTTGCACGTAACACTGAGTTGCCAATCATTGGGGTTATTAAAAACACACTGCCTATAAACCATATGTTCATGTATTCGTGAATAAGTGGAAGTACCTGCGAGCCTGCGCCTAGCAAAGTAAATATAGGGTCAGTTAATGTATAACCAATAAACGAGAGCACAATAACCAGTACAACGCCTACCATTAAAGACACACTGGCATCAAAACGCGCTTCGTCAATTTTGTTACTACCCAGTGCTTTTGCTATTACAGCCGACGTACCAATACCTAAGCCTATCGCTAAACTTATTACGGTAAAAGTAACAGGAAAGGTAAAACTTACTGCAGCAAGTGGCTCGGTGCCTAATAAGCTAATGAAAAAAGTATCTACAATATTAAACATCATTAACGTGATCATGCCGAATATCATCGGGATGGTCATCGTTTTTAATGTAGGTAATATAGGATCGTTTAGTAAATCTGGGCGAGTCGGAGTTTTTGAAATTGCACGCATGAAATAAATAAGCCTCTTTTTACTGAGCTGAACATTTTAAAGCATCAAGGCACTTCAAGCCACGGATTTATCAATACAATTGCCTTAATGAAAGAACTAAACATTCTAAAAAATAGTAAAGGTGAGTTTTTACATCTTTTTGTTAAAATAGAGCCTAAAGCCACTAAAAAACAATTAAAACACATTTTTGTAACTTTTATTACAAACACCGCGCAGTATCTGGTGATTTTTTACACAAAGCCTAGGGTTGATTTATCGTTACGAAAAAAAACCCTCATCGAGTTGCATCCATTCCGCTCCAAATCATAACCAATTGTTTTATAATGAATTAAAAATAATGATTTAAAAGCTTGAAATCGTTGTAGCGCCCTAAAACATTGGTGCCGCTGATGTTCTTAAAGTTTCATAAACAGAGTTATCCACAGAAACCGTGGATAACTCATTCAAACCCGCATTTATAAAGGCTTTGAGAGAGCCACAGTTTTTAATCAGGTCTTACCATTTGTGTATATCTTATATGTGACATTTTTATAGACTCGGCTTAAAAACAATCTTCCGCTAATTTTTACTCTTAACAAAGTTATACTCATGTACAACTATAAACGTTCAATATTAAGCCAAGTTATTGATTGCACTATTTTTGAGCGAGCGTATTAAACGCCCTATTTATACAATTTAACTACTTTGTTATTTACCAATGAAAATATTTAAAAGAATTTAGTTAGAGGCATATTTATAAAAAATAAAACTAGCCATGCAAATAACTGCAAAAAATATCCTGCTATAAAAATGGCTTTTTTATGTTTTTGGGCATCTTTTTAATAACAAGGTACTTTTATGGCGTGTTTAATTTAACCAATTTAATAAATTAAAAACCTAAAGCTTCGATAAAATGCGCAATGATATTATTAAAATCTTTAAAAAATTACTTTAATGGAGCTATAAAACACGCAGATCGAACATAAAAACAACGAATAAACCTCTTTTTTAAATTTATGACTTTTATATGTTGACACTTTGCACCTCCATCATTAATATTTCGCCCCGTTGAAAGGCAAGACGCTTCCCCCTTAGCTCAGTTGGTTAGAGCGACGGACTGTTAATCCGCAGGTCCCCCGTTCGAGTCGGGGAGGGGGAGCCAAGTTTTTCAACCATAAACGATTCCCCCTTAGCTCAGTTGGTTAGAGCGACGGACTGTTAATCCGCAGGTCCCCCGTTCGAGTCGGGGAGGGGGAGCCAAGTTTATGTATATGATGTAGTTCCCCCTTAGCTCAGTTGGTTAGAGCGACGGACTGTTAATCCGCAGGTCCCCCGTTCGAGTCGGGGAGGGGGAGCCAAATCATCATAATATCACTATTTTAGTTCCCCCTTAGCTCAGTTGGTTAGAGCGACGGACTGTTAATCCGCAGGTCCCCCGTTCGAGTCGGGGAGGGGGAGCCAATTCTAAGAATTTCATAGACATCTAAGCTTAATTCCACTACTCTTCTGATTATAACTAAAGCATTAATTAAGTTTTTGATGCGCTGTAACTTAGTTTATTAATCAAGGACTTGATTCCTTCCCTTTTGAATTATTAAAAGACTGAAAACATGGCTGGATTTAAAAAACTTATTTTTATACAAATAATCTCATGGCTATTGTGTGTAGCAGCAGGAAGCTACTTCATATCTATAAGCTTTGACAGTGCAGTAAGTGACGCCCAAAAAAACGCACAAACTACTGTAACTAAGTATATTAATGGCCTCACTTTAGACGAAACCTCTGCTCAAAATGTAAAACAATCAATCGCAGATGGTAACACCTTTTCAAGCTTTACTTTAAGAGACTACCAAGGTGCTGAAATTTTCAGCATAAACTCCCCTACTCGCTTACCTATGTTTGCTGAGTTTGTACAATCTAGTTTTAATTCTGTCCGCCCTCAGTTTGCGATAAACGACGCTGCAGATATAAAAGTTGAGTTTACGCTAAATATCCAACACTTAGCTGAGCAGCTACAAATTTCTTTATTTATCGTGATTGCAATTTCAGCAATTTTGGTAATTATTCCAATTATTTTGATGCAGTCGATTTTTTATCAGTTAAATAAAAATATCAGCACTACTGTTTCGGATATTATCGATATATACATCAACCAAAATCAGGTAGACGAAAACCTAGACACTGCACTTGATAGTTCAAGGCTTAAAACTTTAGGGAAAGATTTAGTACCTAGCTTTAATCGCTTATCGCACTTTCTAAAAACCAAGAGTGAAGATATACAAAGCGCTGCAATGACTATTAAACATGAAGCATATAAAGATGTAATTACCGCCCTTGGTAACAGAAATATGTTTGTTGAGTACTACGAAAAAAACATTGAAAACACCGAGCAAAGTACCTTTGGCTCTTTAGCCATGATCCGCTGTAGCGAATTACAAGCAATTAACCAAAGCCGTGGCTACCAAAAAGGTGATGAATACGTAAAAGGTGTTGCTGATATAATTAAACACATAAGTGGCACCTACACTGGCAGCCAAGTATTTAGATTAAACAGCTCTGACTTTGCTGTTGTATTGCCCCACACTCCTTTAAAAGAAGCCGAGCGTTTTGGTGAAAACCTACAATCGCGCTTTACACAGTACCAACAAAATCAAGAGCTAAGCTCAGTTGCTAATACCGGTGTTGTGGGTTACGAAAAAGGTAAACCATTAGGTGAATTGCTGTCTGTTGTTGATAACGCGATGAGTATGGCGCAATCAAAACAAGTTAACGCATGGCATGTACAACGAGAAACCGATTTAGTAAATAATATAAGCGCAGGATTTGGTAATCAAAACTGGCGTAAGGTTATTAACGAAGTTATTGAATCTAAGCGCGTACATTTAGTAATGCAAAACATTATGCCACTAGGTAAAAGTATTAAAGCGTATGCCGAAGTGCAAGTACGTTTTAAAACCGAAGATAACCAAGTGCTACCAACGGCCTCTTTTTTAGCTATGGCTGAAAAACTTGATATGGCCATTGAGATTGACCGCCTTATTATTGACTCATCACTTGAGAAAGTAAAAAGCCGAAACCTATCTGAAAAGTTTTTTGGCTTAAACGTTACGGCCTCAAGTGCACATAACGACCAATTTGTTATTTGGCTAGAGCGCCGCTTATTAAAAGATACACATATAGCCTCTAAATTAGTATTTGAAGTGAGCGAGTTTGGTCTTCAGCAAAATATTAAAGCCAGTAAGCGTTTTATTGATATGGTGCATCGTGTGGGTGCGCGTGTAACGGTTGAGCGCTTTGGTGTTGGTTTAACATCGTTTAAATTTTTCCGCGATTTAAAACCTGACTTTATTAAAATGGACGCCAGTTATACCCGCGGCCTAGAAGATGACAAAAACAATCAGTACTTCATGCGCTTAATGGTCGATTTAGCGCACCGTATTGGAGTGAGTGTTTTTGCTGAAGGTGTTGAGAGCCAAGAAGAAAAACACATCATTGAAACCTTATGCTTAGACGGCGTTCAAGGTTATTACATAGAAAAACCTAAAGATATCTAACCTCCCCTTCTAAAACAAAAAAAGAGCACATGTTGCTCTTTTTTTGTTTTTAATATTTTATCCTAACCTTAAAATCACATAAATTTTACAGCTTTGTGATCGAAGCGTTATTTTCCGCTGTTTATTTAACTGATAACGACTCGCATATGTTGTTTATCGGGGCAGAAAAAAGGATAATACGCGGGACTTTAATAGCGCGAGGCACACATGACAGAATATGTCTTGTTATTGATTGGAACCGTTCTAGTTAATAACTTTGTATTAGTACAATTTTTAGGCTTATGTCCGTTTATGGGCGTATCAGGTAAGCTTGATACAGCGATAGGTATGTCTTTGGCAACTACGTTTGTGCTTACACTTGCCTCAGTGACGAGCTATTTGGTTAATCAATATATTTTAATCCCGCTAGATATCGAATTTTTACGTACCATGAGCTTTATTTTGGTAATTGCGGTAGTTGTGCAGTTTACTGAAATGGTGGTGCGCAAAACCAGCCCTACACTATATCGTTTATTGGGTATATTTTTACCGCTTATCACTACAAACTGTGCAGTGCTAGGCGTTGCTTTGTTAAATATCAAAGAAGATCACTCATTTTTACAATCAGCAGTGTATGGTTTTGGTGCTGCGGTTGGCTTTTCATTAGTACTTGTATTATTTGCAGCGCTGCGCGAACGCCTTGCTGCTGCTGATGTTCCTACACCTTTTAAAGGTGCCTCTATTGCTATGATAACCGCAGGCTTAATGTCGATGGCGTTTATGGGTTTTACTGGATTAGTGAAGTTTTAATATGACCTTGTTTTATGCCTTGATAGCGCTTGGCTCGCTAGCGCTGATTTTTGGACTCATTTTAGGTTTTGCTGCCATTCGTTTTCGTGTTGAAGGCAACCCTATTGTTGAGCAAATAGATACTATTTTGCCGCAAACTCAATGTGGTCAATGTGGCTACCCTGGCTGTAAGCCTTACGCAGAAGCCATTGCTAATGGTGATGAAATAAATAAATGCCCTCCTGGTGGCGAAGCGACGGTAAAAAAATTGGCTGATTTAATGGGCGTGGAAGCTAAACCGCTTGCTGGCGGAGAACAAGCCGACCCAATTAAAACAGTAGCCTACATTCGAGAAGACGAATGTATTGGCTGTACTAAATGTATTCAAGCATGCCCTGTAGATGCCATTGTAGGTGCTACTCGCCAAATGCACACCGTACTTATTGATGAATGTACTGGGTGTGATTTATGTGTAGAGCCCTGCCCTGTAGATTGTATTGATATGCTGCCGGTTGCCGAAACAAAACAAAACTGGAAATGGCAGTTAGATGCTATTCCTGTTACGCAAATAGATTAGAGGTTTGAGTGGAAAAGTTACTTGAACAAATTAAAAAAGGCACCGTTTGGGCATTTCCTGGCGGCGTGCATCCACCACAGCAAAAAACACTTTCAAATAGTGCCCAAATTGCTCGCTTGCCCCTGCCAGACAAACTGGTAGTCCCGCTTAAGCAACATATTGGCGCTAACGGTAAATTAATCGTTGAGAAAGGCCAACACGTATTAAAAGGTCAACCGCTTACAACACCTGCGGCTAATTGGTCGGTGCCCGTTCATGCTCCAACGTCTGGAACCATTACCGACATTGCACCTATGCCATCTGCACACCCTTCAGCGCTCCCTGAGCTGAGCATTATTATTGAACCTGATGGCAACGATGAGTGGTGTAGTCTTAATCCAGCGATTAACCCTGCTAAGCTTAGCCACGATGAATTAGTAGATATAATTCACCAAGCGGGTATTAGCGGTATGGGCGGTGCGGGCTTTCCTACTTATGTAAAAGCCGATATTAAGCAACCTATCGAGTTTTTAATAGTAAATGCTGTTGAGTGCGAGCCGTATATAACCGCCGATGACGTATTAATGCGTGAGCATGCCAAGCAAGTTGTGCAAGGCATAGAGCTAATGCAGCAAATATTAAACCCAACGCTTTGTATTGTCGGTATTGAAGACAACAAACCCGAAGCCATTGCCGCTATGACACAAGCAGCAGAGCACAATGCTAATATTGTTATTCAAACAGTGCCAACGGTTTACCCTTCAGGTGGTGAAAAACAATTAATAAAACTACTCACCAATCGAGAAGTGCCAAGCAGCGGTATTCCGGCCGACATTGGTATTTTAGTGCATAACACGGGTACTTTATTTGCGGTGCAGCAAGCTGTATACGAAGGTAAACCACTTATTGAACGAGTAATTACCGTAACGGGCAATACTATTCATAAGCCCGGCAATGTGTGGGCATTACTAGGCACTGAAATAAAGCATTTACTTGATTGCCAGGGGTTTTCCCCAGTGCCACAACAACGCGTTGTAATGGGCGGCCCTATGATGGGCTTTACCTTGCCCACTGTACGTATTGGTGTAGTTAAAACGACTAACTGTATTTTAGCCCCTGATCATAAAGAGCTGGCAGAGCCTGGCCCCGAAAAAGCCTGTATACGTTGTAGTGCCTGTGCAGATGCCTGCCCTGCTTCGCTATTACCGCAGCAATTGCAATGGTTTGCCAAGTCAAAAGAGTACGACAAACTACAAGAACATAACTTATTTGATTGTATAGAATGTGGTGCGTGTGCCTACGTGTGCCCAAGTGAAATCCCTCTTGTACAATACTATCGCGTGGCCAAGGTTGAAATTAAAGAACAACAAGCCGAAAAAATTAAAGCAGATAGAGCAAAAGAGCGTTTTGATGCCCGTAAAGAGCGCTTAGAGCGTGAGCAAGAAGAGCGTCAAAACCGCCATAAACGTAAACCGGCCGCTAAGTCTGACGATGAAAAACAAAAAGTAGCAGATGCACTAGCTCGTATTAAAAACAAATCAGATAACGGCGGCGAAAAATCAGCGGTTGCTGCCGCTATTGCACGCGCTAAAGCTAAAAAACAACAAGGCGAGGAGTTAGAGCCGGATAATACTGAAGTAGCAAAAGAGCGCGCACTTCGAAAAGAGCAAGCTCGCAAATATAAAGAGCAAAAGTCACAAACAGATGACTCAGGTGATACTGCACCAGTTGATGATAAAAAATCAGCTGTAGCTGCTGCAATTGCTCGTGCTAAAGCTAAAAAAGCAGCGCAAGCACAAGATGAGCAAGTTAATACTGATGATGCCAATACTGCACCAGTTGATGATAAAAAATCAGCTGTAGCCGCCGCAATTGCTCGTGCCAAAGCTAAAAAAGCAGCGCAAGCACAAGATGAGCAAGTTAATACTGATGATTCCGATACAGCAGCGCCTGTTGATGATAAAAAAGCGGCCGTAGCCGCCGCAATTGCTCGTGCTAAAGCTAAAAAAGCAGCCAAAGCACAAGATGAGCAAACTAACACAGATGATGCCAATACAGCAGCGCCTGTTGATGATAAAAAAGCGGCTGTAGCCGCCGCAATTGCCCGCGCAAAAGCTAAAAAAGCAGCTAAAGCTGCTGAGCAGACTGATCAACCGAATGTGCCAAGTACCAACGAAAAACCAGCCGATAACGTTAAATCTGAAGAGTCACAAACAGACTCTCCAGCAGATAACAAAAAAGCGGCTGTAGCTGCGATTGCCCGTGCAAAAGCTAAAAAAGCGGCAAAAGAGGCACAGCAAACACAAAGCAATGAAGATACTGAGCAAGTGACGACAGCAGAGCCTGAAACGCCAAGCGAAACTAGCCCAGAACAAACCGCCGCCCAAAAGAAAAAAGCCGCAGTGGCCACAGCTATTGCTCGCGCTAAAGCCAAAAAGTTACAAAAAGAAGGAAATGATCAGTCATGAAATTAACCATGGCCAGTTCGCCGCATAATCATAGCCATAAATCGCTAACACGATTAATGCTAACCGTTATTGCTGCGTGTATTCCTGGGCTCATTGCTCAAGTTTTCTTTTTTGGGACTGGTGTACTTATTCAGTTAGTGCTTGCACTTGTTGCTGTAAGCGCATTTGAAGCTGCCATAATGTTAATGCGTAAACGCCCTGTTTGGCCTGCATTGAGTGATGGTAGTGCTTGGCTTACTGGTGTGCTATTAGCACTGAGTATTCCGCCGCTAGCGCCTTGGTGGGTAATTATTATTGGTTGTTTATTTGCCATTGTAATTGTTAAACAGCTTTATGGCGGGCTTGGTTTTAATTTATTTAACCCTGCAATGGCCGCATATGTTCTGCTTTTAGTATCCTTCCCAGTGCAAATGACAGCCTGGCTACCTGTCAGTGATTTAATAAATACGCCGATTGGATTTGTTGATCAATTAAGGCTCATATTTACCGATTTTACGGCCTCAGGTTTTAGCCTAGATCAAATGCGTGCTGGGATTGATGGCCTAACAATGGCGACACCTCTTGATACTGTTAAAACAGATATAGCACACGGTTTAACCGTTACCGAGAGTATGCAAAAGCCACTATTTAATGAATGGGCAGGCCTTGGTTGGATGTGGGTTAATTTAGGGTTTTTAGCGGGTGGTTTATACCTTTTAAAAACCAAAATAATTAACTGGCATATTCCTGTTAGTTTTATTGTAAGTTTAGCGATATGTAGTGCAATAGGTTACATTGCGGCGCCTGGTACAGAGCCTGGTACAGTATTCCACTTATTAAGTGGCGCAACCATGATGGGGGCATTTTTTATTGCCACTGACCCAGTATCTGCTGCAACCACAAATAAAGGTCGCTTAATTTATGGCGCTCTCATTGGCTTATTAGTGTATTTAATTCGTACTTTTGGTGGCTTTCCTGATGCAATCGCATTTAGCGTATTATTGATTAATATTGCTGTGCCGCTTATTGATTACTACACGCAACCACGTACCTATGGCCACGGAGCAGTAAAATGATTATTTCATCAATGGCTAAAAATGGCGCTATTTTAACGGCTTTTGCACTAGTAACAACGGGTTTGGTTGCCTCGATAAACGCACTCACCGCAGATAAAATTGCAGAGCAAGAGCAGCTACAACTTACAGCGCAACTACAAGAAGTACTCGACCCAAAATCGTACGACAACGAACTATCTACAGATTGCGTTATATTTACTGATGAAACGCTTGGTCCATACGCTAATCAAGTTATTTACCGTGCTCGAAAAAATAATAAACCCGTTGCCGTCGTTATTCGCCACGTTACGCCAAATGGTTACAGTGGTGATATTAACTTACTTACAGCCGTTTTAAGTGATGGCTCTATAGCTGGTGTACGCACAACTAAACACGAAGAGACACCCGGCCTTGGTGATAAAGTAGAAGTAAAAAAATCACTGTGGATCACAGCCTTTAATGATTTAACCGTTGATGGCGAAGATGATGCACGCTGGGCAGTTAAAAAAGATGGCGGCCAGTTTGATCAATTCACAGGCGCTACAATCACACCACGTGCAGTTGTAGGCTCTGTTAAAAACGCAGTTTTGTTCGCACAACGCAATTTTGACGATATTTTTGCAGCGCCAAATGCCGAATGTGTAGAGGTAAAAAAATGAGCGAATTAAAAACATTATACAAAGAAGGGGTCTGGGTAAATAACCCTGCCCTTGTTCAGCTTTTAGGGCTATGCCCGTTACTTGCCGTTACCTCAACAGTTACCAATGCACTTGGCTTAGGACTGGCTACTTTATTAGTGCTTGTAGGCTCAAATATTACTGTATCGGTTGTACGTAACTGGGTACCTAAAGATATTCGTATCCCTGTATTTGTAATGATTATTGCAGGCTTTGTAACTATAGTTCAGTTACTTATGAACGCTTACACCTTTGGTTTGTATCAATCGCTTGGCATATTTATTCCGCTTATAGTAACAAACTGCGCCATTATTGGCCGCGCCGAAGCATACGCATCTAAAAACCCTGTGCATTTATCAGCATTCGACGGCCTAATGATGGGCTTAGGTTTTATGGCTGTACTTGTAGTGTTAGGTACAATGCGCGAACTAATAGGCCAAGGCACATTATTCGACGGTGCCGATTTACTATTAGGTCCATGGGCACAAAGCCTGCGCATAGAAGTGTTTAGTTTTGATAACCAGTTTTTACTCGCCATTTTACCGCCTGGTGCTTTTTTAGGGCTTGGCCTACTTATTGCGGCAAAAAATGTAATTGACGCACAAATAAAATCAAAACAAGTAACGCCGCCTGAGGCTGAAAAAGGTCCACGCGCACGTGTTACTAGCTTAACTTAAGGGGAAAACGCATTAACTTATTTAAAAGCTAATGCGTTTTAAGTTGCATGAATAAAGAAAAACGTCATCAAATACTTTCTCGCCTACGCGATGATAATCCACACCCAGAAACCGAGCTTGAATACTCAAGCCCGTTTGAGTTACTTGTAGCAGTCACACTCTCTGCACAAGCCACCGATGTAGGTGTTAATAAAGCCACGCGTAAATTATTTCCGGTTGCTAATACGCCACAAGCCATTTTAGATATTGGCCACGATACACTGCGCGATTATATTAAAACCATTGGGTTATTTAATTCAAAAGCCGCAAACGTGTATAAAATGTGCCAAATACTGGTTGATCAACACAACGGCATTGTTCCCGAAAACCGCGAAGCCTTAGAAGCCCTACCCGGTGTTGGCAGAAAAACCGCAAATGTAGTGCTCAACACAGCTTTCGGCTGGCCGACCATTGCCGTAGACACGCATATTTTTCGTGTTTCAAACCGCACCAAACTTGCTATGGGTAAAGATGTTGTAGCTGTAGAACAAAAGCTTGAAAAGGTTGTACCTAAAGAATTTAAAGTAGATGTACACCACTGGTTAATACTACACGGGCGTTACACCTGCGTAGCGCGTAAACCTAAGTGCGGCAGCTGTATTATTGAAGACTTGTGTGAGTTTAAAGAAAAAACGGACTAACCTCGAATAACTCTATTTTGGGTATTTTGAAAGTTAGACAGCTAATTAATTAGCTGTCTGTCGATTCTACATTATTTATAAATTGAGCCATATTTACTAAACGCTCACCTACAATAAATGCAATGGTGCGTTTAACCCAAGGCGCTTTAATATTTGTGTAGTTTAGTTTAGCTAATACACAGCTTGTGACTATTAAAAGTAGTAGTGATGACACGCTGTAAAACCAAACCATGTGTTGCTCTAGGTGTGCAAATAAGTCAATTTCAAATAGCACATCAAACCCAATAAACACATAAGCCATATAAAAAGGGGCAGACATTAATAACAACTTAGTTAGTTGTAATTTATGTGAGCAAAGGCGGTAAACGTCTTTTTGAAGTTGGCTAATTGGTTTTGCATAATTAACGTTAGCAATATGCACTATTTGGCCGATATTACCTGCAAGGCCAGCAATGGAAAATACACTCAGTATCAACGCAGATATTGAAGGCGCTGAAACACTAAAGTTATTTGCAATATACTGCCCCAATAAAACAATAATAAAAAAGAAGGCTGCGCTTTCAATAATACGTGCCCACTTCATAGTATTAAGCTCTTTCATTTGTTTATTCACTTTTGTTTCGCTCAGCAGTGATTGGTTTATTGTAATGGCCGATTCGTTAACACTATTTTGCTGCTGCCATGTGTTTTTAATGTTATCTAAATTCATTTTAAGCCCCCTGTTTTTCAAATTGATTTTTTAGTGTTTCTTTAATGCGGCCAATTCGCGTAGCGACGTTGGTTTTACTTATGCCTAAACTCGTCGCTATGCTTTGATGGGTTTCGCCTTCTAAATACAGTAATACTATGGCTTTATTTAACTTATCGAGTTTTCCTATAAATTCATAAAGCTGCTTAACGTCTTCGCTTTTATCGTCTTGTGCTGAAAAATCCGCTATATGCACTATGCACTGCTCACTTTCATTGGCTTTATCTTCTCGTTTACTGTCTTTGCGGTAATAGGAAATTGCCACATTAAGCGCGATTCGGTACATCCAAGTAGAAAATTTATAGTCTTTGTTGTAATTGTCATAAGCCAACCACATGGTGGTGAGTATTTCTTGCGCTAGGTCTTGCCGATCATCTTGATTTTGACAGTACGAATTCACAATTTTATAAACAATGCCTTTATGCTGCTCCATTGTCTGCGCAAATAGCGCCTTATTATTAGTAGTCATTCACTGATAAATCCATCGTTTAAATTAATCTCATTACGTATTTGCCTTATCGCAGTTTCATTGTGTTTAATTTCTAATGTATCTGTTTTTAAAAGCGACAAGGTGCAGCGTTATGGCTAATGCAACACAGCCTGTACACATTTATATAAACATTTTAGCTGCACGATAGTACTCACATAATCGTCTTATCTAGTTATTCGCAGTATCTCTGAATTAATCACAACTATTTAAAAAATAATTATTTGAGGGAGTAATAAGCTAAGTAAAAGAGCAAAGCGAGGAGTTAGCTCTTTTCTTCTGCCTGCGATTAAAAGGGGACTCCTAGTTAAAAGATTTTTTTAATATAGCAATAGTTAATATTATTGTATCTCTGGTTATCAAATATGACTCAGGCTAAAGGTGGTAAAAAACATACAACCTGCTATTAATAGTGAATAATAATTTAAGAAGGTTTCTGTGTTAGCGCTGTAAGAAACCACATAACTTCAAGGATGTATTTTGCAAATAATCATTCAAAATTTCAGCCAAATAAGTGGTCATTATTAAATTTAGCTGTTGTGCTTATACTGGCGGGTGCATTTTATTATTTGGGTCAATTTTCTGTATTTCATTCGATTATTTTAAGCCTAATTTGTTTTATTTCATTTTTAACCTTATTAATTTTAAAGCGTTGGAAAGCATATATTAACTATTTAAAAGCAATAGGAGATGAGATAGAGCGAGACAGATTTCACTTAGGTGAACACATAGTATCTATGGTTCCTTACATGAACTTACAAATAACAGTTCATGCACGTGTGGATGAATCAGCTTTATTTATCAAAAAAGCAAATTGTTATATTTCAATTAATCTAAAAGATATTTGCTCATTTGAGCCAACTGAATATTTCGGACGGCCAATCGCGAAAGTAATTTTGGCCGATAATAAAAACTTAACTCCCGCACTCTATGTACCTTGGTCTGAAGAAATGGCGCTAACTCAAAGTAAAGTACATGGGTAAACGCCTTTGTTTGCTTATCATGCCTTAAAGGTATTAAGCGTTACACTCTAAGACGATACTAAGATTTATAGCGGTTTAACTCTGATACTAAGTGCGTACTTTTAAATACCACCAAATTAGAGGCGCCAGTATCACTATTTCAATACCAACATTTAGCCACTGTTTTGCTACCGAGCCATCTAACATAATGCCAATAAGCCTTGCAATTAAAAGCCCTACGAGTAACGAGGACAGTGTTGCCGCTATGCTAGCTTGCCAAGGTGCGAGCTGAAAATGAAATTGCAGTAATAAGCCAAAACCAATAAATAACCCCCACCAAATTCTGCGCTCTACGGCCTTAAAAATATCGTTAGGAACTGGCTTATTGCTTATCAGCTCAGGATTGACAGCTAACACTATGCCAAAAATAATTAATACGGCACCAACAACCCTAAAAATGACTATATTATCCATGATCAATCCCTCAGGCTGGTTGATTGATCAACTGTTTGAGCAATCGATTGCTCAACAAGCTCCTGAGGTAACTCCTTTGCTTGGCTCCACTGCTTTGGCGATTGCCCATACATACGTTTAAATTCTCGGCTAAATTGTGATGAGCTAACATAGCCTACAGACATAGCCGCCGAGCTTACGTTCATACCCGCTGCAATTTTCATCGCGGCGGTATTTAAGCGCATAGATTTAATAAATTGAATCGGCGACATACTCGTCGCATCCTTAAATTTTCGATGCAAAACTGCCCTACTTACGCCAATTTTTGCTGCCATATCGTCTATGGTTATGGTTTCATCTAATCGAGATGCCAAATAATCAATTGAGCGTGCTATGTCGTTTCCTACGCCAAAGGCTTGGTGCACACTATTACCGGCCTGTCCGTTTAATATGGCGTAATATAATTCTCGCAGTCGCCCTTCACCTAAAACCGCAATATCTACAGGGTTGCCTTCAAGTTGCAGCAATCGTAGTAATGAATCGGTAAATGAGTCATCCCATGCTGCGAGTGTAAGCCCTTGCGATTTGGGGCCTGATGCGTGTTTTTTTACACCTTGTGCAGCCATGGTAATAGATAATTCGGTCATCACTTTTGTATCTAGCGATACAATAACGCCTAGCAAGGGGTTCTCAGGTGAAGCCGTGGGTGTACCCGCTTCTACCGGCATAGACATAGGACAGCACATATAATTATTTTCATCGTATATAAAATGCTTACCATCGAGTATGGCTTCTTTAGCGCCACTGACTATAGCAACAATACACGGCTCGTATACCGCAGGTGCACAGCGCATAGCCTGCGTTACTTTAAACAACTGAACACCTTTAATACCCGTTTCTATTAGCCCTTGAGCATAATTTTCATCGCAGTTTACCTCGTTAAAAGACAGGTTGTTTTGTATAAGTTGCTTAATGTGGTGTTTGCTCATTCACCCATACCCTTTAAATATATAATAATTCTAATCTAGCATCGTAGATACACATTCTCAATGCAGCGATACAAATAGGCATATTTTAAAGAGGATATCGCCTAGTTACACCTGGTAGCGAGAGTTATATTACCTAACAAGCACTTTAGAGCAATACGCATAGCCCTGTACTGCATATTTATACTTAACTATTGATAGGAATTTAACTAATGAGCGCAACTAACCCATTTGGCCCTTCTGGCTGGACTCCCGACCAACTCAGTTCTTTAGTTGGTAAATGCTATCTAATAACTGGAGCAAATACAGGCGCAGGCTTTGAAGCAACCCGACTATTACTCGCTAAAGGCGCAAAAGTAGTTATGCTCAATCGTAATCCTTTAAAATCAGATGAAGCTATTGCTAAGTTAAAACAGGAGTTTAGCAATAGTACCGATGTGAGCTTTATAAAAATGGACCTAGCAGAGCTTGCCTCTGTGCGTCATGCAGCCAACGAGGTATTACAAACTGTGCCACACATAGATGCACTTATTTGTAACGGTGCTATTGCGCAGGTCGCGACTCAGCAATTTACTAAAGACGGCTTTGAAAGTCAGTTAGGGGTTAACCACTATGGGCACTTTTTATTGTGTGGTTTACTTTTTAACAAAATAGAGCAATCTAGCGGGCGTATTGTTGTAGTGGCCAGTGAAGGCTACAAAATGGGGCTTAAAACGATTCAATTTGATGACATGAATTGGAATAAAAACTACCACCCAAATAAGACCTACTGCCACAGTAAACTTGCACAAATGATGTTTGCTTATGAGCTGCAAAACAAAATAGCCGCCGCCAATAAGAATGTGCAGGTGTTTGTGTGTCACCCAGGTGCAGCTAATACCTCTCTTATTGGCGATAATGTTAACTTTGCAACCCGATTTACCTGGTCACTAATAGTAAAAATGGGCTTAGCACAATCGGCAGAGCAAGGTGCATACCCTGAGGTTATGTGTGCCACCGAGCATAACCTAAAACAGCGTGCGTATTATGGCCCATCAGGTAGATGGAATTGGAGCGGCCCCGTAGGAATATGCAAACTTGAGCCGTTTGCTTTAGATCAGCCTGTGCTAAGCAAATTATGGGCAGTTACTGAGCAGCACACTGCTTTTAAATGGACAATATAATTGCTAATAGCGAACGTGTGTAGGGTGTAAAAGTAATGAAAAAACCATTAGTAATCGGCCTAATACTTTTACTTTCCCTAACCGGCTGTAAAAGTACCAATAACCTCCCTGTGCAGTATAAACCTAATGATGAGCTGGTAGTACTTGCCCATGAGTTAGGCAGAAGCGATTTGGCAATGCGATATTTTGCCCAGCAGCTTAAACGTGCTCATTATAAAGTATGCAGCCTAAATTACGCCTCTTTAGGGCAAAGTGTTGAGGCTGTATTTATGCAAACAACCACACAAATTAATGCCTGTATTGCTAACGCGAGTAAAGTACATTTTGTAGGCCACTCCCTAGGAGGCTTAGTTATTAGAGCCTACTTGCAAAATAACCCTCGGGTATTTAATGGTAATACACTTGGAAATGTCGTGTTAATTGGCGCGCCTAACAAAGGCAGCGAATTAGCTAATCATTTAAATGGTTCATGGTTAATGCATATAGCCGGAGGTGTAAGCCAATCTCTAATTACAGGCAGTAAGAGTTTGGGCAACACCATAAATGAGCTGGACATTGATTTAGGCGTAATAGCCGGTACTAAAGCATCCCCCCTGACACAGCATTATTTTAAAGGTAAAAACGATGGCTTGGTGTCTGTAGAATCAGCCAAGCTGAGGGCGTGTTGATTTTTGCGGATTGAAATTTGTTCAATCTAGGGGCGATTAAATCGCGGCGCGAGGTTTGTAACCTAGTGGGCTAAGTAAAAACCAAGTAACAAAGAGTTTATCGCCCCTAGGCAGAACCCAAAGGGCAGCGCATGTTTGGCATTTATGCAGCGTTATCGCCTATTTATGGGGAATAACCACACTTCACAGGCTCTGCCTTGCCTAAAAACCAAACACACTGCTGCAAATTCAACCATCAAATACCAACACGCCCTACTAATATGCGTAATTTTATTACCCTTGATGTAAGCCACACGGGAATGCGCTACAGCCAACAAGTAATACAAAACACACTTTATTTTTTGCAAACAGGTACATTTTTATCCCCAACACAAAGAACCACTGCCCTTTATTAACCACCTAACTGCCGCTAATTTTAGGTAAAAAAAGCAAGCCATGCGGCTTGCTTTTACTGCCCGTACAGGCAACACACTCTCAATTTTTACTTTTTAAAAACGGTAGCTAGCACCTAGTGTTATACGACGGTCTGTTAGACCTTGGAAACACAATAATGCACTTTCGTTTACACAAGACTGGCTAATTTCAGACTCAGTAATGTTTACAGCTTCTAAGCCAATATTTAGCTGCTCGTTCACATCGTAGCTAATACTTGCATTAAGCTGTCCACGGTCTTCTTGAACCACAGGGAAACCCCAAGGGAAGCTAGACGTACTACCAAAGTCGTTTGAGCGGTAACCTTCGCGCCATGTGTAACGCATACGCGCTGATAAACCATACTTTTCGTAGTATAGGGTAAAGTTATATGCGTTTTCAGATAGATTTAATAACCCTTGAATTTCGCTTACTTCAATACCAGGTGTACCTGTGCTTGCTGCAAATACATTACTTGCTCTTGAAGTTGCTGTGTTTACTGTTTCACCACCCGAGAACTCTTGAATAGTGTAGTTAGCTAACACACCAAAACCAGAGGCCCAACCTAAGTCTTTCTCAAAGCCTGCAAGGTCATACTGGAACGCAAACTCAATACCTTTTTGAGTTGTTTCGCCGCTGTCGTTAACTTTTGTTTCTGTACCAACACACACACCACGGCCGTTTTCAGGGCCAAATACGTTAATGTCTGCAATTGGATTAAATATGCCGCCGCCTTCACATGGGTCTGTTAAATCGCGGTAACCTGTAACTGGGTCCTCTACTGGCGACGTTAACTGATTAACATGCAATTCTTTACGTGTTTTATGGAATATACCAACACTAAATACACTTGCTTCTGCAAAGTACCATTCTGCCGATAGGTCATATGACAACACTTCTTCAGGTTTTAATGCAGGGTTACCAAACTCAACTTCGTCATTAGGGCTGGTACTATAAGTAACAGAAGTAGATAAGTCATTGTAATCTGGACGACGGATATCTTTACCTACACCAAAGCGTACAAGCACATCTTCTGATACATCAGCTACTAGGTTTAATCGTGGTAAAATAAAGTCATAGTCTGATTCATTAGTAATACGAGTTACAAGCTCATTACCACTGCCATCTTGTGTTATCGAGTTACCAGTAGACTCAACGTCTGTTTGGATGTAACGCACACCAAAGTTACCGCGAATCATTTCGTATTCAAAGTTAGCTTGCGCGTAAAATGCATGCGTAACTTCTTCTATATCAAAAAAGCCTGCAGAGCTTGATGTTGGCGCATTTAATGTTTTGCTTGAACCATGAGCAGTCATGGCGTTTTGTAATGTTTCAAGTACAGCATCAGGGTCTGATGCAACAAGCTCTGGGTCAATTAATAAAAAGTCAGCAATGTATAAAGAACGCCCATCAGCTTCATTAAAGTTATCTGGGCCAGCTACTAATAAATCTGCAAATAAATCACCTGTTGGGCTATCTGCCATTGTTCTTAGGCCAACGCTTGATGTAATTTCGTTTTGCTTACTTTGTGATTTACTGTAACGGTAACCAAAATCAACAGAGGTTATAATTGAATCTGTGTAATAAGTTGAGTCGATACGAAACGCATCTTCTGAGTTTTCAACCGTATCTTGGCCAATATTTACATCACGCAGTACTACGTTTGCAGGGTCTAGTAATTGCTCAACCGTAGGTGCGTATTCTGCCCCTTGTGCAATACCAAAAGCGAGTGCACCGCCTGATAAATCGTACTCAAATGGCACACTATTATCATTGCCGCCACCAGCGTCTAGTGGCGCATTAGGATTAATAAAGTTAAGTGTTGTATTAAAGCTAGGTGTTGTTGTGTCTGAAGATGATGATGCAATTTCAGCACTTACAAACCATTTATCACCTTGCCATTCACCACCTAATCTAAATATATCGCTGTCGGTAACACGCGAGTTTGTATCGCTTGAAAAACGAAGATTTGGATCGTCATCATCGTTATCTAAATTTACAGGAATAACACCACGAAGTGCTGCTTGAATCGAACCCAAGTTAGTTCCGCCAAGTGAGCCTAAGTTAACAGTTTCAAAAGCGTCTGGAACAGAAATATCATTAAGTGCACTTACACCAGAAGCTTGAACACGTGAGCTTTCTTGACGACGCTCTTGATCGTTTACCACCGCGTCAAAATAAAATTTAGTGTTATCGTTTGGTGCCCATTCAATAGTACCTACAAAGTTTTTAGTTTCGTATTCGTAGTTATCATAATCTTGAACAAAAAATTGAATTGGTAAATAGTCAAACGACTGTGCACTGGCTACACCACTATCAGAAGTAATAACGTTATCTCTATCTGCACGTGGGCGAAATGCCGTTACGTCTTGCTCTGCGTAGCTGCCACTTATCAGTACACCAAATTTACCGTAATCATCAGTTTCCCAGTTATCAGCAAACGTACCGGAAAAACGAGGCTGTAAACCACTGTCTGTACTTAGGCTGCTATTTTCGCCTTGTACTCTAATAGTGGCTAATTGCTCACCTAAATGAAGTGGACGAATTGTTTTAAGGTTGATTGTGCCACCCACAGAACCTTCAATGGTTTTAGCCTCTGGAGACTTGATAACTTCCAAACTTGATATAATTGATGCAGAAACATCTTCAAAGCTAATACCACTACGACCTGAGCCAGAGCCCACTGTAGATACCCCGTTTATTTCAGTACGGTTTGCATCTGTACCACGAATTTGTACACCGGTACCCACACCTGCTTGGCGTGTAATTTGTATACCAGTTACGTTTTCTAGTACTTCTGCTAAGTTTTGATCAGGTAGTTTACCAATATCTTCTGATTGGATAATTTCTACTAGGCTGTCTGCCGAACGCTTTTCAGCAAGGGCATTAGTTAATGATTGGCGGATCCCCGAAACTTCAATGACTTCAAGATCATCTTTTGCTTGTGGTTGAGCTTCTTGTGCCTGTGTTGACAAAGAAAAATTCAGTGCAGTGGCAGATATAACCGCCAGAGTAATTTTAGATAACTTGTGACTCATAGTTTTTTTCCTGTGTGTGTGAAATGCTATGTTTAACTCGCTACGCTTATCTTTGGTAAAGCCTTTACTTATTACAAATCATTAACTCAATATTTACACCAAATCACAAAAAGGTCAACCCGCTGGTAAGTTAGATTTTTTCATATTACGCCAAACCTAACTTACCAAATAAAATACAGTCGTTTTTAACAAAAGAAAAGGCAGGTCAAAAAACAATCTAAACACATGTTTTTAAATAAAAATTAGAAAGCTAAAAATATTTAATAGCCACTCGGGAAGGCTTAAACTCTTATTATTAGTAGCCTTAAATAAAATATAAAATAACTATAAAAATCTTTCTGCTCATTAAATAAACGCATAAAATTGGTTAACCAAGCTTGTACATTATCATACAAATCTTTTTATATAACCTCTGTGCAGCTTAAAAATGTACCCTTTCTGCCCGATGAAATTTATATAAATTCTTCTTAGCATAAAGCCATCATTAAAAATTTAAACGTTAAAAGCAGCGCTCATTCAAATAAGCACAATGACCGTCTAGAATCCGCTTGAGATAGGTTTATTACCAAAGTCTAGGGTGTTGAAAATAAAAGACTGTAAAACTTCACTGGTTTAAATCGAGAATATTTAGGGCGTATTTTACAGGGGGGATGCTCAAGCTTAAGTAATGGAGGATAAAAGTGACTTGGTATTGTGATTTACTTATAAGCGCGCGGTAGTTAAAACTAGTTTAAATTGCAGGCATTAAAAAAGGCGGTAAACCGCCTTTTTTAATTTTTTACTTTAGCCATTTACTAAAGCTTAAAACTCATACCTAAGAATAGGCGTGGGCCGTAATCATTTACTTCACCTAAGTTATCTTCCACAAAGAAATCTTGTGATTTAGGTGCACTGAACAAGTTAATTGCTTCAGCTTTGATTCTAAAGTGTTTATTAATTTTATACGATGCGCGCATTTCCCATACACCTACAGCATCAACATAACGTAAGCGTGTGCCATTGCTTGTATAAGGTTGGAAATACTCACTACGGTATTTGTAAATAACTGCAGTATCGAAGTCGCCAATTTGGTAGTAAAGTTGGCTACTAAATACATGCTCAGAAAAACCTGGTACAGAGCCTGCTTCAACTATTCCCTGCGTTAATTGCGTTGTATTACCCTCTAAGTCAGTTGTGAACGTGTCGCCATAAAGACTGTCCTCAAACTCAAAGTCAGTATCTGCGAAGTTATAACCAAACTTTACACCAAGACCGTTGTCCCAACGGTATGAAAACGATGCTTCAAGGCCTACTATTTCGCTTTCATCGTCTGATGTAACAGAGTTAGTAATAGGCAGAGATACACTTTCGCCGTCTATTGTAAATTCTTCTAGAACAGTTTGTTTCTCAAAACCACCTTGAAACTGCTTATAATAAAGGCTTAGCGCTATAATCGAGTCATCATTAGGGTACCATTCAACTGCAGCATCATAGTTCCATGACATTAAAGGTTGAGTTGATGGGTTACCCGAACCATTAACACCAACTAATAAATCAGAAAGTGACGTAGCTGCACCATCTTCATTACTACTTGTTGAAAATTCACGGTTATAGCTTAAATCTGAAGGGTCAGCGCGAGACATACCACGGTAGATACCCGCACGTATTAGTATATCTTCGCTGTAATCAACAACTAGGTTAAAGCTGGGTAGATATTTTGTATAGCTAGAGCCACTTTCTATTTTATCAAGTGTTGTTGGATCTGATACTAGTTCAAGAAATCCTGTGTCTGCATCGGTGCCTACATAGTAATCTGCTCTGAAGCCAACTGATGTTACTTCAGTATCAACTATACGAAGACCAAAGTTACCACGAATAAACTTACCAAACATTTCTGTATCGTAGCTAGCCATTAAATAAGCAGAAGTTGTCTTTTCTGTTACATCAACAGTACCCGTATTTTGGTAATCTACATCTGGGTAGCCAAACTCACCATTGTAATCAGAATCTGTTGCAGCTACTGCTTGAGAAAAACATACATTATCGTAAGTCGCCCAAGAAGAGCCTGTACCACTTGCAATCACGTTACCATCACTATCAACATTAGTTACAATATCGCCATCAGACACGCTAGATAAAAAGCCTGATTCAGGGAAGTCAATTTGACAACCTTGAAGAATTTCAAGTGCAGTATCATCGCCTATTGTGTACTCAACTCTTGAGCCATTACCACCGTTTCCAGTGCCACCAAATTGTATGAAAGAAAGCTCAGATGTTCTGATACCCCCCTCAATTTTAGTGAACATGCCACTATCTAATTCATAATCAAAATCTAAGCGCGCTGATTTTATAACATTTTCGCGAACGTTTTCACGATCTAAGCGTGTTCTTAAGCTATCAGTAAAGTTAGAAATATCTGTAACATCAAAATCAGTTAATGTGAAATGAGGAATTTCATCACCCATATCCCATGTAAAATAGTTACGATCAGATGTTCTGCCACGGTTAGATATTTGCAGCTCTTCACGGTCTGTTTTTGAATAGGCTAAATCAAGGCTCACTGTTAGTCGGTCTGTTACATTATGCTCAATGTTTAAACCGTAGCCTTGGTAATTCTCTTCGCGAGAAAATTGCTCACCCGATGATTCAATTCGCTCTTCACCTTCCCAATGTAAAATACCGCCTACATCGTTAGTAACTAGTGTCGGGCCTGTTACACCTGGCGTTGCACGTTTTTGTAAAAAGATTAGGTCATGACGTGCTTCTTTTTGAGTACGGTCAGATATTTGCGTATCAAAGTTAATATCCCACTCAGCTGACGGTTGGTATTGCAGTGCAAAAAATACAGCGTCACGTTCGTCAGATGTTTCGTTTTGACGGTAACTACGGCTACTTCCAGTCCAGGCGTATGGAGTGCCATCACTTATTGCTTTACCTGTTTCAGGGTCTATATCAGTGTCATAGCCTTGGTTACTACTGCCACTAACTTGATCTTCACAATCACCTGCACTACTGCGGTAAAAACCTTCATTCGTATTAGTTGGGTCATTTAAACATGCCCAAAGCGAAGAACCTGATGGGCTTGAACTTCTGTATTCTGCCTCTGGTTGGCTTATATCTTGTCGTTGAACACCAAATGAAACACCTACCGCTTGGCCGTTATCAAACTCAAACTGATCAACATAGCTAAACGTACCGCGGTAGCCCATATCACTTTGAAGTGAATTATCTACATTACTTTCATCTGGGTTGTAGTTTAATTTTACTTCCCCCGATACTCGCTGCTTACCAAAATCCAATGGTGTTACAGTCTCAAGTGCAATAACACCTGCTACACCGCCCTCTATCATTGATGCGTCTTGCGTTTTATAAATAGCGACTTTTTTAACAAGCTCTGATGGAAATTGTGAAAAGTTTACTGAACGGTCACCACTACCATTAGTCGCTTCACGACCATTGATATGGGTTGCACTTAAAAATGGACCAAGACCACGAATAGTGATCTCTGTTGCACCACCGTTTTCACGGTGCGATGCAGCGCCCGTAATTGATTCTAAGGCTTCACCAATAGATAGTGCAGGTAAATCGCCGATATCTTCTGATGATAAACCATCAACAACCGTAGTTGCTTCTCGCTTTATAGCTATTTGGTCTTGTATTGTTCTACGAGTACCGGTAACACTTATAATTTCTACATCTTCTTCAACTTCTGTCGTTTTTCCCTGCTCTTGTTGTGCACTTGCTGTAAATGCGCAAGAAGTGGCCATACCTGCTATGACCGCTGTTCTTACCCATTTAGCAACAGGCCTTAATGCAAACTGCCCTGTAATAGAATTATTATTCTTTATTGACTTCAACGACATGTTAATTCTCCGCTGGTTGTTGTTGTGTGATTTAAGTGTGTTAGCTTGTTATGCTTTTGTATATTTTATGTGTCCACCGACGTTAATATACTCAAACACTTATACATGATCAACCAATTTAAGATTTTAATATTACCATAAGGTATACCAATTAAAGATAACCTGCATTACCGCCATGTCAGATAGGTTTAAACTGTTATTCATAGGTGTGTTAGTAAAGCACTAAAAGCAAAAAAGCCCCATATGGGGCTTTTTACTTTACTAGAAAGCTATTAATCGTTTTGAATTACCCATGTTGAGCCTGCGCCCACTTGGCTGGTTTGTATGTAATGAAGCCCTTTAGCGCCAGCAACAGCTTGCGCACCTGCTGGATCAGTTTCAATCAACGTACTTGCTACGGTTACATACTCAAGTACCTCTTTATCATTCACTGCTGGGTCTTGATCAATTGCCCCGTCGGTATCGAATGAGCCATTACCGTTAAGGTTTCTAATGGCTACCCAATCATCGCTGTCATCACCTGAAACTCGACTATCCATATAGCCAAAGTTATTGCTAAATACAGAGCTGTCGTGGTTAATTAAATCACAGTCGTATTCAAATGCATGGTCGCTATCTAGCCTATTTGGATAGAATAGCCCTAAAGAAAACGCACTTTCAGGAGTCGGGGCGTCTTCTGCAGCTTCTTCACCTAGGCCATTAGCAATTAGGTTCCCGTTAAAGTTAATAACAAAGGCATTTTTAGTTAAGCCATATAAAACAGGGGCATTTTCTGCGGTTAATTCATCACAATCCCCTGTCGGTGCTTTAGAGCCAATCTCAGTACTAAATACGATGGGTTGCTGTGAGTTTAATACGGTGTTGTTTGTTACCGTTAATGTGAAATCACCCGCAGCGTCTAATACAGATTGGTTACCAGAGTTTGGCACACCGCCATCGGCTTGAGAGAATGGGTTAGCTGTAAATACAATGCCACCCGCTTCTTTGTTGCCAGAGCGAATTCCCGCAATATAGTTATTACTGACAGTATGACCAAGCTGTGTCATCATCACGCCAGCGGGCCTATCACTTGAGCTTTCTATATCAGTGGTGCGAATAACTATGTTGTCTGTAACTGCATTAAAGCCACCATCTTCAAGTGATATACCGCCATTAGCATTTACAATTGTATTGCCTTTTATAGTTGCACCAGACGTTTGCACACGCATTAAACGACGACCCGTTACAAAATTTTCTATCCGGTTGTATTGAATAGTAAAATTTGCGTCGTCAGCGGCGCCTGAGCCTGTTGTACTACCTGCATTAATTAAATATAAACTTGATTGCCCAAAGTTTGGATTGTTACTATCACTAAATAAATTATATTGAATTACGTGATCTGAACTTGAAGATGACATTTTAATCACAGAGCCTTTTTCGGCTACAATTCGATTAGAGAAGGTATTTCTCTCTACTAATGCACTTTGACCTTTTATCATCAGCCAATGGTATTCAGAGTTATTAAGTGTATCTTCTTCTCCATCCATTGTGTTGTGCGAAAAGGTAAAATTATCGCCTTCTGAATAAATAACGGCAGTTTCCTCAGATTCACAAAACTCGCCTGCTTTTGTATCAATGTTTTTAAATGTAAGACCTTCTAAACCAGCGCCATCGACCCCATCAGCCACGTGTACACATAATTCTCCGCTAATTACCGGCACTTGCCCTTCTACTGCTCGCAATGTCACTGCACTAGTGAGTAAAATTGCATCCATATCTGCGAATACACCGGTATTTAAACCGATAACAGAACCATCGGCTAATCCAGAACTAATAGCTCCTAATAATGCTTCAGGGTTGCTCACAGTTTGAGTGTAAATCACACTATCAAGTGATTGGGTTACTGTACTTGTAAAGCCATCATTATCGGTATAAGTAGCTGACACCGAAATAATAGCGCCTGCATAATTAGTTGGTGTAAATGTTTTGCTATTAGTATCTGTAATTTCAACACCGTCGGCGGACCATGTGTATGTTACGTTAGACTCTTCAATACCATTGTTATCTGTGATTTGTGCGCTTAGTTCATTACCCGCTAAGTAAGGAGCAACGCCCATAATCGCAATACTTCCCGCCTCATCAACAGCAACGGCTGAAACAGCAATCGTTTCTTCAGACATATTATCTTCAGAGAAACCATTATCGTCGGTGTAAGTAACTTGAACGGTGAGTTTTTTACCTAGTAATGCTTCTTCAACTACGTAGGTAATTTGCGTTGCATTATTAATAGTTTCACCATCTGCAAACCACTGATAGGCGATAGTGCCTGAAGCCCCATCAGCATCATTAATTTGAGCTGTTAGTGTATTGCCAATTGTAGGTGTACCACTAATTGTTACTTCACCTTGTGTATTTGTTCTATCAACCGCTTGAGTGGGCAATGATGTTGGAGATTCTGAAAATCCGCGGTCATCTTCAAATGTAGCGGAAACAGTGATCACACTTGCAAATTGCGCCTCAGTTAGCAAAAGCGTTGATAGTACTTCATCTGCAATTGCAATATCATCAGCAAACCATTGATAAACAACCGTGTCGCTATCAAAACCATTGTCATCTACAACACTTGCGGTCAATTGCGAACCAACTAACGCATCACCAGAAATAGTCACACTTGCAGGAAACACCATGGCTGCCACATCAGCTGTTGGGTCGGTAATATGAGATTCGTTCACTCCACCATCATCTGTATATAGTCCCTGCGCTGTAATAGGTAAACCTATTTGCTCATCGGTTAACATGAATGATGCGCTATTAGCACCAACAATGGCTTCTCCATCTGCATACCAATAATAAGTAACTTCGCCTGATATACCATCAGGATCGCTCACTGCTACGGTTAATGTTTGCCCACTTGTTGGGGTTCCTGTTAGAGCTATAGAGCCCAAG
Organism: Pseudoalteromonas sp. H103; assembly: GCF_001469205.1. NCBI lineage: Bacteria > Pseudomonadati > Pseudomonadota > Gammaproteobacteria > Alteromonadales > Pseudoalteromonadaceae > Pseudoalteromonas > Pseudoalteromonas sp. H103. The sequence goes on along the minus strand of NZ_LOFG01000007.1, from coordinate 16,214 downwards.
TTGTTGTCATTGTTGTTTGAATCTGTATCACAACCAACAATTGCTGCTGCAATAGCGCAAAGTGCGAAGTGTTTTAATTTCATGGTGGTTCTCTTTAAGCAAATTTATGGTTCAAATATTTGGCTAATTATTGTGTGTGTTACCAAATAACCCGAAAGTTGTTACCAACTAGTTTCTACTTTAAAACAAATTGTTAACCAACTTGGTAATATAACCATAACAAAATAATTTTTACCAGCAAGTTGACCAATTAATTTACAACAAGAGGACATTTAATTAACCAGTGTAATTTTTATTTAGTGGTCAAATTTCCATCTTTTTAAATATTTATAATTCAATGTGCTCACTTACGTATTTAACGTAAAAATAAGCGCTGAATTGCATAAAGAGAATTTATAGTTGTGGTGGTGTTTACTGACTGTATTTGAGGAAGGTGTTTAAAAATTACTGAGCTTACTGGGGTTTGTAAAAAGTTAAAGTAGGAAGAAAATAACTGTCCTACTTTAACGGAAGAAAGTGTCGCTTTAAGCTAGTGTACTGTTATAAAACTCAACGGGCTCATCAGAGCCCATAGCAACTGGAACTCGTTGATGTAAGCTGCTTGGTGCAATATCTAAAATTCGCTTGCCTCTTGAGGTGGCACTGCCGCCGGCATTTTCCATTAATAATGCAAGTGGATTGGCCTCGTAGAGTAATCTAATTTTGCCGTTTTCATTGCCGGTGCGCTTATCTTGAGGATATAAAAATAAACCTCCGCGACATAATATTCGATGAACATCACCAACCATTGCTGCATTCCAGCGCATTGAGCTTTTTTCAAAGCTCTCGCAGGTATAAAGCAATTTATCAAAGTACACTTGTGTTGGCTCATCCCAGTAGCGGTAATTTGCCATGTTAACCGCAAATTCTCGGCTTTGTTTTGGTACATTTAGCTGTTTATTAGTTAGTAGATATCCGCCATGAGTAGAATCTAACGTATAGCATCGTGTTGGGCCGCCAGTACTCATTACAAGTAATGAAGACGGGCCATATAAAACATAACCTGCGCAAACCTGATTAGTACCTGGTTGCTTAAATTGCTCGTCACTGTCATAAGCAACATCATCTCGTGCTGGGTAAATTGTAAATATGGTACCTATTTGGCCATTCACATCAATATTTGATGAACCATCGAGAGGGTCAAAAGCAACTATAAATTTGCCATCAGGGTGGGCCCCTACTACGTGATCCTCTTCTTCAGATGCTACAGACTTTACTAATGTGTCGTCTATTAATATATCTTTCAAAAGTTGATTAGCAATTACATCTAATTTTTTTTGTACTTCACCCTGAACATTTTCGTTTAACGTTGAACCTAAAACGCCAGCAAGTTCGCCTTGGCTTACTCTAAAAGCAATTTCTTTTGATGTCGCTAAAATAGTACGTATAAGTAAAATAAGGTCGGTTTCTACACCGTCTTCTTTTAATACTGTATTTAATCTTTTCATTAACTGTACCTATTTACACAATTAAGATCAGTAAAGCACTGTTCAAGCCTTGTAACCATACTTTGCTCAGAATGGCGAAGCCATACACGCGGGTCATAGTATTTTTTATTTGGCTTGTCGTCGCCATCAGGATTACCAATTTGACCTTGCAAATAAGCTTGCTTATCTTTGTAGTAATCTAAAATACCGTTCCAACACGCCCACTGTGTATCAGTGTCGATATTCATTTTTACTACGCCATAAGTTAATGATTCTGCAATTTTACTGTATTCAGAGCCACTACCACCATGAAACACAAAGTTAATTGAATTATTAGGCAAGTTGAACTTATCTGATACGTAAGCTTGAGAATCTTTTAAAATACTTGGCGTTAGTACAACATTGCCAGGCTTATACACACCATGAACATTGCCAAACGATGCGGCAATAATAAAGTTAGGGCTAATTTTACTTAATCGCTCATAAGCGAAAGCAACATCTTCGGGTTGCGTATATAAGGCCGAGCTATCTAGGTGGGAGTTATCAACACCATCTTCTTCACCGCCAGTACACCCTAACTCTATCTCAAGCGTCATTCCAATTTTAGCCATACGTGTAAGGTAGCGCTCACATATTTCTATATTTTCCTCAAGAGGCTCTTCTGAAAGGTCAATCATATGCGAACTAAATAGCGGCTTACCGGTTAAAGCAAAATGCCTTTCGCCCTCATCGAGTAAACCATCTATCCAAGGTAATAGCTTTTTAGCAGCATGATCGGTATGCAGCATAACGGGTACTTCGTAATGTGCAGCAACTGCGTGCACATACCTTGCTGCGCTAACTGCGCCAAGTACAGCGCCTTGCTGATCTGGCAACACTAAGCCTTTACCACAAAAAAATTGTGCGCCACCATTAGATAACTGAATGATGACTGGCGAACTCATTTTTTTGGCTGCTTCTAAGGTTGCGTTAATTGAGGTTGTACTTACAACATTAACTGCAGGTAAAGCATATTGGTTAGCACGAGCATGTTCGTATACCGCACTTACTTCGTCACCAACTATTACGCCTGGCAGTATTGCCGGGGCTAAATGTTCCATTGTAGGTTCCTTCTTACTTTATAGCTTCTATACACGAGTCAGTAATTGCTTGCCAGTTTTGCTCTTTAACCCATTCTTTTTTAGCGACCCATGTCCCACCTACTGCAAACACGTTGTTTAAAGATAGGTAGTCCATTTTGTTTTGCTCGCTTACGCCACCAGTTGGGCAAAAACTAACTTCTCTAAAAACACTTGATACAGCAGAAACAAACGACGCACCACCAGCTAGCGATGCCGGGAATAACTTTTGCTCTTTAAACCCATATTCAAGAGCCATTAAAATATCACCTGTGTTTGATACACCTGGTAAAACAGGCACGTTACACTTTGTAAGTGCACTTAATAGTTTAGGAGATACAGCTGGAGTTACAATAAAATCAGAACCTGCATCTATTGCTTGCTGTAAAATAGTTTCGTTTATAACTGTTCCTGCACCAACTTTAAGCTCAGGTACTTGCTCTTTTATAGCTTTTAACGCATCTAAAGATGCTTCTGTTCTTAGCACAACCTCAACCAGGGTAAGACCTGCATTAGCCATAGCTTTAGCAATTTGTACACCTTGCTCTGGGGTATCAGCTTGAATTATAGGTAGCAGTGTTTGCCCTGACATAAGTTCAGAAAAGCGAGTCATAACGTTGTTCCTTTATTTTAAGTAGTGCGGCCGAGGTATGGCGGCCTATAAATTTATTAAATGCCAGCTTTAGCCATAGCAAGCTGAAAAACATCTTTTGGTGCAATTGCGCCAGGTTGTTGAATAACAGCACCGGCTGCTTTAGCACCAAGTTGAACTGCATCAGCGATAGATTTGCCAGATAAACGTGCGCCTAAGTAAACGCCGTTAAATGCATCCCCTGCTGATGTTGTATCAACAACATTAGTAACTGGTATTATTGTGTGACTTTGAAGTGTGTTGTCTAATTGAGTAATAACCGACTCTGGGCCATTTTTAACGATAATTTCGTCTATGTTATATATTTTTAAATATTCAATTACGTCTTCAACACTATGAACATCGTAAAGGGTTGTTAAATCTTCAACGCCAGGCAGTGTTACATCAGCAAGACCAAATGCAAGGTCGTACTGCGTTTTAGTCTCATCAACACTATTCCACAAACGAGCACGGTAATTAGGATCGAATACTATTTTTACGCCAGCACTTTTAAGTTGTTTTACTACACGCCAAAAATCTTCACGTGCGTTTTCGTCAATTACAGCAAGTGAAATGCCTGAAAAGAAAAACATATCACCTTGTGAAAGCTGTTTCACAACGTCTGTATTTAAAAAACTAACTACTTTTTTAGCTGCTGAGTCGCTGCGCCAATAAGTAAAGCTACGCTCTCCAAAAGCATCTGTTTCTATGTAGTACATACCAGGTACTTTGCTATCGTGAGCAAATACAAACTGAGTATCTAGCTGTTCACTTTCAAAGCGCTCTAACATTTTTTTACTTAAGTTATCTTGCCCTAAAGCAGTAACTACTGAGGTCGCTACTTGAGGAAAACTACGCTTTAAATACACGGCAGAATTATAAACATCGCCTGCAAATGATTGGTGTAACGTTGCTGCGCTCATTGCTCTGAGCTCAACCATACACTCACCCATAAAGTAAATATTTTTCATTTGGGAAATTATCCTTTGTAATAAACTGCTATGCGCAGACACAGTCGTGTTGGCATAGCAGTTACTTTCAGATTATTCAGGCTTTTTAAGAGGTTCTATTTTTGGGATCAGTAACCATACTGCTGCCATAGCTATAATGGCAAGAGAAGCACCAATAATAAACGCAGGAGCGTAATTGCCGTCAGCTGTTAAAATTGGTACCAGTGAAGTAAGGCCTACCGCACCCAATTTAGCTGCCATGCCAGAGAAACCAGACAATGTACCCACTGCTTTTTTGCCAAGTAAATCGCTTGGAAGAGTTTGTACGTTACCAATAGCTGTTTGAAAGCCAAATAAGATAACAGCCATAATAAGAACAGCCGTTGTTGGACCGCCTGGGTTTGCCATTGCTAATAACGATGGCAACATAATTAAACAACCTAGGGTAATCGTAAGCTTACGTGTTTTATCTGTATTCCAACCGGCTTTTAAGCGGTTTTGCGCTAATAAACCACCAAACCACGCGCCAAACATTGCGCCAACATAAGGTACCCAACCGTATATACCAATAGATTTAACATCCATTGCATATACTTCGTTTAAGTAAATTGGTATCCAAAATACAAATAGCCACCAAATAGGATCAATCGCTGCAGAGGCAATAATTACACCCCAGCTTTGTTTACGCGATAGTAGCTCTTTAGTCGAAGGATTGTATTCTTCTTCATCTTCGCCAGTGACATCGCCATTATCATCAACACGTCTTTGACCTGTTAAAATATATTCACGCTCTTGTTCGGTGATCCACGGGTGAGCACCTGGTGGCGCTTTAACTAGGATGATCCACGGTACTAGCCATAAAAAGCCCAAAGCACCCACAAATACAAACACCATCTGCCAGCTAAAATACACGGTTAAATAGGCAATTAAAGGAATAGCAATAATGCCACCTATGGCTGCACCAGAGTTAAAAATCCCCTGTGCAAGCGCACGTTCTTTAGTAGGAAACCACTCTGCATTTCCTTTAGCAGCACCGGGCCAGTTACCCGCCTCTGCTACGCCTAAAATAGCGCGGAATATACTTAAGCTTAAAACACCTTGTGCAAAAGCATGAGCCACAGTTGCTAGCGACCACACACCAATTGACAATACAAAACCTAAGCGCGTGCCCACCCAGTCGAATATTTTACCGAAAATGGCTTGACCAAATGCGTAAGCAAATACAAATACAATAGAAATGTTCGCATAGATTTGTTTACGTTCTAATGCCGATTCATCTGGAAACATTTCTTCTACAATATCAGGCCATAAAACACTAAGTGCTTGGCGGTCTATGTAGTTAATAATGGTAGCAAGTGCAATCAGCACTATAACCCACCAGCGTAAGCCTTGAATTTTCATAGGTTAATCCTCAAGAAAGTCTTCACGCGCCGGGCTAAAGGTATCAATTAAAATACCGCCAGTTGGGCAAGTTGCACCATGATCTGCAAATGGTGGAATTAAACAGCTATCACCAGGTTTTAAAATTTTGGTTACGCCATCAATGTTAAAGTGAAACTCACCTTCAACTACATAAGTTACTTGAGAGTGTCTGTGAGCATGGTTATAACCAATAGCTCCTTTTTCAAACCAGATTTTAACGGCCATCAGCTCTTCGTTATATCCAAGCATTTGGCGTTTTAAACCGTTTCCTAAGTCTTCAATTTCGGTTTCGTTACCAAATGAAAAATGTGCGCTTTGCTTTTGCATCCTGTTTACTCCTGATTATTCTTCATCGCATAAACGCCAAGTCGGCCATTTAAGGTGAATGCTTTATTTTGATATGTGAAAGTGTGCTTGCTAGGGTTTGCTTGTGCAGCTTTATTAATCGCAACTAAATAAGATTTGCCCTTAATATCAACATTAACAAGTGTAAGCGTATCTTGTTCGCTGTAGCTAAGTGCCGTTACTCTGCTATTTGCTTCTAGCGTATATTCTTTACTTGGGTTGTACTCGCCATGCGGCTCTAAAATAGATATAAACTTATGCTGTTTAGCGCTATCTACTCGGCGAATAAAACCGTTTTCGTTACGTAAATTAAAGTGCGGGTCGTTTGCGCCTATTTGAGTAAATAAGAACGACTCATCTCCTTTAACTAAACTAGTTTGTGTATAAAAACGTCCGTTATCATTTAACCACGTTACCTTAGCTAGCCCTTGCTCAGGTTTTGCCTGTGCCTTAAGCCATAAATGCTGGTATCCGTTTTTATCACCCAATGCTGATAACTGCTTAGTGTTACCTGTTAATTCAAAACTTGTATCAATTAACTGACCTTTATAATGTAGCGGTAAATCAAGCTGATGTGCTTTATTTGCAGTTACATTAAACATATCTACAGCAATGGTACTGTCAAGCTCTGGCAGGTTAACAAGCGCTAAAGTACGCTCTAACTCAACACCTTTATAAGCTGTTTTTATTTGCCCACTTGATACTGTACCGTATTGATTGGTTTCGAAAAAATTAAGTGTTGGGTGGTTATTATTACCCACTTCAACATTTGCATTAAAGTGCGTGGTTTCATCAACAACAACGGTGTTGTGTGCAACTGTATGCTTTGCATAAGTCTCGTTTTCAGGTAAGTAACGACCACCATATTTAGCTTCTACATTTAAAAAGCGTGCAGCGCCGTAATCAGATACGATTTCATTACCATGATCGTAAAACTGCCATGTAAGCTTATCAAAATGACCATGGCCTAAACCTTGTGCGGCAGGTTTAAATAGCAATGCTTGATCGCCACCTACGTCACTGCGCATAACAACCAAAGCGCCTTGCTTACCATCGTTACCATCACCAAAAGCAACGGATTTAAATACATATGGCTTTTCTTGGCTTTTATCCAAAGCTTGAGCAACTTTTAAGCCATCACCCGTTAAAACAATTTGATTTTGCTTTTTAGCTACATCTAAATAGCCCGCATCATTTGTTAAACCGTAAGCCGCAGTAACCCCTTGCACAAGCTCTATAGTGTCAATACCTTTACTTTTTATGGCATCGTTTATAGGAAAAAACAAACCGTTATAACTAAGCTGAATAGTCGTATCGATTGCTTTTAATAATATGCCATCGCGGTATTCAAATATCTTTCTTTGAGGTTCGTTGTTTTCAATCGCTTTAGCAAACGTTACAAATGGTAATAATGCAAAACGTTGATAGTAAGGCCCTTCATTGTAATAGCCTTGGGGAGAAAACAGCATTTCTAGTTGCTTAACAAAACCACCCTTACCCGACTTTTTTAAATCAAATAATGATTTCTCTACCCACTCTGGCTCGTCTAATACATAACCAGCCATACCAACACCAGCTGTAGCCCATGTCCCATGGTTGTGTACTTTATTAAACGTAGAAGGTTGCCCTTCAGACATAAATAATGAAACCGGGCGCAATAAATCATCTTCGATAGTTTTTATATTCGCAGCGCTTAGCGTGTCATGTACTAGGTCATATGCTTGAATCGTGTATACAAGCCACATAGCTTCATTCAGGCTTTGCCAAAAAAGTTTACCTGGGTTTTGCGATTTCACTTTACGCTTTGGATGTACATCAAGCGTTGGGTATAACTGTGCGTATGCAATTAGCATATCGCGAACATAATTTGCGTATTTTTCATCTTTACTTAGCTGATAAATAACGCCCGCGTTGTACATCAGTTGGTAATTTTTTTTATGGCGTTCATGGGTATAACCACCACCACCATCTTTTGGAACTGGTACAGTGATAGGTTGTGCTATTTGCTCATCTACCTGCGCTTTTAATGACTCAAACGCTGTAGCAAATTGGCTCTCGCTGTTAGTGCTAATAGCTTGACGCATGTGTTGTACATCGTCGTTAGTGATTACCAAATTAGGATGCACAGCATGTGCATTTAAAGATAATAACAAGGCTGCAGTTACGCCGGCTGTTTTAAAATATGTTTTGCTTCGAGATAAATTCATCATTATTACCCCGCCTTATTTAAAACGTTATTATTTTTAATTACAGCAGTATGCGGACCCGCCACTCTTAACTCTTTCACACTTGGAGATTGAGTTGCATTAAATGTATTATTTGAAATTTCTGTTTTAGGCTCACCTACGGTGTGCTCTACTACTACTGGAGCCGATTTAATAAACTTATTGCTTTTGATATTCGTAACCTGAACACCATGTACATAAACACTCGCTTGCTCTTTATTTCGCTTACCTAAGCCTACATTGTTTAATGTGTTGTTGCTCATTTGAAGGTGAGGACCAAAAGTACTTTCATCACTGCCGCCACGATAAAGCTTAAGCAAAGCGCCATCCACATTGTCGAATGTGTTATTTTTTACAATAACGTACTCAGCATTATAAATGCCTAAGTCTTCAATTTCGGTATTTAGGCTAATTACATTACCCGTTACGTTATCGAATGTATTACTTGTTAGCACAACTTCATCAGCCATCGCGCCTTTGCCAGTAACAAAAAAGTGAAATGAATGATTAATATCTAAATGTGTGATTTTAGAGTTATGCATTTCAAAGCGGTAGTTTTCAATCATGCCCCACTTTTTAGTACGCACAACACTATTATTTATCGCATCTGGTGCATTTTCACCGGAAATACTAAGCCCATCGAGCTTTAAGCTACCGCCATCGTGAATTTCAAATAATGTAGAACGTTGAAAAGTAAGCTTAGCTTGGCCTAAATTTTTAGCTTTAATGGTGAGCGCTTTATCAATCTTAACAAGCTTAGACACATCATATTGCCCATTATCAAGCTCTAAAACATCACCTGATTGGGCGTTTTCGATAGCCGTTAATAAAGCACTTGCGCTGGCAGTTACCGTATGAGTTTTGCCTGAGTCAAACTTTACTAAAGCAGGTACTTTTGGATACCAGCTAACACCTGTATCTTCTTTTTTAAGTACTTTTAGACCTCGTTTTGCACCCGCTTTAATGTTAGTAGATTCTGGATAAAGCAAACCATTATCCGCTTTACTTAAAGCGATAGTGTGTGTTTTTACACCATAAGCTAACTCATCGAGTACTTTAGTGTTTGCAACGTTATTACTAAAAGCAATACCGCTTACATCATCAAATGTAGTAAATGGCTGCTGCTTATTTTGGTTAATAATAAGGTTATTTTTCATAACGCTATTTTTAGGTGCAGCACTTCGCTCAGCATCACTGCCGGCAGCAAGTTGTATGTGCTGAACGTTTACAAATGTATTGTTTTCAATGGTTGCGTTTTCTACTTGGTGATAACGATTTATCGATGAATTTGGTACACCGTTCATTACTGTAAAACCACTACCAAAACGGTAACCCGTTAAACCTTCTAAGTAGTTATTTTTAACAATTTGGTCTTTATTAATAACGCGAATACCACCGGTGTGATCTACCCCATTACCCAAGAAAATGTTTTCTTCAATAAGGTTACCGTTACCATGTCGAAGCGTTAACGTACCGCGCGCTTCAAAAAATACGTTATTACGAATAATATTTTTGCCTGACTTAACCGAAATAATTTCTACTTCACCGTTAGTACGCTCAAAATAATTGTTCTCTACTAATGTGTGTGAATCAGTTAATGAGTAATGGCTGGTACCAATGCGAAGTGTTTCGCCACCGTTTGAACCAAATGTAGGGCGGTAACCAAAAAAGTTATTATCAATCTTGTGGTAATTTTGTTGGCTTTGCTCTGTATTTAAACGAACTGCAACAGTAACCCCTTTATTACGCTTACCGACTAAATGACTGTGGTCAAACTGGTTGTGCTGGCCATATAACGCAACCCAGTAATCTGACTCGCGTTTGTCTGGGTTATTGTAATTATCGATTACCACTTGAGTTACGCGTGAGTTATAAGCTAATTTACTTTTATTTTTACGAAATTCAATAACTGCAGAACTTGGTGTATAGCCATTTTTGAATACTAAACCCGAAACCTCTAAGTATTTACCTGCAAGTCTTAGGTTTGATTGTCCAGATAAAATTACTTTGCCGTTTGTTTCTGCGGTTAATAAAATAGGAGAGTTTTGTGTACCTTGGCCTTCAAGTAGGATTTCGAAGTCAGACCATGTACCATTTTTAAGGATTACTTTGTCGCCTGCGACTAAGTTAGAAGAAATATCACTGAAAGCTTGCTTATCATCTACAAAATAATCTTTGGCTGCTAATTGTGTAGATATACAACCAATGAGAACTAAGCTTAGCTTTATTGTGTTAATCAAACGCATAGTTAACTCTTTATATTGTGACTCGAATTAGGCTCTATGAATATTTAAATATGTTTTTACAAAGCAGGCTAAATCTCGTCAATCGATAGTGTGTGTGTGGGCGCTTAAACTATATAGTTAAGCGCCATATGTTGAGTCTTTATTACTTATTTAATTGCTTAAAGTAATCAAAGATCTCTGGTACGTTGCCTTGACCCATGCCCGCATCAAATGCAGCTTGTAGGTTAGCTGATGAACCTTCAGCAATTTTTGATTCAGTGCCTAGGTCTTCAACCATTTGAAGGAAGTAACCTAAATCTTTGTTTGCATTAGCAATAGAAAAACCAAGGTCACTTACATCGTCAACCGCGTAGTTTTTACAAAATTGCATAAATGGTGAGTTTGAAGGACCAGTAGACATAATGTCGAAAAGTTGCTGACGATCAACGCCTGCACGATCGGCTACTGCAAAAGCTTGTGACATTGCACATACAGTTGTCATACCCATAAAGTTATTAATTAACTTAGTAGTATGGCCTGCACCTAGTTCACCAAGGTGGAATACATTTTCGCCTTGATCTTCAAGTACTGGTTTAACTTTATTAAATGTATCAATATCGCCAGCTGCCATGATGTTTAATAGACCATCTTTAGCGTGTGCAGGTGTACGACCAAGCGGAGCATCAATCATGCCTGCGCCTTTAGCTGCTAAATCAGCACCAATTTTTTTAGTAGATGATGGAATAGAAGTACCAAAATCAACTAATACGGCGCCTTCTTTAATACCTGCTAAGATACCGTCTTCTGCGTAAACAATTTTTTCTACAACAGCTGACGTTGTAAGACAAAACATAACAATATCTGAACCTTCAGCTAGCTCTTTTGCAGTGCTTGCTGTTTTTGCGCCTCTAGCAACACATGCTGCAACCGCATCTTTGCTAAGGTCCATAACAATTAGCTCATAGCCTTTGTTTTGTAAATTTTCGGCCATATTGCCGCCCATTAAGCCTAAGCCGATGAAACCGATGACAGGTTTTGACATGAATAACTCCTAAATATGTTGGCGCATACTTTTATGAGTACGAGTAAAAGTTACTCTATAAATAAATACGCTGTGTCTTTTGTTTCAATTTGTAGAGTAGATTTTAGCTTGAGTTATTTTATTAATTAACCTGTGCAAAAATGTAACTCTGATTAATTACCAATACATTGTATTCACTCAAACCAAGCAACTTACCAATTGGTATGCAAAAACTGTATTACCATACATGTTTTTTGTCAACCAATAAGTTAACCACGTAAATATGTATATTTTGCAACCGCTTTAACATGAAAAGTAATTTTAATTAAAATACAATTACTTACACTTAATACGGAGCTTATTTTACTGGTCATTTTTTGTTAGCAATATTGTTACTTTTTTTATACCAATGGGTTGACCAATACTTACCCTTTCATTACCAAAACATATAAAACCTAGTTAACTGACTTTAAGTTTGGTCATTTAAGGTTGCTATTCTTGGTCAATTTTTATTTTAAAGATTGTATTTATGGCTCTTTTAAAACTTCGATTTATATTTAATTTAAGCACACGACTTAGATTACAAAAGCCTTTAAAAAGAATAAAATGTACGCTTATTATATTAAATAACGTGCCAGTAGGTGCGATATAACAGCCGTCACTGTTTGATGAGAATGGTTTAAATACCTCTACAGCAATTTCTGAAGCACTTTTATTTAGTAGCTACTGTTTAGTGAAGGGCTTTAAACTAAAAATAACGAGGGAATTAAAATGCGCTTATTACACACCATGTTACGTGTAGCCGACCTAGATAAGTCGATTGCTTTTTATACACAAGTATTAGGTATGCAGGAGCTACGCCGCTCTCAAAACGAGGAGTATCGTTACACTCTCGCTTTTATTGGTTATGGAAAAGAAGAAAGTAATACCGTTTTAGAGCTTACATATAATTGGGATAAGGATAGCTACGACCTAGGCAATGCTTACGGACATATAGCTATTGAATTTGATGATATTTACAAAGCATGTGATGCGATAAAAGCTGCTGGCGGTAATGTGAGTCGCGAACCAGGCCCTGTAAAAGGCGGCACAACAGAAATTGCCTTTGTTAAAGACCCTGATGGCTATTCAATTGAGCTTATTCAGAAAAAAGAAAATATGAGTGAGTTTTAATAATTTGTTTAAAAGTAAAGGTGCCCTTGGCACCTTTTACCGTAATTGACTATCTTTACTGGCACGACGATTGACGCCATTCAATTTTTTACCCTGAGCTTCGAGTTCGCTTTGGCACGAAACACAATACCTCACCCCGGGCAAAGCTAATCTTCTCGCTTGAGGGATTTTACAATCACATTCATCACAATACTCAGCACTGGCTCCAGATATTAAGTTTTGCCTTGCATATTGCACTGCATCATTGACACTCGCATCAATTTGATCTTGAATTGCGCCATCACGCGCCCAACCACTGGCCATAATTATCTCCTAAAATAGTAATAGGTTAGTTTTATGCTAGCAATGGAATGCTTTATTAGTGCTGAATAAAAAAAGCAGCTAAAAAGCTGCTTTATCATACCGATTATTCAATTTTAAAGGCTGTAGTCAACAACCTCCATACCTAATTTTTCAAGCTCTGGACGAAGTTTTTTAGCATCACCCACGACTAAATAAATCATGTCTTTAGTATTTAAATGTTTTTTAGCCAAGGCGTTAACTTCTTCTTTACTAATAATACTAACAATCTTATTTCTTTCTTTTACAAAGCTAGGTTTTAAATCGAACTCTAATATTTGTGCCAAAAAGCCAAGTTTTGCGTTAGGCGTTTCGTATTTAAGGGCATCTTTTTGGTTAATAGCTTTACGCATAAACATAAGCTCTTCGTCTGTTATGCCATTTTTAGCGTAATTATTAAGCTCATTAGTAAACTCGGTAATAGACGCAGCAGTCGAATCAGCTCTTACTGCTGCAGAGGCTGTAAAACCACCTGATGTTTTATCACCCCAAAAACGTGAACGAGCACCATATGTATAGCCTTTATCCTCTCGAAGGTTTAAGTTAATACGGCTATTAAACGTTCCACCCAAAGCGAAGTTCATTAAATTTGCTTTAAAAAACTCACCTGTAATATCTTCAACCATATCGCGTTTACCGATACGAATTTCTGATTGCGGCGCACCGGGTTTATCTACAAGATAAATTACGTTTGTTTGAACGTTAGGCTCGGTAAAGTCTACATCAAAACTTTGGCCTTTACCTTGCCAGTTAGCAAGTGCTGATTTAACTTTTGGTTCGACAGCAGCTTCACTTAAATCTGACACTATAATGACTTGAGCGCCTTGTGGTTTAAAGTTGGCTTTATAAAAGCTTTTAACATCAGCAAGTGTAATTGCTTCTATACTTTGCACAGTGCCACTGCTAGGCAAAGAAGCTATACTGGTACCATATAGCAACTTGCTATATGTATTTGAGGCTAAATAGCCAGCATCTTTCATTGAATGTTGAATATTTTGAATGCTTTGTTGTTTGTTGCGTTCAAAATCTTCGCTGTTAAATGCTGGTTTAAATAGCTTTTCTTCAACTAATTTTAAAGTTGCATCTAGATTCTTTGTTAAACTAGATACATATATATTGGTATGAGTCTTGTCTGAGTAAATACTAATTTGGCTTCCTAGCTTTTCTAGTGCATTACTCATTTGCTCCGTTGTATAATTTTGTGTGGACTCACTCATAAGTGATGCCGTCATTGACGATAAACCCACTTTACTGCTCTGCTCGTTATAAAAGCCACCCGGTACTTTAATAAATACAGCCGTAGTGGGTGTTTCGGTGCTTTGAGTGCCTAATATTTTAATACCGTTGTCGGTCTTAGTTTGCCAAAGCGCAGGTACGTCTACAGCAGGGTTTACACCCGCTACAGGCTGAACACTTCTATCAAACGTATCAACAGCTCTTCGGGCGACTAGATCATCAGCAGAGGTTGTAGATGGGCCGCCAAAGTCATGCTTTTTAGGAGTGAAATTATCTGGAGCGGCTATAAGCTGAGTTTGCCCTTCTGGAACTACACTCATAATAACTGCTGACTTACCTTTAATGTATTGATTAAATACACGCATAACATCTGCTTTTGTCACACTGTTATAGCGTGAAATTTCAGCCTTAGTTGAGTTTGGATTGCCCGTAAATGTTTCTGATGCGGCAAGTTGAGATACCTTCCCAGATACGCTTTGTAAGCCAAATATTGCACCCGATTCTATTTTTGCTTTTACTTTGTCTAAATCATCTTGTTTAACACCGCGCTTTTCAAATTCAGTAAATGAATCACGTATAATTTTTTCCATATCAGCTAACGTTTTACCTGATGTGGGGTTTGGTAAAGCATAAATACTAATTGAGCATGATAACTCTTGGCATGGGTGATTGGCACTGGCTTGAACTGCAAGTTGAGTCTTTACTAAGTTTTTATAAAGTAATGAGTTATTGCCACCACCTAAAATTTCGGCAAGTATATCTAGTGGTGCTTCATCCTCAGAGCGAGCATAAGTCGTTGGAAAACTCATTGCCAGTAAAGGTAAATGAACTTTATCTTCCATCGATATATATCTATCTGCATCAAGTGTTACTGCTGTTTTTTCAACTTTAGGTATTTCAGGTCCTTTAGGGATTGGTCCAAAATATTTAGTTACTAGTGGCAATATTTCATTGGCACTAATGTCACCACCAATGGTAAGAGTTGCATTATTAGGACCATACCATTTTGAAAAGAATGCTTTTAAATCATTAACATTCACACGATTTAGATCGTCCATAAATCCAATAACAGGCCACGAATACGGATGTCCATCTGGGTACATTGCTTGTGCCATACGCTCACCTAAACGACCATAAGGACGATTATCGATACGTTGACCTCGTTCATTTTTTACAGTTTCTCGTTGTACTTCAAATTTTTCTTGAGTCACAGCATCTAATAAAAAGCCCATTCTGTCAGACTCTAACCACAACATCTTTTCTAACTGATTTACAGGCACTGTTTCAAAGTAATTAGTACGGTCTGAATTAGTCGTACCATTTAAAGTACCACCTGCTTCTGAGATTATTTTAAAGTGCTCTTCGTCTGCAACATTTTCAGATCCTTGAAACATCATATGCTCAAAAAAATGAGCAAAACCTGACTTACCAAGTTCTTCACGAGCAGATCCAACATGATAAGTAACATCAACGTGCACAAGTGGATCTGAATGATCTTCATGCACTATAACTGTTAGACCATTATCAAGTTTATATTTTTTATAAGGTATGTTGATATCGTTAGGATTAGCTTGAACAGATTCTATGAGTGTAACGCCTGGAATTGATACCTCTGCTACTGTATTTTTATCAATTGCTTGGGTTGAGCTATTACAAGCAGCTAACCCTGATGCTAATAATACTGCAAGTGCTATTTTTGAGAGTTTCATTTTTTAGTCCATTTTTAATTAACTCAATGAGTTTAAGGACTAAGTAGACTTACAACAAGTCGTATCGGAATGAGATTGCTATGGTTTTGTAACTAAGTGTAAACACTTAATCTTTACGAGAAGATAAAATTTAGGAGGAAATTTATGGATATCTTAATAACACTTCACTTGCGTATTGAATAAGTAAATGGCGCCTCAAAGAGATTAGTACTCTAATAACGTCGTGCATAGTAGAGTGTGGTGTCACACTGCTAATACATTACTTAAAATAAGTAAGTGGCGTCCCCAAGGGGATTCGAACCCCTGTTACCGCCGTGAAAGGGCGGTGTCCTAGGCCTCTAGACGATGGGGACA
>NZ_LOFG01000006.1:0-104553 GCF_001469205.1 Pseudoalteromonas sp. H103 | reverse complement strand
TTAAAGCATATGCAGTTGATAAGAAAGCAACTGACTCGTAATCAGTAGTCTGTATAAGTTATCCGTTCGACTTAGTTAGTCGGCACCATTTATTTAAAAGCCTCGCTTATTGCAAGGCTTTTTTGTATTTGTAGTTTATTGAACATTATTATGGGCAATATCTTCCATATTAATTGGGTTGTTCCTCTCTTTTTAAAAAGTCTCATATTTTGCACAATTAGCCTATCTACTCTCGCTGATTATTTTCATAAATGGCGATATAGCAACAAAATAAGTATGGGCTAATTATGATCACACAAATTGTTAAGTTTAATATTAAAGAACAAAATATTGAGCGGTTTAAAGCATTACTAGAAGACGATAAGCAAGGCGCTAAAGCCGAAACTGGTCTATTAGAAATGCGTTTATATCAAGATAAAAACGAATCAGGTGTATTTTTTGCCTATGAGCGTTTTGAAGATCAAAATGCAGTTGATTACCACGGCGCTCAAGGGTATACACATGCTTTATTACAAGTATTACCAGAAATTAGCCAATCAGCATCAGAGGTAATGCTTCTTGAAAACACAGCTCCCGCACCACTTCACGAAAGTAATCCAAAAGCTATAAACCCAGAAGACGATGTGTTTATTTTATTTTTTATATTTAAAATTAAGCCAAGTTTTAAAGAGCAGTTAATAGAGCGTTTTGAAACGCATGTAGAGCAAACTCGTAGCCAAGAGCCTGGTAATCTAGTGTTTGACTTATATAGCATTGAAAACAACAACGACACATTAGTTGTATATGAACATTGGCGGAATGAGTCGGCTCTTTGGGATATTCACTTTAATCAGCCGTACGCGCTAGAAACAGCAAAACTGTTAGAGCAAGCTGTTATTGGTGATATGAAGCAGTACATGAGTTTTGTTACTGAAATTTAAGCTTCTTTCAATTCGCTATAATACTGCCTTGTTAGTGACCTATTTTATTAATGCGATAATAGGTCACTAATTTTAATATAGCGTGTATAACTTCCCACCTAGCAAATGTTGTGCGTTATGACGTTTATTTTTTTAACATTTAAACCTGATCAAACCCTCACTTTTACCGTATAACTGCCTATTATGTTAATTCATCGCAACGTATGTAATGTTATGTAAAGTAAGTTGAGCCAAATTTGCCAAAGTGCTTGAATTACACTCATAAATGGCAGTAATTCAGGTTTAATTATGATTTGGCAATGCAAGCCAACCCTATTGGCAATTAGTGTAATGCTGCTTAGCGGCTGTACGAGTAATTTAAACTCGTCGCAGCGCATGGAGCAACCTAATGATGTGCCTCAGCAATGGCAACAAAAAGCCTCAAACTCAGTACTTGCAGTACAAGAGCAATGGCTCACTCAATTACAAAACCCTACGCTTAACAAGTTTGTACAACAAGCACTTAAAAATAACCAACAGCTTTTACAAACCAGCTACGATGTTGAAATTCAAAAGCAGCAGCTAATAGTATCTGGAGCAGCACTTTGGCCTAGTCTAGACTTATCTACCCGTACAAGCCGCAGTAAAGACAATCGTCCTGTTAGTTATAACAACGCAAGTTCAGTAAGCTTAGATTTAACTTATGAAGTGGATGTGTGGGGCAAGCTCTCTGATGCAAAGCGCGAGGCTAATCTTAACTATTTAGCTCAACAAGCACGCTTTGAGCAAGCCAAACAGCAACTAGTCGCAGATGTTGTTATCAGTTGGTTTGATGTCGTTTCAGCGCAGCAGTTGTTAGATCTATTTAAACGCAGAGAAGAAAACGCCCAACAAAGCCTAGAAATAATTGAATCAGGCTATCGTCAGGGTATTAATGAAGCACTTGATGTGTACCTTGCTCGAAACGAGCTTAACACTGAGCGCACTCGCATTGCGACACAGCAAGCTAATTTATCGGCTTCATCGCGTATTCTTGAACGCCTGCTAGGCGAATACCCAAAAGGTGCTATCAGCGCTAATAGTGACTTACCCGTTATTAATACCGATATACCTTTAGGTTTACCATCAGAACTTATAACGCGCAAACCCACGTTACGTGCTAGCTGGTATGAACTTTTAGCTACCGACGCAGCTTTAGCTTATGCGCATAAACTGCGTTTTCCTAGTTTAAATTTAACTGCGTCTTTGAGTGATAGCACAGACAGAGTAAGCGATTTATTTTCGCCTTCAAGCCTTGCATGGTCGTTATTAGGCAGTATTTCAGCGCCACTTTTTGAAGGTGGACGTTTAAAAGCGAACGAAGAAATAGCGCGCCTTAATACTCAAAAGCAAGAGCAGCTTTATTTACAAACGCTTTATGACGCTTTTGGCGATGTTGAAAATGCAATCTCGCAGCAACAATCTCTCAAAGCGCAGTACACAAGTACTCTAGAAGCACAAGAAAACGCACTTGCAGCAGAACAACTTTCGTTTGAGCAGTATCAAAGCGGCTTAGTGACTTATACAACTGTGCTAGATGCACAAGATAGATCTTTTGATGCGCAAAGTTCTTTAATTGAAATTAAAAATCAATTAATAGCTAACAGAATTAACTTACACGTTGCCCTTGGTGGTGATTTTGCAATGCCCTCAAGTGAACTAAAGAGCAATAATGATGAAAACTAAAACAGCAAAAATTATAATTCCAATAGTGGTCGTTGTTGCCACTTTATTAATTGTTATGTTTATTAAAGGTAATCCACCAGAAGCTAAGCGTTTTGGCTCTCCACCAAAGGCGTCAATTAGTGTGGCAGCACTTGAGCTTAAACCACAAAGCTATCAAATAATGATTGATAGTTACGGCACTGTAAAACCACGTACGCAAAGCTTATTGGTAGCCCAAGCTTCGGGGCAAATAATTGACGTAAGCGATGATTTTAGAGAAGGCGGTTTTTTTGAAAAAGGCGATGTACTTTTACAGCTAGATGATAGAGATCACCAAGCTGAAGTTAAATCGGCGCAAGCTAATTTACTAACCGCAGAGCAAGGTTTGTTAGAAGAAAAAGCACGTGGTCAACAAGCTATTACTGATTGGAAACGTCTTGGTGGCTCAAAACAAGCAAGTAGCTTAGTACTGCGTGAACCACAATTAGCTGCGGCAGAAGCTGAGGTTTTATCGGCGCAGGCTGCGCTTGAAAAAGCAAAGCTTGATTTAGAGCGTACAAAAGTAACGGCACCTTACGCTGGGCGTATACTTAGCCGCAGTGTTGATTTAGGGCAAGTGGTGAGTAACAATACACAGCTTGCCACTATTTATGCAATCGACAGTGTCGAGATCCGCCTACCTATTAAAAATAAAGATCTTCCGTTTGTAAATTTACCAGAGCAATACCGCGATGGCGCTAAAAATCAAGCGGGATCTGTAGTTGAGTTTTCGTCTGATTTAGTTGGCGAACAAATTTGGCACGGGCAGCTAGCCCGTACTGAAGGTGCAATTGATGAAAATGCGCAGCAGCTTTACGTGGTTGCAAAAATTAACGACCCGTATAAAGCCACAGCCAACAACCAATATCCGATAAAAATAGGTCAATATATTAAAGCGCAAATCACAGGTAAAACAGTACCTGATGCGTTAATTATTCCTAATAGTACTATTTACCAAGGCACGTACGTTTATATTGTTGAAGGCGGTGTACTAAAACGTAAAGACATTACGCTTGCTTGGCAAAATGCGACACAAGCGATGATAAAAACGGGTTTAAATGCAAACGATAAACTGGTTATTACGCCACTTGGACAAGTCAGTTCTGGCACACAAGTCAGTATTTTAGGTGAGCAAAATGCTGAGCAACCAAAAGGTGCGAACAAACAAGGCAAAGGAGGGCGCCCGTCACGTGAGCAGCTTGAGCAAAAAGCAAAAGAGTTGGGTATTAGCGTTGGTGAATTAATAAAGAAACGTCGCGCAGCAAAACAAGGAGATAAACCATGATAGCTTGGTTTACCAAAAACCATGTTGCTGCCAATTTATTGTTAGTGACGTTATTGCTGTCGGGGCTGTTTAGTTTATCGAGCAAAATACCGCTTGAGGTATTCCCATCATTCGAAACCGACATGATAAGCGTAAATGTAACTCTGCGTGGTTCAACGCCTGAGGATGTGGAACAAGGCGTAACAATTCGAATAGAAGAAGCCGTTCAAGATTTAGAGGGTATAAAACAAATATTCAGTCGTTCGTCAGAGGGCTCTGGCTCTGTAACGATAGAAGTAGAAAGCGGCTACGATCCACGTGAGCTACTTGCTGATATAAAAAGCCGAGTAGATGCAATTAACACCTTTCCTGCGGATGCCGAAAAGCCAATTGTAGCGTTAGCTGAGAGAATTCGTGAAGTAATAGCCGTTACAGTATCGAGTGATTACGGCGAAAAAGAAACACGTGAATACGCAGAAACAGTTCGCGACCAAATACTACGTTTACCTAATGTGACACAAGTAGAGCTAAGCGGCGTACGCGATTACGAAATTGCCGTAGAAGTAAGCCAAGACACATTACGCCAGTACGATTTAAGCCTTGCAGAAATATCGAGCGCGATTGCTAATTCAAGCTCTGATATTTCTGCTGGTAACTTAAAAACAGAAGGTGGGGACGTACTTATAAGCTCTAAAGGGCAAGCATATCGTAAAGATGAATTTGCCAGTATTGTTGTTAAAAACCAAACCGATGGCACAATTATCCGGTTAGGCGATATAGCATCAATTAAAGATGACTTTGAAGAAACACCAGTACGTACGCGCTTTAACGGCAAACAAGCTGCATTTATCGACGTGTACCGTATTGGTCCGCAAAGTGCTATTACAGTAGCTGACGACGTTAAAAACTATATAAAAGAGCAGCAAAGCTCGCTTCCTCAAGGGTTCGAACTTAGTTACTGGGATGATGACTCGGAGCTTGTAAAAAGCCGTATTTCAACCTTAACCACCAATGCCCTACAAGGTGGTATTTTAGTACTGGCTTTGCTGACTTTATTTTTACGCCCTGCAATTGCATTTTGGGTGTTTATTGGTATTCCGGTTTCATTTATGGGCGCGTTTATAGCCATGCCTATATTTGGCGTAACACTTAATATTATGAGCTTATTCGGTTTTATATTGGTACTGGGTATCGTGGTGGACGACGCCATTGTAACTGGCGAAAACGTCTATACGCATTTAAAAACGGCTAAATCGGGTGAGCAAGCCGCTATTTTAGGTACTCAAGAAGTCGCAACGCCAGTTACTTTTGGTGTATTAACTACCGTAGCCGCATTTTTACCCTTGGCTTTTATTGAAGGCGCCCGAGGAGCACTGTTTGCACAAATTCCGGTTGTGGTTATTCCGGTATTATTGTTTTCATTAATCGAATCTAAATTTGTATTACCAGCGCATTTAAAATATATAAAACTGCGCCATGAAAAAGGTAATCCTTCAAAGTTAGATGCACTTCAACAGCATTTTGCAGATGGATTTGAAAACGCGATTTTGAAGTACTACCAACCCACACTAAATTTAGCGCTGCGCCACAAAGTGACATCGGTTAGCTTATTTGTAGGTGTGTTTTTTATCATTTTAACTATGATCACCAGTGGGTGGACTAAGTTTGTATTTTTCCCGCGTATACCCAGCGAAACCGTGCGCGTTAACTTAACACTACCAACAGGCACACCCTTTGAAGTAACTAATAAATATGTAATTGATATGTCGCAAAAAGCGCAGCAATTACAAGATAAATACCGCGATACAGACACAGGTGAAAGCGTTATTTTAAATATATTAGCAACAACAGGTGGCCGTGGCGGAGTATCTAACTCAGGCTCTGTACGCTTTGAAATAACACCAGCTGAACAGCGTGAGTCAGATATAGGTTCGCGAGAGCTTGCCAGTGAATGGCGCGATTTAATAGGCGTGATACCAGGTGCAGAAAGCCTAACATTTAGAGCTGAAATAGGCAGAAGCTCTGACCCAATAGACGTACAACTAAGCGGTACCTCGTTAACGATTCTACAAGACGTGGCTGATCATATTAAAACGCGTTTAGCCACTTACCCAACGGTATTTGATATTGCCGATAGTATGTCTGATGGTAAAGAAGAGTTACGTATAGAGCTTACCCAGCAAGGCTTAGCACTGGGTTTAAATAGAGTTAATGTAGCAGGGCAAGTACGTAACTCATTTTTTGGCTCGCAAGTTCAGCGCATTCAACGTGGACGCGATGATGTACGTGTAATGGTGCGCTTGCCTATTGACGAGCGTCGCTCTGTAGCCGATTTACAAAACATTCTTATAAACACACCTGCGGGCGGTTCTGTACCGCTATCGCATGTAGCTACACTGACTGCGGGGCAAAGCCCTTCAACAATTAATCGAATCGATCGTTACCGTACTTTAAATGTGACCGCCGATATCGAAAAAAGTAATACAAACATGACTATTTTGCAGGCTGATCTATCTGAGTATCTTGACGGCTTAATGCAGCAATACCCTGGAGTAGATTACAAACTAGAAGGTGAAGCTAAAGAGCAAAGAGAGTCATTTGGTTCATTGGCTTGGGCACTAATCTTTGTATTTTTTATTATTTATGCGCTGTTAGCTATCCCGCTTAAATCGTACATGCAGCCACTTATAGTAATGAGCGTAATTCCGTTTGGCATGATAGGCGCCGTAGTGGGGCACTGGATTATGGGAATGGATTTAACCATTATGAGCTTGCTAGGTATGCTGGCACTTATAGGGGTAGTGGTAAACGATTCACTAGTTCTGGTTGATTTTATAAATAAAAAACGCAGTGAAGGCGGCCGTATAATTGATGCTGTTAAGCTTGCTGGGGCTGCGCGTTTTCGCCCTGTAATGTTAACTAGTTTAACCACCTTTATAGGCTTAATGCCGTTACTATTTGAAAAAGCCACTCAGGCGCAATTTTTAATTCCAATGGCGGTAAGCCTTGGTTTTGGGATTATCTTTGCAACCTTTATTACTCTATTGCTAGTACCAATAAACTATATGTTGATGGAGCGGTTTCAGGGTTGGTTTAAGTAACCAGAGTTAAAACTAAATAGATAAATTGAAAAGAGTTCTAGGACTAAGCTGTAAGTGAGAAATTGCTTACAGCTTTTTTTTGCTAAAGTTTATAGCAATTTTATTAAAAGCATGGTCAATTTATTGTATTAAATAGCGCACTCATTGCGTTAAAAATTATTTATATACGACGCTATGGATGCAAAAGCTAGATCAATGCGCGGAGTAATTAGCGATAACAACTCTATGTCATAGTTTTCCGTTTTATAGTTGCATTATTTTCTAGGCGCTTTAATAAATAGCTAATTTAATGCCATTGAAATTATAAGAATAATTTAGACAGTTGTAACAAGGAAGATGAATAAATAATAAGAGGGATTATAAAACTAAGAAGATGTTCCCCAAGATACGGTACCCGGTTTCAGTCCTGAAACCAGAAGGTTTCAGGGCGGAAATCTGCGGTCTACCGTAGGCTTCTCGGTACATGCCGAGCTTGCACAATAGTAGACGAACAGAAATCCTGGTATAAAATTTATCGGCTCAGGGACTTAACCAAGCTCCGGTACCCCAGGGAACAATTTAAGTATATAAGACATAATCCAATCCTTAAACCCTAAACGTAAAAAATTAAACTGTTCGCTTAGTTTTCCCCCAGCTTTAACTCGTCATTTACTTTATCGCATGCTTTTTGAGCTTGATCATACAATTAATTGGAGTTGCTTTTTATCGAGTGGTAGCATTGCTTTAACTAGCAAAGTGAAGATATAAACATGAGCGATTTACCTGATTACGAAAAAGCCCAGCTGCTTTTAGAAAAAAACGAAATTTTTGTATCACCTGCAGAAGCACATGGCGTTATTAGTGGCTTATTAGCATGTGGGTTGAGTATTGACGATAAAGAATACTTAGGCTTATTAAGCGACGTATTTAACGATGGTGAATCGTTTAGTAACGATTTAAAGCAATTTTTTGGCACTATTTATAAGCAAGTAGTTGCAAGCTTTAACGATGAAGCCTTTGCGTTTGACTTATTTTTACCAAGTGATGACGAAACACTCATCGATCAGGCAAATGGCCTCGTATCATGGGTTGCAGGCTTTATGCTTGGCTTTGGCTTAAAGCAAAAAGATTACGGTAAGTTATCGGCAGATGTTAAAGAGGTTATTAGTGATTTTAGCGAGATCACTCGTCTAGATACCACCTTCGAAGAAACCGAAGAAGATAGCAATGCGCTTCATGAAGTGATTGAGTATGTTCGTGTGTCGGCACTGCTTTGCTTTGCAGAGTTAGGTAAAGAGCAAAAAACACAAACAACTAAAAAAACTCTGCACTAAACATTCACTTTTAAAACAGCAAAACGGGTTGGTAAATAATGGTTGAAATAGATAAGTCAGAATTTAAAGCACGTCGCGAGCGCTTACTTGCACAAATGGATGCAAACAGTGTGGCAATTATTCCTGCTGCCAGTGAAGTTACCCGCAGCCGCGACACTGAATATGCCTTTAGACAAGATAGCGACTTTCTTTATTTAACCGGTTTTAACGAATCCGATGCTGTTTTGGTGCTTAGTAATAACAGCGACATACCTAGTACACTCTTTTGTCTTGATAAAGATAAACTAGCCGAAATTTGGCATGGCCGCAGAATTGGCTTTGATAAAGCTAAAAGTGACTACTTGTTTGATGAAGCTTACCCGCTAAGTGAGTTAAACGATAAGCTCGTAACTATGCTCAATGAAAAAGATGCAATTTATTTTGCACAAGGCGCTTATCCTTCATTTGATACCAAGGTTTTTTCGTTATTAGGTACGCTTAGAAGTGGCTCACGAAAAGGCCTTAAAGCACCAAGTGCCATAAAAGAAATACGCGGCCTGATTCACGAAATGCGTTTGTTTAAATCGCCAAGCGAAGTAAACATTATGCGTGAAGGCTGTGAAATAAGTGCTCGCGGACACATGCGGGCAATGCGCTATTCGCACCCCGGTGCTACTGAGTTTCAGCTAGAAGCAGAGCTGCATCATCATTATGCAATGAACGGTGCGCCGCACCCAGCTTACGGCACCATTGTTGGCAGTGGCGATAACGCTAATATTTTGCACTACACGCAAAATAGCGATGTGTTAAAAGATGGCGACCTAGTATTGATTGACTCTGGTTGTGAGCTACAAGGCTACGCGGCTGATATTACGCGTACTTTTCCCGTAAATGGACAATTTAGCGAGCCGCAAGCCGCGCTTTATAACATTGTACTTAAAGCACAAGAAGTAGCTTTTGAAGAGGTTAAACCCGGCGGGTTTATGTCGCACGCTAATAAACGTGCAATGCAAGTGATGACCCAAGGTTTACTCGAACTCGGTATTTTAACCGGCGACTTTGATGAATTAATGGCAAAAGGAGCGTGCAAAGAATACTACATGCATGGTCTTGGTCATTGGTTAGGGCTAGATGTTCACGATGTAGGTGATTACAAACAAAATAATGTTGAACGCGCATTTGAGCCAGGCATGGTTTTAACCATAGAGCCCGGGCTTTATATAAGTGAAGATTCAAACGCACCACAGCAATATAAAGGCATTGGTATTCGTATTGAAGATAACCTTTTAATCACTGAATCAGGGCACGAAAACCTAACCCTAAGTGTGCCTAAAACCATAAACGATATTGAATTACTAATGCAAAGCGCTAAAAACGCATAAGCTTGGAGAGTAAAGTGGCTAAGCAGTTTGATGTTGTAGTTATTGGTGGCGGGCTTGCTGGTGCAAGCTGCGCGCTAAGTATTGCTAAAACAAATCCTTCACTCAGTATTGCGGTAGTAGAAGCAAACCAAGTAACGGGCGATTACCACCCAAGCTTTGATGACAGAAGCATAGCCCTTGCTCAGCAATCTGTTGAGTATTTACAGCGCTTAAATTTGTTTGATAAAAATGCACCGTTTACAGCAGCAATAAAAAAAGTAAGCGTGTCGGATCGTGGTCACTTTGGTAAAGCACATATTAATTGCGACGAATTTGCTAAGCCCTCATTAGGTTACGTAGTTGAGGTAAACCCGTTTGGCCGAGCACTCTATCAGCGATTAACACAGGCAAGCATTTCACTTTATTGCCCCGACAGCGTAAGCACCATTAAGCAAAGCCTAAACAGTAACGAGCTTACTTTACAAAGCGGCGAGCAATTAAATACTAAGCTACTTGTTATTGCCGATGGTGCACAATCTCCAACCCGAAAATTACTCGGTTTACGCTTTAACACTCAGCCCTATGAGCAAGGCGCTATAATTGCAAATGTTGAAGTAGCAGGCGGGCATAACAATCATGCTTATGAGCGTTTTACTGAGCACGGGCCTATGGCGCTTTTACCAATGAGCAATAACCGTTACTCATTAGTGTGGTGTATGAAGCAACAGCAAGTTGAGCAGCATACCGTTTTAAATGAAAGCGACTTTTTAAATACGCTACAAAGTGCATTTGGTTACCGAGCAGGGCAATTTACAAAAGTTGGCACACGCACAAGCTACCCGCTGGTTTATGGGCAAGCAGAATCATTAACGGCGCATCGTACAGTAGTAATTGGTAACGCCGCACATGCTATTCACCCTATTGCAGGGCAGGGCTTTAATTTAGGCCTGCGTGATGTACAAGTACTTAGTGATTTAATAGCAACAAGTAAAAACGAGTTAGGCTGTTATGCGTTTACCCGTGAGTATTCACAAAAGCGCATTAGCGATATAAATACTGTAATGACATTAACCGATGCACTGGTTAGGCTTTTTTCAAACTCGTCACGGGTATTGGCGCTTGGGCGCAGCATTGGGCTTTTCTCAATGGATTTATTTCCCGCATTAAAAGCACCCTTGGCAAAGCAGCTAATGGGGCAAGTTAAACAAGGTAGGCGTTTATGAAGCAAGCACAGGTTTGTATAGTGGGTGGTGGCTGCGTGGGCTTAACTCTCGCTTTAGGGCTGGCAAAAGCCAATGTAAGTGTTGTGGTGTTAGATGCCGGGCCAAAACAAGCGCCCCCAACTGATGAATACGCCTTGCGCGTCAGTGCGCTGAGCATAGCAAGCCAAACCTTGTTTGAGCAACTTAATGTGTGGCCACACATAATAGCAGAGCGAGCGTGTGCCTATACGCATATGGACGTACGCGACGCCGACAGCTTTGGTAAAATAGCCTTTAATAACGAGCAACTTGAGCTTGAACATTTAGGCCATATAGTAGAGAACGATATTATTCGTTTTGCGCTTATAAAAGAGCTAGAGCAACAACCAAGTGCCACACTCATGTTTGATACTGAGTATCAGCAAATACACCAAAGTGAGTCCGACGTATTTATAACTCTTAAAAGCGGCGAGCCAATTATTGCTAAGCTGCTGGTGGCGGCCGATGGCGCAAATTCGGCTATTCGTAAACAATTTAATATGGCGCTCAGCTTTAAAGATTACGACCACCACGCGCTAGTTGCTACGGTTAAAACCCATGAGCCACATGCATACACCGCGCGCCAAGTGTTTTTACCAACAGGGCCACTGGCATTTTTACCCTTAAGCGATGACAACACCCACTCTATTGTATGGTCTACCAGCCCCAACCATTGTGATGAATTGTTAGCAATGGACGACAGCAGCTTTAATAAAGCCGTAATGGCTGCCATAGATGGCCAATGCGGGCTGTGTGAAGTGCTAAGTAAACGCGCAGCATTTCCACTTAAAATGCGCTACGCCCAGCAATGGGTAAGTGGCAAAGTGGTATTAATGGGTGATGCAGCGCACACCATTCACCCTTTGGCAGGTCTGGGTATGAACCTAGGCCTAAAAGACGCCGCGTATTTAATTGAGCTTTTAACAAGGGATAGTAAAGAATTTGCCAGCACGCGCACACTTCGTGATTACGAGCGCACCCGCAAGCTCGACGCGCAAAAGCACATAGCCATGATGCAAGGGCTCAAAGAGTTATTTGAAGGTGCAAACCCAGTTAAAAAGCTGATACGTGGAGTCGGGCTGTCACTCGTTGATAACCTAGGCCCAATAAAACACCTATTCGCCAAAGAAGCGATAGGCAAATAACGTAGGTTGGGAAGAGCAAAGCGAAACCCAATGAGAAAGTAAAGTAGTCAGTTTTTAGCTGTCAGCTTTCAGTCAGAGAAAAACCGATGTTTAGTTTAAACATCGGTTTTTTGGCTTTAAGTAGATTAAAAGCTGCGCTTTTCACGCGAGCAAGCTTGGCGTCTACGTGTAAAGTTTACCACTGAGCTTAATATTACCTGTAGGCGTGCAGCTTGCTGACGCGACGAGCGTAGCGCGTAATTATTATCGTTAGTTAAAAAGCGCTTTGTGTTAAATCAGCTACAAATTATTTTGTGCTTCATTGACCATATCTTTGAGCGCATCAACTAACATTGGATCTCGCGAGTTTTGTTTAGCAAGTTCTAGTGCGTGTTTCATACTAGTAACAGCCTCCTTAAATTGTTTGTCAGCCGTGTAGCCTTGCGACAATCGCATGTGGGAGTAAGCAGCATCAGGATAATCGCGAGTAAAGTGTTTAAGCGTAGTTATCGCTTTTTTAGTATTGCCAAATTTTTGCTGGCTATGGGCAAATTCTACGTACACATCTTGTGGAATTTTAAGCTCAAATCCGTACTTATCACTCAGTGCTTGGTAGTAACCGGTAATAAGCGATACATCAGCAAATCTTCCGTGCTCGTCAGTCACTTTAAATATGAGGTCGCCAAATAGATTAATTAGGCTATCGCTAAGTGCTGGTAGTATGGTGCCCATATGAGAAAAAGTAGGGTAATGTTTATACTCCCATTTTAGCTGCGTAGGCATTTGTTGTTCTAAATTTACTAACGTATTTAATACACCCGTATAAAAGCGTGACCCTTCACTTGCCACACTAATAAATAACGATTGAGCGCCTTTAGGGTTTTTAGTGTATTTAATAATATTATTTTTTAACTCTTCGTCACTCCACCAACTATTTGGGCTAATAGCTATGTAGTTGTTAAATAATTCCGGTTGATTAACTAAAGTATAAAGCGCCAATGTACCAGCATTAGAGTGACCAATTAAGGTGCTGTAGCCGTTAGTTGAGTAATTACTATTTATATAAGGCATGAGTTCGTCAGACACAAACTTTAAAAAATTATCGGTTTGCCCAGCGTCAGGCCATTTATTTTTAACAAAGGTTTGAAATTCAGTTTTTGGCTCACCTTGTACTTTAGGTAAGTAATCACGAACGCGGTAGGTTGTATCAACACCAACAAGCATTGCATTAGGTATTTGCTCGTAATCAACAAGGGATTTAACTACACCAGAGGCTGTATGAAAGTGCTCAACACCATCAAGTAAATAAATAACATAAAGCGGCTGATCGTCTTTTACAGTGTCAGGTATAAAAATTCTGATAGGCCTGTCTTCGTTAAGTATTTTTGATTGTAGAATAACTTTTTTACCAACGGGTATGTCGGTTGTAGAGGTGTTTGCATAGCTCGAAAAAGATGTACTAACTGTAAGTACTAATACTAGCGATAGTAAGAGCTTCATAAATATCCTTATTTAATAATGTGTTGCTTAATAATTGCACGACTTTATGTTTGAGTAAATGTTTATATTTTAGGGGCAAATGTAGAGCTTAAGTAATTTAAAGCTGCGCTTTTTATGCAAGCAAGCTTTGCGTCTACACACAAACCCAAAGCACTTATTGTAATTCTGCTTGTTGATATAAAGCGGACGCATATTAATATCACTCTGATAGCTGATAGCTGATAGCTGATAGCTGATAGCTGATAGCTGATAGCTGATAGCTGATAGCTGATAGCTGATAGCTGATAGCTGATAGCTGATAGCTGATAGCTGATAGCTGATAGCTGATAGCTTTAACACTTATCTATTAAAGCTTAAAAAACCTGCTTGCTTAATTATCCATCTAAGCGTAAAATGCGCGCTCATTTCGGCTTTTAAACTATTAATTCCTTGCCTTAAACCGACCGGCCGAAACGGTAGAAGGCTCTATTAACCGTAAGGAATATCCATGCGTCATTACGAAATCGTATTCATGGTTCACCCTGATCAGAGTGAGCAAGTATCTGGTATGATCGAACGTTATACTGGTTCTATCACTGAAGCTGGTGGTACTATTCACCGTCTTGAAGACTGGGGCCGTCGTCAACTGGCTTACCCAATCAACAAGCTTCATAAAGCTCATTATGTTCTTATGAACGTTGAAGCACCTACTGAAGTAATCAGCGAGCTAGAAACTACTTTCCGCTACAACGATGCAGTGCTTCGTAACTTAGTTATGCGTACTAAAAATGCAGTAACTGAAGCGTCTCCTCTTGCAAGAGAAGAGAAGAAAGAAGCACCAGCTGCTTAATTGTTTTGAGTCCTAGCATGGCACGTAGTCAGCAGTTAGTGTAATGGTTAGCCCATATATGAATCAGCTGGTTATATCGGGGGTTGTTTGTAAAACACCCAAGTTTAGCCAAAGCCCTGCAGGCATACCGCATTGTATTTTTGTTGTAGAACATAAATCGATGCAAACCGAAGCAGATCTTAACCGTAATAGTTACGTTAGGCTTCAGGTTGTTGCCAGTGGTAAGCAAATGCAACAACAGACTCAACATTTGCACGTTGGGCAGGCATTGCAAGTGAGTGGTTTTTTAAATCGCCACGAAGGTCGTAACGGCCTTAGCCAATTGGTTTTGCATGCTCAGCATATAGAAAGAATTATTTGAGGAATTAATCTCATGGCACGTTATTTCAGACGTCGTAAGTTCTGCCGCTTTAAAGCGGAAGGCGTACAACAAATCGATTACAAAGATCTAGCTACTCTTAGAAACTATGTTACAGAAAGTGGCAAAATCGTACCTAGCCGTATTACAGGTACTAGCGCTAAATACCAGCGCCAGCTAGCAACTGCTATTAAGCGTGCTCGCTACTTAGCCCTTCTTCCATACACTGACTTACATAAGTAAGCAGCGGATTAACAGTTTTTAAAAGGTGTAGAAACATGCAAGTTATTCTACTAGATAAGATCGCTAACCTAGGTAGCCTAGGTGAACAGGTTGTAGTTAAATCTGGTTTCGCACGTAACTTCCTTTTCCCGCAAGGTAAGGCAGTTCCTGCGACTAAAGCTAACATTGAAACTTTTGACGCACGTCGCGCAGAACTTGAAGCGAAAATCGCTGAACAGTTAGTTGCTGCACAAGCACGCGCTGACAAACTAGAAGCATTAGCAGAAGTTACTTTAGTATCTAAAGCTGGTGACGAAGGTAAGTTATTCGGTTCAATCGGTACTCGTGACATCGCTGACGCTATCTCAGCTGTTGGTGTTGAAGTTGCTAAATCAGAAGTTCGTTTACCTCTAGGTACTATCCGTGAGACTGGCGAATTTGACGTTGCAATCGCAGTACACTCAGACGTAACAGCTACTATTAAAGTAATCGTTATTGCTGAAGCTTAATTTTTAATTAAGCCCAAAAAGCCGTGCTTTTAGCGCGGCTTTTTTGTGTCTAAAATTCCTCTAACACCCTCCTAAATCTCACCAAATAAAAATTTTTATTATTTTTTAAACCTTTTTCGTCTGTCTTTGCGTCTTACTAATCAATAAACTAAAAGCATAAAAATAATTAAAAGGCGATATCACGGATGTTACACGTTAAACCCGAAAACGCGCCCATGTGCGAAGCTGCATTAATTGAGCGAGTTAAATCGGGTGATCAAGGCGCATACAAAGCGTTATATGAGCTGCACATAAAACGTGTTTACGGTTTATGTTTGCGCTTACTGGCCGACGAAGCGCACGCTGAAGACGCCTCCCAAGAGGTGTTTGTGCATGTATGGAACAAAATAGCACAGTTTGATGGGCGCTCTCAGTTTTCTACTTGGTTACACAGTGTGGCAAGTAACGTGGCGATTAGTTATGTACGCAAACATAAAAGCTGGCTTAATAAAGTAATAAGTATTGAACAAAGCGGTATGGATGAGCAAAGCGCACAAAGCTGTAAAGGCTTGAACGGGTTAGATAAATTAATTGTTCGCTTACCAGAGCGTGCCCGTATGGTGTTTGTTTTATACGCCATTGAAGGCTATCGCCATGAAGAAATAGCAATGCAATTAGGTATGGCTGTAGGGTCTAGTAAATCGCAATATCATCGTGCAAGGCAGTTATTACAAGAGTGGTACGAGTATGAGTATGAGTAAACAAAACTTTGATGACTACTTAAACGAGTCTTTAAACAATTTAAATAAAGACATAGCGCCCAAAAAAGCGCTTTGGGCGGGTATAGAGCATGCCATAGTAACGGCAAAACCGAGAGTTAATAAAGCACCGTTATGGCCAAAGTTAACAGCCATTGCTGCTTGCAGTGTGGCCGCATTGCTTGCTGTAAATATGTTTATAAACAATAACGAGCCAAGCCAAGTGGTTGCTATGAGCGATTACTTTAAAGCGCAAAAGCAAAGTTTATTAGTGCAGTACAAAAACCAGGATGCACTTACCAATAACTGGCAAGCACAGTTACAAGAGCTTGAAGATGCAGAGCAAGCAATTAAACAAGCGCTTGAAAACGAGCCACAAAACCAAGCGTTACTAACTATGCTGGCGCAAGTTTACCAGCAACAACTCGATTTAATAAACAAGGTGCATGCACCGCGTTGGCAGCAAATATAGGGGAATAACATGAAAGCAATTTTACTCGGATTAAGCCTATTACCACTAAGTGTATTAGCGGGTGATAAAATAGATAAGCAAATAGAAGTACCAAGCGGTGGTACTATTTTTATTGAAAACCAACGCGGCGACGTACAGATAACTGGTTGGGATAAAAATGAGTTTAAAGTATCTGGTGAGCTTGATGATAAAGCACAAGGCTTTGAGCTAAAAACAACGGGCGAAAAAACCGAGTTTATAGTAAAAATGCCAAGCAATTTGGGTTGGGGAAACAATGGTGATGGCTCTAACTTAACTGTATTTATGCCAAAAAGCAGTAGTTTAGAGTTTGCTGGTGTTAATGTATCTGTGGTTGCTAAAACCCTTAAAAACGGTGCTGAAGTAGATGTAGTTAATGGTGAAATTACCGTTGATGATATTACTGGCAATATTAAGCTCACTACGGTAAATGGTGATGTAAACGCAGAGAATTTAAACGGTAATATTCAATTTGAAACCGTAAACGGTGAAATTAACGATAGGCAGTCAAGTGGCGAGCTGCGTTTTAGTGCCGTAAATGGCGATATTAAATCAAACTCAACAGCAAGTGATGTACGATTAGAAAACGTTAACGGCGATATCGATTTTACATTATCGAGTATTAAAAACTTGCGTATAAATACCGTAAATGGCGAAGCCGAAGTACATATTAAAGAGCTGCTAAAAGGTGGCGATGTACGTTTTGAGTCGGTTAGTGGCGATGGTGAGTTTTACTTCCCGCAAAGTGTATCGGCTAAATTTGAAATTAAAGCTCATGCTAATGGTAAAATTATTAATAAAGTAACCCGCGATAAAGTAAGCAAAGCCAAATATGGTCCTGCGAGTGATTTAGAGTTTAGCGCAAATGGCGGCAATGCAAACGTTGAAATGGATACGATAAGTGGGCGCATAGCGCTTCGCACTAAATAGCGTATTTAGCGTGTATGATTACAAAAAGCAGGAAAAGATTTCCTGCTTTGCTATTTGCACAGCCCCGCCAAGTCGATAGAATAGAGCCATTCAATTTTAGTACTGTGAAGTTATGGCCAAACCAGATAAGCAAGTCGATACCCTTAAAGTTCCTCCCCATTCAATAGAAGCTGAACAATCTGTTTTAGGTGGCTTAATGCTTGATAATCAAGCTTTTGACCGCGTAGCTGAGCTTGTTGTATCGCAGGACTTTTATACCCGCACGCACAAGTTAATTTTTGAGGCGATGACGGCGCTTGCTGAAATTGGCGATCCGATAGATTTAATTACAATTTCTGAAAGCCTAGAAAAAAATAATCAACTTGCTGGTATTGGTGGTTTTGCTTACTTAGCTGAAATAGCTAAAAACACCCCAAGTGCTGCTAATATCGATGCTTACGCAAACATAGTGCGCGAGCGAGCCGTTGTTCGTGAAATGATTGGTGTTGCAAACGAAATAGCCGAAGCAGGCTTTAATACCGAAGGGCGCACCAGCCATGACTTATTAGATTTTGCCGAGAGTAAGGTATTTAAAATTGCCGAGCAGCGCTCAAAAAGCACTGAAGGTCCGCAAAGCATACACAACATACTCGAAAAAACCGTTGATAAAATAGAAGAGCTTTATCAATCACCACAAGATGGTGTTACCGGCGTAAGTACGGGTTATGCCGACCTTGATAAAATGACCACAGGCTTACAACCTTCTGATTTAATTATTGTTGCAGCACGTCCGTCGATGGGTAAAACCACCTTTGCGATGAACCTTGCAGAGCACGCGGCTATGACTCAAGACAAGCCTGTGCTTATTTACTCATTAGAGATGCCCTCTGAACAAATTATGATGAGGATGTTGGCATCACTTGGTCGTATTAACCAAACTAAGGTACGTACCGGCCAGCTAGATGACGACGATTGGGCGCGACTTTCATCAACCATGGGTTTGTTGATGGAAAAAGGCAAAATGTACGTTGATGATGCATCGGGGCTTACACCTACCGATGTACGCTCACGCGCAAGGCGTATAGCGCGTGATCATGGTGGTATTAGTATGATCATGGTCGATTACTTGCAGCTAATGCGTGTACCTAGTTTATCGGATAACCGAACACTTGAAATTGCAGAAATTTCGCGCTCTCTTAAGTCTCTTGCAAAAGAGCTTAAATGCCCGGTTGTTGCGCTTTCGCAGCTAAACCGTACGCTTGAGCAACGTGCTGATAAACGCCCAATTAACTCAGATTTACGTGAATCAGGTTCAATAGAGCAAGATGCCGATTTAATCATGTTTATATACCGTGATGAAGTGTACAACGAAGACAGCACTGAAAAAGGCATCGCCGAAATCATCATAGGTAAACAGCGTAACGGTCCAATTGGTAAAGTACGCTTAACATTCCAAGGTCAATTTTCTCGCTTTGATAATTACGCGGGGCCAGCAGTAGATGACGAATATTAATGCGACTAGCCACAGCTGAAATAAATTTAACGGCACTTGCGCACAACCTAGCACAAGTGAAGCGTTTTGCGCCTAATAGTAAAATTATGGCGGTATTAAAAGCCAATGCATATGGGCATGGTTTAGTAACCATTGCCCAGCATTTAAATGGCGCTGATGCCTTTGCTGTTGCCCGTATTGATGAAGCCTTAGCGCTTCGTGCAGGCGGGTTAACCAAGCCAATAGTGCTACTAGAGGGCTTTTTTAATAAAGCCGATTTGCCTATTTTACTCGCGAATAATTTTCAAACCATTATTCATGATGCTAACCAATTAGCGGCACTAGAAAATGCCAAGCTTGATGCGCCAATAACATGCTGGCTAAAAGTAAATACCGGTATGCACCGACTAGGTATTGCACCTGAGCAGTTTGAAGAATTTTATAATCGCTTGCAAAAAACAGCGAATGCAAAAAACACCATTAATTTAATGACTCATTTTTCGTGTGCTGATGATGTTGATAATACAAAAACGGTTCAACAAATTACGTTATTTGATAACTTAGTAAATGGTATTGACCAAGCGCATTGCTTATCAAATTCGGCGGGAATTATTGCTTGGCCAACAGGGCATGGTGATTGGGTGCGCCCTGGACTTATGCTTTATGGTGTATCGCCAATGGCTAACAAAGTGGGGCAGCAGCATAAGCTCAAACCCGTTATGCATTTAACAACTAAAGTGATTGCAGTACGTAATGTAGCTGCGCACGAGGCTGTTGGGTATGGTGGACGCTGGCAAAGTGACAAGCCTACCAAGCTTGCTGTTGTGGCAATGGGTTATGGTGATGGTTATCCGCGCCACGCAAAAGAAGGCACCCCAGTAATGATCGCAGGACAACGCTACGGTATAGTGGGTAGTGTTTCTATGGATATGATCAGTATTGATATTGGCTTAAATGAGCACAATGTAAAAGTAGGCGACAGCGTTACAATGTGGGGGCCAGAGCTTCCTGTTGAAGAAATAGCACAATGTGCCGATACTATCCCTTACGAGTTATTGTGTAATATCACACCGCGCGTAAGTTATGAGTATCAGCCATAGTTAGTTTTTAGCGTATACCAGTTGGTATAATTACTCTTTTATAAAGTAAATATCGCTAAAGCCCATACGGGAAAATTCTTGATCGCGAAAATTACGTACTGCCGATGACCCTTTAGAGGTCATTTCTATTTGGCGCACCATATTTAAGTAGTTTGTTAAATCGATACCTTCGGCAGCCGCAATAGCTTGATACATATCGTGGTATTTGTCTTTTGCGAAGTTAATTTCGCGCGGTTGGTTTTTAAATGTATAGGTTATTCTGCGTGCCATAATAAGCTCAGCTAAATTGAGTGTTAGTGTAATTTTACACTGTATTGAACCGGCATTGAATGATTTGTTGAAATCAAATAATTAAAAGTAGAGTTTAAAATGAAATTATCAGTAGAGATCAGTAAATACCCGCTTCATCAAGATTACATCCCGTTTATTAAAGGCTTTATTGACCGCTTAAATGAATACGACAATTTAAAAGTAATCACTAATACGCTTTCTACACAAATTTTTGGTGATTACGATTTAGTTATGCAAGTGCTTAATACCGAAATTAAACGCTCGTACGAAGAGTTTGGTAAGGCAATTTTTGTATGTAAGTTTTTATCTGGCGATTTATCTCCAGAGTAATCGCTCCTATTTAATTTGTATTAAAAACGGTAACCGCACACATGGACTTTTTAACGCAAACCTTAAGTGGTTTTACAGCAATGTCGCATTGGGAATATATTGCGGTAGTGTTGTCTATTGCTTATTTATTGCTCGCAATAAAAGAGAGCTTATGGTGCTGGCCTGCCGCTTTTCTAAGTACACTTATTTATACCATAATGTACTGGAATGGCGCGCTACTTATGGAGTCCTTGCTTAATTTTTATTACATGTATATGGCTGTATTTGGTTGGGCTGTGTGGCGTAAAGGTAAAAAAAATAGCTTAAGTATCACATCGTGGTCGATTGACCGTCACGCTAAACTTATAGCCACTACAAGCGCTACGGCTATTGTTATTGGCTACGTAATGCAAAATTATACCCACGCTGATTTTGCCTACCTAGATAGCTTTACTACTTGCTTTGCCGTAGTGACCACTTACTTAGTTGCTAAAAAGGTACTCGAAAATTGGTTATATTGGATAGTCATAGATGCAGCCTCAATGTATCTATATTACGAAAAAGGCTATTATCCAACGCTAGCGCTCTTTGTTTTTTATACTATTATGGCTGCTTGGGGCTTTAAAACCTGGTACGAAGAATACGAGCAGAGCCAAGCTAAGCCACTGGCACAGCTTTAGTTAATGATTGAGTATACTCAGTTAGTAAAAGTGTGTAGTGCGTTTATGGAGCCTTTAAGCATTGTTTCAACCGAACGATTGCTTAATGGCTTTAGTAACGATAATTTTTTAATACGCACTCAGCAAAGCGCCTATTTATTAAAATGTTATAAAACGCAGTGGCCAGCAATTGGCTTACAGGCGCAGCAAGAACTAAGTAAGCAATTTATTTGCCCAAAACCGATATGGACAGATAAAAAAAATAACTACGCGGCTTTTAATTATATAGAAGGCGACATTGCTCAAAATAATACCCAGCAAAACCTCATTAGCAAACTTGCTAAAGTGCATGCTTACCCTGTAAAAACGCCGCCCATGAACATAGCTCAAGAGTTGCTTTACTATCAGCAAAGCGATATATATAAACATCACCAATTACAAATAGAACATGCTTTAAAAAGCATTGCCAAAATGCCTTACAGTGAAGGGTTTTGTCATAATGATTTAGTAAAAGACAATATTATTGTGAATACTTCGGGTATGTACTTAATTGATTTTGAATATGCTCAAACCAACGATATTTACTTTGATTTAGCTGCACTGGCAGTTAGCTTTAATTTAAACGAGCAAAGTAGAGAAGCGTTATTAAACAGTTATAAAACCTACTTAAAAAAAGAAGGTGAGTTTTATCACTCGACAGAGAAACTTGATTATTACAGCGTGTTATTTTTAGTGTTATGTATTGGTTGGTATGAGCAGCGCGACATAAATACAAAATCTGTAGGGTTACGCGCGCAACTAATTAAACTTTTAAAGACTTTATAATGCGATTACAGGCCACCAAAGCGCTCAGCTAATTCTTTATATTTTGCAACTTCTGCTGAATCAAATTGTGGCTCGCCGTTTTCATCTTCTGATTTTGCTATTAGTAAACTCTCGCGAGCAAGACGTTTTACACGCTCAACTTTCACACCTAAAAATTCAGCTGTTTGCTCTGTAGACATTAAACTCATAATTATTTCCCTCGTATTAAATCAATTCGTATCACAATAACCATAGTAATAATGTTGCTAAAGCGTTACTGCTTTTTACCGAATATGAATAAATAGCGTGTTTTTAAGTCATTGTGAAGTGTTTTATTTAAAACAGCTTAATTAATAAGCATATAAGCTGATGTTACTGGTATTTATTTAAAGATCTCTTTATTATTGCTGATGCTAAAGCACTGATATCGCGAGTTGGTGTGGCGGCACAAATGTGCTCTCGTGGTGAAATGGATATCACGTGGCCCTCCGGAGGCTGAGTTGTAGGTTCGATCCCTACCGAGAGCGCCATTTGATTAAAGCTTTTGTGCAATATATGTTTTTATCTTCTTACTTTATAAAACCTTCCATAAGTAATCCTTTGTAGTTATTTATTACTGCATGCAACTCAAAAACTAGACTTTTAAGCTTAATTAATGCTATTTAAGGTACATATTCTCAAACTGTAAAAAATCCTGCCTTTATGCTAATTACTTTGCCTATATCTGAGCTTACCCCTGGTATGTACGTCGATAGCGTAACTAAACAGCACGAAGGCATTAATAGCATTAAAATTAAGACCAGTGGTTTAGTGCGAGATAAATCAATTATTCAGCGTTTAGTCGCTGAGGGGGTGTTAGAGCTTCTTATTGATTTTACTAAAGGCGATGCGGCTATTCCCGCTAAATACAAGCCGAAAAATAAACCTAAAACCTTTAATAGCCAACAAAAAGCTGAAAAAACACCTATAGCAATAACACTTGAGCAAGAATTTGCCAAAGCGAGTGTTAATTACGATCAACAAGGGCGTAAGCTACAATCGCTTTATGGTGATTTAACCTCTGGGCTTAGCTTAAATGTTAAGGTGCTTGATGAGATAGCGAGTGAGATAGTGAGCTCGGTATTTCGTAATGCAAACGCAATGTCTATCCTGACCCGCATTAAAGATAAGCATAGTTATAACTGGCGACACATGATCAATTGCGCCATTTTTACTGCAGTATTTGCTAAGTACCTTGGTTACAAAGAGCCTTTAGTACAAGAGTTGGCTATGGGCGCATTACTTCATGATTTAGGCCAAGCAAAGCTCCCACAAGGTATTTTTTCAAAACCAAGTAAAGTAACCAATAACGAGCTTGTTGCTATAAAAAAGCATGTTGCACAGGGTCTTGGTTTAGTTAAAGGTGAAAAAGGCATTACACCGCTTATGCTCGATATGATAGTAAATCACCATGAACGGTTAGATGGCTCTGGTTATCCACGCGCTATACAAGGTGATAAAATAAGCCGACCAGCACGTATTATGGCAATTGTAGATGTATATGATGCAATGACTGCCGATAGACCGCATCAAGATGGTGATGAGCCGATTAATGCGCTACGTTACTTATTAGCTAATAAACAAATGTTTGATGCCGAGCTGGTACAGCACTTTATTAAGTGCTTAGGAGTGCACCCCGTAGGGACAATAGTAAAGCTGACTAACGATCGTTTAGCGCTAGTACTTGAAGGTAATAAGCTTAATCCTATAAAGCCTAAAATTAAGCTATTTTATAATGCTAAGCATAGCCATCATATAACGCCAAAAAACATTGATTTAAGTGAGCACACCCACGACATAAAAATACTAGCAAGTGTAAAG
This sequence comes from Pseudoalteromonas sp. H103, assembly GCF_001469205.1. Lineage (NCBI taxonomy): Bacteria > Pseudomonadati > Pseudomonadota > Gammaproteobacteria > Alteromonadales > Pseudoalteromonadaceae > Pseudoalteromonas > Pseudoalteromonas sp. H103. Next base: position 80,459 of record NZ_LOFG01000006.1, on the reverse strand, counting down.
CCACTCGACTATCAAATTAATTTGTCTCGCTTGTTAAAAGAGCATTTGCTGAATTAGTTTTACTACATTGCCTTTTTTTACTTTGCTTAGCCGAAATAAACGCCCCTAAAAAGCAACTTCCCATTAAAGTTAACCATATTAAAGTGCCTAGCTCTACATGAAGCGCAATGCAACACAACGCTAAAGAAACCAATGCATTTAACATGGCTCCTAGCCAATAATGATTTACCGGGTTATCACATTGCCCTGCTTGTGTGCATGCGCAATAATTTGCTTTATAGAAGCAAAATACACTTGCACCACAAAATATTAGTCCTGCAATAATAAGTGAAATGATCACAGCGTTACTTCCTTAGTGATTTTATAAAGAGTGTAATTTGCTCTATATTTCAAGTCAATCTAAATGATAATTAATTACAATTAGAGCTTTAACTCTAATAACACATTTCTCATCCGATGAGTTTTAAATAGTTGTTAAAATGTCGTTAAATAACATGTTTTTTGCTGTTTTTTGACGCTTTCATAGGGTTTTTTACAAAAAATTAAGGTAGTGTAGCAAAGTTTCAAATCCTAATAACAACACACATAGCTACCCAAACAGTAGGTTTGGTTAAGGACTCAACAATGAAATTTTCTAAAACGCTTATTGCAGCCTCGCTTGCATTTGTTTCGGCTGATACTTTTGCAGCCGCGTTTCAATTATCAGAGCAAAATGCATCGGGTTTAGGCCGTGCATATGCTGGTGAAGCATCTATCGCAGACGATGCGTCTGTAGTTGCACGTAACCCAGCACTAATGACTTTATTTAAAGACAAGCAGCTAAGTGTTGCTGCTATTGGCGTAATTCCAGATGTAAGCTTAGAAGGCGAAAGTGCTCCAACAGGTATTGATGAGTCATCATTAGATGATGATAGCATTGCCCCAAGTGCAGTGGTACCAGCAGCTTACTTCACTATGCCTTACAACGATAAAGTATCAATTGGTTTTGGTGCGTTTTCTAATTTTGGTTTATCAACAGATTTTGAAGATGATTACTCAGCAGGTCAAATTGCTGGTAAAACAGAAATCTTCACCGTTAACTTAAATGCAAGCGTTGCCTATAAAGTAACTGAAAAATTTAGCTACGGTATTGGATTAAACGCAATTTACGCTGATGCAACAATCGTTCGTCATGCAGGTTCTGGTTTACCATTTGCTGCAAGCACTGAAGTTGTTAATTTAGAAGGTGATGATACAGGTTACGCTTTAAATGTTGGTTTAATGTACCAGCTAGATGATAATAGCCGCTTTGGTTTTAATTATCGTACTGAAACAGATATTACATTTGAAGGCGACTTTTCTAGTGCTCTACCAACAGAGTTTGGTGGTACTAGTGGGGTGAAATACCCTGGTTCTGTTGATATCACGCTTCCTGCAATAGCCGAGTTTTCTGGCTCACACCAGCTAGATGACAAGTTAGGCTTACATTACAGTGTATTATGGACAGGTTGGAGCAGCTTTGAGTCACTAGAAGCACAAGTAACAGCTCCAACTGGCGATAAGTTTAGCGCATTTAATAAAGATGAAAGCTTCTCTGATTCATACCGTTTTGCTGTTGGTTCAGATTACCAATATAACGAAAACTTATTACTTCGTGCTGGTGTAGCATTTGATGAATCTCCAGTTTCACAAGATCACCTATCGATTTCTATCCCAGATACCGATCGTTTTTGGTTCTCGTTTGGCGGTAACTACGCAATTGATCAAAGCTCAAACGTTGATCTTGGTGTAAGTATTATCCGTGGTAAAACTCAAAACTTTGAAGAGGAAGGGTTTGAGTTTGAGTCTAAAGGCCACGCGGTATTACTTGGCGCTCAGTACAACTACAAGTTCTAATATAGAAGTGCTTTGTAGTTAAATGCAAGGTACAAAAAAGCCGCTCACTTATTAAAGTGAGCGGCTTTTTTAATGCCTATTAAATGATGTTAATAGGTATTCTTATGAAAGCTTATAAGCTTTCTATTTTAGTTTTTTGCTCAAGTAGCTTAGTTTTAGCATCGGTGAATTCAGCTAATTTAGCGTTTTCTTTTGCAAGTACGGCTTCAGGTGCATTGTTTACAAACTTTTCGTTAGCTAGTTTGTTTTGCACTTGTGCTAGGCCTTTTTCTGCTTTTTCGAGTTGCTTGTTAATACGTGCAAGCTCGGCTTCAACATCAATTAAGCCCGCCATAGGGATCATAATTTCAAGGTTGCCAACATAAGAGGTTGCACACGCTGGTGCCCCGTCTTTGTTTTCAAGCATTGTAAACTCTTCAAGTTTAGCAAGTGATGCTAAGAATGATTTGTTCTGCTCAATGCGGCGTACATCATCGCTTGATGCGTTGGCAAGTAATAAGCTAAGCGGTTTACTTGGGCTAATATCCATTTCACCACGAATATTACGAATAGCTAAAATGAATTGTTTAACCCACTCTAAATCGTCCATCGCTTGTGCATCAACGCTTGCTTCATTATAAACAGGGAAGCCTTGTACCATAATGCTAGTGCCTTTAGTTTCAAGGCCTGCAAGTGGCGCTACACGTTGCCAAATTGTTTCTGTGATGTATGGCATCATTGGGTGCATTAAGCGCAGTAGGCTTTCAAGTACAGTGATTAGCGTGTGACGCGTACCACGTTGTTGTGCTTCATTACCTTTGAATAATACCGGCTTAGTGAGCTCTAAGTACCAGTCGCAGAACTGGTTCCATGTGAATTCATAAAGTGTATTAGCGGCAAGGTCAAAACGGTAGTTATCTAAGTGCTCAGTATACGTTTTAACGGTCGCTTCATACTGGCCTAAAATCCAGCGATCAGCTAGCGAGTACTCTTTGGCTGCATCGCTTGTAAAACCACAATCTTGTTCTTCGGTATTCATAAGTACGTAACGGCTAGCGTTCCATAACTTATTACAGAAGTTGCGGTAACCTTCTAGGCGGTTCATATCCCAATTGATATCGCGACCTGTTGACGCCATTGCTGCTAATGTAAAGCGCAGGGCATCGGTACCGTGTGCTTCAATGCCGTTATCGAAGGTTTTACGAGTATCTTTTTCGATTTTTTTAGCGACTTTTTCTTGCATCAAATTACTGGTGCGCTTGGTTACTAAGCTCTCAAGGTCGATACCGTCAATCATGTCGATTGGATCAAGTACGTTACCTTTTGATTTTGACATTTTATCGCCATTTTCATCGCGAATAAGACCGGTAACGTAAACAGTTTTAAATGGCACTTGTGGCTTGCCGTTGTCATCTTTTATAAAGTGCATGGTCATCATGATCATACGCGCCACCCAGAAAAAGATAATATCAAAACCGGTTACCAGCACGTCAGACGGGTGGAAAGTTTTTAAATCATCGGTATTTTCAGGCCAACCTTGCGTTGAGAACGTCCAAAGCGCAGACGAGAACCAAGTATCAAGTACATCTTCGTCTTGGCTTAGCGCAACATCATCAGCTATATTATTTTCGCGGCGTACTTCAGCTTCATCACGACCAACAAACACATTGCCTTCGCTGTCGTACCAAGCTGGAATACGGTGACCCCACCAAAGTTGGCGTGAAATACACCAATCTTGTACATCGTTCATCCACGAGAAGTACATGTTTTCATACTGCTGTGGCACAAACTGAATATCGCCATTTTTAACCGCGTCTTTTGCAGGCTCAGCAAGCGGAGCAACACGCACATACCATTGGTCGGTAAGAAGTGGCTCAATGACCACACCAGAGCGGTCGCCATAAGGCACTGTTAACGCATGGTCTTCTATTTTTTCAAGTAAACCAAGTTCTTCAAATTCTGCGATAATCGCTTTACGTGCAGCAAAGCGATCAAGCCCGTGCAAGCGCTCTGGAATTGGCGCGTCAAACTCAAGCTCTTTACCGTCAAAGGTGTATGTTTCACCTTGAGTAAGGATAGCGGCGTCTTTATCGAAAATGTTGATCATCGGCATTTGATGACGCTTGCCAACTTCGTTATCGTTAAAGTCGTGCGCTGGCGTTATTTTTACACAACCTGTGCCTTTGTCTTTATCAGCGTGTTCATCTGCAACAATGGTGATACGACGATTTACGATAGGCAGTAAAATCTCTTTACCAATTAAATCTGTGTAGCGCTCGTCATCTGGATTAACCGCAACACCTGAGTCACCTAGCATGGTTTCTGGACGTGTTGTGGCTACGACAATGTAGTCTTTGCCGTCTTGTGTTTTAATGCCATCGGCTAGTGGGTAACGTAAGTTCCACATGTGGCCTTGTTTGTCTTTGTTTTCAACTTCAAGGTCTGAAATAGCCGTGTGTAATTTTGGATCCCAGTTTACTAGGCGCTTACCGCGGTAAATTAGGTTTTCTTTATGAAGGCGTACAAAGACTTCTTTAACGGCTTCAGATAGGCCATCGTCCATAGTAAAACGTTCACGGTCCCAATCAACCGATGCGCCAAGACGTCGAAGCTGCTTAGTAATTGTACCACCAGATTCGTTTTTCCATTCCCAAATTTTATTAATAAAATCTTCGCGGCCTAAATCGTGACGTGTTTTACCTTCTTCAGCGTGTAGTTTACGCTCAACCAACATTTGCGTTGCAATACCCGCGTGGTCAGTACCTACTTGCCATAATGTGTTGTTACCTTGCATACGTTTAAAACGCGTTAGGGTATCCATTATAGTATCTTGGAAGGCGTGGCCCATGTGCAAGCTACCAGTAACATTTGGCGGCGGGATCATAATCGAATACGGTACGCCTTGGCCAGATGGCTTAAAGTAGCCTTTTTGTTCCCAGTCTTGATATAGAGACTGTTCAATATCTTGCGGATTGTAGGTTTTATCCATTACACAGAACCTTAAATAAGTACTTAAATTAGTTGGTTAGTTTGCCTGATTGGCTAGCTATTTATATCTTGCGTGGTGAGATTGGCACCGAGTTGGCGTAGCTTTTTAAAACGCTCGCGGGCTGCTTGTTTAGCAGCAGGTTCTACGGGGACAAAATCAAAAACTTGGTTAAATCGACGAATATAATCCGGTAACTGGGTAGCCAAGTTAATTAAAACTTTACGGTTGCCAACAGGTGGCGTAATGCCAATTTCTACAGGTGCGCCGCCTTTTGGGCCTTCACCTTGTAAATTATGTGGCACAAAACTATCTGGGTCGAATGCCCAAATTATTTCATCAATGGCACAGGCCGTTTCGTTATCGTTTACACAAATAAATACACGCTGCCCATTTCGATACTGATCGGCCGCAACTTGTGCAGCCAAAGCAAAATGATCATCAGCCTGGGCTTTAGACTCATCTTGTTGCTTTAGAACGAAAAATTTAGCGTTCATGTTCATTGTATCGGGGTTTCCCATGACATTGAATGTATACCAAGTTGATATACTTAAATTAAGAGGCAGATTTTGCCATATAACCGAGTTTGCTTCAATTAATACACAAATAAATAAGGCGCCAAATGGCGCCTTATAAAGAGCTATTTTAAACGGTATGTTTAATCTTGAGCGGCTTCACTTACACCGGCTCTATTTAATAAATACTGAGTAAGCATAGGAACAGGGCGGCCAGTTGCGCCTTTTTTAGCGCCACTGCGCCATGCAGTACCGGCTACATCTAAATGTGCCCAGTTGTACTTTTTAGTAAACTTAGATAAAAAACACGCTGCGGTAATTGTACCTGCAGAGCGCCCGCCTAAGTTTGTAAAGTCGGCAAATGGGCTATCTAGTTGATCTTGATAGTCATCCCACAGTGGTAACTGCCATGCACGGTCGCCACTTTGCTCAGAGGCTTTTAATAAGTCATGCGCTAGCGGGTTATGATTTGAAAGTAACCCTGTAGCATGAGCACCTAATGCCACAATACACGCACCCGTTAGTGTGGCTACGTCAATCACTGTATCTGGGTCAAAGCGTTCAACGTAAGTAAGTGCATCACATAATACTAAGCGCCCTTCAGCATCGGTATTAAGTACTTCAACAGTTTGACCCGACATAGTTGTTAAAATATCACCTGGGCGATATGCATTAGAACTAGGCATGTTTTCACAGCCGGCTAAAACACCAATTACGTTAATAGGTAACTGCATTTGTGCCAGTGCGCGCATTGCGCCAATAACACCTGCTGCACCACCCATGTCGTATTTCATTTCATCCATGGCCTCGCCAGGTTTAATAGAAATACCGCCTGAGTCAAACGTTAAACCTTTACCTACAAGTACAATTGGCGCTTGGTCATCGCTTGCGCCTTTGTAGTTAATAATCGACATAATAGATTCGTTATCACTACCACGGCCAACAGCTAAGTATGAGTTCATACCGAGCTCAGCCATTTTTTCTTCGCCAATGATGTCAACAGTGATGTTATCAAAATTGGTAGCCAGCTCTTGAGCTTGTTCACCTAAATACGCAGGGTTACAAATGTTAGGCGGCATGTTCGCTACGTCTTTACATAGCTTGCTACCTGCTGCAATAGCTAAACCGTGCTCAATAGCGCTTTCGCCAATAGTGAGTTCGCGACGAGTAGGTACGTTAAATACCATTTTACGAAGTGGACGACGCGGGTCTACTTTTTTACTTTTCAGCTGGTTAAACGTATATAAACAATCTTGTGTTGTTTCTACCGCTTGGCGTACTTTCCAGTAGGTATCGCGACCTTTAACGTGTTGCTCTGTTAAAAAGCACACAGCTTCCATAGAACCTGTTTCGTTTAAGGTATTAATTGTTTTAGAAATAATTTGCTTATATTGCTTATCATCAAGCTCACGCTCTTTACCACAACCAACAAGCAATACGCGCTCGCTTAATACATTAGGTACATGATGCAATAATAAAACTTGCCCCGGCTTACCTTCTAGGTCGCCACGGCGAAGTAAATTTGAGATATAACCATCACTGATTTTATCGAGTTGTTCACCAATGGGGGATAACCTACGTGGCTCGTAAACGCCAACGACAATACATGCGCTGCGTTGTTTTTCTGGGCTACCACTTTTTACGTTAAATTCCATTGTCACTCCTGATTTTGAGTCATTTAAGTTATAAATAGGGGCTAAAAAATTATTTCCTAGTCTAAATTACGTAACTTATGTAGAGATAGTTTTAATTTTAGCTGACTTTACTAGACTCTTACTGTGTAATTGAACTTTATATGCTTAAGGGCTACTAATGCAACATTATATCGCGTACTTAGGTAGGATAATTAATTTTGATAGCTTATAATAATAGCCTATTTACCAATTTTAACTGGGTAAAATAGCTATTTAACTATTCAACACTCACTATTGTAGTGAAATTCCATGTTTAACAGGGGCGAGCATTGCTTATTTTCCGTTATTTGACCGCTGAGGTTTTAAAATCGCAGGTCGCCGTATTTTTAACTTTGATGACTATTTTTTTGTCGCAAAAGTTTGTTGGCATTTTAGGCGATGCGTCTGAAGGAAGTATTCCTGCTAAGTTAGTTTTATCGATGATTGCGCTAAAGCTTCCGCAACTAGCTTCGCTTATTTTACCTCTGAGTATATTTTTAGGCATTATTTTAGCCTACAGCCGAATTTACGCCGATAGCGAAATGACCGTTCTTAAAGCCTGTGGCGTAAGTGAATGGTACGTTGTACGAGTAACCCTAATTTCAAGCGTTGGTTTGGCTATATTGGCGGCTGCATTAACTATGTATATTGCCCCTTGGGCAAGCGAGCAAGAGTATCAACTAAAAGAACAAGCTAAAGCTGATGCCGGATTATCAGCGCTCAGAGCTGGGCGGTTTCAAGAAACCGGCAATGAAAAAGCCGTGGTGTTTATTCATAATATTGAAAAGGGCGGCAAAGAGCTAAACAAAGTGTTTGTAGCACAACTGCCTGATAGCGAAAAAGACAACCTAGCTCGCTTAGTATACGCCGAGCAAGGTGTCGTTGTGGAGTCAATCAGTGGTGAGCAACAACTTGTTCTTACTGATGGTAAACGCTACGAAACCGACGGTAAAACACCGGCACTTAATTTAACCGAATTTGACGGGTACAGTGTGCAAATTCGTGAACAAGAAATAGAGCACCAGCGTCGTAAATTAGAAGCCGTACCTACTAATCAGTTACTTGCTTTAAATACCTCTGAGTCTATTGCTCAGTGGCAATGGCGTATAGCTATACCACTTTCTATTCCTTTGCTTACTTTACTAGCCGTGCCATTAAGTGTGGTTAATCCTCGCCAAGGTAAATTTGCAAAATTAGTGCCTGCAATTAGCTTGTACTTAGGGTATTTCATTTTACTTAATGCCGCCAAATTTGCAGTAGAAGATGGCAAAATTCCGCCTTCAATAGGCCTGTGGTGGATACATTTAAGTGCACTCTTTATTGGCAGTTTATTAATTATTAAAGGGCGCCCGTTAGGTGCTTGGCTTAAAGCTGTTATTACTAAGCGGGAGTTAGGCGTATGATGAAAACGCTTGATTGGTATTTAGGTCGTAGTGTTTTACAAACAACCGGCTTTGCATTGCTGGTACTTGTAGGTATTAGCACCTTAATTAAATTTATCGACCAGTTAAAATCGGTAGGGCGCGGCAGCTACGATTTAATGACTGCGATGCTTTATACTTTGTACTCAATACCTGGTGATTTAGTTATATTTTTCCCTATGGCGGCACTGATAGGTGGTTTAACGGGCTTAGGCGCACTTGCCTCAAATAGTGAGCTAGTTGTTATGCAAGCAGCGGGAATGTCGCGCTTGCAAATTATTGGTTCAGTAATGAAAACCGCTGTATTTATGGCGGTATGTATGATGGCTTTAGGCGAGTGGGGCGCACCAGAAGCGCAGCTGCATGCCAAAGAAATGCGTAATCAAGCAATACATGGTGGCGATGTATTTAATGCTCAAAAAGGTGTTTGGGCAAAAGATGGCAACAACTTTATTAATATTGAAGATGTAGATCAAAACGGAAAATTAAATGGTTTGCACATGTATCACTTTGATAAATCGTTAGATTTAACGCAAATCACAAAAGCCCGTGAGGCCGTAAGCCGAGATGAAGGCTGGTTATTACGTGATGTAAATAAAGTACATATAACAGATGATGAAATTAGCAGTGAACAAATAAAAGAAGAGTTTTATCCATCGCAATTAACAGCTGAAAAGCTAGGCGTGGTATCGGTAAAACCTGAGTCGCTTTCGTTCACAGGCCTTTGGTCATATCTTGGCTACTTAAAGCAGAACGAGCAAGACACTAGTACTTACGAGTTAGCGTTATGGCGAAAAATAATGCAGCCAGTATCTGTTGCGGTTATGTTGTTAGTGGCACTGTCGTTTATATTTGGCCCGCTGCGTACGGTTACAATGGGCGCACGTATTATTATGGGTGTAGTAACTGGGATTATATTTCACTTAACTAACGAAATATTTGGCCCTGTGGTTATGGTTTACCAAATACCCGCTATTATCGGTGCTGTACTGCCAAGTGTTATATTTATAAGTTTTGCTACGTATTTAATGAATAAACGGGTATAGCTGTTTATTTATGCATTAAAAAGGGTGACCAATGGTCACCCTTTTTGCTTTTAGTTACTTTAATTAGTACTAATCAAGCTCTCGGTAAATGCGTTTATTTTCTTCTTTGGTAAGCGCTATGACCTCTGTTTTAGAGAGGTAATCTTGCAGTGCTTTATTGTTTTTAAAATCAACTAATACCAGTAAATTACCCAAACCAAGCAATGCACAAAGACTGCGAATAATAGCCTGCGGCCAGCTAATTAAGTTACCTTCAAGAGTTTGCACCTTTAAACGCCATGCACGCATACCGATCGTTTGACCGCTTTTAGTCCAAAAATAGCCAAAAAATACTAAGGTAACAATAATAAGTAGGGCACTTCTAATACTTGAAAATAATAACGATTCTTGAATAAGTGCCGACACATCTTCAGCGCCATTTAAACTAATAACATCGAGAGAAATAAGCCCTTGTACGGCAAACAAATAGAGTACAACCGTTAACATAGCAAACGCAATAATGGCTAACGTATCGTAAACTAACGAAGCAAAGCGACGCCAAAAACCAGCACGTGGAAACTCACCCGACATAAATATACTCTCACTATTAATATGCGCGCTAGTTTAGCAAAAAAGCTTACAAATACTAAGCGCTATAGTTTAGCGATACTATTTAACCTAATAATTACTTTTATAAATGTTAATAGGTGGCTAAATGTTAAGCGGTTGATCATGCTAATGTCATAAAACGCTTGCCGCTAACCCTATTGTTTGTATAATGCTTGGCATAGAGACGAAGGCACATAAATAATCCTTAGCTCTAAAGTGGTTTTTCTTTATCTTCTCGTGTTTAGAAGGTTAAAGAAAAATGACGCCAGCGTGATGAAATTGGTAGACATGGGGGATTCAAAATCCCCTTCCGAAAGGAGTGGCGGTTCGAGTCCGCCCGCTGGTACCACTTTTTATAACCTCTGCTAGTTTTAGCAGAGGTTTTTTTATGTCTGAAATTTGTGTTGGGGCGAACTCGAGCACCACTCAAGTGGCGCTAGTATCAGTTACAGTCCACCTGCTGGGTGAGAGTGAACCGAAACGAAGTTTCGCAGTTACTCGAAGTGAGTTCATGGATGAACGATGGATACTGCTTCAGGGATGAATTAAGTATTCGTAATAAAATTTGTAAAGCTGAATTCAAGCGCCGCTCAGGTGGCGCTAGTATCAGTTACAGTCCACTTGTTGGTACCACTTTCTATGACCCTAACCAAATTGGTTAGGTTTTTTTATGTCTGAAATTTGTGTTGGGGCGAACTCGAGCACCACTCAAGTGGCGCTAGTATCAGTTACAGTCCACCTGCGGGTACCTCTTTTTATAACCTCTGCTAGTTTTAGCAGAGGTTTTTTATGCCTGAAATTTAGTAGGTGAGTTCGAGCATCATTCAAAGTGACGTTATTATTTGTATTCCAAGTGCAGGTACCTTTTTATAATTCTGACCAAATTAATTAGGGTTTCTTTCTAAAATTTGGGTGTTTTGATTTAAGTGAATCTGAGAGCTCTTTTATAGTTTGCATTGCGTGCATAAAAAGAGTTATGTCAGATCCATAAAATAGTAACTGTATTTAAAAATGATGTAAGCTATAACTCAACAGCTCTTTTTGATAACACTAAATCGGTTGTTGGCTTCATTAAAATAATAAAGGAAAACAGGATGAAAAAATCACTACTTTCAGTGGCATTAGGTTTTGCTGCGCTAGGTGCGTTTAACGCACAGGCAAACCTTGATCAGCACGTTAAAAATGTAGAGCAGCAGGTAATTGAATGGCGACGCGATTTTCACCAAAACCCTGAGCTTGGTAACCGCGAAACGCGTACCGCAGGCATTGTGGCTAAACATTTAAAGTCGTTAGGTATGCAAGTACAAACCGATATTGCTTACACAGGTGTTGTTGGTATTTTAAAAGGCGCAAAGCCTGGCCCTACAGTAATGCTACGCGCCGATATGGATGCACTACCGGTAACAGAAAAAACAGATGTGCCATTTAAATCAACCAAAACCACAAATTTCCGTGGCGTTGATGTAGGCATAATGCACGCTTGTGGCCACGACACGCACGTAGCTATGTTAATGGGCGCTGCCGAAGTATTAGCAAATATGAAAGATGAATTGCATGGCAACATCATGTTTGTGTTTCAGCCTGCTGAAGAGGGCGCACCTTTAGGCGAAGAGGGCGGTGCAGAGTTAATGCTTAAAGAAGGTATTTTTACTAAATATAAACCTGACGTAGCATTTGGTCTACATATTACATCGAGCCTACATACAGGTAAAATTGGCTATCGAAGTGGGCCGTTTATGGCCAGTGCTGATCGCTTTGAAATAACGGTACATGGTCGCCAAGCGCATGGCTCAGCACCGTGGACAGGCGTTGACCCTATTGCTGCCGCTGCGCAAATTGTAACGGGCGTTAACCATATTGTGAGCCGCCAAGTAAATATAACCAAAGAGCCCGCTATTGTGTCGTTTGGTAAAATTGCCGGTGGTGTACGTAATAATATTATTCCTGAAGAAGTTGAAATGGTCGGAACTATTCGTAATTTTGATATGGATAATCGCGCGCAAATCTTTGAAAATATTAAAACAACCGCTACGCATATAGCTAAATCGTCGGGGGCAACGGCTGATGTGCATATTCACGAAGGTTACCCTGTAACGGTTAATAACCCTGAGCTTACAGCGCAAATGTTACCTAGCCTTGAAAAAGCAGCGGGTAAGCAGAATGTGCTAGAAATGGGTAAAATTACTGGCGCAGAAGACTTTTCGTTTTATGCATTAGAAATACCCAGTGTATTTGTGTTTTTAGGTGGCACGCCTGCAAACCAAGATTTAAAAACGGTAGCAAGTAACCACTCACCGTATTTCTACGCTGATGAGTCATCGTTTAAAGTGGGCACAAAAACACTTAGCCAATTAGCGGTAGATTACTTAAATAGCCACAAATAATGTCGTAGTTATCCAGCGAGTAAAGTAATTGCTGGCTGGGTATTGTTGTTTATATTAACAAGCTGCACTATGTGTGCACTTTAACCTAACACGTTTAAATTTATGTCTGATCAACCCTTTTTGGCACCTAAGCAACAACGCAGCCAGCAAACCCAAGAAAAACTATTAAAAGCGTTGCATCATAGTTTAAAAAGTAAGTTTTTTGAGCACATAAGTATAAAAGAGTTGGCCGATTACGCCGAAGTGTCGGTAGGTACGTTTTACCGTCGCTTTAAAAATAAAGAGTCGCTGCTGCCCATGTTGTATCAAGACTTTGGTATTGATTTAAATAACTGGGTAACAGAGCTTGAGACACAGAGCTATAAAAACCTAGACGATGTAGTTAACACTCTATGTCATAAAACGTATGTGTTTTTATCATCACAGCAGGGAATATTTAGAACACTGCATTTAAATTCGCGTTTGCACAGCGAGTTATTAGGCACCGATAAACACATAAACAGACGAGTTATTTATCAGCGTTTAGCGCAATTAATTACCCAAACAGATACTAAAGTAAGCGAGGCGGCAGCAAGTACGGCGGTATTTTTAATTGTTAGCTCATTGCTTGATAAAGTGCTTTATCACGATTTAACGCCTGCGATTGCTTGCCCTTTAAGTGCAGCGCATTACGCAGAAGAACTACCTAAAATTGTGTTAGCTTATTTAGGTTAAACACCTTTAAACATGCTCAAGGAGAGTAAAATGAAAATTACTGGAAGCTGCTATTGTGGTGAAATTAAATACCAAGCAGAATCTCAAAACAATAATGCACTTATTTGCCATTGCAGCGATTGCCAACGTATGTCGAGCGGTCCATTTAGAGCCGTTATAATTGCAGAGCCAAACTCGGTTGTGTTTACCCAAGGCGAGCCAAAAGAGTTTGTTAAAACAGCCCAAAGTGGTAACAAGCGTGCGCAGGGATTTTGTGGCACATGTGGTACAACACTTTATGCTACAAATGCAGAAAAAGAAGGTCGTGTTTATGGGTTGCGTATTGGTGCGGTTGATCAGCGCGATGAGTTTAAACCGTCTGCACAAATTTGGTCACAATCTACGCTCGCGTGGCTAAACGATTTACACAAAGTGCCGGCCTTTGAAACTACACCTCAATAAACAGGTAGGCTATTAATGAAAACACTGATAAAAACAGCCTTATTAGCAAGTGTACTACTTACCGTTTTTGCGCAGGCAAAATCCAGAAATGTCGACTTTTTAAATACAGGCAAAGCGAATCCTAACTTGCCATTTTCGCAAATAGTAAAAGCAGGTAATACGCTTTATATGTCGGGACAAATAGGGATTAACCCTGCAACCGGTAAGTTAGCAGCGGGTGGTTTTGAAGGTGAAGCTAAGCAAACTCTTGAAAATATTAAGCGCACTTTAGAGCTGCATAACTACAGCATGAGCAATATTGTAAAGTGCACGGTTATGCTGACCGACATAAGCGACTTTAAAGCGTTTAACGCTATTTATACGCAATATTTTAGTGCGCCGTATCCTGCACGTAGTGCCTTTGCTGTTAAAGCGTTAGCCCTTGATTCTTTAGTAGAAGTTGAGTGTATAGGCTCACTTTAAATTTAAAAAGTAAGTTTTCTGAAATTTTTTTAGCCAAATGACTGTCTATTTATAAGTCAGTCATTTGGAGGAAAATATGTGTAGTTCACCTAAAAGCAGCCGAGCAGTTAAAAAATCAGCCATTAACTTTAATGACGAGCTAACCCAAGAGCAGCGCCTGCGTTTTGCAGCAAAAGCTAATTTAGCACAAGAGCGCCGCGCACAGCGCGAAGCTACTCATAAACGCTATGAGAAAAAATATACCCCTGTAAAAAAGCCAGCAACGGGCTTGTTCTCATGGTTACAGCAGTTAGTAAGTTAGTTACAGCAGTAAAAAATTAACTGTTATTAAGCGTGGTATTTTTACCGCTAAACCATCCGCATATAGCACATAACACGCCCGCAACAGCACATAGCCACAATGGCGCACTCCAGCTCCCTGTTGCAGTATGCAATGCCCCTGCAACCATAGGGCCAATAGCCGCCAGCAAATAACCAATACTTTGTGACATACCCGAAAGCGATGCCGCTTGCGTGGAGTCATCAGTACGTAGGCTAATAAACGATAGCCCTAAAATAAAACACGCTCCAGAACTAAAACCAAGTAGTAGTGTCCATACCAAGGCAAAACTTGGCATATACAACAAACCAAGCGCACATGTTGCACTAAGTGATGCAAGTATAAAGCTAAGTGCGCTTTGATCTTTGAGCTTGGCAAGTAGCGGTATAAGTACAAGCCCAGGTATGGCGGTCGCAATTTGAAAAGCCCCATGATAGGCGCCTGCTTGCGTAGCGCTTTGGCCCGCTTCGGTTAAAATGCCCGGCAACCACGTAATGATGATGTAGTTTAAAAACGAATTTAAACCTAGCAATAGTGTAATTTGCCATGCAAGAGCATAACGCCAAATGCTTTTAGTCAGTGTTGAGGTATGTGCTGTTTGTGTAGGTTTTGTGTGTTTATTTAATTGCGCCATCCATACAATTAAAGTGGTGACTGTAATAAGCGTACTTGCGCCTAAAGCAAACTGCCAGCCCAAGCCTTCATATTGGCTAAGCGGGTAAACTAACGCTGAAAACCCACCCGATGTAACGCCCATAGTAAGTACATAAGCAGAGGTCATAACGGCGACTTTTGCGGCAAAGTCACGTTTTATTAAACTCGGTAATAAAACGTTAGCTATAGCAATACCAGCACCAATAATAGCTGTGCCAACAAACAACATTATTGACGAATTAAACACCCGCCCAGCAATACCCATTAATATTAAAAATACAGCAAAAAACAAAGTGCGCTCAAGCCCTTGGCGTTTAGCTAGGCTTGCTGCCATGGGCGATATAATCGCAAATGCAATAAGCGGTAACGTGGTGATAAACCCCGCCTGCGAAGCGGTTAAACCAAAGTGCGCAATTATTTGATCAAGCACTGGCGCAACACCTGTAAAAGGTGCACGTAAATTGGCGGCAATAAGTAAAATACCTATTACCAGTAGTATGCTCGAAAAGCGCGACGTGCCAGTATTGCTTTGAGGTGTGTGTGTCATTATTAAAAATAAGTTAGCTAATTATTGGCGCTAGTATAATTAAATCGGCACTATTATAATTTAGCTATACTGACATTAAATTGCTAAAAACAGACAAAACTATGTTTGAACCTAAAGGGTGGGGCTATCTGCAAAATTATGAGCATATGGTGCAGCCCATAATTGCCAAAGTAGATACCGCACAAGGCAGTAAAGAATACCCTTTACATACTCACCCAAAGGGGCAATTAATATTAGCGCTTGATGGCTATGTAACCTGCGAAGCGGCAAATAAAATGTGGATGGTGCCAACTCACAGCGCTATTTGGGTGCCTGCTAATACGTGCCACAGTAATCGCGCATCAGATAACGCTAATTTATGCTTTGTATTTATTGATGCCAACCTAAAAGGCATGCCCACACACACTTGTACTTTGGCTATTACTTCCCTCGTTAAAAGCTTAATGCTTAAGCTGGCAAGCGAAAACCAAGCTTATAGCGAAGGAGATAAAACCGCGCGTTTAGCCCAAGTATTGTTTGATTTATTAATAGAAATGCCAGCGCAGCCGCTTGATTTTGCGCTTTCTAAGCATGTAGTTATACAAACCATGAGCCGGGAGTTAATTGAGCATCCCAATAACCGCAAAACCCTTGCACAATGGGCAGTGCAATTTGCGTTAACCGAACGTACGTTGGCACGACTTATAAAAAAGCAAACCGGCATGACCTTTGGTAAGTGGCGAACGCAACTACATATAATTACCGCGCTGCAGGCACTTTCAGATGGGCAAAGCGTACAGCAAGTGTCGGAGTTATTAGGGTATGAATCGGTGAGTGCGTTTATAACTATGTTTAAAAAGGTAATGGGAAAATCGCCCACTAAATACTTGGGCGATTTAAATTAAGCTAAATGTGTGCTTTACCAAGTATACGTGGCTGAGAGCATTGCGTTACGTGGCTTACCAGGAAAGTACCTGTCGCCAGTAAAACTAGTGAAATCGGCACGCTCTGCGTAAGCTTCGTCGGTAAGGTTTATTACACGGGCAAGCACTTCTAGGTTATTGGTAACTTGCCATTTAGCGCGTAAGCTTAAAATATCATGGCCCTCGTAGCTATGAAGGTTTTCTGGGTCGGTATAGTAACTACTTACGCTATGCCATTGCAGTGCAAGCGCTAGGTTATTAAAGGCTTGCCAATTTAAATCAAGATTAGCAATGTTGCGCGGCGCAGTATCTACCTCGTTGCCGTTAATATTTAAGCCACTCACTAACTGGTTATTAGTATACGTATGCTTTGCATGTGTACCTGCAAATTGTAAGTTAAGTGTTTTACTTAATGCGTAATCTACTTCAAGCTCAATACCTCTGTGGCGAGAGCTGCCATTATTAACGTTAAAAAAGTCGCTATCGCGATAAATAGTGTTGTGCTTACTCATGGCATACACAGCCAATGCATAACTCACATCGCTGTAATATCCTTTTAAGCCAAGCTCGACATTATTAGCTATTTCTGGGTTTAAATTAGCGGTGGTTTGTTCGCGTTGTAATTGATATAGCTCAGCCGCTTGGGGCGCTCTATAGCCACGCGAAAAATTAGCATATACGGTATTGTTGTTATTGACCTTATAGCTTACACCTAGCTTAGGCGATATATTGCTAAAACTATTTTTACCACTAGCTGGGCGGCTATAGCGGCAACCGCCAAAGCCACATTCACTGCCATCATCTTTTGTACGGCCAGTAAGCATATTATTAGTGTAATCGTACTGCATATGCTCATATCTTAGGCCGGCGCTAATAAACCATTTATTTAATTGCCAATCAATAGATGCAAATGGCGCATACAGTGTTGCGTTTACGTCGTAATCGTAGTGTTTGCCTTGCGGTACTGTGGCAACTAAAAATGCAGAGCCCTGAGTTGGTTCGTTTTGGCTTTGTGTAAAATCGCTGCGGGTATATTCGCCATCAAGCCCTAGGTTTACTTTTATATTACTTTGTAAATTGTGCTGATAAAGAGATTGCACCCCAAAGCCTGTTTGGCTATTAGTTTCAAGTGGGGTGCCGGGTAAAAAGTGCTTAAAAAAGTCCATGCTTTGGTCGCGCACATAAGGCGTAATAGAAAGCACATTCCCGTTTTTTAATTGCCACTGGGCATTGCTCCACGCTCTAAATGAGCGGGCTTTTCTAAATGCATCGGGGTCAAAGTTTTGCTGTGCTATGTCTTCGTTTTTATAGCTTTCAAAACCCGTTATAAAGCCCGCTGTTTGCTGATCTAAATCTGTGTATGTAAGGCCAGAGGTAAGTAATAGGTTTGAACGCTCAAAGCGGTGGCGAATATTTACTTTTTGCTGTTTTACGCTCTCGTCGTCGCGATAACCAGTATCGTCAGTCACACTTGCGTTAATGCCAATCCCACTGTTGCCGTAGTCTTTCCCTGCGCGTAATTTATAACGAGCATAACCGTATGATCCATAGTCAAGCCCTAGCAATCCGCCGCCTTGGGTGGTGTCAGGCGTTATTACATTAATAACACCATGCACGGCATTAGAGCCATAAAGCGCAGAGCCCGGGCCTTTTAATACTTCAATACGCTTTGCCATTTCGCTATGCGCTTCAAATAGCTCGTTTATATTACAAAAGCCCGCAGCGCGAAGTGGTATGCCATCTTCAAGGGTGAGTATGCCGCCACATGCTGCCGCGCCCGAAAGTACAGGCGAGCGAAGTGCAGGTAAATACTCTTGCCCGTTACCACGTTGTACATTTGCGCCAGCAATACGCTGTAATGATTCTTCAACATGAGTTGGCGCAATACTGTTTAATTGCGCCTCAGATAAGGTGCTAATAGTAAGAGGAAGGGGTGTGGCAAGTGCTTCTGTACGCGAGGCGGTGGTTGTTATCGTTTCTATAGCATCATCGTTTTGATTATCAGCAATTGCAACATGGCTTAGTGGCAATAATAGCGGCAAAAAATAAGGTTTCATACATTCCTTTAAGGTAAGTAACGCTTTATTAACGCCATGGTAAGGTGTTTTAAACAATTTTTAAACCGATTGCGTTAAAGTGTGCGAACTCTATAAACCCTATACGTTATCGATAATACAAAGCACGCCAGTGCAGGCACCACTAAAGCGAGTATTGAGTAATACTCAAATAAAATAAACCCAGTAATACCGCCAAATAAAAAACCAATAATAATAAGTAAAAACATTACACCTTTTCGGCTATCAAAGGTTTCCCCTTTAAGTGCTTTACCTATCATTAGGCCAAGGTCGGTAAAAATTCCGGTTAAGTGAGTAGTACGCACTACGGCGCCGCTATAATTAGTGGCTAATGCATTTTGTAAACCACACGCGGCGCTGGCAAGTGTAATGCCATAAACATAAGACTGGTCGAGCAAATAAGCACTTAAAAGTAGTAAAAGGCCTTCAATAAATAACAAAGTGTCGTAATGTCGGCCAAGCTTTAACGAGCCACCAGTGAGTAAAAAGCCAGAAAGCGCCGAGCCCAGCATAAAGCTTAAAACTATACTCATTAGTAGTAACGCAGCAGAGGTACTGTTCATTAGTTTTATACCAAGTAAAGTAACACTGCCCGAAAGGTGAGAAATAGCCTGATGCTCAAATCCTAATAACCCTACAGCATTCACAATGCCAGCAATAAAGGCGAGCGCAAACGCGCCATATTCAACCCACTGTGGTAATTTTGTAAACATTAGATATCTCGTAAATATAATCGTGGCTATTGTTTTTGATTTTTAAAACGTATTATTTGCTCATCAACCAACTTGGTGTTTATTACGCCGTGTTTAAAGGCAATATAAACAGGAAGAGCAAACTCATTTAACTGCCTAGCGGTTATGTTTTTATGGTTTTTTGCATACCATAATCCGGCCTGATAATTAGTTATTGCGTAATCAACGCGGTTTTTATCAAGTAGCTCAAAAGTGGCTTTAGTGGAGAGCGAGCGCATTAAATTACTATCATCAATATTGTAATGCGCAGCAATAATGTTTGGTAAAGCAACACCTCTCAACATAGCTATACGCGCAGCTGATAAATCCGTTGTGTTTAACTGCTCCTTGGTTTTACCAAATAAACCAAATTGGGTGATATGCAGTGGCTCACTGGTAAAGTCTAAATATTGAGTGCGCTCTTTGTTATTTGCCAGTGAAAAATAGCAATCGTAATACCCGAGTGTCATTTCTTTTTTAATGCGTGCCCACGGTAAATGCATCACATCAATGTTTAAATTTAAATTACGCTCAATAAACCTTAAGTACTCTATATCAAGGCCAGAAAAGGTATTGGTTTGCTCATCATATATTGTAAAAGGAGGGTAGTGCGTGGTTGCGCAGCGAAGCGTTTTATTAGGCGTTGCCAATAATAGCTGAGAAAAAGTTAAAGCTAAAAACACCAATACAGCGCGCATAAACACAAACCCAAAAATTTTTATAAGTATAGAACCTGAGCGCTTATTATACAGATTAATTGCTTTAAATTGTGTGATCTATGTATTTTTATATCGCGTATAAATTAAATTTTTGAGAGCCACATGTTTAACGCAGAGCAGCAATCGCGCATTATTGAAATGGCGTGGGAAGATAGAACACCATACGAGGCAATAGAGCAGTTATACGGGCTTAAATATCCGCAGCTGGTGGTATTTATGCGCGAACATATTTCAAAAGGAAGTTTTAAAGTGTGGCGCAAACGCCACGCAGGGCGTACTACAAAACATTTAAAACTTCGCGACCCTTCAATAATGCGCAGCCATTGTAAAACCCAATATAAACATCGCTAGTTTTAAACTCGTTGTTTCATACAATGTTCAGTCGTGTTTGTTAATCTTTAGGTATTAACTACACAAGAGATTATGTATGAAAGCACCTATTTATACCGCTTTAATCGCATTTGCTTTATTTTCAGTGAGCGCTGATGCAAAACCACATAAAGAAAAGCATGGTTATAAACACGGCCATACTAAGCATTATTCAAGTAAACACTATGACGATAACCACCTTTCTAAAAAAGAAGAAATAAATCTGATACGTGCAGGGTGGACGCCACCAGGCTTGAGTAAACGTTATCACCGAGGTGATTTTTTAGAGCGTGATATATATAAGCAAGGTAGAGTGATTAAACGCTCTAGAGATAATGGTACAGTAAGTATAGTAATTGACCGTACGATTATTCATATGGTCCGCGATACTCGAGAAATTCTTTCTATTTTAAGTCGTTAAGTTAACTTTATAAGGATATTTAAATGCTTATTGTATTGGCTATAATTGCAGGCTTTTTTTTACTAGTCACCTTATTACCTATGTCATACAGCCAGCATTATTTAGTTCGTAGCTGTGACTTTGTTCGTTTACAAGTTTTTTATATAGCTAGCATTGTTGGAGTGGCTTCACTTTTATTACTTTGGCAAAGCGGTAATACAGGGTATTTACTCACAGCTTTAACGTCACTCGTTATTATGGTACTACAAGGGAAATGGATTTTTCCTTATACTTGGCTTGCTAAAAAAGAAGTTAAAACAGCTTCTGTGAGCGAAGATCACAGTGTAAGAATAATGTCGGCTAATGTGCTTATGTCAAACCACAATAGCGAGCAGCTTATTTCACTTGTTGATAAGCATCAGCCTGATTTATTAATAACACTTGAAAGCGATAGCTGGTGGGAAAACAAGTTATCGGTACTAAAAAAACACTACCCATACTTTATAGAGTGCCCAAAAGACAACCGCTATGGCATGCACTTATACAGTAAATTTAAAATTCTTGATGCTCAAATATGTGAGTTAATTGAAGATGATATACCCTCAATTCATATATTGTTTGAAAACGATGAAGGCCTGCAAATGCAAGGGCACTTTATTCATCCCGCACCACCAAGCCCCACTGAAGAAGATTCATCGCGCCCACGCGACTCGGAGCTAATAATGGTGGCTAAAGCACTTAAAAACCCAACCAGGCCAACAATTGTAGCGGGCGATTTAAACGATGTGGCATGGTCGCGTAGCACCCGTTTGTTTATGCAAATAAGTGGTTTTTTAGACCCACGCAAAGGCCGTGGTTTTTATAATACCTTTCACGCGAGTTACTTTTTTATGCGCTGGCCGCTGGATCATTTATTTCACAGCCAAGGCTTTAAAGTAAAACGTATTAAGCGCCTTGCTAAATATGGCTCAGACCACTTTGCACTGCTTACCGAGCTGGTGTTTGAAAATGCTAAGCAGCATTCATTAGAAGATAAATCAGATGAGCTTAAGCAAGAAGAAATACAAGAGCTTGCTATGAGTAAAGCCGATAAACGAAAAGTACCAAGGTTTGAGGAGGGCTAGCTATTAGTTTTTAGCTGTTAGTTGAATACGTTTTAACTTGAACGCTCAGGTTTAATTCATGATATTTCATCAAACTTGATAACTTCATCAGCCAGTGTAGGTCTGATAAGAGAAGCGCTATCCGACACAGTAAAATACCTTGCCAATTATAATCAATATTTTATGTTTTCGAGTGGCAAGAAAGTGCTATAAGCGGAATCTCGTAACCTTAGACTCTTGTTAGCATTTAATTACACTTAATTTCCGCTTTTTTCCAAGGGTGATCAAATGAAACACCAGTAGTTCCGGCTGCAAAGGAGTTATTTTTGCCTAATTCTGAAGTTACTTCAGTGTAACCATTTGGACATAATTCCTTTGCGCGCATATCCCAGTATGTGTTCACTGTCTCAGTGGAGTTTGTGCCATTACCTAAATATTCAACATAATAGTGGTTTTCGCCTAGCGCTTTATCTTTGTAACCACCTGACCATGTATGTGCCTGATAGCCCGTTGCACAACCAGCTAATAATAAGAACCCTGTAATTGATAAGCTAAACTTCATTGTTTCTCCAAACCTGACTTGTTAGCAGTCAGTTACACTTATATTTGTTAAGAGTAATTCCCCAACTTTAGTTAAACAGCAATCATCTACTTCTGGTAATCCAGTGTCAGTATCTATGTTAGAATCGTTGCCCCAATCAGGATCTATTTCTTTCTCTTTTACATAAACTAAGTTGAGTCTTTTTAGATTTGCTATATGTAAACCAAAATCCATTTTTAAGTGTTGGTATTCAATTTTTTTTTCTTCTGACAATTTGTCATATTGTCCAATAGCAAGTGAAGGAGTTGAGTATTCACTTGCTGTAGCTTGATACCACCTTTTTGATATTGAATTAAGTATCTCAATGTCTTTATCAGTGAGCTCTTGAAGAATAGCCAACAACTTTTTCTTAGTACTATATGAATCAGAATCTACATCAATAGTTTGCTTTAAGAAATTTACTAAAAACCTATTACGTTCTTCGGACAAGATTCTGACGGCTTGATACATTCCGTCCTCAAACAGGTCTAAAGCAAACTTATTATTGTTTAACTTTTCTATTTCTACTTTTTTTAACCGTTTGTCGAGCTCTTTAAGAAAAGAGGTAATCCGATCTAACCTTTGATTTGGTACAACCGAGCCAACGAGTTCTGCGAGTGCACCTCCAACAAAAGGGGCAGCACCTAAAACACCTTTGGTTAATGCTACTGCATGGTCTACGCGATTATTATCAATATCAGAATCTGGCACGGCCTTTCCTTTGACTGCTAACGCCACATTAAGCGGCTAAAAATTGTTGGCTATAATGTTGAACGAAGTGAAAACAGGCAACTGTTTTTAGCCCGTTTGAATGCCTTGTTAGCAGTACGATAACTCAAACTCTGAATTATTTAAAATACTCTCGATAAGTTTCTGATAGCTATTGGGATTACAAACATAACCAGAATAGTTTTTGTTATTAAAACTAAATTGATGGAGAGAAGAAAGCACAATTTTTTGACTATCCAGATACTCCTCAAATGAGGTAAGACTCACGGCAGAACAAGAAAAATTAAAGAGACCATTTATTAATAATTCAGTTATTACACCTTCAGATACTTGGGTATAAAACCACTGTAATTTAGAAAGTTGATTACTAAGATCTCGTAAACACAAAGATACGGCTTTCTCGGCTGTTTTCGATGAACTTTTGACCAAGGCATTAGATGGAAGATGAATTACACTCCCAATAAAATTTCCTGATTTTTCCTCGACACCTATTTCTAACACTGAACTTTCCTGCACTGCTAACTTTTAAATAAGGGGCGCAGACATGTGGGCTATAATGCGAAGCAGCCCACGTGTATGCGTCCCAGCGAACGCAGTGAGTGACTTAATTTTTTTGTTATGTTTCGGTGCTATGAGCACACTTTGCCTCTTCAAACTCCCACACTCCCGCAGATTCACCTGATTCTAAAATTGAATAAGCGGTAAATATATCGGTTGAAGGTGGCACATCAATACTTAGCAACTTTGATTGAGATCCTTCATAAGTACAACCAATGTGTTCAAGTTTCTGCCAATATTGCCCAAATCTATCGCTTTCTAGAACTCCAGCTTCTAGTAGTAATCTATAAGTTGAATGACCCGAGTTTTTAACAATCTCTACAACCTCTGGAGTTTCGTTACCTCTTGCTTTTACAACATCAAGATAGCTAAAACCATAAGCTGCGAACGGGGAGTTCTGAAGTCTGTAATTATCGTTGCCCAAAGGCTCTGCCCACAAAGTTTCTGTACTGGCATTTTGAATGTTATCGGATGTCAGCGTAATGCTGACTTTTACTAAATTTTCCAAAATATCTTCCGAGAAACATAACTTTAAGCTAAGGGGCGCAGATACGTGGGGCATAATGGCGAAGCCGCCCCGCGTATAGGCGTCCCAGCGACCGAAGGGAGAGGCTTAAGCGCTTTGTTAGAAGCAGAGCCTGTTCCATTGGCTTTTTTAAAAACTAATAAAGCCAGCATACGATTGATTGTTAAAGCAAACAAGCAAAATGCCAGTGCAGTGATGTAGGTGATTTGACTGAAGCAAGCCGCCCTATGAATTACGAAGTGCAATGGCACTTGCTGACTGAAAATAAGAACTTGGCGATAAAGCGCCTATTGCTTGACCTTTGAGGTCAATGCGGCGAAGTTAAAACCACCAAAAGCCAGAGCGATTTTTGCAACAGCAGGTGAGGGCGGTTGAATTGATATTTTTATAAGGCCAAACGCAGTTTAGGCTGACGCGTTCTAACGCCGCGTTAAGTAGTGAGCGACGCCTACGTCTAACCTAAACCATTACACCGTAAACACAAAACTCAATTTGAACCAAGAATACCATGCGTTGCGAATCTGCCTTAAACGCTTTGTTATGCGTTCATTCCATGTGCAGGGCTGATTCTGGACATGAGAACCATATCTATATACTGTCCACTTTTGAATGTACTCAAACGCTTAATGCCCTCAGTTTCAAAGCCTACCTTTTCATACAGAGCTTTGGCTGAAAGATTATCAGCATGAACCTCTAATTCAACACGAACTAAATTAAGCCAATTATCAGCTTGATTGATTGCTTCATGCATCAAGGCTTTTCCGACACCTTGTCCGTGACTTTCAGGGTGAACAGCGATGGCAATAGAAGCAGTATGCTTATCCCGAACTTTATCCGTTAGGAATAGCGTCACGTGTCCAACCACCTTACCATCAACTTCCGCGACTAACGTGTATTGATTTGATGCTGAAAAGAGATTTGAAACTTGCGAAGAGCTCAAAAAAGGAAGTTGTGATGTATTTGCCATTACTTCCGTAAAGCTATAAATATTATGAAGATCTTTATAATCAAATTCTTCTAAGTGTCTAATTTTCAAGTTACATCCTTACTGTAAGGTCTGCCGAACGCATAACAATTTAATAGTGCGCTCATCGCGCATATTTCTGCCGACGCCACGCTCATTTTTCTGCATTATATAGTTTTAACAAATAACCTAAGGTATTACTATCACTAAGTTTTCTAGAGTTTTTAGATAAAGTTAAATTAACCAATATGCGCTCAGCGCTCATTTTCATGAATATATGCGCAAAGAGCAGCCATACCAATCAATTCACGACGATATTTGGCCAACTCAATGACCGGTTATCGCTCATTATTGCCCGTCAGGTTAAGTCTAGTGAAATAGATTGCATTGCATAGTTAAAGTTTTTATATTGTTCGGCAATATTTTACTTGATGCTAATGAAGCACTGCGTGCAAAGGAAAGCATGTGAATTATAAAAAAATGTACTACCCAGTTAAGGCGCTTGCTGCCTTATCTTTAGTTGCAGTTGCAATCAAGTACTGGATGCCAACGGAGATTGGCTTTGCGTTTATGCTATTACCTTATTTGGTTTTGTATTTTTTAGCGAGTGCTAACAACTACCAAAATAAACGACTCTTTCTTATCAGAATTATAGCTGCATTATTTACTATTATTTTAGCGCTAGTTCTCATTTTTGGCATTGAACCTGACCCTCAGGCCGGAATAGGTATCATGTTTTTGCTGGTGATGCAGCTAACCGCAATTAGTGCCTCAGAATTTATTATATTATTTTTTAATGTTGATAATGATTAAGAAGAAAAATGTACATTTTCAGCTATTAGTATTTAGTTTCGTGGGGTTTGGTCAGTAAAGGATGAGCTCTGCTGTAATCTAATTTTAAAGAAAAAAAACCTAAAAGAGGTTACCCACTTTTAGGTTTTTTATATATTGGTATTTAAAGCTAAATTAGCTATTAATCATAATACATTTGATATTTACAAACTCGCGCATACCAAAGCCGCCATGTTCTCGGCCGTAGCCACTTTCTTTAACACCACCAAACGGTAGGTTTGGCTGTGCAAGACCATAACCGTTAATGTTGATCATACCTGTGTCAAAGTGCTTTTTAGCCAGTTCAATGGCTTTTTTCTCATCTTTAGAGAAAATACCGCCGCCTAAACCATAGCGAGAGTCGTTGGCGATACGCATGGCATCGTCGTTGTCTTTTGCTTTAATAAGCGAAGCAACTGGGCCAAATAGCTCATCATCGTATGCTGGCATGCCTGGTGCTAAGTTATCTAGCAGAGTAGGTGGGTAGTAATAACCCGTTTGCGAAGGTACTTCGCCACCAGTGATTACATTTGCACCGGCCTTAACCGATTGCATTACTTGGTCATGAATTTTGTCACGTAAATCTTCACGTGCCATTGGGCCTAGGTCTGTATCATCAGCCATTGGGTCGCCCATTTTTAACGCTTCAAATTGAGCTTTAATTTGGGCTTTAAAGTCATCGTAAAGTGAATCAACTACAACAAAACGTTTTGCTGATACACAGGTTTCACCGTTGTTGATCATACGCCCTGTTACACAGGTTTTAACGGCAAGCTCTAAGTCGGCATCATCCAGTACTAAGTAAGCATCGTTACTACCTAGCTCCAGTACTGTTTTTTTAACGTGTTTACCGGCTTCTTCGGCTACTTTTTTACCCGTGCCATCACTACCTGTAAAAGTTACGCCGCTAATTGCTTTGTGCGAAATAAGTGAGCTGGCTGTTTTACCATCAATAAGTAGATTGCTAAAACAATGCTCAGGAAAACCGGCTTGTTTAAATAGTGTTTCGATTTTTTCGGCCATGCCAAAAACGTTACCCGCATGCTTAAGTACGGTCGTGTTGCCGGCCATAATGTTAGCTGCGCTATAACGAATAACTTGATAAAGCGGGAAGTTCCAAGGTTGAATACCTAATAATACGCCCGTTGGTTGATAGCTAATAATTGCACGGCCGCCGTCCATATCACGCTCTTCGTCGGCAAGTACTTGAGGGCCATGCTCTGCTGTATAACGACAAATGCCAGCACACAGTTCAACCTCTTGGAAGCCTTGCTCGTAAACTTTACCCATTTCTTCGGTCATTAGTTTAGCAATGGCTTCTTTTTGTTCTTCAAAAAGTGATGCTAATTTATTTAAATGCTTAGCACGTTCGGTAAATGAGGTTAAACGCCATTTTAAATATGTTTCGTGAGATTTTTCAATTGCCAGCTCTGCCTCTTCTTGAGAAAGCAGTGTGTAGGTTTCAATGGTTTGCTCAGTTGCGGGATTGATCGTCTTAACTGTGTTACTCATTTCTATCTCCTTACAAATTAGTTATTTGTAAGGGTGCAAGGGCAAAGCCAGTTTTTATATTTTTAAAGTTAAGTGAGTATATGTTTGATTATATTGATATTATTTTTAATTTTAAGTGCTAACTTAAGCTTCAACTACAAAAATAAAAAAATAAATGCAGTAAAATATTCTGGGGGCTGCAAAATTTACAACACCCAAGGTGATAATCATTAAAAGCTAGAGTAGATCGCAAGCTATACGCTTAAGTAAAAAAGTTTCTCTTAATATAGAAAGTCCTTGTTTTTCGCTATTAGCAAGTGTGCGCTCGTTATGGGCAATGGCTTCGTTAATATCAACCCATTTAGTGCTCATGCCATTTTGTTGCTCATAATGCTCTAGTTGGGCTTTACCAAGTTCGTCGGCAATACTGCATACATAGCAGTACGATTTTATATGAATAATATCAAAGTCGTCTTTATACCAAGGGCGATATTCTTCGTATAAGCCAAAAGGTTTAATAACCTGTATGTTTTGTGCTCCGGTTTCTTCATTAAGCTCTCTTATCAAGCCTTGTTCAATACTTTCACCTTCATCAACGCCACCCCCGGGCAAGCTGTAATCTTCATAGCGTGCTGTATACATAAGTAATATTTTATTATTTTGAATAACAATGGCACGTGCTGTTAAACGGGTAAATGAGGTACCTTGGTTAATGTTAATACCAGAATGAACCAAGGTTTTTAATTGCTGCATTTCGTCTCCTTTTTTTGTAGCTTAATGATAACAGTTGCTATAATTATATAAATACAAACGATTTTAATTATTTTTTTTAAATTAAATGTGATCGTTTTTTTTCAGCCAGCGTAAATCTTAAGTTGGTATAATAAATCGTTGAATTACTAAGTTAAAAATTTGATGAAAGCAAATTCGCGTTACCCTTTAAATTAATGGTTAGGGTGCGTAGAATAATAAAAAAGCATAGGGATTTATCATGTTGAACATACTTTTAGTTGATGACGATATAGAGTTTAGTGACGTCGTTTGCCACATAGTCGAATTCCTCGGCCACAATATTAATACTGCAACGAGTTTAAAAGAAGCACATCAGTGGTTTGAAAATAATACCTTTGATCATGTACTACTTGATTTTATGCTGCCTGATGGCAGTGGCTTGCACTTACTAGATCATTTAAAAATGATTGGCCAAGATCCAAAAATTACACTTATATCTGGGCACCCATCAGTAAAAGGTATTTTAGCTGATATGTGTGAGCCCAATATTGGCCATTTATTAAAACCATTACAACGCGAAGACTTAGAACTTGTATTAAATGGTCCTAAAAAAGCACCTAAAAAAGCAAAGCAAAGTGGTATTACATGTCACTTTGGTGGCTTAATTGGCGAGTCTGAGCCAATGCAACAGCTTTACAACATGATTGAACGTGTAGCTAAAACTAACGCTAATGTAATGCTTATGGGCGAAAGTGGCGCAGGTAAAGAAGTGGTTGCACAGGCTATTCATAATGCTAGCCAATGCGAAGGCCCTTTAGTTGCAAGTAACTGTGGTGCACTTTCTAAAGAGCTAATTGGTAGTGAACTGTTTGGCCATGAAAAAGGCGCATTTACGGGTGCAATTGCACGCAAAGAAGGCGTATTTGAGCAATCAAACAATGGTACTTTATTTTTAGATGAAGTGACCGAAATGCCTATTGATATGCAGCCTAATTTATTACGCGTACTTGAGACTAAAAAAGTAACACGTGTAGGCGGTAACCGAGAAATACCTACAAATTGTCGTGTTATATCAGCGACCAACCGCACACTTACTGATTTGGCACAAAATAATGTAATACGCGAAGATATTTACTTTAGGCTTGCTGTATTCCCTATAGATATTCCGCCACTGCGAGAGCGCAAAGAAGACGTTCCTCTTTTAGCTAAAGCCTTTTTAGAGCAATTAAATGATGAAAATGGCACTTCATTTAGCTGGACTGCTGCGCAGTTAAAAGAGCTGCAAAGTTATGAGTGGCCTGGTAATGTGCGCGAGCTTCGCCATGCCATACACCGCGCTTTTATAATGAGCGATCCGCAAACAAGCGAGATTACTTTGCCGGCTAATTTAGAGTCGCCTTTTTCACGCGTGAATACGCAAACAGAAGATAAGCAAGTATCGGCAGGGCAAACTATTGAAGAGGTTGAAAAGGAACTGATTCATGCAACGCTTGATAAGGTACAAGGTAATAAAACCCTTGCTGCGCAAATGCTAGGAATAAGTACTAAAACACTTTATAACCGTTTAAACGCCTATGGCGGTATTGGAGAATATAAATAACCCTAAATTTTAGTTAGTAGGTTTAAGGAAAAGCATGACATCAGAAAAGCAAACAGAGCCATTAAACAAATTAGTGCACGATGCAAGAGCACCGCTTAACCGTATATCAATGAACGCAGAGCTTATTAAACTCGTGCTTGAAAACGATATGCCAAAGCAAAAAGCGCTTGAAGCACTTGATAAAATTATTGCTAACTGCCAAGACTGCAGTAACAGTTTACAAAAAATTTCTGACTCTCAATAATGATAATATTAACCAGTTTTATAATGTGGGAAGCTAACGTTAAATGATCAAGCAAAAACAGCAAGGCAAGGCTAATGTAACCTGGGCAGCGTTTATTGTTGTAGTGCTAAGTATTATTGTTGGTAATGCATTTTTAGCACTTAATACCATACAAGGTTTAACTCAAACGCAAAAAAGCTTAGATAATACTAATATGCTTACAACTGCTATTGAGCAATTGCATTTGTCTATTGTACAAGCTGAGTCGGGCCAGCGAGGGTACTTATTAACAGAAGAAGATGATTATTTAGTACCTTATTATGATGCGGTTAACCAGCTCCAAGCGCAAACTGATCATGTTAAATCATTACACTCTGAAATTGACGGTCAAGCTGAGCGTATAGCTGAGCTATTATTACTCACCGAAGCTAAAATTGCTGAGTTAAAACAAACCGTAAAGCTTGCAACTAACGATAAAGAAAGACGTGCACTTTATGTATTAAATACTCATAAAGGGCGTAAACTGTATAAGCAAATTCGCGCTAAAGTAAATGATATTCAAGACCGCGAATTACTTTTTAAAGTTAGCCATTTTTCTAAGCTTGCTAAAATTAAAAACGAGGCAAAAATTACGTTTGTTATTACCGCTATTACCAGTGCTTTACTTATCATTGGTATGTTTGTAATGACCCGACTTAATTTAAGAAATGCTGCGCAATATCGCGCCGATCTTGAAAAACAAAACGAAACTTTAGCGAGTAAAGTTTCAGAGCGTACTCAAGAGCTTACTTTGTATTCTGACGAGCTAAGTCGCTCTAACCGAGAGCTTGAAGAGTTTGCGTTTGTAGCGAGTCACGACTTGCAAGAGCCGCTTCGTAAAATTCAGGCATTTAGTGACCGCCTAGAAACTATGTTTAAAGATGAGCTAGGTGAAAAAGGTATAGACTACATTGGGCGAATGAAAAATGCAGCACAGCGTATGTCTAACCTTATTAACGATTTGCTTGAGTTTTCTCGTGTAACAACACGCGGCAAAGACTTTGACGATACTGACTTAAACGATGTGGTTGCAGATATTTTAAGTGATTTAGAAATTGCGATTAATGAAAGTAACGCGCAAGTAAATGTTGATAAACTACCTGTAATTCAGGCCGATAAAAGCCAGATGCAACAGTTGTTTTTAAACTTACTTTCTAACGCAGTTAAATTTAGAAAGGCAGGCACAACACCTCGTATAGATATTACATATGAAGATGTAAATGAGTTTAGTGAAGAGCTAAATGTTGATGCTCAATGGCAGGTAGTAACAATTAAAGATAATGGCATAGGCTTCTCGCAAGAATATGCAGATAAAATATTTGTACCATTTCAGCGTCTCCATGGGCGCTCTGAGTATAAAGGCACAGGGATAGGGCTTTCGGTATGTAGGCGTATAGTTGAGCGTCATGGTGGTGTTATACACGCTCAAAGCATAGAGGGTGAAGGTGCAACCTTTACTATAAAATTACCAGTGGAAGCATCGCTTTTCACTTTGCAAGGAGAGGCGTAAATGCCGTATTCAAAAGTAAAACCAATCACCATATTAATGGCAGACGATGATGAAGATGATCGCTTGTTAACACAAGATGCGCTTGCAGAGAGCCGCGTTTTAAACGAACTTCATTTTGTAGAAGACGGCGTGGAGCTATTAGAGTACTTAGAGCGCCGTGGTAAGTTTGAAGATAAGTTATTGTCTCCACGTCCGGGGCTAATTTTACTTGATTTAAATATGCCAAGAATGGACGGCAGAGAAGCGCTTGAAGCTATCAAAGCTAACCCTAACTTAAAAGGCATTCCTGTTGTAATTTTAACGACGTCTAAGCAAGAAGAAGACATGGTTAAAGGTTACAACTTAGGTGCTGCATCTTATATCACTAAGCCTGTAACGTTTGATGGCTTAGTTGATTTGATGAAAACATTAGGAAAGTACTGGGTAGAGTTTGTAGAGCTACCATCAACATTTAACGATTAAAGGGAGATTCTATGTTAGATAAAGTGACTAAGCTGCTGCTAGTAGAAGACGATGAAGATGATTACATACTCACCTGCGACTATTTACAACAATTAGATTCACATACGTTTAATGTAGAATGGATAAGCTCTCCAGAGCAAGCAATTGAAAAGCTAAGTAAAAATGAGCACGATATTTGTTTGCTCGACTATCGCTTAGGTGCATCTAACGGCCTAAGCGTTTTAAAAAAAGCGATAGCCAACGGCTTTAGCGGCCCTATTATTATGTTAACGGGACAATCTAACGATGAGTTAGACTCAGCTGCGCTTGATGCGGGCGCCGTTGATTACTTAATAAAAACAGAAATGAGCTCGAGCCGATTTGCGCGTGCTATACGTTATGCTTTAGCGCGTAAAGATGTAGAAGGTGAGCGAGTTGAGCGTTTAAAAGCGGAAGCTGAAAACCGCTCAAAAGATAGATTTTTAGCACATTTGAGCCATGAATTACGTACTCCGCTTTCTTCAATTTTAGGTTACACCGAACTATTACTTCAAAGTGACTTTAGCCACCAAGCCGAAAACGAATTAGGTGTTATTTATCGAAATGGTAAACACTTATTAAGTTTATTAAACGACGTACTCGATTTATCAAAAATAGCTGCCGACAAGCTAGAGCTTACTTTAAGCGAAGTAAATTTAGACAGCATGCTTGCAGATGTGTACACACTAATGCGGGTATCGGTGCTTGATAAAGGCCTTACTTTACGCTTTGAATCCCAAGAGCCTCTCCCGTTAGTTGCCAAGCTTGATGCGACGCGTGTGCGCCAAATACTCATTAACTTAATTAATAACGCGGTTAAATTTACCGATAAAGGCGAAATTGTTGTAAAAGCTTGGACTCAATGGGTTGATGATACCGAAATGCTATTTTTTAGCATTAAAGACTCAGGCATGGGCATAGCACCAGAAAAACAAGAACTTATTTTCAAACCTTTTGAACAAATAGCCGATGTTGAATCTCGCTCTGTTGGGGGCGCAGGTTTAGGTTTAGCTATTTGTGCTGAACTACTAAACAGAATGCACGGGCGAATAGATTTACATTCAGAAATAGGCAAAGGCTCTACTTTTACTATTTCGGTTTATCCGGGGGATATTAGTGAGGTAGAGCGCCAAACACTTAACTTTACTAGTGCGCCGCAATTACAAAGTAAATCTGCGCCCTGTAAAGTACATGGCCGTGTGTTAGTTGTTGATGATTTACGTGATTTACGCATGCTTGTGGGTCATATGATAAGCACCTGTGGTGCACGTGTAGATTACGCAGAGCATGGCCAGCAAGCGCTTGAAAAAGTACGTATAGCTGAGGCCTATAAAGCCCCATACGATATTATTTTTATTGATATTCATATGCCAATAATGGGTGGTAAAGAAGCCACAATCGAACTTAGAAAAATGGGCTACAAAGGGCCTATTATTGCGCTTACAGCGGCTACTATGAAGGGCATTCATGAAGAACTTGCGGCGCTTGGTTTTAACGATGTAATACCAAAACCCGTAGATAGCAGCGCGTTATATCAATGCTTACAGGATTATTTAATTGCTCCTGAGTGTGCGCCACAGGCTAAAAATATTGCATCAAATAAAGTGCTAACAGTAAAAAAACAGCGCTTTTTACTTGTTGAAGATGACCATGATGCTGCACAAATCACACAACTATTACTAGAAAGCTTAGGGGTTGAAACCGTAATTGCCTCAAGTTGCGCACAATGTTTGCAAATTCTCAATCATGACCAACAATTCAACAAAGTATTGCTTGATATGCACTTACCCGATGGCCGAGGTGTTGATTTAGGGCAGCAAATTAATGATCGTTATCCTGAGTTAAGGCTTGTTATTGTAAGTGGTGCAGAGCCAGATCCTAAACAGATCAAAGATTTAAATATAGATCGCGTTTTACTAAAACCTATTAACTTGAGCTTGTTAGAAACACTAATCAGCTCATAATTGAGATGTTATTATATGCAGTCAGTAAAGTTAGTATCTGAACAATTAACTCCTTCAAAAGTGGTATGTGTTGGGCGTAACTATACCGCACACATTGCAGAATTAAACAACGAAACTCCTGATCAAATGGTGTTGTTTAACAAACCAAATAGTGCAATTACAGGCACTCTTTCATCTACTCATAATAACGATACTCTTCATTATGAAACCGAGCTTTGCTTTGTTATTAAAAATAAGAAAATTGCAGGCGTAGGGCTAGGTCTTGATTTAACTAAGCGTACAGTACAAAGTAAGTTAAAAAATAAAGGGCTGCCATGGGAGCGTGCAAAAGCATTTGATAGCTCTGTAATTTTAACTGACTTTGTTGATCTTAGTGATGCAGCGCAGCACTTTACTTTTGAGCTTAAAATTAACGATAAAGTAACTCAGCAAGGTGATACTCACTTTATGTTGCACAAGCCAGAGCAAATACTTACAGAGATAAGCGAATTTATGAGCCTAGAAGATGGCGATATTATTATGACCGGTACGCCATCGGGA
Organism: Pseudoalteromonas sp. H103; assembly: GCF_001469205.1. NCBI lineage: Bacteria > Pseudomonadati > Pseudomonadota > Gammaproteobacteria > Alteromonadales > Pseudoalteromonadaceae > Pseudoalteromonas > Pseudoalteromonas sp. H103. The sequence continues at coordinate 45,789 of NZ_LOFG01000006.1, read as the reverse complement.
GTAGGGGAGGTTAAGCGTGGTAATACATTTACGGTTAGTCTTTACTCAAATGAGAAGTGCTTGCTAACTCAGCAGTGGGTTACTCAGTAATAGGAAGCACTTGTTGCTTAAAGTGAGAGTTAAACTCAGGAAAGCTCTGTTTAAGCCAAAACTGTTGGCTTTGCTGGTACTTTTCACTATTGAGGACTTTGTTTTTTAGTGCCTTATTTATTTTGCTAATTGCTTGTTTTGCAAAATTATTAGGTGCGTTAGCTGCACATCCCACTGCACCTAATACATACTCCCGGTTATCTTCTTCTATTGCTAAACTCACTATGTTTTTAAATTTACTGTGCTTAATAAAGTAATCACTCATAAATGGGTAGTCGATAGAGTAATCTAAAAAACCATGGCTCAAGCGTGATATAACCGCTTGGCTTTCGTTCTCGCTACTCCAACTTAAAGATGCTTTATGATGGGCTGTGGTATTTTCAATAATAGTATTTATTTTATCTGTGTACTTTCTTGCGGCTGCCTGTCCATAAACATAAGACGGATCTGCAAGTAGATTTATTAACTTTATAGGCGAGCCGTGTTTATTACTAAGCTCTGGTGCTAACTCCTTAGTGGTAATAATATTAAACGGCGGGTAAACCGTTGTAGGTGTAGAGTAGTTAAATAAGTGATTATTTACTTTTTTATGGATAACACACGGAAAACAAATATTTTGCCCCTCGTTTAAGTACTTATTAATTCGCTCCTGAGGAACAATTAATCGAGTGTGTTTTACATCATCAATCTCATTAATTAATTGCTCGGTTAAATTATCACAAATTCCGCCTTGAGGTGCGTCTTCGTTTTTAGCTATGTGAAAAGGTGGCGTGTAACTTTGCAGCCAGATAATTTCTTTTATTGGGGTTTTTTCTTCAGCCCAAGTAGACGTACTCAAACAGCTAAATACGCTAATAAATAAAAACGATTTTTTCAGCATAACTCATTAAGTATTAATTTGTTAACGGTGAACTAAGTATAGTTAGAGAGAGTTTTTCAGCAAATTTTCTTATAAAAAAAGCAGTATAAAAATACTGCTTTAATACGCTTCTATTTTATAGCAGCGTGCTTTAGTAAGGCATTGGGTAGTTTTTAAATATAGTCGCTATATCATCAAGTAATTCACTACTAAGTATAATGTTAAATGCATCTATATCTTCTTTGAGCTGAGCCATGCTTGTAGCGCCAATAATAGATGAGGTAACGCCATCCACTTGGTTACACCATGCAAGAGCAAGCTGTGCGGGCGTTATATTGTTAGCATGAGCTAAATCAACATATTGCTGCGTCGCTTTTTGAGCATTGGCTGTGTCTCTAAAAATGCCATTACGTTGCATGAAAGTCCAACGCGAGCCTTCTGGGCGAGCGCCGTTTAAGTATTTACCTGTTAACATGCCTGCCGCAAGTGGCGACCAAGGCAAATAAGCAATATCTTCGTGTATACATTGCTCAATTAAATAAGGCCAATCTTTGGCATGCGCTAAGCTAAATTCGTTTTGAATAGACACCATGCGCGGTAAATTATGCTCTTTAGCTAAATTTATAAACTGGCTAATACCCCATGGTGTGTCGTCTGACAAACCACAATGCTTAATTTTACCTGCTTTAATACACTCGTTAAGGCCTTCTAAAATATCCAACATACTGGCTTGGTGTTGCTCAGTATTTACATCGCTAAAGGTTAGTTTGCCAGGCCACTGCCTACCAAAATGTGGAGTAGAGCGATTAGGCCAATGTAATTGGTATAAATCTATATAATCGGTTTGCAGGCGTTTAAGTGAGTTATCAACGGCTTCTATTACTGCGCTGCGGGTTATATCGCTGCCATCACGCACCCACGATAACCCATTACCCGCTATTTTTGTCGCAAGTACAATATCGCCACGTTTTTGTGTGTTTCGGCTAAGCCAATCACCAATAATTTCTTCGGTTTTTCCGTAAGTTTCAGGAGAAGGTGGCACGGCATACATTTCGGCGGTATCAATAAAGTTAACGCCTTGCTCGAGTGCGTAAGCTATTTGCTCATCAGCATCACTTTGGGTATTTTGTTTACCCCATGTCATGCTACCTAAGCATACTCTTGAAACATCAACGCCGCTGCTGCCTAACGGACTGTATTGCATTTAAAATCCTTAAATTAAGTAACCTGAAATCTGGATAATAAATCTATCTCTAGCTGCTATTTTCAGTGCTAACTACGTTGAATTTACTTGCAATAGGCTAGCTATTGACGCGTAAATTCGCCTTATTTTCACAGAAAATCTCTGGCTAGAGAAATAATTCAAATATCACTATGATTTAATACGTTAGTAAATCTCTTAACCAAAGTTCAGGTTAAGTAAGATCTTGAGAGTGGCTAATTAAGGCCGATAATAATGGCTCTGAAATAGCGGCTTTTTGCCCTGTTTTAAAGTCGAACATTACAACTAAAGAAGACCCTGTAGTTGTAACGGCTTGTTGAGCATGACTAAATACTGAATAATTCATCATAAAACGATCCGTTTTTATATCTGAAATAGTAATACCAACGGTTAAAGTATCTGGAAAAGTAACAGGGCGTTTGTAGCGAATATTGTTCTCGCTTATTACCGGACCAATACCGCCCGGTTTTATTGTATCAAACAGGTTTATTTTATTTAAAAAGTCGATGCGAGCAATTTCAAAATAACGTAAGTACACTACGTTGTTAACGTGCTGCAGTGCATCCATGTCAGCCCAAGCTACTGTAATGTCAGTATGGATAGGGTGTTTATCTTTGAACCTTTGCATGTACTTATACTCTTAGTTTTAAATGAGTTAGGTTATCAATATGGTGTATTTAGCTCAAGGTAATTAATTTTATGTTTTTTATAAGATGATTGTACCTATTTAAATTTTAGGTCTACAGTTTAATTACACAGACACAACACACGAGAACACACATGCAAAATATAATTAATTGGGCATTAGCCAGTTTAGTTTTTATAGCGTCTTTTGCTTGCTACGCAATGGGCAATGCTTCTGGTGGTATTATACTACTGGCAGCAGGGTTTTTATTTGAGTTTGTTTTTTGGCTACATTGTTTTAAAAAACCTAAGCGTTTTAAGCAGCCATTTTAATTAATGGGACTTGCTAATTAAAAGTGATTCCATAATAATGCCTGTATAAATAAACAGTTGTTTGCGGTGATGAAAAAGTTTATTCATATCGATATGGACTGCTTTTACGCAGCGGTCGAAATGCGCGATAACCCAAAGCTTGCCAATGTGCCTTTAGCCATTGGCGGCAATAGTCGACGAGGCGTGCTTTCTACAGCAAACTATATAGCCAGAGAGTACGGCGTACGCTCTGCTATGTCTAACTACCACGCTAAACAGTTATGTCCAGACCTAGTAATAGTGCCTGGGCGTATGTCTGTTTACAAAGATATTTCTAGTCAAATTCGCGCTGTATTTAAACGCTATACCGATTTAATAGAACCTCTTTCGCTTGATGAAGCCTACCTAGATGTAACAAACAGCACAGCATGTAAAGGCAGTGCAACGTTAATTGCCCAGCAAATTAGAGCCGATATTTATAACGATACCGGCCTTACAGCCTCTGCAGGTGTGGCGCCCATTAAATTTATTGCCAAAATAGCCAGTGATGAAAATAAACCCAATGGCCAATTCGTGGTTTTACCTGATGAAGTGGATGGGTTTCTAAATAACCTACCGCTTGGTAAAATTCCTGGAGTAGGGAAAGTGACTCTAGAAAAGCTTAATTTGAAAGGGCTGTATACAGGTAAAGACGTACGCGAAAAAGGCGTAAATTGGATGCAGCAACATGTAGGTAATTTTGGTGTATCGCTTTATCAAAAATGCGCAGGTGAGTATGTTGGAACTGTATCTACACAGAGAATACGTAAATCATTAAGTGTGGAGCACACTTATGAATACAATAAAAATAGTTTACAGGAATGTTTAGAACAACTGCCTAAACTATTAGAGGAGCTGACTACTCGTCTTAATAAGCAGCAGCTACAAAACAAAATTAATAAGCTTAGTGTAAAAGTTAAGTTTGCAAATTTTGTGGTGACCAGTGCCGATCAGGCACATCATCAACTAAATACAGATATTTTTACTGAGCTGTTTAGTAAAGCGTATCAACGAGGCATGCAACAACCTGTACGCCTTTTAGGAATTGGAGTTGGCGTAAAAAATGAGCCTAATTTAAATCTACAATTGAGTATTCTCGATTAGCGTGTACTTTTTACTGTAACACCAAGTTGCCAGAGCAAAATTTGCTTATCGCAGCTGGCTGGTTTTGTATTTTTATATCGACGATAATACCCTCCTTATGTTTAATAACAGGAGCTTTACTTATGGCATATCCTCAAGCAATCGCTGCACCTACACTAAGTGCTAGCCTTGATTCTTCTTCTCACGATGCACTTATTATTATTAGTGATGACTTTTCTCAGTTAGCCAATAATTCACTAAGCGATGCTATAAACGCGCAAGCTAAAGTAGACTCTCGTATTGGCAAGCAAGTTACCTTTTTAGTTATTGAAAATACACGCGTTATTCTTGCGCCAACAGGCCCACTAAACCGAGATTACGACGATGTTCGCCGCTATTTTGATGCAGCTAAACTAGCTATAAATGAAGCGAAAGCGTCGGGGAGTGTCAGCCCTGCTATTTACTTACCAAACTTGCATACTGATGAACGTTACCAAAATGCGCTAGAAGTTGCTTATTTAGGTGCATGCCAAGCTTTATGGCAACCACTTGAAGCCCGTGAATATCACGGCGAAGGCATTGAGCCAATTACTCAAATTGGTTTAATTGACGCAAGTGAGGAAACTGTTAAGGCTGTAAATGCAATTGCGGCAGGGCAATATGCCGCACGTGATTTATGTGGTACTGAACCAGAGCGTATGGCGCCTCCTCGTTTTGCAGATTACTGCGTGGAGCTTTTTAAAGGCTCAAACGTAAGTGTTGATGTTGTTGACGACATAGACTTAATTGATAAAAACTATCCAATGCTAAGTACGGTTGCACGTGCATCGTATGCAGTAGAGCGCCACCACCCTCGCGTTGTTAAGCTTGAATACGTGCCTGTGGGCGAAGTTACCCGCACGCTTATGTTTGTAGGTAAAGGTTTAGTATACGACACAGGCGGTGCGGATCTAAAAGTAGGCGGTTACATGGCAGGTATGAGCCGTGATAAAGGCGGTGCAGCATCAGTTGCAGGCTTTATGAAAGCGGTTGCTGATTATCAGCCTAAAGGCGTTAAAGTTATTTCTTACTTAGCCGTTGTGCGTAACTCTATTGGCTCAGATTGTTTTGTACCAGATGAAATAATTACTAGCCGTGAAGGCGTGCGTGTTCGCATTGGTAACACCGATGCAGAAGGGCGCTTAGCAATGGGTGACCTACTTAGCGAAATGAAAGATTTAGCTAAGACAGAAGTTAACCCAACCTTATTTACGGTGGCAACATTAACGGGGCATGCGGCGCGTGCAATGGGCCCTTACGGAGCCTATGTAGAAAACGGACCTGCACGCAGCGCTAATACATCTCGTCAAATAGCTGACCTGGGTGATTTATGGGCAGATGGCGCAGAGGTTTCTCGTTCTCGTCGTGAAGACTACGACTTTATAAAACCGCGCACTTTAGCTGATGATGTTTTATCAAGTAATAATGCGGCTTCTGCAGTTACTGCGCGTGGCCATCAGTTCCCTATGGCATTTTTAGCTGTTGTTGGCGGGCTTGATAAACACGGTAACGACTCTGCTCAGCCACTGCCTTATGTACATATGGATATTGCAGGTAGCGGTGTTGAAGGTGGCGATTGGCAGCACGGTAAGCCAACCGCTGCATCAGTAACAAGCTTATTTGCACGCTACTGTATGTGAGCTAAAAACTTACGTGCAATAAAAAAGCCCTGATAATTCAGGGCTTTTGTTTTTTAAGTTATTTTAATTTAAAGCGATTAACCACACTCGAAAGCCCTTGGCTACTTTGTTTAAGATTGTCGCTAGCATCGGTAAGCTGCTTGGTATTATTGAGTGATTGCTCGGTTGATTGAGATAACTCGTTAATACGTAAATTAACCTCGTCGGCAGCTTGTGTTTGCTGCTCTGTGGCTCGCGCTATTTGGCTGTTCATTTCAGTAATAATTGACACAAGCCTTTCAATTTCACTAAGTGATGTATTAGCAGATGAAGTCTGTTCAACGGTAGAAACCGAAAGCGCTTGGCTTGACTTAACAGCCTCAACAGCGGCTTTTGCCCCTTCTTGCAATTTAGTGATCATAGCTTGAATTTCGTCAGTACTTTGCCCTGTACGACTCGCTAGTGTGCGTACTTCATCGGCTACAACAGCAAAGCCTCTGCCGTGCTCACCGGCTCGAGCTGCTTCTATTGCAGCGTTAAGCGCTAGTAAATTAGTTTGCTCCGATATACTTCTAATCACATCAAGTACTGAGCCTATATTATTGCTCTCGTTGGCCAAGTCTTCAGTAACTTGGCTTACCGTTTCTATATTGCTAGAAAGTGTTTCTATGGCGGTAATGGTGTTTTCAACCACGCTTTTACCTGTTGATGCATTGCACGCGGCATCATTGGCAGCTTGTTCTGCTGCCTCGGCATTACGACTTACGTCGTGGATTTGGTGAGTCATTTGCTCCATTGCAGCAGCAACTTGTGTGGAGCTGTCGTTTTGTAGCTCGATAAACGAATGGCTTGTTTTGCTAGAGTCGTCAACGGTATAGGCATGCTTATTTACATCATCGGCACTTTGCGATACTTGAACCAACGACTCTCGCATTTTTAACACAAATAAATTAAATGAACGCGACAGCTCTGAAATTTCATCATTACCCGATTCGTTTAGCGTACGGGTTAAATCACCTTCGCCTTGGGAAATATCTTTCATCATATCGGCAGCTAGGCGAGTAGGGGTTAAGATGCTCTTACCTATAAAGTAGCTGAGGATTATAACTGCAATAATCATTATTAATGCGCTAAAAAGTATAAGGTTACGCTGCTCGCTAAATGCTTCGCCAATTGAATCAAGGTAAACACCTGAACCAATAATCCACTGCCACTGATTAAACCCTTTTACAAACGCTATTTTATCTACAGGTTGTTCTTTACCAGGCTTTGGCCATTTGTAAGGAATAAAACCTTCGCGGTTTTGTTTTACAATATTAACCATTTCTACAAATAGCGCTTTGCCGTCGGGGTCTTTGTTATTGGTTAAGTCTTTACCTTCAAGCGCCGGTTTTATAGGGTGCATTACCATTGCAGGTTGGTAGTTGTTTATCCAAAAATAATTAGTTTTGTCGTAGCGTAGGGCTCTTACAGCCTCAAGAGCTTGGGTTTGAGCTTGCTCTTGCGTGAGGGTGTTGTTTTTCTCAAGTGCATAGTAATGTTCAATAACACTGTATGCGGTTTCTACTACATTTTGTGTTTTTAGGTATTGCTCGTTTTTGAGTGAGCTATATTGATGAGTTAGGCTAGATATACTCAGTACTATTAGGCCAAATACAACAATGGCTATTAACAGTGAAAAACGCTGGAATATACTAAAACTACGTAAATTAGGCATACTTTTATCCTCAATAAGTGTGCGCATTAGCGCATAGAATAAGCGTAGCTAAAAAGGGCGTTTAATCTAGGCTTAATTACCTATTAAGACAAAAAAAAGGCTGATATTTCAATCAGCCTTTGGTCTATTTTTAAATGGTTTAATTATTTAACATCAAAATGACGATTAAAGAAATTAGTAATGGTTTGATGCAAATGCGTTTGCACTTGTTTACCACGAAGACTGTGTTTAGAGCCCGGGTAAGTCATCATCTCAAACTGTTTTTCGTTATCTTGAAGTTGTTTAAATAACTTAGTGGCGTGGGTAAATAACACGTTGTCATCGGCCATACCGTGGTAAATCATTAATGGGCCTTTTAAGCCATCTGCGTACGGGAATACAGCGCTATCTTCGTAGCCTTTTGCGTTCGTGTTTGGATTACCTAAATAACGTTCAGTGTAGTGAGTATCGTACAATGCCCAATCTGTTACTGGTGCTCCCGATACGCCTGCTTGAAAGTAATCGCCCGCTTTAAACATTGTCATTAATGCCATGTAGCCGCCGTAGCTGTGGCCATAAATACCAATACGCTGTGGATCTACGTAATCAAGGGAGCGTAAAAATTCTACGCCCTTAATTTGGTCGGCGACTTCTACTACGCCTAAGTTTTTATAAATAGCATCTTCAAACTTTTTGCCGCGATTGTAAGAACCTCGGTTATCAAGCTGAAAAATAACGTAGCCTTGTTGCGCCATATATTGAAAATACAAATTTTTACTGCGCCAGCTATTGGTAACTCTTTGTGCGTGCGGCCCACCGTAAACATTAACAATAACAGGGTGTTTTTTGCCATCACTTACATTACTTGGCTTAAATAAACGGTAATGCATTACTTGGCCATCTTGAGCTTTAATTGTGCCGTATTCTGGTGTTGTTAAATCACTTAAGTAAGGCGTAAGCGGGTGGTTACTATCGAGCTTGTTTTCTTCAAGCCAGGTAATAAAGTCGCCGTTTACATTACGAAGAGCGGCTGAGTTTGGCGTATTATCAGATGAACTATTATCGATAAAAGTTTTACTATCTTTTGCCATTACAACACTGTGGTACTTACCTTTTTCGGTAATACGCTTTGCATCGCCTTTTTTAAATAAAGGGGCGCTGTATAAATGGCTTTCAAGCGGTGTATCTTTACGTCCTGCAAAGTACACAATACCTTTTTTCTCATCAATACCTTTTAAGCTATCAACAGCCCAATCGCCAGAGGTAATTTGGCGAACAAGTTGGCCGTTAGTACGGTATAAGTAAAGATGTTTAAAACCATCGCGCTCAGATGCCCATATAAAATGCTTTTTGTCTTTTAAAAACTCAAGGTCAAAGTGTAGGTTTATCCATGTGTCGCTATTTTCGCTAAGCGCTACTTTTTGTGTTTTAGTTTCGCTGTTATAAAAGCGAAGCTCTAAATTATGCTGAGAGCGGTTTTGCCACTGATAAGAAAGCGTAGTGCTGTCTTTTAGCCATTTAGCGCGGGCAATGTAAATGTCTTCATCTTCGCCTAAATCAATCCAATCAACTTTTTGGTCGTTAAGTTTAACTACGCCTAGCTGAATCTTAACGTTATCTGTTCCTGTAAACGGGTAGCGCTGATTAAATAGTTTTACTTCATCTGCGTAAATTTCGTTACGAATTGCTTCTTTTACAGGGGTTTCGTCAACACGTGTATAAGCTATTTTAGACTCATCGCCTGACCACCAATAACCCGTCATACGGCTCATTTCTTCTTGCGCTACAAACTCGGCCATGCCGTTTTTAATAACGCCGCCACCGTCTTTACTTAGCTGTATTTCTTTTCCAGAATCAAGCTCTAAAGCGTAAAGGTTTTGCTCACGAATAAACGATACATAATTACCTTTAGGTGAAAAACGCGCATCGGTTTCAAACGTTTCTGTGTTTGTTAGTTTTTTACTTTTACCTGAAGCGAGCTCGTAATAATACAAGTCACCATTGAGTGGAAATAAAAGTGCTTTGCCGTCTTTAGACCATTTATATTCTAAAATACCTTTACCAAAAATACGCTGGCGTTCGCGGCGTGCTTTTTCTTCATCTGAAAGGTTTTCTGGGCCTGAAAATAACTTAGCAGAATCAACAAGTACACGATTGGTGTTGTCTTTTAAGTTGTATTCCCACAAATCATAACGATTGTAGTCATCGTTTTTACCTTGTAAGTAAGTTACGCGGCTGCCGTCAGGTGAAAATTTAAGTTGTACCGGTGACTTACCCGAAAGGCTCGGATCGTCAAAAATACGTTCTAGAGATAATGGTTTTGCTTGAACACTAACGGCGCCAACCATTAATGGCAGTGCCAGTGAGAGGTGTTTTATTTTTTTTAGCACAAGGTTGCCTTAGCTTATTATAAATATTGCTTTGAATGGTAAAGCCAAGCGTGTGCAACTGCAACTAAATGCTATAAAGTGTCATTTATTGAAGATAAAGTAGGACATTACAATGACTAACCCTAAATTTGAACTTGCCCCTGAGCTTAAGCGCGATTGTATAGAACTTACCGACTGGCCGTTATGTAAGGTGCTACTGCTGAACGATAGCCAATACCCTTGGTTTGTACTTGTACCTAGGCAAGCAAACTTAAAAGAAATTATTGATTTATCTGAGGATGATCAAATTGTGTATTTAAAAGAGTCAGCCAAGTTAAGTAAGTTATTAATGGATGTGTTTAGCCCTGATAAACTAAACGTAGCAGCTTTAGGTAATGTGGTACCGCAATTACATATTCATCATATTGCACGTTTTACGACTGATGCTGCTTGGCCTGCGCCAATTTGGGGTAAGCACCCGGCAGTGCCATATACAGAACCACAAATTGCAGAGCTAAAAAAAGCGCTGAAGTTATAAACCACAACGCTAGTAACGTATTACGTGTTGGGTTAGTTAAGGCTTAGCACGTCTTTACCTTGTTTAAAGGTTACATCTACAGGGATATTAGCTTGGCTTAGCTTTTCTAGGTCTTTAGCAAGCTCTTCTTTAATATCGCCATGTGTTGCGATTAGTTGATCTACTTTTTCGTAATCGCCATCACCTTGTAAAGTTAAAATTAGGCGAGATAATTTAGCCATTGCTACGCCCATTTTTTCCATGTTTACGCGGTATAAACCTTCGTCATTTTTAGAAAATGCGCCTTCTTGTGCAAAGAAATTAAAGCGGATCATATTGGCTTTACCATGTGCACTTGATGCGCCAAAACGTACAGAGCGGAAAATACCAGCCATAAACGTAGTGTAGTAATCCTCTAGTGTACCTTCGGTAATTTCGCCTTTTTTGAGTAACTGCTCAACCATGTATAAACCTAAAATATCGGCTTTACCTTCTTCAAGTGCACTTGCGTGTTCTTGTAATGATTGGCGAACGGTTCCTTTACCTGTAAGCGTGTTTTTAATACCTAAACCATGTGCCACTTCATGGAACATAGTATTGGCAAAAAATGCGTTAAAGGTAATGTGTTTGCGTTGCTCTGGCACAATTAGCTGCTCAGAGATTGGCACTAAAATTTTATCAAACTTAGCGCGCATTGCGTTTTTAAGTTGCAGGCGACGAGTGCCTTTTTCAAGCTGAACTTGCTCATCGTTTGGTAAATTAATCGCAATGGTTTTACTGCCTGCATTAGAGTGGCCTGCGTAGTAAACAACATCGTAAGCATTTAAATCGGCATCCGAACCAGGTACTTCTTGTTTGTACTTCGCATCTACTGGTAAGCCTTTTTGAAGCTCAGGTAAAAAGGCTGCAAACTTAGCAAGGCGCTCGCTCCATTTTAAATCTTTAATTAATACGTAAGACTCATAAGCTGCGCGGTAGCCAAACAATTGATCTTCGTATGTTTCTATTGGGCCAATAACCACATCTACTGGATTATTTTTCATATCCATCCACGCAAAGTCAGACACCTGGAAATCATCTTTTTGCAGTGCGTCAGCGCGTAGATTTAAGTAATTAGCAAATTCTTTATCATCTGCAAGTTTACTTGCTTCACGTAATAGGTTTGCTGCTTTTGCAAGCTCATCAGCGTATTCTTTTGAATAAGGGACGCTGTAAAGCTTGCCTTGCTCGTCACGTTTAATTACTGAGTAAAGGCCTTTTTTATCCTCAACGTCAGCTTTGTTTAACTCTTCTTTAGTTATATCTGCAGGGTAAAACTGTGCTCCGAGGGCTTTTTCTTTATAGCCTGATAAAAATGCTTCGTCACCATTTAAACGATCCCAAGGACCGTAGTTAATATCAGCAAATTTACGTACTTTTTCATCACTCAGTTTTGCTAAAAACGCATCTTTATTTTCACCAAAAGATTGTTTCCAAAATAATTCATCCATAATTTTAGATGCATCAATAAGCTTAGACACCATCGCTTTTTGGTTATCACTCAAATGCGAAAGATCAGCCTTTAGGCTAAAGTCAGTGTAAATATCTAAACGTTGTTTATCGGTATTAATAAGCTCAGGACCTGATTGAGCACCACTTTCTTGGGCTAGGTCTACGGCTGTGTTGTCGGTAGAAGACGGCGCTTGCTCAGAGCATGCACTAAGAAAAACAACACCTGAGAGCAAAATTGCTTGGCTAATTTTATTTAAGATCATTATCTTGCCTATTAAAAAGTAAGTTTAATAATTTGTATAGCTATGCTTAATAGCCAAAGGTATACAAATGCTTCCTTATTGTGATTGCATTAAAGCAAAACTAAATGGTAAATAGCAAGTATTTGGCGTTGTAAGGCAGGCACATGCGCTAAAGCGTCATAAATTAAAATAAACTTCTATAATTTCCTTAACTTTATCGGTAAGTTAGACAATACTAATTTATATTACTAATACAAAAATTAACGGTCTGAATTTGCAGTTGCTTGCAGGCTAAACAAAAAGGATGGCAAGCTATATGTCTACAGAAAATGCTTTATTAACGATTCTAGTTGATAGAATAAATAACGATACGCTCGTGCTGCCAACGCTACCTGAGGTTGCAATTAAGGTTCGCCAAGCGGCGGATAACCCTGATGTAAACTTGATGCAAATGTCGGATGTTATTGCTCAAGACCCTGCGCTTTCAGCCCGTATGATAAAAGTTGCTAACAGTGCAATTATGGGACGTGCGGTAAAAGTGTCTAATTTACAGCAAGCAGTTACACGTATTGGCTTGCGCCAAATTAAAAATATTGCAACCGCAATGGCAATGGAGCAACTGTTTGTATCAAACAATGAGCTAATTAAAGGTTACATGGGTAAAGCGTGGCAAAAAACATTAACGGTTGCGAGCCACTCTATTTCACTTATGGAATTTTACTTACAAAATCAAAAGCACACGTCGTTAAATCGCGATTCAATTACACTCGCCGCACTTGTCTATAATATTGGCGTGTTACCTATTTTAACTGAAGCAGAGCGCCACCCCGAGGTTTTTGCTAACCCAAGCTTTTTAGCTCATGCAATTCAAAAGTTGAGTGGTAAAATTGGCTCTTCTATAATGACTGCTTGGGAGTTTCCGAAGGAGTTTGTTGATGTTGCACAAAGCTGGGCCGATCCCACTTATAAACCGTCTCAAGTAAGTTATGTAGATTTTATTCGTGTAGGCGCTATTTTAGAGGGGACGTTACAGGTTTCTGATAAATCAGCCGCATTACAAACTTATATAGATAAGGGCGTAATTCCATCGATGCAGTTATTTTCAAGTGACGAGTACAACGATATGCTAGCTGATGTAAAAGATATGTTTAGTTAAACATATTTTTTATTGGTATTAAAAAAGCACGATTTTATCGTGCTTTTTTACGTTTTAGTTATGCTTTACCTAAATCGTCTGCATCACCTAAACCAGCGGTTAGCTCTTCAAGCAATTGTTTAATTTCTTCTGACGCTAAAATAAAGTCGGCATCGAGTTTAACGGCCATATCTTCTTTAGGAATATCAGCGTTTTCTTCTTTTAAAGTTTCTGAGTAGCTTAAACGTTTAATAGAGCCATCGTTTTGTAGCATAAACTTCAGGCGCTCTTGCCAATCAAGGGCAAGCTTAGTTACACGTTTACCGCTTTCTAAATGTGACTTAACTTCATCACAAGCTAGATCATGACCTTTAAGTTTTACTTGTGCGCCGCTGTCATCGGCTTCTTCAAGTTCAGCGTCTGAGCCTATTGCAAAGCCTTCTGGAGTACTAAAGTTAGTTAGCCAGTCTGTTAAAAATACATCAAGGTCATAATTAGCAAATGCAGGTACTACAGGTAATGTACCAAGTGACTTACGAAGTAGGGCGAGTAGCTCTTCTGCTTTGTTAAAGCTGCCACTATTTACTACAACCCAACCATTTTCTTGGTCAATGAATGCAAATTGTAGGCTCGATTTTTTGAATGCCTGAGGAAGCAGTGTATGAAGGATGTTTTCTTTTAATTCGTCTTTTTCTTTCTTTTTAACAGGACGATTTTCTTCTGCTTCAATTTGATCAATTTTTTCAGCAACGAGCTCGTTTATAACCGACGCAGGTAACACTTTTTCTTCACGTTTTGCACACACTAAAATACTTTTTTGAGAAAAATGCGATAACGTTTCGCCATGCTTTCCAAACGCTTTTGTCCAGCCAAATGTAGCAAGCTCTTGGCCTGTACACGGACGAAATAAGTCTTGCTCTAATGCTTTGTCAAAATCTTCTTGAGTATATGAAACGTCTTGCTTAAAGCGGTAACAAATAAGGTTACTAAACCACATAGGGGGATTGATCCATTTGAAAAATTTGTTCAATCATAGCAATAAAAACAACATCTCGAAATGGCTGATTTGTTACTGGCAAATATGGCTAAATTTAACGCACATAGTTACTCTTGGTTAAACATAGAGAGGGGTTTAGCCATGTTTTTAGGGAACTGAATGTAATAGCGAAGACCTTTACCTGGCTCGCTTGTGGCATCAATAGAGCCACTTAATGTTTGTTTTACTAAATTAAACATTATGTGCGTACCTAAGCCGCTACCACCTTGATCGCGCTTAGTCGTAAAAAATGGGTCAAATAACTTAGTTAATTGCTCGCTAGTAACACCGTTACCATTATCTTTGTAATCAATGGTTAAGTTAGTTTCATCACTTGTTATTTTTATATCCATAAGGCCATTTTCTTTGCCTTCAAAGCCATGAATCAGTGAATTCATTATTAGGTTGGTAAAAATTTGACTTATAGCACCTGCAGGTAAGTTAAGCACTAAATCATCTGGGCATTGTAAGTTAATTGTGTGGGATGTTTTTTTAAGTTTAGGATGCAGCGAGCGAATTACTTCGTTAACGTAATCTTTAAAGTTGATGGTTCTTATTGCCTCACTGGCTTGATCAACCGCAATTTGTTTAAAGCTCGCAATTAGCTCAGATGCTCTATCAAGGTTTGTAGTGAGTAGGCTAGTACTTTGTTTAGCTTCATTAATAAACTCCTCAAGCGCTTTTGGTGAGAGTTTCTTATCGGTATAGGCACTTTCGAGTTTATTTAAACGTTCTTGTAAAAATGATATTGCAGTAACGCCAATACCAATGGGCGTATTTATATCGTGCGTTATACCAGCTACTAAACCACCTAAGGCTGCCATTTTTTCAGTGCCAACTAAACGCTCTTGAGCTAGGCTTAGCTCATCTATATAACGTTGTGATTCGCTTTGTTTGCTAATTAGTTCTTGCTCTGTGCTTCGGCGTAAATCAATTTCTTCGGTGAGAACTATTTTTTGTTTTTCAAGCTCATATTTTTGCTGCTGTAAGTCCATCATTGCTTGGCTCAAGTTAGATGTTTTACGCGCTACGTCTTGTTCTAGTTGTATATTGTGCTGATCGAGCTTTTCGTTACTAATAATAAGTTCTTTTTGGGTATGCTCTAGCTCTTTTCGGTATTGCACCACTTTGTCTATCAGGTTATTGAATGAGTGCTCCATAACTTTAAGTTCGTTATGCTCTTCTGTTTCAATTTCTATGTGTTGACCTTCTAATTCATCAAGCTCGATGTTTTCTAATTGCTCAGTGAGTTCAGCTAAAGGATCGGTTAACAGTTTTCTAAATGCCATTAAAAATAAAATAATCAAAAATGTAGTTTTGATCATCGCATTACCAATCAAAAAGTAGATCGAAACCATAATCCGGCTAAAAACAACTTCTCGGCTGGAAAACAAAGTAACATCGCCAACTTGAGTGGCACGCCCTGAAAATTCAAAAATAAGCGGGAAGGTATAACCAAATAAGCCAGATTTAGTATCTTCTAAAATAACTTCTTCTTGCACTAATTGCTGGTTATACAATTTATGTATATCTAAAGAGCGACCCAGTTGAGAAATTATTTCGCCACTGTCGTCACGCACTATAATTCCTTCGATCATTGGAATTGCGAGTAAGCCCTCTGCCGTAGTAATTGTTTGCTTTGTATTAAGCTCCCAAATGGCACGTGTTAAGCTGCGACTAAAGGTTTTTTGTAAGGTGCTAAGTTCATCTCGAATGTAGTCTTTAGTATTGACGTATTCAGCAAGTACTTGGCCACAAGTCACCACAAAGGTAAGCAAAAAATAGACTGATAAAACATTAGTCAGCAACTTCTTAGAAAGGCTTTTTTGTAACATGAGTGACGTGTTCATCCTTTGTTATTTTTATAACGTTTTTAGAGTAATTTAAAAGTTAGTCAATAAACGCCTAAAAATAAATAAAAAAGTTAAAATTTAATAAGATAAACAGGCTCTAGTGAAGTATTAATGTATTTAAGCTAAGCTTTTGCAGTAACTTATTACTAGTGTTAAACGCTGGTAATTAATGAAAATAGATTTATTCGATAATTATCACCATATTAAATTATTAATGTGTTGAGTATATAGGAACGTGGTAAACTGCGTTTGTTGCAATGGAGGGCAGGTTTTAATTACTTTTAGATGGCTGTGTAGTAGTAAACATGATGAAATTTTCAATACTTGTATGTGATGATTCAACAGTTGCCCGTAGGCAAGTTGTGCGCTGTTTAAATGACAGTCTAAGTGCAGAGATTCAACAAGCAGTAAATGGTGTGCAGGCTTTAGCATTATTGCGAGAGCAACATTTTGACTTGATTTGTTTAGATTTAACAATGCCAGAACTAGACGGAGTGCAGGTACTCGAAACAATAAAAGCAGAAAAAATAGAGTGCTTTGTATTGGTTATTTCAGCAGATATTCAAGAGAAAATGAAAGTAAGAGTAGCCCAGCTAGGCGCAATCGACTTTATTGAAAAACCCATTAATAAATCTAAATTAAAAGAAATATTGCATAAATTTGGCATTCATTAGGTTATTTTATATTAAAAAAGGCTGTTTTATCTTTTCAATTAGGGTTGACAGCATAGCCTCTGTTAAGGCAGTCTTAAGCCTATGAAAACAATTAATCGCGTACTGACCATTATTATTACAACCACCATTCTTACTGGATAGTGGCATAGGTCGGTGCAACAAATTTAAAGGCCTGTGTTCACTTAGAACACAGGCCTTTTTTCGTTTTATGGGATGAGGAACATAAACAATGCGCGTTTTAAAATTTGGCGGCTCTTCGCTTGCCGACTTTGCATGCTTAGAACAGGTAGCTCAGTTAGCTAAAGCACAATTAAAAGATGAAATGTTACTGGTACTTTCAGCGCCAGGCGGGATGACCGATTCACTGGTTGCGTTAGCTGCGGCAGCAGAGCAAGGTTTAGATTTTTCACAGCAATGGCAAGCACTTGTAAGCCGATGTGAAGGTTTAAAAGCTGATGTGGAAAAAACAGGTGTGGTTGTTTCTAATTGGCCAAACTTAGGTGAGCTTAAAAATAAATTAGATGGCGTAGCGCTTATAAAGTGTTGCCCAGATCAGGTTCGTGCATTTGTAATTAGTTTTGGTGAGCGTGTGAGTGTGTCGCTTATGCAAAGTTTATTAAGCTCGCACGATGCTAAATATTTAGAAGCAACAAGCTGTATAGCCTCAACAGGTGGCTACATTGATGCTGAAGCTGATTTAGTAACAAGCAAGGCGCGTTTTCAAGCTGTACTTAAAGAAAACCCAGCCACTATTTATATTATGCCTGGTTTTACAGCAAGTAATGAACAAGGTGAGCTTACAACGCTTGGTCGTAATGGTTCTGATTATTCTGCAGCAATTGCAGCTGCCTGTTTAGAAGCTGAAATTTGTCAAATTTGGACGGATGTAGACGGTGTTTACAGCGCCGACCCTCGTTATATCAAAAAGGCGACTAAAGTAGATTTCTTATCTTATAAAGAAGCGATGGAGCTTTCTTACTTTGGCGCTAAAGTACTTCACCCTAAAACGATTTTGCCGTGTGCTAAAGCGGGTGTGCCGTGTGAAATTAAAAATACTCATAACCCAGATGCCCAAGGCTCATTAATTGGTAACGATTATAAATCTGACGAGCCAGTAAAAGCGCTTTCAAGTTTACAAGACTTAGCCATGCTTACCGTTTCAGGCCCAGGTATGAAAGGTAAAGTGGGTATGGCGTCTAAAGTGTTTAACGCACTGGCTCACGACAACGTATCAATTGTATTAATCACGCAATCTTCATGTGAATTTAGCATTAGCTTTTGTGTTCACGAAAGTGATTTAGCGTTGGCACTTGATGCGTTACAAACAGCATTTGAACTTGAGTTGCAAGCAGGGCTTATTGAGCCAGTACAAGTACAGCGTAACTTAGCGATTGTTACACTTGTGGGTGATAACATGCGCGCACACCGTGGCTTAGCTGCTAAGTTTTTTGCCTCGCTTTCACAAGCACAGGTAAACATTGTTGCCATTGCACAAGACTCTACCGAGAGTGCTATTTCAGCGGTTATCGATGGTGAGCTATGTAACGATGCAGTGAAAATATGTCATGAGAACTTCTTCACGCATGTGCCTTCAATTGATGTGTTTTTATTAGGTTGCGGCTTAGTAGGACAAGAGCTTATTTCTCAGTTAGAGCGCCAACAAGCATGGCTTGAAAAGCGTAATATTAAGTTAAACCTTTATGGTGTAGCTAATTCTCGTCAATTACATTTAGATAGTGAAGGCATAGCGTTTGCTGATTGGCAGCAAAAGTTAGCAGCATCTGATCAGGCGTTTGATTTAAATTTAGTAGAGCAATTTGTTAAACAAAACCATTTAGTTAATCCTGTTTTAGTTGATTGCACGTCGTCTGATGCACTTGCTGCACAATACGTCGACTTTTTAAATGCAGGCTTTCACGTTGTTGCA
The DNA here is from genome assembly GCF_001469205.1 of Pseudoalteromonas sp. H103. Lineage (NCBI taxonomy): Bacteria > Pseudomonadati > Pseudomonadota > Gammaproteobacteria > Alteromonadales > Pseudoalteromonadaceae > Pseudoalteromonas > Pseudoalteromonas sp. H103. Next base: position 26,962 of record NZ_LOFG01000006.1, on the reverse strand, counting down.
GCTAATAAAAAAGCAACAACTAGCTCGTACACGTACTACCAAGACTTAATTGCAGCAACACAAAAAAATAATCGTAAATTTTTATACGAAACTAATGTAGGCGCAGGCTTACCGGTAATCGATAACTTACAATCGTTATTTGGTGCAGGTGATGAGTTGCTTGAGTTTAGTGGAATTTTATCGGGCTCACTTTCATACATGTTTGGTGCACTGCAAGATGGTTTATCACTCTCTGAAGCCACAATTAAAGCTAAAGAAAGTGGTTTTACAGAGCCTGATCCTCGTGATGATTTATCTGGTACCGATGTAGCACGTAAATTACTGATCATTGCTCGCGAAGCGGGTATGAAGCTAGAGCTTAGTGATATAGAAGTTGAGTCGGTATTACCACAAGGTTTTGCACAAGGCGACAGTGTTGATGAATTTATGGCAAAACTGCCAAGCCTAGATGCGCCATTTAATGACCGTATTCAAAGTGCTGCCGCAGAAGGAAAAGTTCTTCGTTATGTAGGCACAATTAAAGAAGGTCACTGTAAAGTGGGTATTGAAGCTGTTGATTCATCACATGCATTAAATGTAATTCGTGATGGTGAAAACGCCTTAGCAATTTTAAGTCAATATTACCAACCACGTCCGTTTGTGATTCGCGGTTACGGCGCAGGCTCTGAAGTAACAGCCGCAGGCGTATTTGCTGATATCTTAAAAACGTTATCTCGCTAGGAGTTCATTATGATTGAAGTATATGCTCCGGCATCTATAGGTAACTTTGCAGTAGGCTTTGATGCGTTAGGCGCAGCCCTTGCGCCAATTGATGGCAGCTTATTAGGTGATGTAGCTGTTGTTAGTGCTGCACCAAGTGATGAGTTTGTTTGTTCTGGCGAATATGCTCATAAGTTACCGAGTGATCCTAACGAAAACTTAGCGTATCAATGCTTGGTACATTTTAGAGCACGTGTAGCGCCAAATATGCCAAGCGTAAAATTAGAGCTTAAAAAGAACCTACCAATTGGTTCAGGGTTAGGCTCTAGCGCGTGTTCAGTAGTAGCAACGTTTGCCGCATTAGATAAATTTGCACACACTAATTTAAGCCAAGTTGAGCTCATTGAGCTAATGGCTGACTTTGAAGCAATAGTAAGTGGTGGTCGTCATTACGATAATATTACGCCATGTTATTTAGGTGGGCTGCAGCTTACAGGCGATTTAATCCCTGATAAATCAATTGCGTTACCAGTTGATGAAAACTGGTACTACGTTGCTGCGTTTCCTGGCTTTTCGCTTAATACCGCAAAAGCTCGCTCGGTATTACCAAAAGAGCTAAGCATGCACGCAGGTGTTGAGTTTGCACAGCGTTTATCTGCTTTTAGTAGTTTATTATTAACGCAGCGTTTTGACGATGCACTTAGCATTATGCAAGACGATATAGCTGAGCCGTATCGTGCACCATTAATAACAGGGTTTAAGGAAGCTAAAGCAAGTTTGCCAGTGCTTGGTGCAGAAATTGTGAGTATTTCAGGTGCAGGCCCTACGCTATTTACAGTGTGTAAAACATTAGAAGCTGCTGAGAAATGTGCACAGTGGCTAGAGCAACATTATATAAATGAGCAGGGGTTCTGCCACATTTGTAAATTAGATAACGACGGCACGCGTCAATTAAACGTTTTATAGGATAGGCAGTTATGCAATTACATAATTTAAAAGATGGTTCTCAAAAAGTGTCGTTTGTTGAAGCGGTAAAAACAGGTTTAGGGCGCAACCAAGGTGTTTTTTTTCCTGAATCTCTTGCTCCAATGGCTGACGTAGACGCCTTACTTGATATGGACTTTGTTACTCGCAGTGGCAAAATTTTATCGCACCTTATTGGTGACGAGTTACCAAGTGATACGGTTGCTCAAATGGTTAAAAATGCATTTAACTTTCCGGTTAAGCTAGTAGAAGTTGAAGAAAATACATACTGCTTAGAGTTGTTTCATGGTCCTACGCTTGCGTTTAAAGACTTTGGCGGACGCTTCATGGCTGAGTGTTTAGCGCAGTTTAATCAAGGTGAAAAAGTTACCATTTTGACCGCAACATCAGGGGATACAGGCGCTGCTGTAGCGCATGCTTTCTATAATAAGCCAAATATAGATGTGGTAATTTTATACCCTAAAGGCAAAATTTCACTTGCTCAGCAAAAGCTTTTTACAACGCTTGGTAATAATATTCATTGTTACGCAGTGGAAGGTAGCTTTGATGACTGCCAAGAACTCGTTAAAAAATCGTTTTTAGATGATGAAGTTAAATCAACACTTGGCCTTAATTCAGCTAACTCAATCAACATTAGCCGCCTAGTAGCGCAAGTGTGTTATTACTTTGAAGCCATTGCTCAATTACCTAAAGAAAAACGTGCAACAGCGCATATTTCAGTACCTAGCGGTAACTTTGGTAATGTATGTGCCGCCATGATTGGCGCGGTAATCGGTATGCCAGTAGGTAAACTAAGTGCTACAACTAATCAAAATGATACAGTTCCGCGCTTTATGCTTGATAAAAACTGGGCGCCAAACGCAACGCTTGAGTCGCTTTCAAACGCGATGGATGTAAGTAAACCTAATAACTGGCCGCGCGTGCAAACAATGTTAGATAATAACTGGTTTAGCTACGATAACTTTTATTCAAGCAGCGTAAGCGAGCAAGATACACAAACTGTGATGAAAAATATTCAACAAACAGGCTATGTAGCAGAACCACATACGGCGATTGCTTACCAAGGTCTTGTTGAAAATAGAGCACCTGGTGCCGCGGGTATCTTTTTAGCAACAGCACATCCTGCTAAATTTAAAGAAAGCGTAGAAGAGATTTTAAATATTGAATTGGATATGCCAAAACCATTAAGCGATGCATTAGCTAAACCGTGCTTAGCAAGCGATATTAACGCCGATTATGATGCGTTACGCACTGAAATACTGGCAAAGTTAGGTTAACCCAGTAGCGAAAAATTAAGCGGCTTAGGCCGCTTTTTTATTATTTAAAATAGGTATTAGCACGCTGCTATCATTAACTAATTAAATGTAAAAAATAAAATTCATTTAAATTATTAATGCATTTATAAAAAAATATCATCTTAAAAACCCTGTGAAATAGTTTCAATCCCTGTTTAAATATCCTCAACTTAAGAGCGTAGGCAAAGAGTCGTTTAAAGCGTACAATAAAGCCTCTAAAAAACACCATACACGTTGCCCTAGGAGACCCCAATGTTAGAACGTAGCATGAATATTTCGGATTTTGATCCAGAGTTATTTGACGCGATAAACAAAGAAACTGCTCGCCAAGAAGAGCACATCGAATTAATCGCTTCAGAAAACTACTGTAGCCCACGTGTACTAGAAGCACAGGGTTCACAGCTTACAAACAAATACGCTGAAGGTTACCCAGGCAAACGTTACTATGGCGGTTGTGAGCACGTTGATGTTGTTGAACAACTAGCAATTGACCGTGCAAACGAGTTATTTGGTTCTGACTATGCGAACGTTCAGCCACATGCTGGTTCTCAAGCAAACGCAGCTGTTTTCTTAGCATTATTAGATGCTGGCGACACAGTACTAGGTATGAGCTTAGCTCATGGTGGTCACTTAACGCACGGTTCACACGTAAGCTTCTCTGGTAAGCTTTACAATGCAATTCAATACGGTCTAGATGAAGCAACGGGCGAAATTGATTACGCACAAGTTGAAGCGCTAGCACTTGAGCACAAACCAAAAATGATTATTGGTGGTTTCTCAGCGTACTCAGGTATTGTTGATTGGGCTAAGTTCCGTGAAATTGCAGATAAAGTAGGCGCTTACTTATTTGTTGATATGGCTCACGTTGCAGGCTTAATTGCTGCGGGTGTTTACCCAAGCCCAGTACCTCATGCACACGTTGTAACAACGACAACACACAAAACACTTGCTGGCCCTCGTGGCGGTTTAATTATTTCTGCATGTGGTGATGAAGCTATTTACAAAAAGCTTAATAGCGCTGTATTCCCTGGTGGCCAAGGTGGTCCTTTATGTCACATTATTGCTGCAAAAGCAGTGGCATTTAAAGAAGCACTACAACCAGAGTTTAAAACATACCAAGCTCAAGTAGTTAAAAATGCACAAGCTATGGTTGCTGTAATGCAAGAACGTGGTTACAAAATCGTATCTGACAAAACAGAAAACCACTTATTCTTACTTGATTTAATCGATAAAGATATCACAGGTAAAGATGCCGACGCAGCGCTTGGTAATGCAAACATTACAGTTAACAAAAACTCTGTACCAAACGATCCTCGCTCACCGTTTGTTACTTCTGGTTTGCGTATTGGTTCACCTGCAATTACACGTCGTGGCTTTAAAGAAGCTGAGTCGAAAGAACTTGCTGGCTGGATTTGTGACGTATTAGACAACATCAACGATGAGTCTGTACAAGCGCAAGTTAAAGAAAAAGTAAAAGCAATTTGTGCAAAATTACCTGTATACGCTTAATTGTACAAGCAGCTGTAATTTAGATCACAACCACTTAGTTTTTTGCTAAGATAAAAGGCCGCTATTTAGCGGCCTTTTTTGTTTTAAAACGGAAGTACCGAGTTATGCATTGCCCATTTTGTACCGCAAAAGATACTAAAGTTATTGATTCTCGCCTAGTCGGTGGAGGCCACCAAGTTCGCCGTCGTCGTGAGTGCAACGATTGCCACGAGCGCTTTACTACATTTGAAGGGGCAGAGCTCGTTATGCCGCGCGTAATAAAACAAGACGGCAGCCGAGAACCATTTAACGAAGATAAGCTTCTAAATGGCCTTAACCGCGCCCTTGAAAAGCGTCCAGTGAGTACCGAACAAGTCGATGAAGTCGTTAATATTATTAAATCTCAATTGCGTGCTACTGGTGAGCGGGAGATATCAAGCCACTTAGTCGGTGAGTGCATTATGGAAGCGCTTAAAAAGCTCGATAAAGTAGCGTATGTAAGATTTGCCTCTGTGTATCGCTCGTTCGAAGATATACGCGAGTTTGGTGAAGAAATTGCCCGTTTAGGGGAGTAATAATGCAAAGCCAAATACCATTTACCGAACAAGATGAAATGTATATGGCGCGCGCCATAGAACTTGCCAAAAAAGGTCGGTTTACAACAACACCAAATCCTAATGTGGGATGTGTGTTAGTTAAAAACAACCAAATCATTGGTGAAGGTTTTCATCAGCTTGCAGGGCAGGGACACGCTGAGGTTAATGCGCTTGCAGTGGCTGGTGAGAAGGCAAAAGGCGCTACGGCTTATGTCACGCTTGAACCGTGCAGCCATTACGGACGCACTCCCCCGTGCGCTGAAGGTTTAAAAGCCGCAGGTGTAGTAAAAGTTATAGCTGCAATGGTTGATACCAACCCGCAAGTAGCTGGTAAAGGGCTTAAAATACTTAGCGATGCTGGTGTTGAAGTTGCATTTGGATTGTTAGAGCAACAAGCTCGTGCACTTAATTTAGGTTTTTTTAAGCGTATGGAGCAAGGCTTGCCTTACGTAACATGTAAAATGGCCGCAAGTATTGATGGTAAAACCGCACTTAAAAATGGCCAAAGTAAGTGGATCACAGGTTCTGTAGCACGCCAAGATGTGCAGCTGTATCGCGCTCAAAGCTGCGCAATTTTAACCGGTGCAGATACCGTACTTGTTGATGATGCAAAACTTAATGTACGCCAAAACGAATTGCCACAACCTTTACCTACAGATTTACCGCTTCGCCAACCTGTGCGTGTTATAATTGACTCGCAAAATAGATTAACACCTGAACTTGCCTTATTTAGTATTGAAAATGACATAATAATTTTTACCACCAAGGTTGATAAATCAAAGCAGTGGCCGCATTTTGTAAGACATATAGAAGTAAGTGAGATTAACGCAAAGGTTAATTTAACTGAGGTTTTACAGCAGTTAGCTCAATTACAGATTAATAATGTATGGCTAGAAGCAGGTGCTACACTTGCTGGTAAAATGTCTGAACTTAATTTAATTGATGAATTTGTATTTTACTTAGCACCAAAATTAATGGGGTGTGATGCAAAAAGTTTAGTAAATTTTCCTGAATTGACGAGTATGCAAAATACAGTTCATTTAACATTTAATGAGTGTGTACGTATTGGCGACGACTTACGTATAACTGCAGTAAAAAAACTCATTAAAACCACTTAATAAAAAGAGTAGCACTATGTTTACTGGAATAATTGAAGCCACAGGCAAAATTGCCTTACTACAAAAAAAACAAGGCGACTTAGCTATTCGCATCCAAAGTGCTGATCTTGATATGAAAGATGTAAAACTTGGCGATAGCATTGCAACCAACGGTGTATGTTTAACTGTCGTAGATAAACATATAGATGGTTTTAGCGCTGATTTATCCAACGAAACAATTAGCCTTACAGGCTTTGCTCATTATGCTTTAGGGCAAACTGTAAATCTTGAAAAAGCGATGCAGCCAGTATCTCGCTTAGGTGGTCATTTAGTGTCAGGGCACGTAGATGGTATAGCAACAATTACTGCCATTACACCTAATGCCCGCGCAACAGAGTACTGGTTGAGCACCAATGAAAATTTAATGAAATACATCCCTTATAAAGGGTCTGTATGTATTGATGGCATAAGTCTGACAGTAAACGCTGTTGAAGGTAATAAATTTAAACTAACAATAGTACCGCATACTAGCGAGCAAACGACCATCGCTGATTTTAAAGTGGGGACGCAGGTTAATTTAGAAGTCGACCAAATTGCACGTTATTTAGAACGTCTAATTAAAGGCGCTGAGCAACCTACAGGCTCAGACATTTCAATGAGTTTACTAGCTAAAGCTGGTTTTATTAAATAACGACACTGATAACTTACACGAGCAAATTTATGAATTTACACAGCGCACAAGAAATCATCGACGACATTAAAGACGGAAAAATGGTTATTTTAATGGACGATGAAGATAGAGAAAACGAAGGCGATTTAATAATAGCTGCTGAGCATATTAGCGCAGAGGCGATTAACTTCATGGCTACTCATGGCCGTGGTCTAATTTGTTTAACCATGACTCAAGAGCGTTGTGAGCAACTTGATTTACCATTAATGGTTAAAAACAATGGCGCAGCGTTTTCTACTAACTTTACTATGTCGATTGAAGCATCTAAAGGTGTAACAACGGGCATATCTGCAGCAGATAGAGCGCGTACAGTTCAAGCTGCTATTGCAAAGGGGGCTGTACCAAGCGATATCGTACAACCTGGACATATTTTTCCTATTATGGCGCAACCTGGTGGCGTTTTAACACGTGCAGGGCATACCGAAGCTGGCTGTGATTTAGCTCGTTTAGCAGGGCTTGAAGCATCATCAGTTATTGTTGAAATACTTAATGCCGATGGCACGATGGCGCGCCGCCCAGATTTAGAAATATTTGCTAAAGAGCACGGTATTAAAATTGGCACTATTGCTGATTTAATCGAATACCGTAACTTAAACGAAACCACAATTGAACAAGTTGCTAAGTGTAAGTTACCGACTGAACACGGCGAGTTTGATTTAGTAACGTACAAAGACACTATCGACGGACAATTACATTACGTATTGTTAAAAGGCGAAATTAAAGAGCAAGAACCAACGCTTGTTCGCGTGCATTTACAAAGTACCTTTAACGACATTTTACTTTCAGACAGAAGTGCGGACCGTAGTTGGGGTCTTTCTGATGCGATGGCTTACATAGCGAAAAATGACGGTGCTCTGGTTATTTTAGGCAAGCAAGAAAGCACTGAAGAGCTAGAAGCAACAGTAAAAGCATTTGCCGCTGCTGATGCCGGTGAAAATGTAACACCTCGTAAATTTAAAGGTACATCGCGTACTGTCGGTGTTGGCTCGCAAATACTGGCTGACCTAGGTATTAAACAAATGCGCCTTATGAGCCGCCCTAAAAAGTACCATGCACTTTCGGGCTTTCATTTAGAAGTGGTTGATTACGTTGAGCCGCAATAAGCGGTTTGCTTTAAACTAGTCTATTTTTTTATTTTTATGGTATGATGCGCAGCAATTTTTGCGCAATCGCAACCGCTTGAACATATTTTTAGGGTTATCAAATGAAAATTATTGAAGGTAATAAGTACGCTCCAGGCAAAAAATTCGCTATCGTTATTTCTCGTTTTAACGACTTTATTGGTAGCAGCCTTCTTGAAGGCGCTGTTGATGAGTTAAAACGTACCGGTGGTGTATCTGATGACGACATTACTGTTGTTTATGTACCTGGTGCAGTTGAGTTACCTTTAGCGGCAAAACGCGTTGCAGCAAAAAAAGAGTATGATGCAATCATCGCATTAGGCGTAGTGATCAGAGGTGGTACACCACACTTTGACCTAGTTGCTGGCGAATCAAACAAAGGCCTTGCAAATGTATCGCTTGAGTATGATATCCCGGTTGCATTTGGCGTATTAACTACAGAAAGCATTGAACAAGCAATTGAACGCGCTGGTACCAAAATGGGTAACAAAGGCGGCGAAGCGGCATTAGGCGCGCTTGAAATGGTTAATGTGTTAGATAAAATTTAAGTTTAAGGAATTTTTGTGAAACCAGCAGCAAGACGTAAAGCACGTATCTTAGCACTTCAGGCCGTTTATTCTTGGCAATTAAGTGGCAATCTAATTGCCGATATCGAACAACAAATGTTGATCGAAAACGACGTGACTAAAATTGATGTTGAATACTTTAAAGATTTAGCTACCGGCGTTGCTGTTAACTACAAGCAATTAGACGAAGCTGTATCTCCACATTTAACACGTCCGTTTGATGATTTAGATATGGTTGAGCGTGCAATCTTACGTTTAAGCGCGTATGAGCTTAAATTCCGTGAAGATGTACCTTACAAAGTAGCAATCAATGAAGGCATTGAACTTGCTAAAATGTTTGGCGCAGAAGATAGCCATAAATTTGTAAACGGTGTACTTGATAAAGCTGTTAAGCATTTACGCAAGTAATACTAACGCACTTAAAGCGCGCCAATTTAATGAGTAGCGCTTTGTACGTTAGTACACGTTAAAAAGGAGAGCCGGCATAGGTCGGCTTTTTTGTGTATGAAGGAATTTGAATTAATAAACCGCTACTTTAAAGGTCGCGGGATCACCCGTCGTGACGTAAACCTTGGTATTGGCGACGACTGCGCTTTAGTAACCGTGCCGCAAAACTGCCAACTCGCTGTTACAACAGACACCCTCGTTGCAGGTGTACACTTTTTTGATGATATTTCCCCTCGCGCATTAGGCCACAGAGCACTTGCTGTTAATTTAAGTGATTTAGCAGCAATGGGTGCTGAGCCTACATGGGTATCAGTTGGGTTAACATTACCAAGTATTGACCAAAAGTGGATTGAAGAGTTTACTGAAGGTATGCACGAAATTGCAGAATACTTTAATGTACAAATTATAGGAGGCGACACCACGCAAGGGCCGCTAACTATTACTATTTGTGCAAAAGGGACAGTACCTGAAGGCACTGCACTTCGCCGTAGTGGCGCAAAAGTAGGTGATTGGATTTATGTAACTGGCCCATTAGGGGATGCTGGGCTTGCGATAGAATCACGTAAGCAAGGCATAAGTATTGAGCCAGAGCATTTAAAGTACTTAAATAAACGCTTTGACTTTCCAACACCACGCGTTGCAGCTGGACAAGTATTACGAGGCCTTGCTTCATCAGCTATTGATGTGTCAGATGGCTTACTAGCTGACTTAAGCCACATTCTCGATATGTCTCAAGTTAATGCGTCGGTTAATATACAAAGCATTCCTACATCAGATGCAATGCGGTCAAGTCTTGAGTTTAAACATCAATTACCGTTTATTCTTAATTACGGTGATGATTACGAACTATTGTTTACTGTACCCGATAGTAATAAAAGTATGCTAGAAATGAAGCTACGCCAATATGGTGTAGACGCAACATGCATTGGGCAAATTAAAAGTGGCGATGGCCAAATAGAGCTTTTACATAATGGTGAAAAGTTTGATTTTGAGCAACAAGGCTTTGAGCATTTTGCCAAGGAGCCAGTTTGACTTCCAAAAGACAGTTTAATTTAAAGCGCCCACATCAATTATTTGGTTTGGGTTTTGGTACTGGCCTTGCGCCAGTTGCACCTGGTACATTTGGTACTTTTGCAGCATTACCATTTATTTTTACAACCATGTACTTCCCGCTATGGCTACAAATTGTATTTGCAGTAGTAATTAGTATTTTTGGTATATGGGCATGTGGAAAAACCGCTGATGATTTAGGTGTACACGACCACCCTGCAATAGTGTGGGATGAAGTTGCAGGCTATTACATCACTATGATTGGGGCCGCGTTAAGCTGGCAAACATTATTAGTTGGTTTTTTATTGTTTCGCTTTTTTGATATAGCCAAACCGGGCCCAATTCGTATGCTAGACAAACGCGTTCACGGTGGTGTTGGTATTATGGCTGATGATATATTAGCGGGTATATTTTCGCTGGTATGTTTGCAAGCATTAATAAAAGCAGGTTTACTACCCTTTTAATTTTTATCTTCAATTTGTTTAACTAGGTGGCAGCAATATGATGCGATTTTTACTGGTTTGTGTACTGATGTTGTGCGCTATGCCAAGTTGGGCCTCAATTACTGATTATGTAGTTAAGCAATGGAATATAAAAGATGGGTTGCCCTCGCAATCACTAAAAAGTGTAGTGCAAGATCAACAAGGCTATATGTGGCTAGGCACTCAGTTTGGTTTAAGTCGATTTGATGGCACTACATTTACAAACTACAACACGCAAAATAGTCCTTTTTTACCTAGCAATGGTATTAATAAGCTTTTAGTCGATTCGAATGGTTTATTGTGGATTGGCACAAAAAGTGGTTTGGTTGTTATTAACCCGGCTACATTTGCAGCACAAGAATTTAATATTAAAGGCCCTGTAAGAGACATACTTGAAGACTCTAAAGGCAGCATATGGATAGCCGCCAATGGCTTGTATTATGTTGATAGAGGGCAAGTTGATTTACGTACTCAAGTAAATGGGCCTTTGCCTATTGTTAATGCAACCGTAATTACTCAAATAGTTGGCTCTGTAAGCAAAATGGCGCTTTCTCCTGAAGGTATTTGGCTGGTTAATGATCGCCACTTATTACGCCTAACTAAAAGCTCCTCTGATTTTTCTAAACTACGCTTAGAACTTACTGCGAAAATATCGCTACCAGAGCGGTTAGCACAAACGATTGTTCACGACCTTTCTTTTTTAAATGGAAATTTATACTTAGCTTCTGAGCTAGGGGCTTACTTTTTAGATTTAGATGACGAGTTACGACCATTTCCATTACCTAATACGAATAACTCTGCCGTTTATAAATTTATGAGTGATACCGATGGTGGCTTATGGATTTCGACTTATGGGCGCTTATTATTTAGAGACAAAACTGGTGAGTGGCAATGGGTAGAGCCAAGTCAGCTTGATCAAAGTATATGGTTTGCAGACATATTTAGAGATGACAAAAATAACGTGTGGCTTGCAAGCTTTAGTGAAGGTTTATGGCTTGCTCATGAAGGGCGTGTAGAAAGGCATTCTGCGGTATCGCAAATGACCGAATCGGTTATGGCTATAAGCCAAGCACCAGATGGAAAACTATGGGTGGCTAATAAAAGTGGCATTGGCTATTTTGATTTAGATAAAAGTTTTATTAATTTATTACCAAGTAGTAAGTACGGGCGCGCTTCCGTTCATGACTTACAATTTGATGGAGACCGTTTATACATAGCGACAGGGCGTGGGTTATTTGTTTTTGAAAACAATACTCTTTATACCGTACCTGGGCGTGCGCTTCGTGATAATCCGGTGTTTGCAATTAGTCGCTCGAGTAAGGGCGGATTTTGGATAGGCACAGGGCGTGGTTTGTATCGCTTAAATTATGCTGGCTTAACTCCTTTTGCTTATAACGCATTCTTAGGTAGTAAGTTTATTACCTATGTATTAGATAAAACAAATTTTGGTGTAATTGGTACAAGTAAAGGGGCATATTACTTTACTGACCGCGGTATCGAAAAAATAGGCGACCAAACCACACTCGAAAGCGCATACGTAACCAGCGTGCTGCATATTGATGGTGTAGGTATTTTAATTGGCTCGCTAAACGATGGCCTTTTTTATAGAAGTACGCAGGGCCAATGGAGACAACTTGATGCTGCCAATGGTTTACCGTATGGGTCTATATTTAGTTTAGAGTACGACGAAACCCTAAAGCATGTTTGGGTTAGTACAATGAAGGGCGTTTATAGAATGCCTGTTGATCAATTTAAAACAGATATTAAAAGTTTAAAAGTTGAAGAGGTTATTTCATCTTTTGATCGCCAATTAGATGGCAAGGCTAATCAGTGTTGTAGTGGACTTGGTCACGATGCGGTGGCCGATACAGGAAGCTCTATTTGGTATCCTAGCTTGCAAGGTGTAGTAGAAATACCTAAAAATGTAGAGCTTTTTGGCCTGCTTGCAATAAAACCCAAAATAGAAACTATCACAACGCCGCTTCGTAATTTAACTACGGCTGCGCTTGGTAAAAAGCCATCACTTGAAACAGATGAGCGTGATATAACCCTTACTTATACCGCCATTGATTACTATGCTCCTAATAGTATTGAATTTAGATATAAGCTAACAGGCTTAGACAGTGATTGGCGTTATGCAAATACTCGCCGAGAAGCTATCTATACAAACTTACCGGCTGGCTCGTTTTTGTTTCAGTTAGAAGCTAAACGCCAAGGTGAGGATTGGACTAAAGCACAAGAAGCTGAATATGGCTTTACAGTGCCAGAGCGCTTTGATGAAACCATTTACTTTAGGCTGTTAATTACCAGTGGCTTTGTTTTATTAATTTACTTAGTATTTTGGGTGTTTAGAGCGCAAGAGCGCAGAAAGCAAGAAGTTCTCGAGGGGCTTATTACAGAGCGTACATTGGAGCTTCGTCAAGCTAACGATAAACTTGGGCAAGTAAACTCACAGCTCAAATTAGTTAGTCACTCAGATGAGCTTACAGGGCTTCGTAGTCGTCGCTTTTTGTTCGATCAGCTCCCTAAAGATATAGAGCACTTTCAGCGCAACTCGCAATCGCTACAAGCTCAGGGGAAATCGCTGGTGTTAGTGATTATTAACTTTGATAACTTTAGCCGTATAAACGATGCTTATGGTCCCATTGCGGGAGACAGTTGTTTACAGCAAATGGCGGCATTGTTAAACGCCCGTACTCAGGGCTCTGATTATGTAGCGCGTTGGAGTGGTGATGAGTTTTTATTATTACTACGTGATTTTAAGTGTAATAAAATAGACAGTTACGCATCTGACTTATGTAAATTTATAGCCAGTAATTCGTTTCAATTACCTAATGGTAAAACAACGAGCATTACGGCGTCGATTGGTTGGTCATTTTATCCATTACCGTTATTAGGCGGGCAGGTAATTAGCTGGGAAACCTCTATTAACTTGGCAGATATAGCGCTTCATCAAGTTAAAAAACGCGGTGGTGATGGCGTGGCTAATATTACTTTTGATGAGCAACTAGATGCATTTGAATTTGAACAAAACTCTAATGTTGATCAGCAATTAGGTATTTTACAAAGTAATGGCTTGGCAGATATAAAAGTGTGGATGCGATAATGCCCGACCAAGGTTATTGGTCAGGCATGGTAAGGTTAACTCTATTTGTTAAGCCAAGCTGGTAATATTGCAACCGACTCTGGGGCTGTAAATGCCGTACTGGTATCGGCGCTTATATCACCGCCTGAACTGCTTAAAATATTATTAAATCGCATAACCACGTTATTTGACTTCTCAGCTACGTATAAATCTGTTCCGGTATACATAATATCAACAGGGTTACCCAGTAGGGTATTTGGACCGCTAATAGTGGTACTTATGTTTACCAAGCCCGATGCCGTTGCTACGTTATTCAATACGTATATTTTGCCATCGTCAGCAACTGCTGCGCTACCAACATCAGAGAGTATTAGCGAGCTACTTAGCGAGTCGTAGTCGATGCCGTGTATGTTGCTTGGTGCTGCTAGTGCTGTGCCTGCATTTGCTGGCGTTATAAGCCTATCCTCAACTGCAATATTAGTACTACCAGCCATTAGTTTGCTTTTAACTTCGTCAAATACAGCAACGGTTCCATTTGTTAGTGCTACAAAAACTCGATCAGTGTTTACATCGTAATCAACATCCCAAGGGCGAGCATCATTTGCAAACGTAAGCGTCATTAATGGGCTTGCATCCCCTGTGGTGCAAGTTGAAAATATTGAAATACTTGGAGTATCTGCATTATTTTCTGCAACTAAAATCATACCGCTATCAGAAGCCACATCAAGACCTTTAGGAGATATAAGGCCTGTATTCGAACCAGTAATAATGCTGTCTTGGTTCGTATTATAAGTTTGCCCATCTCTGTTTATTGCCACTTTATTTGAAATAACAATACCGCCAATTGAGGTTGTACTGTTATCGAACGTTGTATAACTATTACCCGCTTTATCAAAAGTTACACTCTCGATAGTTTGACTCGCATTATAGTTGCCAATTTCTGTGTTAAGTTGTGAGCTTAATCTACTAATTTGCCCAGTTGTTTCACCTGCAGTGCCCGGATTACTACTTACAGCAACACCTAGCAGCGCCATATTAGCGGTATCACTATCTGAAATGTCAGCCATCTCATTTTGTATGCCCAGTTTAGTAATTGACTCAGGTTTAATTGTTGAGGTAACTAAATCAGGAGTGATATCGCCGCTTTCACCTGAAAATATATTGCTGAACACAAGAACAGCATCATTTGATTTTTCAGCTACACGTAAGTCACTACCTTCAAGGCTAATATCAACTGGGTTACCAAGCATTGTTGCTGGACCGGCAATACTTCGTGCAACGCTTACTAAGCCCTCAGCAGTTGAAGCATTATTAATTACAAATAACGAACCATCGGTTGCGTCTGAGGCACTCCCTACATCAGACAAAACAAGTTTATTAGTATTTGAGTCATAAACAATGCCGTGAATATTTACAGAAATTTGCGTGCCATCATTATTACTAGGGGTAATTGTGCGGCTTGGAATTGTGGCAAATTCACCACCAACAAAATTATCGTAAACGGCTACATCACCATTTGTTAGTGCTACATAAAGGCGGTCGTTAGATTCATCATAATCAACATCCCACGGTGCCGCTTCTGTAATGGTTGTGCCTAAAGGCGCTGTATCGCCCGCGGCTGTAGCGCCAAAAGTCGTTACTTGCATAGCGCCAAAGTCAGCAATAAAAACAAGCCCACTCTTTTGTGCTACAGCTATTCCTTTAGGATTTACCAATGTTGTGTTAGTACCTGTTATTTCGCGATCTGTATTAGCTGTATAGGTTGCGCCGTCACTACGGTTTGCAAGCTGACATATAGTTTTAATACTGCCATTTTCGCTGTCGCTTGCTTGCAATAAATTACCTAAGCTATCAAATGCAACGCCTTCGTTAGCTGTTGTATTAAAGGTTTTTAGTTTAGAGGCGCTTTGGTTAATTAAATCGATAGTGCCTGTATTGCTCTCGCCATTGTTTGCCAAAATAAATGTGGCTGATGCAAAGCCAGGGTTGCCATTTGTACCGTCGGACCCGTTTTGTCCATCGGTGCCTGCAATACCATCTACACCGTTTTCACCATCGTCTGAGCTACAGCCTGTAATGCCGATTAATACTGCAAGTGTTAAAGCTGAAAAACTAAGCGTGTGTTTAAGTGTATTTTTTTGTGCTGAATGAGTTGTTAAATTAGCTTTATTCATCATTTCTACCTTTTAAATATTCCATCAAATGTAGGTAAATAACGCGCTTGCTCATAAGGCATAGACTAAGCGGCACCGATTATTTACATGTTAACCTCATATCAATAACGGCTATAAAATGAAACTGGATGCAAAAAAGTTAAAATTAAAAACAAAAAAAGGAGCCTTGAGGCTCCTTTTTAATAAACTAAGTAAATAGCTTAAGCAATAAACGACTTAATTGAACTTAAAATACCTTGCTCACCTAAGCCCATTTCATCATGCATTTGCGCTTGTGTACCGTGCTTAATAAATTCATCAGGAATACCTAAATTAAGTACGTGAATGCGGGCTTTAATACTTGCCAAGTATTCATTAACTGCGGAGCCTGCACCACCACAAATAGCATTATCCTCTAGGGTAACTATTACATCGTGGCTTTGAGCAAGCTCATTTAAAAGCGTTGTATCAAGCGGTTTAATAAAACGCATGTTAACAAGCGTTGCGTTTAATTCATTCGCTGCAAGTTGTGCGTTATCAAGCAATGTGCCAAATGACAAAATAGCAATTTTAGCACCTTGCTTAATTGTGTCTGCTTTACCTATTTCGATAAGCTGCATATCGCTTTGAATATCTGCAGTACCGGCACTTCCGCGAGGGTAGCGTACAGCTACAGGGCAATTTGCTTTATAACCGGTGTACAACATTTGGCGGCATTCGTTAGTATCGCTAGGGGCCATAATAACCATATTAGGTATACAGCGCATAAAGCTTAAGTCGTAAGCACCTTGGTGGGTTTCACCGTCAGCACCAACGATGCCTGCACGGTCAATTGCAAATAGCACCGGTAAGTTTTGTAGGGCTACATCGTGAATGAGCTGATCGTATGCACGCTGTAAAAAACTTGAGTAAATAGCAACAACAGGCTTTAAACCTTCACAGGCTAAGCCGGCGGCAAGTGTTACTGCGTGTTGCTCGGCTATAGCTACGTCAAAGTATTGCTCTGGGTGCTCTTTTGAAAAGCGCACCATGCCCGAGCCTTCGCGCATAGCAGGTGTTATTGCCATCAGCTTACTGTCTTGCTCTGCCATATCGCACAGCCAATCACCAAACACTTTTGAAAAGGTTGCTGCGCCAGGTTTAGATTTAGGTAAACATGATGTGCTTGGGTCGAACTTTGGTACGCCATGATAGCCAATAGGATCCGCTTCTGCTGGCTTATAACCTTTACCTTTTTGTGTTTTTATATGCAGTAATTGCGGGCCTTTTAAATTACGCATATTACGAAGCGTATCTACGAGCATGTTTACATCGTGTCCATCAATTGGGCCAATGTAATTAAGGCCTAATTCTTCAAAAAAAGTACCAGGTATAACCATACCTTTAAGGTGCTCTTCCATTCTGCTGGCAAGCTCTTTGACTGGCGGTACACCAGAGAGTAACTTTTTACTACCTTCACGAATATTAGTATAAAAGCTACCTGATAAAATACGTGCAAAGTGATTAGTAAGTGCACCTACGTTTTCAGAAATCGACATTTCGTTATCATTTAAAATAATAAGCATGTCTGACTTTACGTCACCTAAGTGGTTCATAGCTTCAAAGGCCATGCCCGCAGTAATAGCACCATCGCCAATAACTGCAACGGTTTTACGTCCTGCGCCTTCTTTTTTAGCTGCAATAGACATACCTAATGCCGCTGAAATAGATGTACTTGAATGGCCCACACTAAAAGTATCGTATTCGCTTTCATCTCTAAACGGAAAAGGGTGCAGGCCATCTTTTTGACGAATGGTGTGCATTAAATCACGACGACCAGTTAATATTTTATGTGGGTAAGCTTGATGTCCTACATCCCATACAACGCGATCTTCTGGTGTGTTATAAACATAATGTAGTGCAACAGTTAGCTCAACTGTTCCTAAACCAGACGCTAAATGACCGCTACTTTGCGATACTGAGTTGAGTAAGTAATCGCGCAGCTCGTTGCTAAAAGCAGGAAGTTTATCTTGCGCTAAATCACGCAGCTGTGCTGGTTCGTCAACCAAATTAAGTAATGGATACTTGCTACTATCAAGTGTCATGGTTTTATATATATCCTTCGCTAACATTAATTAACACAAAGCGTTTATGAGTAATTAATGTTGAGTAATAATGTCAGTGCTAATTGCAATACGCTAAAGCGGTTATTAGTGGTCACGCTCAATAAGGTAATTTGCTAGCGACGCAAGATGTGTTGTGTCGGCATCTATTTTTGCAAGCGCTTCATGTGCTTGTTGTATTAAGTTTTGCGCCTTTTCTTTAGCGCCTAGCATACCTAATAACGCCGGGTATGTCGCTTTATTCGCGGCGATATCTGACCCTTGTGGCTTACCTAAAATAATAGTATCGCCTTCAACATCTAAAATATCGTCGTGTACTTGAAATGCCAGCCCTATAGCATACCCAAAAATGCTTAAGTTTTCTAAAGTTTGTTTGTCTGCATTTTCGCTACACAATGCACCAAGTGTAATCGCACAATTAATGAGCGCACCCGTTTTTAGTTTATGTATACGTTCAAGCTCTTGAACGGTAACTGCTTTATCTGTTGCTGCAATATCTAAAGATTGTCCGCCCACCATGCCCTCAAGGCCAGATGCTTTAGCTAGTTGAGCAATCATTTTTATCTGTGTTTGCGAAGAGCATGTAAATTCATGGCTTGCTATTAACTCAAAGGCGAGGGTTTGTAGTGCATCACCAGCTAAAATTGCGTGCGCTTCGCCAAACTCAATATGGCAAGTAGGGCGACCACGACGTAAATCGTCATCATCCATCGCAGGTAAATCATCATGAACAAGTGAGTAGCTATGAATACATTCAATAGCGCCTGCCAATATGTCCAAATCTTGCTTTTTAGCACCGAGCATTTCGCCTGTGGCGTACACTAAAAATGGGCGTAGTCTTTTGCCACCATTAAATAACCCATACTCTGTGGCACTTTTTATTGTTTGCTCTGTATCGAGAGGTTGGTCAAAATGTTGTTGTAAAGTAGCTACTACATCTTTTTGAGCACATTCAATATAATCTTTAATGCTCACAACTATTCCATATCGTTATCAAAGTTTGTAAGTGCTGACTTTTCGCTGTTACCCATCAAAATTGATACTTTTTGCTCTGCTTGCTGTAATTTTCCTGATGAAGCACTCGCTAATGCAATTCCACGTTCAAATTGTTTAAGCGATTGCTCAAGCGACAAATCACCTTGTTCCATATCACTAACAATTGTCGATAATTCTTCTAGTGCTTGTTCGAAACTTAAGTTTTCAGGTTTTTTAGTCGCCATCTTTATTTCAGCTTACATAATAAATTTAGGGGTCAATTTTAGGGGGAATGCTAAACTAGGTCAAAGGATGATATTGGTTTTTTACCTTTATGGCGTTAAATTATATTTAATTGCATTAATAAAGGCTTAATAGCACTCTTAATGGTTAATAAATTAGGTTGCACATATAACTTGATCTAAAATAGTGCTAAAGGCTGCTTTTTATGTTTATTTATAAAAATGGCTTAAGCAATTCAGTATGTTGCCGATAAGCAGATAATAATAAAAGTTTATAATAAGGCACTGAACATGAAACCTCTGGAGGAAATGTGGATTTAGCAACCATAATCGGGATCCTAGGCGCAATTGGCTTAATTGTCATGTCTATGTTTATGAGTAGTAGCGGTGAAATGGCTATGTTTGCCGATGCTCCTTCAAGTGTCATTGTTTTTGGCGGCTCACTGTTTATTGTTTTATCAAACTTCACCATGTCACAATTTTTAGGCATAGGTAAAGTAGTTGGTAAGGCATTCATGTTTAAAATAGAATCCCCTGAAGAGCTAATAGAAAAAGCAGTAGAACTTGCTGATTCAGCACGTAAAGGTGGTTTTTTAGCCCTTGAAGAAGCCGAAATTCCCAATCCATTTATGCGCAAAGGCGTAGATATGCTTGTTGATGGGCATGATGCTGACGTTGTGCGTGCAACACTTCAAAAAGATATTTCTTTAACCACTACCCGTCATGAAATGGGCGCGGGTTTATTTAAGTCGCTTGCTGATATAGCACCTGCTATGGGCATGATTGGTACACTCATTGGCTTGGTTGCAATGTTATCTAACATGGACGACCCTAAAGCAATTGGACCCGCAATGGCTGTAGCACTATTAACTACTTTATATGGTGCATTTTTAGCAAACGTTGTAGCAATTCCAATTCAGGTAAAACTCGAACTACGTAAAGACGAAGAAGCAATGAACCAACGTTTAATTTTGGATGCAATTTTAGGTATCCAAGATGGTCAAAACCCAAAAGTAATTGAAGGTATTTTGAAAAACTACTTAGCTGAATCTAAACGTAAAGTAGATACCGAGGAGTAACCATGTCTGATCAAGAGTGCAAATGCCCACCACCAGGTTTACCTGCTTGGATGGGAACTTTTGCCGATTTAATGTCATTATTAATGTGCTTCTTTGTACTCTTGCTTGCGTTTTCAGAAATGGATGTACTTAAATTTAAACAAATAGCAGGCTCGATGAAGTTTGCATTTGGTGTGCAAAATAAAATAGAAGTAAAAGATATCCCCAAAGGCACGTCTGTTATTGCCATGGAATTTACTCCCGGTAAACCAGAGCCAACCCCTATAGAAACCATTCAACAACAAACTGTAGAAATGACCCAGCAAATGCTTGAGTTTCAAGCAGGTGATGAAAGCTCAGCCGGTGGTAGGCAAGAGCAGCGAGGAGATAAACGCGGAGGGGAGTCGCGTAGCACTTCGCAAGAGCAATCGTCAGAGCAAGCAACTTCAGCGGCCGATCAAGAGCAAACAAATGAGTTAGTTAAAAAAATAGCGCAACAACTCGAAAAGCAAATTATAGATGGTGCAATAGAGCTTGAATCTTTAGGGCAGCAAATTATTATTCGTATTCGTGAAAATGGCTCATTTCCCTCAGGGAGTGCATTTTTACAACCTAAGTTTAAACCTATCATTCAAGATATTGGTGTGCTGTTAAAAGATGTACCTGGCGAAATTACTGTTTCGGGACATACCGACGATTTTCAGGTTTCAAATGAGTTATATATTAATAATTGGGACTTATCGTCAAAGCGTGCTGTAGCAGTCGCAAGCGAGCTGCAAACAGTGCAAGGGTTTGATAAAAACCGGATGATGGTAGTAGGGCGTGCCGATACTCGCCCACTTGTACCAAACGATTCAAATGAAGATCGCCGAAGAAACCGTCGAGTAGAAATATCAATCTTGCAAGGTAAGGCTAAAGAGTCTGATCCTATTGATGTGCGATAAGTTATTGCTTTGTGTTATATCTCATTATGTTTGTTTTAATTTAAGGTACTTAATTGCCTAAGTATCTTGGCAATTTCATCATTTTAGCTTACAGTACATTTCCTTAACATATGTAATGGAGTGCCTGTGAAAATAATCAATAAATATTGCGACATGCCGGGTAATGGTGATGGTACTGATGACGATACAAAAACAAAATAGGGCAGAGTATTTTGCCTGAATGGTTTTTGTATATTGTCAGTATTTTAAGTAAAAGCTGGGTTTTAATGCTAAGCCCGGCTATTTTTATATTTTTTGTATTTAAAGATCGACTAGCCTTTCGATTTGTACTACTTACCGCAGCTTTTTTCCTCTTTGGTAACCTAACTGCTTCAAGCCTAAGAGCGTTTGATGACATTTATATTTATCGTTATTTAGTTTGGGCGCTCACAGATATTATTTGGATGGCACTTATAGCCTACTGGGGTATAAAGGATAAAGTTTATTTATGGCAATGTGTTATTGGGCAACTAGTTGTTATTGGCGCACCTATATTACAACTATTCCGATTAGTTGATCGCCACTTGTGGGATTTAGCTTACAGTACAGTTATTTATCAGACCCTAATGCCATTTATCAATATTGCCACGGTGGTTGTATGCTATTTACCTTTAATTATCCTTTTCACTAAGCAAGGCAGTGTAAGGTCAAAAAGAGAAAACTCCTCACCTTAAAATAGTTGTGCTAAACTACTGTTTATATAAACAGTGAGTGAGCGACTCCCATGAAACTCTACATTGCAGAAAAACCATCACTAGGCAGAGCAATTGCTGATGCCTTACCAAAACCACATAAAAAACACGATGGGTATATAGAAGTAGCTAATGGTGATTGTGTCTCGTGGTGTATAGGGCACTTACTTGAGCAAGCAGAGCCTGATGACTACGATGAGCGCTTCAAAAAATGGCAATTTGAACACCTTCCTATTGTGCCTGAGCAGTGGCAGCTAAAGGCTAAAACGAAAACTCGCAAGCAATTAACTATTTTAAAAAAGTTAATTAAACAAGCATCATTGTTAGTTCATGCTGGTGATCCCGACCGCGAGGGTCAACTTTTGGTCGATGAGGTAATAGAGCAAGCCAAAATAAGCAAAACTAAAAAGCAAAGTATTCAGCGTTTACTAATAAGCGATTTAAACTTAGCAGCAGTTAAAAAAGCACTTAGTAGTATGCGCTCTAATCGCGAATTTATTCCACTTAGTGTATCAGCGCTTGCACGTTCACGAGCGGATTGGCTTTTTGGTATGAACCTTACGCGTGCCTATACTTTAGCTGGGCAAAAAGCAGGGTTTGGCAATGTGTTATCAGTTGGGCGCGTACAAACCCCTATTTTAGGTTTAGTGGTTAACCGCGATAACGAAATAGCTAATTTTGTATCAAAACCATTTTATGAAGTGTTGGCGCATTTAGTTACTCCAAAGCAGCAGTTATTTACAGCTAAGTGGGTGCCGAGTAAAGCTTGCGAGCCTCATCAAGATGAAGAAGGGCGGGTATTAAATAAAGCACTCGCCGAAAATGTAGCTTCGCGTATAACTAATCAAAAAGGAGAGGTAACAGCACTTGAACAAAAACAAAAAAAACAAAGTGCACCTTTACCTTATAATTTATCTTCACTTCAAATAGATGCTGCAAAGGCATTTGGTATGGCTGCTCAGCAGGTGCTTGATATTTGCCAAACACTTTATGAGCGCCATAAATTAATCACCTACCCTCGTTCAGATAATCGTTATTTACCTAAAGAACATCACTTAGATGCGCCTTCCATTTTAAAAGCAATTGCAGCAAATGGCGGTCAAAAAACTGAGTTTGCGAATGGGGCTGATGCTAAAAAATGCAGTAAATGCTTTAATGATTCAAAAGTTGCTGCACACCATGCAATTGTGCCCACAGCAAAGCAATTAAAAACTGCAAACTTGGCCACTGATGAAGCAAAAGTGTATCAGCTCATTTGTAGGCATTATTTGATTCAGTTCTACCCTGACTACATTTACAACGAAACTAAAACTGAGATAACAATTGCTGGTGGTTTATTTAAAGCCAATGCCAAGCAAGACGTAAATTTGGGTTTTAAGGTACTAATGGGTAAAGGCGAGCTAAAAGATGAAGCAACTTTACCTCATTTAGCTAAAGGGATGGCGCTTAATTGCACTAAAGGTGAGGTTGTTGAAAAGCATACTACACCTCCATCACATTTTACTGATGCAACATTGTTGGCTGCGATGACGGGCATTAGCCGTTACGTTAAAGATCCACAAATTAAAAAAGTATTAAAAGAGACCGATGGTTTAGGTACTGAGGCTACTCGCGCAGGTATTATTGAATTGTTATTTAGACGTCGCTTTTTAAAGCGTGAAGGTAAAGCAATTAAAGCAACCGAAACCGGTTTGGCACTTATTAGTGTTTTACCACAAGGCTTAGCAAGTCCCGATTTAACGGCTAAGTGGGAGTCGAGCTTAGGGGATATAGCGCAACAAGCAATGAGTTATCAGCAGTTTTTACAGCCATTACTGGCAGAGCTTGAAAGCTTTGTACAACAGGCGGCTAATTGCGATAGCCATGTATTTTCAAAGCTATCTAAAACATCTCCTAAAAAACGCTTTGCTAAGCAAGGCAAAAAAGCGCCATATAAAAAATCAAATTATAAAAAGAGCTCCGCAACTACTTAATAACTGAGCTCTTTAGTACTGCTTATTAATTATTAAATAAAGCGACTGCAGCGTTACTCATAGCTTTTATACCTGTAGGTAGTGCTACTTTATAATCAGGTGCAAATTTACTTGAATGTAATGAAGGGAGTGTTTCGTTATTTTTCATCGCTTTTGCATATTGTTGTTGGTTAACTCCGCCTAACCAGAATAAAGTAATAGGGACGTTTTCATCCGTTCTGCCGTATAATCCAAAATCTTCACCCGCCATAACCGCTTTTGTTTCAAGTACATTAGTTGCGCCAATTGCATCAGCAATAGCACTTCTAACTATATTTGTTTGCTCTGGGTTATTGTAAGTGGATGGAATTGACTCATCTTCGTGAACATAAACAACAGGATATAGTGGCTCTTCAAGCCCTGCGCTTTGTGCAATACCTGCTGTTATACGTTTAATTGCTGCTATTTGAGCTGTACGCACGTCAGGATTGTAACTTCTTAAAGTAAGTTGTAGTTTTACTTCATCTGAAATTACATTATGTTTTGAGCCACCATGAATAGAGCCCACAGTTATAACCGAAGGTTCAAGTGGAGAAAGCTCACGACTCGTGATTGTTTGAAGTGCTAATACAGTGCGTGCAGCAATAACAACAGGATCAACAGTGGTATGTGGGTAAGCGCCGTGGCCTCCTTTTCCTTTTATAGCAATATCTACCGAATCAACACTTGCCATAGTATATTCATTTTTCATTGATACCTTACCAGCAGGTACGCTGGCACTTACATGTAATGCAATAACGTGGTCGGGTTTCGCGTATTTACTAAATAAGCCTTCATTTAGCATTGCTTTTGCGCCACCGCCTACTTCTTCTGCAGGTTGAGCAACCATCATTAGCGTGCCCTGCCATTTATTTTTATGTGCAATAAGTTGCTCGGCGGTGCCAATAAATGAGCTCATATGTATATCGTGACCACAGCCATGCATTACACCTACATTAGCACCGTGCTCATCTATAACTTTTACTTTAGACGCATACGCTTTGCCAGTTTGCTCAACAATAGGTAAGCCATCTGTATCAGTGCGGATCATAATGGTAGGTCCGTTACCATTTTTATAAATTCCAACTACACCAAAGCCACCTACGTTATCGGTTACATCAAAACCAAGCTTAGATAACTGAGAAGCTATTTTTTTTCCTGTTTCTTCTTCATGGTAAGAAAGCTCAGGAGATTGATGTAAATCGAGGTAAAACTTTTCTATGGCTGGCATCGTTTTCGTTAAGTTTAAATCAAGTGGTTGTGCGTATAGCAGTGGACTAGCTAATAAAAGTGCTGCACTTAAATAGGTAAATTTCATAGTTTCCCTCGTTGTTTAATATCTATACCAAGTGATTTATAGGTATATGACTTGTAATTATTATGTTCACCACCATATAAAAACCTAAATAAATGAATATGGCAATAAATTCAATGAGCAACATAGTTAGTATCAACGCACAAAACTTACAGCAAGTACTTGGTGAAACATCACAGCAAAAGCTGGTGTTATTAAACTTCTACTCTCCGCAGAGTCCAGAATGCATTAGCCAATTATCAATACTGGATAAATTAGCGGGTGAATATACTGACTATATTGTAGTAGCAAACCTTGATTGTGATGCAGAGCAGGCACTGGCTTCTCAGTTAGCGCAACAAGTAGGGTTACAAACATTACCTACACTTGTGCTATTAAAAGATTCTGCACCGGTTGATTTGTTAGCGGGAGCGCAAACCGAAAACCAAGTAAGAGAATCACTAGGTAAGCATCTACCCGCTCAGCAGGATTTATTATTAGAGCAAGCTAAGCAAGCTTTATTAAAGTCAGATCTAAATGCTGCATTTAATTACGCAAAGCAGGCCTATGAAATTGATAATAAGAATGCACGCATAAAATTGGTGCTTGCTGATATATGTATTCAAATTCATAAATTAGATGATGCCAAAGCATTGATTGATACAATTGATGCACAGGAGCAAGATGCATACTTTCATAACATAAAAGCCAAATGCGAAGCTGCTTTAGAGGCAACCGACTCACCAGAGATTAAAGAAAAGCAATCTCAGGTTGAGAAATACCCCAACGACTTAGAGCTGAAAATAGAATTGAGTAACTTACTTAATGACGCAGGTCGTAAAGAAGAAGCACTCGAAACATTATTTACTGTCCTTAAAAAGGATTTGAACTTTAATGATGCAAAACCAAATTTTTTAGCAATTATAGCTTCTCTTCCTGATGGCGACGCATTAGCAGCTAAATACCGCAGAAAGCTCTATAGTATTTTATATTAATACCTA
This sequence comes from Pseudoalteromonas sp. H103, assembly GCF_001469205.1. NCBI lineage: Bacteria > Pseudomonadati > Pseudomonadota > Gammaproteobacteria > Alteromonadales > Pseudoalteromonadaceae > Pseudoalteromonas > Pseudoalteromonas sp. H103. The sequence goes on along the minus strand of NZ_LOFG01000006.1, from coordinate 831 downwards.
AGTGGCGCAGGAAATTATAAAGCACCTATATAGGTGCTTTATACGTTTTAAGGGCATTTATAAATATTAATGTTAGCTGTAGCCATGTTTTTAGTATGTTTATCGTACTATTTCGGGGGTTCTTGATTGCATATTGAGCGAACAGTGTTTTATTTAAAGTTTTATCAATAAAACGCTTGCGTAAAAATCTGTTCTCCCTATAATGCGACCCCACTGAGACGGCAGAGCAGGCAACGCTTAGCGAGGCAAGCAAACCACTTAGTGAGTCGAGTAAAACTTAGTTCTGAAAACTTTCAAGTTTAACAAAATTAAGTATTGACAAAAAAATAGGAAAGCGTAATATGCGCAGCCCTAGCGAGATAAAGTTTAACGCTTTAATCGCAACGTTCTTTAACAATATAAAGCAATCATCTGTGTGGGCACTCGTACAGATTGAGTTCTAACAGCCAAGCTACTTAGGTAGCGAGGCAAACAAATTAGAGTCTCAATTGAAACTGAGTGACCAACAGAATAATTACTTAGGTAGTTATTCAGCACAGTCAATTCAATATCGAAAGATATTAAATAAATTCAGAATTCATTGAGCTGTCGAAAGACATAAAACTTTTTAATTGAAGAGTTTGATCATGGCTCAGATTGAACGCTGGCGGCAGGCCTAACACATGCAAGTCGAGCGGTAACAGAAAGTAGCTTGCTACTTTGCTGACGAGCGGCGGACGGGTGAGTAATGCTTGGGAACATGCCTTGAGGTGGGGGACAACAGTTGGAAACGACTGCTAATACCGCATAATGTCTACGGACCAAAGGGGGCTTCGGCTCTCGCCTTTAGAT